>JAMOAW010000034.1:0-34896 GCA_039908535.1 Magnetococcus sp. DMHC-6 | reverse complement strand
AACTCCTCTACGGTCTTGGAGATGGCCACATTTTGTTTGAGTGTCTGGTCTATAAAATTTTGCTGCAAGGCATCCAGAGTTGTTTGGAGCGTCGCCTCTTGTTGGGAGGTCTGTTCTATCCGGGCCGCGAGTTCATCCAAAAGGTTTTGATCTTGTGTTTCGACCAGTTTGCGCAGCTCCGTATGAGAACGGCTGGATTGCTCTTGTAACTCTTGTAGTTGACCTTCGACACTTTGCACTATGGGGCGCAATTCCTCTACGCCTTTGGATATGGTTATATTTTGATTGAGCGTGCGATCAAGATGTTCAGAGATCTTTTGGGTAAAATCTCTATTTTCTTGGCGTGTGGAGGCCTGTTGGGTTTGCGTCTGCGTTGAAAATTCTTCCACACGCTGCACCAGTTGGGTGAGGGTTTGGTTGAGTTTATGCTGACTGTCTGACAATGTCTCTAAATGTTGGATCACCTGATTTAATTGGTCGTTTTGATGATTTGTTCCTTGCAAATGGCGATCTATTTGAGCAAAACCCAGCTTCAGTTGGGAGGTCATTTGATTGAGTCCCGTGTTTAAACTGGTGAATTGGTGTTCAAGCTCTTTGGCATCGTTGCTGTGTTGTCGTTGTTCCTCAACAAAAAGGCGCAAGGATTGTGAGACCAGTTGTAAGGGTTTGGATAGATTTTTTTTGAGAGAGTCATCCAACTGTTGAATCAATAAAAGTTGATGTTCTGAAAGTTTATGTGTCAATGTCTCTATATACGCCTCTGGATTTGGTTCAGAGGTGGGCGTGACATTTTTTTCCGAGCGATCTAAATAGGCTATCAGACGGGGTAGGAGTTGGAGTGAGAGGGTCTCCATACGCAGCGTGTTTTCAGATTCGCTGCGGACCAATTCGGCGAGATATTCTGGCTCGACACCAGCCATAAACATATCGTCCAGTCGGCCCTGAAGGAGGGTGACTTGGGTATAACGCCAATTGAGAATCAACTTTTCCAAGACAGTTAAAATAATTGCCGTAGAAATGGCTAAAAACGAGGCTACAAAAGCGGTGGAGACTCCAACGAAAAGATTTTTTAACTGCATGGTGATTTGATCTGGGGCCACCATGGGGTTAAATTCGGTTAGTCCCAGCAAAATACCCGCAAAGGTGCTGACAATTCCGGTTCCGGTAAGAATACCGGGGAGATGGCGAAAAAATTCCACGCGCATCGGCATGTCCACCAATACTTGGTGGCTGAAAAAAACTTCAGAGGGGGTTGTCGAACGATATTGAACCCGTTTTTCTCCCAGTAATGCCGCTGGATGGCGTTGTCGATGCAGGGTTTCGGTAAAGTCGCGCCAGAGTCGGGTGAAGAGAGGGTAGTAGCTCCAAACCCATTTTGAGGGGGAGTCGTCGCCATTTTCCAGTCGTCCCATGCGGATGGCCTTGTCCAAGGAGCGTCCAACCCAGAGCAAACGCATGGCATCTAAGATGGCCTGAAACAGATAGGCGGTCAAAAAGAAAAATAAAAAACCCGCAATAACTCCGAATAAGGTGCGTAAGATGGGAGCTTTGGTTTGATATTCCAGCGGAATGCTCAAAAAAGAGGGCAGGGTGAATAAATCACGGATGAGCGTCAATTCCAATATATGGGCGACATAGTATCCTGTTACAATGGAGAGAAGTAACAGGGACAACGTCCAGAAAAAAGTCAATGTTGATGAAAACAATCGGGGTGGTCGACCCATCGTGTTCACTCCTGACGGAATGGAAGTTTTAGATTGATAAAAGGATCATATCCGGTTTAAATTGGGGGTCAAATGGTTTGACCTGCTTAAAACATGTCACATACATCTGAATCTATCGTGTAGCTAAATACCTTTTTATTATTTAAGGTAGAACAAGCGAACAAGAGAAGAAAAGGCTCTTTACCCCCAAATTTATTAATTCTACACTGGAAACAATCCAGATAAAACTGTTTTTTTTATCTGTTTCCAATTAGACTATGGATTCGTAGGGGGGGCTTCTCCCTTTTTTGTTGGTAAAGGTAAAAACCGACTGGATGCACATATTAACCAATTTTTTGGAGAGTCCCCTGTGCGGGTTTCGATATCTATATTTGTTATCATATTGTTTTCTATCTTTTCTTTTTCAGGATGTCGTGATTCCTCTGCCCCTGAAAAATCTCTTTTAGAGCGGAACGGAACACTACAAATCACCTCTATCCCAGAAGAGATTCAAATTTTTGTAGACAAAGAACCCAAAGGCACAACGCCCCTTTCGTTGTCGTTTCAGGTTCCAAGCAGCCACTTGATTCAGGCGCAGAAGGCTGGGTATCAACCCTTAGAAAAACGTGTTTGGATTCGTAACAACGCGCCACCTCCCTTAACATTGACTTTGCTGCCTATCGCGGATCAATCCTCTTTTGCCGAGAAGGATGACCATGCCCTGGTCGTTTTGACCGAACCCAAAGAGGCCCGTGTAGAAATTATGAATATGAATCAATCCTATTCTCCTGGCTTGCGTCTGCCCTCCGGTCGATATCAGCTTGAGGTCTCACATCCAGGGTATCAAACACAATCCGGTTACATCGAAATCAATACTCACGATTGGATAGGTAAAGTTTCTTTGCTTCCTGAAGAAAGGGAAGAAGAAAAAGATGTAAAACAATCATTGATATCGGATGAAAATTTAAAGGAAATCCTTTATCAACCAGTTGAACCCGTTGTCGCATCCACCGTTTCTGAACCGGTTGCCATGGGCAGCACAAAAGAGCAATCCCCAGACCGCAGTCAAAAAATTGAGCATTTGCTCTCCCAGGCTTGGCACGAGTTGCAGGCGATCAACGATCCTGCCAACTTTAAACCTGAAATTGGTGCGAATGTCGCCCGATTGCTCAACGCCGTTTTGGAATTGGACCCAGATAACGAGAAAGCCCAGTTGGGATTGGTGCTCAATGAAGCGCGCTACATGATTTATATCGCCTATTATTCACAACCGGATTTGGCCATTCAGTTGGAAGAAAAAATTCAAAATTTAGGTATTCCAACCTTTCGACAAACCTTTATGGTCCAAGGGATTTCCAGGATACAACTGTGTGCTGGACTTTTCAGCACCTATGAACAAGCTGCAGAAAAGATGGCGATCTTGACAGAAAAATTAAATCTTAAGGATCTTTCTATTCGTTTTTACCACAATTGAGAGGTTGAAATTTTAACATTTTTTTGTTCTATAGAAGATTATAAGTTGCATCTGGCTCTCTTTAGGGATCAATGGTAAAATAAAAAAATTTCAAACGGATTGTTATGAAAAATCTGTTTATTATTAACTTTTTTTGATTAACGAATGGAATAAACCATGGAATGCATGGAACGTCTGGTGGCTCAATTGGATGAAAGTCGTGCTTTGGAACGCAAAGCTATGGCAGAATTGTTTGCCGAAAATCTTCGTGAACAAAAAAAGGCGCGCTTGCACAAAAATTTATTTCGGTTTTTTATCGCTGGATATCTCCTCCTATTGATGGCCATTAGCTATCAAGATGTTTTGTTTACCAAGCAGATCGATTCATTGTCTGGAAAAAAACACACCGCTGTCGTCGATATTTTGGGTGCCATCATGCCAGAAGGGGAATTTTCGGGTGAAAAAATTAATTTGGGACTGAATGAGGCTTTTAAGGATCCAGATACCGTTGGCGTGGTATTGCGTATAAATAGCCCAGGGGGCAGTCCCGTGCAGTCGAGTTTGATTTATGACGAAATGCAGCGTTTACGTGCAAAATATCCAAAAATTCCTCTTTTTGTCGCCATTGAGGATTTATGTGCCTCTGGTGGATATTGGATCGCCACTGGAGCTCAAGAGATTTTTGTCAATCCCTCTTCTTTGGTCGGTTCCATAGGCGTGATTATGCGTGGCTTTGGTTTTCAAAAAACTCTGGACTTTTTAGGGATCGAAAATCGTCTACTCACCGCCGGCAAAAATAAAGCCTTTCTCGATCCTTTTGGTCCAGTGAAAGAGGAAGAAAATCAACATGCCAAAAAATTGCTCAATAAAATTCATCAACAGTTTATCGAAACCGTGAAAAAGGGTCGGGGAGATCGTCTGAAAATAGATCAAGAAGGGTTGTTTGAAGGTCTTATTTGGACGGGCGATGAAGCGGTTCAACTCGGTTTGGCGGATGGGGTAGGGTCGGTGGACTCCATTGCCAGAGAGCGACTCAAAACTCCAAAAACCACCAACTTTTCTAATCAAGACACCTTTATGGACCAATGGTCCAAAAAATTGATGGGTTCTACTCAGGCCTTATTAGGCTCTGTGTTACCCATGGCAATTCTGGACAGAAACCCCTAAATAGGGGGGCGTTCGTGGAAAGAGAGGCCACAAGGATCCCCTCCGGGCAAAAAAGCAAAGGCAAAACCTTGGGGGATGAATCCCCTAAACCCCTTCTTTTTTTTAAGAATTAAAAAAGAAGGGTGGGGGGCCGTCCCCCAAGGTTTTATCACAAATTTCCAAAAAAAACTTGAGCAACAAATATAACCGATCAATCCCCCCAACAATGACTACTGGTCGCCGTTTTTTGGCTGGTGTCGGTAATGGAGAAGACCAGACAGTCGGTATCTTTGGTTTGATCGCCTTTTGCCGTGGCCGTGGCTGTGAAAGTTGTGGTGGGTGTCGAGGGTGTGAGGGTAATGGTGTAATAGTCTAAATTGTTAAAAGAACTTCCCGCAACGGTAGCGAGATCTGCAAAGGTGTAGTTGTCTTGAAAATATTCGGTTTCCAATAAATAAAGATTCATTAACGAGGCCTTGGCCTCGGCGCGATGGGAATTGCGGACCGAAGTTTGATAGCTTGGCAGGGCGATGGCCGCTAGAATGGCCACGATGGCGGCGACAATTAAAATTTCAATGAGCGTGAAGCCATTTTTAACGGCTGGATGCAACATAGGTACCCCCGGGTGCTGGATGTTTATTCGACATAAGGAATATAATTGGCATAGATAGATTCTACCGTTTGTTCTGAAGAGCCGATACCTTGCCCCCCTTTGGAGGTCACGCGATAATAATCCACGCATCCGGTTTGACCTGCGTCACATCCGGGAACAGAACCTAGATAGGGTTGGGTGATCTCGACGACAACACTACTAGAGACGTGTGTAACCGTAACATTGGAATTCCCAGGAAGGATGAATGAATCCCCATCAAACGTCAGTCCACTATCGGTTTTGAAGGTTGGAAAGGTTGTCAGGATATTGGCGGCAATATAGGTTTCGCCTTCAACCAGCGTGGCTTCGGCATTGTTAAAAGCTTTGACTTGGAATTGGGTATTTCCAGCCATTTTTTGTTCCATAATTCCTGTGTCCATAGATGAAAGAGCTAAGATGGAGAGAAACAAAAGTAGAACCAAAAAAAGGATTAACAGATATCCCGCCTCTTTTGCATCTTTTATCGTTGGAATTTGTTTAGAATACATTTTTATAACCACCTCATTCCTAAAAATTACGTAATTGAATAATGCTGGTTAATGTTCGGCGGCGATAACAATCTGGAAAAGTATCTGATGGGGTATAAGATAAATTGCCAATCGAATAGTTACGTCCGGCATCTAAACAGATATTCGTGTTTTTATTTGTATAGGTGTAATCGCCGTTAATAGAGCGAACGATCAGTTCGACTTTAATCGCTGTGATGAGAGACCAATTTGGAGATTGGTCAGGGGTTTTATAATCGACGATAAAATTGCCAATTGTAGATTGTTCTCCGTAACTGATTTGCATCACTTCAATTCCCTCAACGAGAGGTTCTCCCGCCCATTGGCTCGAAGGATCGGCATTTATTAAGATTTGGGCCATAGAAGAGTCGTACCGATAAAGGGTAGGAACACCCGCCGAATTGTTGTTAACATACCAAACAATGGATTTAAGGGGCCAATAGGTACCAACAGCCGGAAGCGTTGGGTCGGGATCTACATCTTTACGAAAAAGGGTACCTTGCACATAGTCACTGTATAGATAATCCAAATTTGTCACAATAGAGCCAACATCTATTGGATCATAATCGGTCATTTTTAGGACCATTATGTCAGAATTGGAGCTGTGTGTTGGAATACAATCTAGGAAGAAAACCGCTGGATCATAGTCAATTTGATCGAAACCGTAGATGGGATTACGGATGTTTTTTACCCAATCTGGTTCGTTGGCATCCCCTTTTTTACACTCTGGGTCGGTATAGGTGGGTAAAGAAGCGGGCATGATGACCTGTGTTGGGCTGGAAAGTGTGCCATAAAAACCCGCCTGACGCAAATCTTGGGAAAGAAAATTGATGGCAAAGCGACCGTTATCCTGTATTTCGGAGAGTGTACTCACCAAAGAGTAGGTGTGAGAGACTCCGCCAAAAAGGGTTAATACTCCCATCACCATAAAGGAGGTCAGTGTTAGGGTGATTAATAGCTCCAGCAGGGTAAAACCGCACTGTAATCGGTATTTTGCCATTTTATCCCCTTGTTGGAAATTAAATATCGGTCTCCACCCAGACTTTTCGGGTTTCAACTCCAGATTGTTTGGAACCACCCTGCCATTGAATTTGGACTTTATAAAGACCCGCTATTTTGGAAATGGAGCCAATGGCTTGATATAAACCAGTCCGTCCAGCGACGGCACTTAAATTATTTTGCCATTCGTAAAGATCTTTTGTGGTTCTCTGAGAGGCCATGGTGACGGTGCCTGGATCGGTTACAGGAATTTGATTATATCCTACTTTTTTATCTAAATAACCCGTTAAATTATTGGGATTGGCTCGCATACGATCCAGCATTTCATAGGCAAGCCAAGTGGCCTGTGTCCTTTGAAAGGCATCTCCGGCACTGACGATGCCTTTGGCCTGCATGAGTCCCACTGCCAGCAGGCCTGTGGACATGACGACTAGAGAAATGAGGACTTCAATGAGGGTGAATCCAGATTGGCGTTTGGGTGAAGGATTCATGGGGGACAAGCCGTAGAAAGTTCACAAGGGTCAATGGATGAGGGGCATTTGGAAAATTTAATGTGTCCTGTGTTCAGAACACAAACGACCTCTTCGTTGATAGAAGATGTTCCTTGGAGCGTAAACCAGCCATTGGAATTGGCAGTACCAGAGTTGTGATAGCGGATAAAATTGGTGAAACTGTTCGCACTTGTAATATTGATTTTATTCATGGTTTCGCGTTCGATCAGGATGGTTTCACCCACAGTGAGCAGATCGTCACCATTTAAATCTTCAAAGACGCGCCATCCCTCTTGCCAAGTATTGCTGCCAGATGATGTCGTCATCACCACTCTTTGACCACGTTTAACGGCCTCTCCTCTGGTCATGTTTAAATCGCGAACAAATTTACCCATTCCAGATTTAAAGCGCGCCGAGTCCACCATCTCCATCAAGCTAGGTCCAGCAATAGCAGCTAAAATGCCCACAATAGCAAGAACAACCATAAGCTCAATGAGGGTATAGCCATTTTTTGGATAAATTTTATCCTGTTTGTTCCAGATATTTGTATTTTTAACATTAAATTTTTTCATATTGTTCATGATACAATGATAGAAGCTCTTTTTGCAAACGATTCTTGCAATTATATTTGATGGAGGGGGTGAAAAAAAATCAAAACCCTGGGGGATGAATCCCCAAGACCCCCTCTTTTTTTAAAGTATCAAAAGAAAAGGGTGGGGGATTGGGGGGCGGTTCTCCGCCCTCCAAGGTCTTGATTTTTATTTTTTCGATACATAAAAGTTGAGATGCCTAGGCCACAAATGAGAGGTGTCTTTGTAAAAAGCGGATGTCGTTTTCGAAAAAAGTGCGTAAATCGCCAATGCCATATTTGAGCATGGCCAGACGTTCCACGCCCATGCCAAAGGCAAAACCGTTAAAGCGTTCTCGATCTATGTGAACATTGTCTAAAACGGCAGGGTGGATCATGCCGCAACCGAGAACTTCTAACCAGCCGCTCTTTTTGCAGATGCGACACCCCTTGCCTGCGCAAAATAGGCATCCCATGTCTACTTCTGCCGATGGCTCGGTAAAGGGAAAAAAGGAGGGACGAAAGCGAACGGGAAGATTGCGTTCAAAAAAACGAATTAAAAATAGCTCTAAAATACCCTTTAATGCCCCAAAATGGACCTCTTCATCCACCATAAAACCCTCTACCTGATGAAACATCGGGGTGTGGGTCAGGTCAGAATCACAGCGATAGACACGACCAGGGGCGATAATTCGTAAAGGGGGTTGGCGGGTCTCCATTACCCTAATTTGAACCGGTGAGGTATGGGTGCGCAAAAGAGGTTTTTCACCATCCAATCCCGGTGTTAAATAAAAGGTGTCGTGCATCTGACGGGCTGGATGGTCCGGGGGAATGTTGAGAGCTTCAAAATTGTGCCAGTCGTTCTCTATTTCGGGGCCAGTGGCCGTTTCAAAGCCCATACCCTGAAATATATCGGCAATTTCATTCATGGCTCTGGTAATGGGATGCACACCCCCTATATCAGAAAGCCGGCCTGGGAGGGTGACATCCACCCTCTCGGCTTTGAGTCTGGCTTCCAGTGTCTCTTGTTTGAGTATCAACAAACGCTCAGAAAGAGCTTCATTGACCTTTAACTTGATCTGATTGGCCAACTCGCCAAGCATGGGACGATCCTGGGGGGGGACACTTCCCAAGCCACGTAATAGTTGGGTCAATTCCCCCTTCTTTCCAAAGAATTGGACCCGAACTTGATCAAGTAAATCAGGAGAGATGGCCGCCTGAATGGCAGCCAAGGCCTCTACCTGGAGTTGGTTTAATTTTGTTTGCATAGCAATGCGGAAAGGCTTCTTATTCGCTCAAAGGTTGATCAGCGGATGGAACCGCGGAGGAGAGGGCCGCTTGGACCGTCTGGACAAGTTTTGCAAAATCTTCAGGTTGATTGACCGCCATATCCGCTAAAATTTTGCGGTCTAATTCCAAGCCAATGATATTCAGACCATGTATAAATTGGCTATAGGAGAGATCATACTGTCTGGTCGCGGCATTGATGCGGGCAATCCAAAGACGCCGAAACTCCCGCTTGCGCACCTTGCGGTCTCGGTAGTTGTATTGCAGACCTTTTTCCACCTTTTGCAAGGCAATACGAAAACAAGATCCGTTACGGCCTGTATAACCTTTGGCCAATCCAAGAATTTTTTTGTGACGATGATGGTTTGTTACACCTCGTTTTACTCTGGGCATTTCTTACATTCCTTGTGAATGGCCTTTCATGGCCATGTGGTAAATATGAGTTAACGGACGGGAGTGTCCTCGGTGTCAGGTCGTCCACATCCTCTCAGGTTGCCTTTGGGATAAGCAAAGGAGACTATAGCACTCTATAGATAGGGCAACATTTGGCGTACTGTTCCAATATTAGTCGCCGAGACATCACACGTACCACGCATGTTGCGCTTCCTTTTTTGACTCTTCTTTGTGAGAATATGACGCTTATACGCCTTATTTCGTGTTATTTTACCCGACCCGGTTACATGGAACCGTTTGGCCGCGCCTCGATGTGTTTTTATTTTTGGCATTGTTTTTACTTTTTTCGTCAGGGTCGTTAGGGTTTAATGCTGCCTGGTTCGCTTGCTTTCTTACCAGTACCGCTGGGTACCACTACCATGGTCATTTGTCGACCTAATAGTTTAGGTTGTTGTTCTACTTTTGACAAGGGACCAAGTGATTCAGAGACCCTCTTTAAAAGAGCCAATCCCAAATCTTGATGTGCCATTTCGCGACCACGGAAGCGAATGGTGCATTTTACCTTGTTGCCCTCTTCCAAAAATTTTTGAATGTTACGAACCTTTACATCATAGTCGTGAACATCGGTTCCAGGTCGAAATTTGATCTCTTTGATTTCAATTCGGGCCTGCTTTTTCTTAGCCAAGCGTTCTCGTACCGCTTTTTGGTATTTGAATTTGGTAAAATCCATGATTTTGCAGACAGGAGGCTTCGCCTCTGGTGCAACTTCAACCAAATCCAATCCAGCCTCTAGGGCCCGAGCTAAGGCGATATGTCGCGGGACAATTCCCACTTGCTGGGCGTTTTCATCGATAAGGCGGACTTCGGGAACTCGAATTTGTTCGTTTACCCGATTGGTGTCAGAGGTTTGAACTGGCACCGCTTTGTCCCTGATAAAAGGTGGTCTAGCTATGATGTTTCCTCCCCACGATTAAGGTTGTTTTGGTGGTTGACCCGATTATAAAGTTTTTATAGTTGCAGTAAATGGGCCTAGCATTGGTCTGGATGGGTCTGGCCACGTGAGACAATCTCCTGTTGCAAATATTCAATGGCCTGCAATAAATGCATTGTACCATGATCTAGACCGTCACGACTACGTAGCGTGACGCTTTGCTCTTGTTGTTCCCGATCGCCAATGATCAGAAGATAGGGAACTCGGTTTAATGTGTGTTCTCGAATTTTAAAACCTATTTTTTCGTTACGCAGATCAGACTCCACTCGAAATCCTTGCTGAGCCAATTGCCGCGTGACCGATGCTGCCCAATCATTATGAGCTTCTGTGATTGTTAACACAACCATTTGTTTGGGTGCAAGCCATAATGGAAATTTTCCAACATAATGTTCAATTAATATACCCAAAAAGCGTTCCAATGATCCCATGAGCGCGCGATGAATCATGATGGGTCGATGGCGCTGACTGTCCATGCCTATATAGGAAATGTCAAACCGCTCCGGTAAATTAAAATCCAATTGTATGGTCGAGCATTGCCATTTTCGGCCAATGGCATCGGTAATTTTAACATCAATTTTTGGGCCATAAAAGGCACCGCCACCGATATCTTCGCGATAATCCAATCCATGCCCTACAATGGCCAGTTTTAAAGCCTGGGTGGCTCGTTCCCATATGGCATCAGAACCTACCGATTTATTCGGACGTGTAGAAAGATTGATCTCAAATTTTGAAAAACCAAATGTTTGCAATGTCTTGAGCGTCAGATCTAATATACCAGAGATTTCACTCTCAATCTGCTCTTCGGAACAAAATATGTGGGCATCGTCTTGAGTGAAACCACGTACCCGAAATAGACCATGCAATACACCCGACATCTCATAGCGATAAACCGTCCCTAACTCTGCCCAACGGATAGGTAACTCCCGATAGGAACGGAGACGGTCCTTAAAAATTAAAATGTGAAACGGGCAGTTCATCGGACGAATTTGATAGGGCTGATCATCGACCTCCATGGGTTTAAACATGGATTCCGAATAAAAATCTAAATGTCCAGAACGACGCCATAAATCCAAATTGGCCATGTGCGGCGTATAAAGAAACTCATAGCCCGCCTCGCGATGCACCTGCTTCCAATGGGATTCAATCACCTGCCGAATGCGTGCCCCCATAGGATGCCAAAATACCAAACCACCGCCCGCCTCTTCTTGTAAGGAAAAGAGATCCAAGTCTCGGCCAATCTTGCGATGATCCCGTTTGGCCGCCTCTTCAAGAAGGGTTAAATAACCTTGCAATGATTTATTGTCCGGCCATGCCGTCCCATAAATGCGTTGTAACTGACGATTCCGCGCATCACCGCGCCAGTACGCACCAGCTAACTGGAGCAGTTTGAAACTTTTGAGAGACTCCGTGCTGGGTACATGTGGACCACGACATAAATCGGTGAACTCTCCCTGTGTATATAAAGAAACATCCTCCTCTCCAGGAAGATCAGAAATAATTTCCGCATGGTTTGGCGATGAATAGGGAGATTGCGTTTGACAATCTCGTGCATCCGCGCTTCAATCGCTAAAAGATCCTCTGGGGTAAAAGGACGTTCATAATCAAAATCATAATAAAAACCGTTTTCAACAGCAGGCCCAATGGTCACCTGGGTCTGTGGAAAGAGTTCTTTCACCGCATGGGCCATTAAATGGCTGGTGGAGTGGCGTAAAATCTCTAATCCTTCTGGGCTTTCTGGTGTCACAATGGCAACAGAAGACGAGGATTCAATGAGATAATCTAAATCCACCAACCTGCCATTCACGCTGCCCGCTAATGCCGAACGCGCCAATCGAGAACCAATGGCAGCGGCAACCTGGGATACGGGGACCGGGTCATTAAATGTTTTCACTGCCCCATTAGGCAAAGTAATATCAATCATAGTCAATTTATAAAGAGGCCTGTTGTATGATTTTGCATAGCCCTTCGGCCATGATTTGGATGCTGTTCGCGTCCGGTCCTTCTATCATCACCCGAACCTTAGATTCGGTGCCTGATTTGCGAACCAAAATACGTCCGTTTTCTCCAAGTTCTTGTTTTGTTTGTTCAATCGCTTCTTTAACCTCTTTTTTATCCAAAGGATTTTTTTCAGGGGCAATCTTTACATTGAGTAATATTTGCGGCGTTGGAATAAATCCAGAGTGGAGCTCTGAAAGGGGTTTTTGGTGGGTAGCCATGAGTTCTAATATTTTAAGTGCAGAGACAATACCATCTCCTGTGGTTGCATGGTCAAGAAAAATCATGTGCCCCGATTGTTCACCACCCAAATTATATGCGTTGTTCACCATATGTTCAAGGACATAGCGATCACCTACAGAGGTTCGTATTAAATGTAATCCTTGCGACCGTAAAAAAAGTTCTAAACCCAGGTTGGACATCACCGTGGAAACCACGCCACCGCCCCGTAAAGTACCGTTGCGATGCATCTCCATGGCACTCATCGCTAAAAGATGATCCCCATCCAAAATAGCACCTTTTTCATCGCAAATGACAATTCGGTCGGCATCGCCATCTAAAGCCAAGCCAATATCTGCACGAACCTCTAAAACTTTCTCTCGAATTCTATGGGGATGTAACGAGCCGTAGCCATCGTTGATATTTAAACCATTGGGTGTGTTGCCAATGGTGATCACTTCTGCTCCCAATTCCCATAAAACGACAGGGGCTATTTTATAAGCCGCCCCATGGGCACAATCAATTACAATACGCAATCCATCCAAGCGTAAATGCCGGGGAAAGGTGTTTTTACAAAATTCAATATAACGTCCAGAGGCATCTTCAATTTTGGTGGCGCGGCCTAAATTGGCTGGCTCTGGAAGATGTTGATCCATGTTGCTGGCAAATAATATCCGTTCAATCTCTTGCTCAATATGGTCAGGTAACTTTTTACCGTTTGGGTCAAAAAATTTAATGCCATTGTCGTGAAAAGAGTTGTGAGAAGCAGAGATCATCACCCCGGCATCCGCACGCAAGGCACGTGTCAAAAAGGCCACCGCAGGGGTGGGCATCGTGCCAACCTGAAGACAATGAATTCCCATAGAGGTGAATCCAGCGCGTAAAGCCGATTCAAACATATAACCAGACAAACGGGTGTCTTTGCCAATAACCACCGTATGGCGGTGGTTACCTCGGCGAAAAACCAAACCAGCCGCCTTGCCTAATAACAAAACCATGTCAGGTGTCATGGGGTGAACATTGGCTTGGCAGCGAATCCCATCCGTGCCAAATAATTTGGGAATTGTATTGATAGACATTAATCGGCAACCTCTAAAGAATTGTCGTGTCTGAGCCAACCATGAGCCGCCTTCAAAGCCTGCACACTGCCCGCAACATCGTGGACACGTAGTAGGTCTGCTCCACCAAACATGGAACACAAAATCGCCAACATGTGACTGGCAATATCCCGTTGGTGCGCATACTCAATTCCAGTTAATTCTCCGATAAATCGTTTACGAGAGATTCCCAGCAATATAGGCAAACCCAAACCTCGAAATGTTTTAAGATGACGTAATAGTTCTAGATTGTGTTGGGTGGTTTTTCCAAAACCAATCCCAGGATCAATAATCAAACGATGACGACCAATGCCCAGTTTATCACAATCTTTAATTTTTTGCATAAAAAAAGTATAAATTTCGGAAACAACATTTTGGTAAGTAGGTGCCTGCTGCATGGTTGCAGGGGGCGCACGCATGTGCATAAGAATAATAGGTATCTCGTTGTCAGTTAAACTCTTTGTGGCAACGTCCATGCCTAATGGGTGGTTTTGAAAAGCTTGTAAAGCCGTGACATCGTTGATCATGGCGGCTCCAGCCGCCAAAGCCTCCATCATGACAGCTGGCTTGCTGGTATCAATTGAAATAGGAATATCAACTTGACGGACCAATCGTTCAATAACCGGAATCACCCGGTCTAACTCCTCTTGTTCAGAAATCGCCAATGACCCCGGTCGGGTGGACTCCCCTCCAATATCCAAAATATCGGCACCTTCCGCCGCTAAACGACACCCATGGGCAACAGCTTGGTCGGTTTGAAAAAAACAGCCACCATCAGAAAAAGAGTCAGGCGTGACATTAATAATGCCCATAATCCGGGGATAAGATAGATTTAAGTTGAATTTTTTTTTCTCAGCATGCCATGTCAACGTTGGGGCAGAAGCGAGGTGAGCTGCCAGAGTGTCAGAAAAAATTTGAACAAAATCCAAAAATCCCTCCGACTCTAAATGCACCAGCCAAGCCCTTAGCTGACTTAGAGTAAGAAAACCATTTATGCTATCCAGTTGATGTTGACTGCTCTGCCGATGGATACCAAAAGGCAAAAAGAAAGAATATTCTTTCGGTATCCCTTCAACGCGAATGGACCACAGGGCATCACAGGCCGATTGTCCCATACAACTGGGAGGTTCCAGAAGAACAAACATCGTCATTCGTGGAGGAATGGCTTTTTGGGATTCGTATTGGATTCAGCCTCGGCATCCTCCTCGTCATCGGAGCCTAAATCATCTTTATGTGTTTTGTTTTTTGGGACTTTTACAGATTTGCCCTTGGATG
The DNA here is from genome assembly GCA_039908535.1 of Magnetococcus sp. DMHC-6. Lineage (GTDB taxonomy): Bacteria > Pseudomonadota > Magnetococcia > Magnetococcales > JADFZT01 > JAMOAW01. The sequence continues at coordinate 20,121 of JAMOAW010000034.1, read as the reverse complement.
TCTTTTTAAGGGATATCACGGGTTTAACATAGGGATCTAAAGGTAAACCATCCATCAAACGTTGAATCTCTTTGGAATCCAATGTTTCTCGTTCCAAAAGGGCATTGGCTGTGGCTTTGAGAGTGGCGGCGTGTTCCGTTAATATTTGCTGCGCACGTTGATAATTAGAATTTATCACCGAGCGAATTTCACTATCAATCACACGTGTGGTCTCTTCCGAGACATTTTTGTGTTGGGTAATTTCACGGCCTAAGAAAATCTCTTCTTCCTTTTCAGAAAAGGTAATGGGGCCGAGTTTTTCGCTCATTCCATAATCACAGACCATACTGCGGGCTATTTCCGTGGCCCGTTTAATATCGTTTCCAGAGCCTGTCGTCAGTTCCCCCAGTTCCAACTCTTCGGCAACCCGTCCCCCCATGAGAATGGCAATATTATCATTTAATTGCTGTCTGGAGTAGGTGTGACGGTCCTCTGATGGTAATTGCATGGTAAGTCCCAGAGCTCGACCACGGGGAATAATGGTCACTTTATGAACAGGATCGGTGCCCGGTATCAAACTTGCTACAATCGCATGGCCAGCTTCATGGAAGGCCGTAATGCGCTTTTCACGTTCAGAAATAATGGCAGAAACACGCGGTTTTCCCATCATGACTTTATCTTTCGCAATTTCAAAGTCATCCATTTCCACCAATTTTTTATCCGAGCGGGCCGCACCCAGGGCCGCTTCGTTGACCAGATTGGCCAAATCCGCACCAGAAAAGCCAGGAGTGCCTCTGGCAATCACTTCGGGATCAACCGACTCACTAACCGGAACTTTGGCCATGTGGACAAGTAAAATTTGAGTACGACCGCGTATGTCAGGGTTCGGTACCGCCACTTGACGGTCAAAACGACCAGGGCGCAACAGGGCTGGATCTAAAACATCGGGGCGATTGGTAGCCGCAACCAAAATGACCCCCTCCGCAGATTCAAAACCATCCATTTCTACCAACAGTTGATTGAGGGTCTGTTCACGTTCGTCGTGTCCACCCCCTAAGCCAGCACCACGGTGGCGACCAACGGCATCAATTTCGTCGATAAAAATAATACACGGGGCGTTCTTGCGACCCTGTTCAAACATATCCCGTACCCGTGCCGCACCAACACCCACAAACATTTCAACAAAATCTGATCCAGAAAGATTGAAAAAAGGGACATTGGCCTCCCCGGCAATGGCACGTGCCAAAAGCGTTTTACCCGTACCAGGAGGTCCAATCAGAAGAACACCTTTGGGTATTTTTCCACCCAAGCGTTGAAATTTTTGCGGACTCTTTAAAAATTGAATCACCTCTTCCAACTCTTCTTTCGCTTCATCAATACCAGCAACATCGTTAAAAGTTACCTTTTCTCGTTGCTCCGAGAGCATCCGTGCCTTGGATTTCCCAAAGGACATCGCCCCTCGTCCGCCACCGGATTGCATTTGACGCATAAAAAAAATCCATACCCCAATCAAAAGCAACATGGGGAACCAGGAGATTAAAATGGTCAAAAGAATGGGGGTCTCTTCCGGTGGACGCGCCGTGACGTTGACTTTTTTCTCGCGTAACATACGCATAAGATCGGGATCTTCCGGCGTATACGTGTTGAAAGCCGTCCCGTCTGTAAAAACTCCAAAGAGGTTGCGTCCTTGGACCGTCACATCGGTGACCCGTCCCTGTTCCATTTGAGAGATAAAATCAGAAAAGGTGATCGGTTGATTTTGGACATTGGGCTGATTAAAGAGGTTAAAAAGCATTACCAGCAACAGTCCGATCACCAACCACATGGACAGATTTTTATAGAATCCGTTCAAAAACAATGCTCCTGTTTTTTTGAAAGCTTTATTGAATAGAAACTGAAAGCCAGTTTAAAATATGGGTTACTGGTAAAGATAGGTCTTTGTTTAGAAAAGTTCAATGGTTTGCTTTACCCATCTTCTGTTTGGTTTGTTATATTTTAATTAATAATTTGATTTATATGAAAAAATAGAAAAAAATATTGTGTTGCCAAACCTATTGGATAAGACAAAATAGGTTTGGCAACAAGAGAGTTAAAATCGTTCGAATTCAGAATCCATGTTCATCGTGCTGGATTTGGCCTGCTCCTGACGGTTTGGTGAAGGCAGAGCCTTTGTCGATGTCATCAAACGGTTTGAAGACTCCCCGCGCTGACCAGTGGGTTTTGTCGAAGAGGTGGGCTTAACCAATTTTTTCGTCGAATGATGACGCCCTGTCTGTGGTTGACCAATTTGAAAAAATGCGGTTGCTTGGAGCAACTCGGCCGATTGTGAAGAGAGATCCGCTGCAGTCGAAGACATCTCTTCGGATGCACCCGCATTTTGTTGAATAACTTGATCTAATTGTTGAATCGCTTGGTTGATCTGATCCGCTCCTTGGTTTTGCTCGCGACTGCTGTTGGTAATCTCTTTGACCAATTCAGCTGTTTTTTGAATATCTGGCACCAACTTGGCAAGCAACTCACCCGCCTTTTCCGCAACCTCTACGCTGGTGGCGGATAGATGGGTAATTTCTCCAGCCGCAGATTGACTCCGTTCCGCCAGTTTACGAACCTCTGCCGCAACGACCGCAAATCCCTTGCCATGCTCACCCGCACGGGCCGCCTCAATGGCCGCATTTAAGGCCAACAGATTCGTTTGTCGGGCAATCTCTTCAATAATAGAAATTTTGCCAGCAATTTCCTTCATGGCTCGGACAGACTGCGCAACGGCATCTCCACTCTCTTGAGCGTCTTTGGCAGCTTTGCTGGAAATGCGCTCGGTTTGCGTGGCATTTTCTACATTCTGGGCAATATTGGAGGTCATTTGTTCCATCGCTGAACTGGTCTCTTCAATGTTGGCCGCTTGCATAGAGGCACCATCGGCAATTTGCGCAGAACTTGCCGAAAGCTCCTCACTGCCCGATGAGACACTTTCGGCAGAGATCAATACCTTCTCAATGACCATACGCAGTTGCTTGGCAGCTTGGTTGAGGGCCCTCCCGGCATTGCCAATCTCATCGTTGGTGACCAATTGAACCTCAGCAGAAAGATCTCCTTCAGAAAATTGTACCAATCCCGCCGAAATCTCGGTCACTGGAGCAATAACATATTTTTTGATCACGATGAAAAATAGGCCTCCTCCAATCAGCAAACACAGAAGGGCCAAACCAATGACTTTTACGCCAGCAGTTGACTTGATATTGGATAACTCAGAAAGAGGGGCCGTCAGTGTTAAAACACCTACCTTTTGACCTACCTTCCAATCTTCTAGGTCAAAGCCAAAGACATCGACGTTATCCCCTTCGGGATTGGTGTTTGGTGTACCATGGCAGATTAAACAGCCTTGTTCGGCATGAATGACTTTGGCAAATATAAATTGGCCCGCTTCTGTGTCTTCAATTGAAATCTCCTCAACATTATTTTGTGCCATACGATCCAGTATACGCAATTCAGCCGGAGTCGCTTGGGCAATAGGATCCCTAGGTCGCGTGCTTTTGGCCGCACGATAGACAAAACCAGCCTCTTGGGCAGCCTTTTTACCGGATTCTAGCATCATAATAACGGGAATCATGGCATGTAGACGAGTTTGACGGGCGCACTCTAAGCGGGAAGCAGAAGAGGGGCTTTTGCGACACTTTTTGGCCTCATCCCATATTTCATCTTTAAAAAATTTTTTTTCCCAAGCCATTCCCATAGAACGTCTTACCACATCCCCTTGATTTAAAATGGTTTGGGAGATTAACGTCTTTTCATGTTTAAAATCCTCAATAATCTGTACCATCAGAATAGTCCCAATAAATACCATGGACAAAGAGAGGATGACCATAAACATTCCAATGATTTTTTTAGAAAATTTTAAATTTAGAAACCATTCCATAGTTCATTATTCCTTTTTTAAGTTTGCCTGAACATGATGCCCTTCGGGTAAAAAAGAAAAATCAAAACCCTGGGGGATGAATCCCCCAGACCCCCTCTTTTTTTTAAGAATTAAAAAAAAGAGGGGGGGGAATTGGGGGGCGGTTCTCCGCCCCCCCAAGGTCTTGATTTTTATGATCCGTTTTTACTAGAAATTGCTGCTGTTATAAAAATTGTGTCGTGATCCCGATATATTTCTAAATTGCGTACGCACATACTCCATTGTCTTCTTTTTGTGCGGACTAAATATAGAAATCCCTCTCTGGCTCGAAAACCAGGTGGAAATGGAGCCTTCGTCAACTTTTTATGGCAATATACCAAACTGCGGCAGATAAGTTCATCTGGTAGTGCTGCAAGTTTGCTCCATGAAAGAGTCAAACTTAAATGATTGGTATCCAACGTTGGGTTTAATTCCGGCCATATCCGCTCTAGCATCCAGTCCAATGCTGTATCCGCACGGGCCATTTGAAGTGCTGTAGTCGTTATAGAATGAACACTATCATATCCTGCAGTTCGCGTAAATGCCGCTAATAAATCGTGACGAATGCGATTACGTAAATATTTTGGGTTTTGGTTGGTCGGATCCTCCACCCACGCCACTCCAGCGGTTGTAAGCCAATTTTCAAGTTCGTAACGACGAAAAAAAAGTAAAGGGCGAATGAGGCTTACTTCTGAGGTTAACGGACGACGTGCAGCCATTCCAGATAGACCACGGGTGCCACTACCACGAAGGAGATGGTCTAAAAAGGTTTCCGCTTGATCATCCTTATGGTGGCCCGTAGCGATGAGACCCGCATGACACTTTTGGGCAATGCGTAAAAAAAAAGCATATCTGGCTTCACGGGCACGTTCCGATAGATTGCCCTTTGCAATTAAAGCATGATCCGTCCACCGTTCTACAAAACATTCAAGCCCCAACCCCTGGGCCTGATTTATGACAAATTCGGCTTCCCCGCGAGACTCTTCCCGCAATCCATGGTCAAAATGCGCCACAACATCACGGCTTGGAATCACTAAACCACTGGCAACGCCTAAATGCATCAGAGCCAGTGAGTCAGCCCCACCAGAAACGGTTAAGACAACTGGAACACCAGTAGAAAATAACTCTTTTCCATGCTGTCTAAAAGAGATAATAATCGCGTCTTGTTCAACAGACATCGGAAGAATAGGAGATGGGATCTTGTATGCCAGCCGATTGAAAACCGGCCCGACGCAGACGGCAGGAGTCACATAAACCGCACGCCAACCCGTCTGCCTGGGGATCGTAGCAAGAGTGCGTCAGGCGATAATCTACTTGTAATGTCAAGCCAAGGTGAATAATTTCGGCTTTACTTAAATGCAGCAAAGGGGCGTGCAGGCGAAAAGGCCGACCAGATACCCCATCTTTCGTGGCTAAATTGGCCAACTTTTCAAAGGATTCTATAAATTCTGGCCGACAGTCAGGATATCCTGAATAATCAACCGCATTGACACCTATAAAAATATCGTGAATGTTTAAAGCTTCGGCCCAGCCCAAAGCAATCGCAAGAAAAATGGTATTACGGGCTGGAACATAGGTGTTGGGAATATCTTTGGCCGATCCTCCATTTTTGGCGATAACCCCATGGCCTGTCAACGCCGATCCAGTGATAAAATCGGAATCTAACGTGAGTATTTTATGCTCTACCACCGGAAGTGATTGGGCCAAGGCCGTAGCCGATCGAATTTCATGGAGATGCTTTTGACCGTATCGAAAGCTTAATGCGTAAACAGAAAAGCCTCTTTGTCGAGCAACATAAAGACAGGTTGCCGAATCCATCCCGCCAGAAAGTAAAACGACCGCTTTAATGTTCCAACTTTCTATCAATAATTTGTAGACGTTGTTGTGCCTTGGCCACCGCAGGAGAATCAGGGTACTCTTTGATCAATCGCTGCAAACTTGCGCGTGCATTTGGCAAATCCCCTAACTCATAAAATGAAAAACCAATCTTAAGCAGACTGCCAGGAACTTTATCACTGGTGGGCCATTTGGTCAGTACTTGATTAAAAGCCACCAAAGATTCAGGGAAACGTCCTTGTACATAGTGTATTTCGCCAACCCAATATTGGGAATTGTCCGCTAAGATATCATCAGGAAATCGCTTTAAAAAATCATTAAATGCCTGTAGGGATTGATCATATTGTAAATTTTTGAGCAGTGTGAAGGCGTTATCATAAGAGTCCTTGGCCGTGGCTGGAAAGGTTCCAGCTCCACCCGCTGAGCGGGTATCTGAAACCGCAGCAGATGGAGGAGTTGTTTTCTTTTGGTTTGAACTAGAAGAAATTACCTCTGTGTTTTCATCGGCTGCACTCGGAACTGAAGTAGTGGTCGAGCTGCTACCCGTTTGGGAAGAATAGACTTCTAACCCTGGATGGCTCTGGGCGTTGGTTTTGACACCACTGCGCAAATTAAGCAATTCCGTATCCATACGATCTTGATTATGCTGTGTTTGCTCTATCCGGCCATGAAGATCGTTGAGTTCTGATTCTAATGAGGCAATCCGTTGTGTCAATTCTGCCAATTGGGAGCGACTGCTCTCCTCCCCTCTAGTTAATTCTGCCACTGAGCTAGAAAGTCCGCGTACCTTATTTTGCACCTCTTCATCTGACATTTGTATAACCGGGGGGTTGGCAGATGAAGAGTATGTCTGGCTTGAGTTCGGTCGCGCAGGAGGAGAGCCAACGCAAGCATTCAAAAAAAACAAGGACGACAGCATCAAACCAAATACTTTTGATTTGTTAGGCTGAGAAAAAATCCTACCGTGACTATCTGATAAAGAGTTCATTCGGTCCTTGTTTTCGTTGAGGTTGTGCATAAAGTAAGTATTATTTGACGACGATTTCTGCCCGACGATTTCTGGACCAAGCAGATTCATTGTGTTCGTTGACCAGAGGCCGCTCTTTACCATAAGAGACCGTGTGGATCTTGCTTGAAGAAATGCCCTGGGAAACCAATACATCTTTGACCGCATCGGCACGTTTTTGACCCAAGGCTAAGTTGTAATCACGGGTTCCACGTTCGTCACAATGCCCTTCAACAGTGATATCTTGAGCATTTTGTGATGTCAGCCATTGCGCATTTTGGGCTAAAGTCTGTTGGCCTTCTGAGGTGACGATGGCTGAATTAAAATCAAAATAGACCCGATGCTCTAAAGAGGCATAGGCTCCATTCAAATCGCCAGCGTTGGCTCCATGGCCACCCACACCTGATCCAGAACCATCCGCGTTTAGCCCAGCACCGCCGCCGTTAGCACTATTGAGCCCTGCGGCATCACCTTCATTTGTTGGTTGACGCCAACATCCACCCAGCATGAGCAATGCCACTGCCGAAGTGATTACAATTCCTGAACGTTTCATGTTTTTTCTACCCCTTTTTTCATTGTTATAAATTGATACAGATATGTACGGGTCTTTTCGTTGAGTCCGCTCTTTATTGGCAGCTTGAGTTTGCTCATTGGTTTGTGAATATACCCAAAACCGTTTAGCGTATCAAGGGAGACCAAGAAGGATCGGAACCTTCCAAATCATTCCCCATTGGTAACAACCTCTCATTATGACCTGAAAGATCGATTGTGTAAAGTCTTGTGTGATCACCTACCTGGCGAGAAAATAAAATAACTCGACCGTTGGGTGCCCAGGAGGGAGATTCATCCATCCAGGAGTCCGTTAACACTTTGGTTTGACGACCATCTTTATCCGTAATAGCAATACGGAACTTGCCTTCTCCCCCTTTGACAAACGCAATTTTATCGCCACGAGGTGACCAAGCAGGGGCAGCATTATATTTGCCCTCAAAGGTGATACGTTGCTGGTCAGAGCCATCGGCCCGCATGATGTATAATTGAGGAGAACCACCTCGATCGGAATTAAACACAATAAAATTTCCGTCTGGAGACCAGGAAGGAGAGGTGTCAATCCCGCGATTATCCGTTAAACGCCTAAGTTCTTCGCTTCCCAGATTTTTTACATAAATTTCTGGGTTGCCATCTTTGCTTAAAGTGAGAGCCATTTTCTGACCATCTGGAGACCACGAGGGCGTGCTGTTAAGCCCTTCATAGTTTCCCTGCATAAAACGTTTGCCAGTATACAGATCCCAACGAAAAATGCGAGGAAATCCTGTTTCATAAGAAAGATAAAATAGATGCTTGCCGTTGGGGGAAAACCTCGGTGTGAGAACCAAGTTTGTACCAGGGGTCAAGTCAATTCGGTTGGCTCCATCTTGATCCATTAAAGAGAGCCATTTCTTGTTGCCACTTTCGGCAACAAAGGTGATGCGAGAAGAAAAATAGCCACTTTCACCCGTCAAGCGGGTATAAATTTCATCGGCTACCCGATGACCAATATAACGCCAATCCTGCGCTGGTGCAGAGAGCCGTTTTCCTTTGCCAATCAATGTGCCTTGAAAAACATCGTGCAGAAAAAAGTTGACAGTAATTTGACCATTGGCCTCTTGTATAGAGCTGGCTACCACCGCTTCACTGCCAATTTGACGCCAGTCGTTATAATCTGGTCCTTGCAGCCAAAGCTCGGTGTTCTTTTGTAAAAAACTTTGCGGATTGATCATCCGAAATAATCCAGAACGATCCAGATCCGCAGAGACGATCACCGCAATGGCCTCGCCCATCTCTGTATTGGTACCAACGGTCCCATCTTGATTCAGCGGGACAAAATCTGGAATGGCAATCGGAATTGGAATGAGATCGTCTTGCGAAATATCAATCCTTAATGCCCAGCTTTCGGTAGAAAACAGGAGCATAAAAAAAATAATGATTGTCCCCCAAAATAAGGTGTCATTTGATGTTGACTTCATTGGTTTGATTTTATCCATAACATGTGATCCCTTCTGAAAAGAGAAGGTCATTATATCCCAGTTTAAAATATGCCAAAGCCGTTCGCAAAAATTTTTATCCGACCTCATCTTCATTATGAAGGTAAATTTAATTTTTGGAAACCGTTGACGAGAAAAAAGTTTCCTTAAGAACAGGATGCCCTTCGGGCAAAAACAATCAAAGGCCAAACCCTGGGGGATGAATCCCCCAGACCCCCTCTTTTTTTTAAGAATTAAAGAAAAAGGGTGGGGAAATTGGGGGCGGTTCTGGGCCCCCCAAGGTCTTGATTTTTATTTTTCCGATACATTTAAATTATTCTAAACCAGGCCGAAAAGTAAATTCAAGATCTCGGCATTGTGGGCAACCGGCGGGCGGCGGCGGTACGGAGGTCGTTTTGTAAATGGCCCCCATCACCGAACGATCGAACGCCGCATTGCCAGATGAATCGACCAATCGGGGGGCTTGGAGACTGCCATCAACGCCAACCGTCACATGAACAGTCACCATCATTTCCGATTCATTGAGCAAACCACCGGGTTTGGACCAATTTTCTTTGACCCTGCTTTGAATAGTACGCTGCCACAGATTGACCGCCAATGCGGAGGCTTGCGGCTCACTGGCTTCAGGGGTAACCGGTCCTGGTGGTGCCTTTTGCTCGGTTTTTGACGGAGTTTCCGTTGGTTTATATTTGGCAATCGCTTTATTAAGATCAAATGCCTCGGCCTTTTCTTTGGCCTCTTTTTCGGCCTTTTCCTTAGCCAGTTTGGCGGCTTTCTCTTTGGCCTCTTTTTCGGCTTTTTCCTTAGCCTCTTTCTCGGCCTTTACTTTAGCCTCTTTCTCGGCTTTTTCCTTAGCCTCTTTTTCGGCCTTTTCCTTAGCCTCTTTTTCGGCCTTTTCCTTAGCCTCTTTTTCGGCCTTTACTTTAGCCTCTTTTTCGGCCTTTTCCTTAGCCTCTTTTTCGGCTTTTTCCTTAGCTTCTTGCTCGGCTTTTACTTTAGCCTCTTTTTCGGCTTTTTCCTTAGCTTCTTGCTCGGCCTTTACTTTAGCCTCTTTTTCGGCTTTTTCCTTAGCCTCTTTCTCGGCCTTTATTTTAGCCTCTTTAATTTCTTTAGGCTCAGGCTTGGGCTCAGGCTTGGGCTCAGGCTTGGGCTCAGGCTTGGGCTCAGGCTTGGGCTCTGGTTTAGGCTCTGGTTTAGGCTCAGGCTTGGGCTCAGGTTTAGGCTCAGGCTTGGGCTCAGGTTTAGGCTCAGGCTTGGGTTCTGGTTTAGGCTCAGGTTTAGGCTCAGGTTTGGGCTCAGGTTTGGGCTCAGGCTTGGGTTCTGGTTTAGGCTCAGGTTTAGGCTCAGGCTTGGGCTCAGGCTTGGGCTCAGGCTTGGGCTCAGGTTTAGGCTCAGGCTTGGGCTCAGGCTTGGGCTCAGGCTTGGGCTCAGGTTTAGGCTCAGGCTTCGGTTTTGTAGGAGTCGGAGCAGTTGGCATGACCGCTTGTTTGGGGGGAGCCGACTCCTGGGCTGGTGGAGGCGTAGGCGGTTCGATAGGTTCAGGTTTCGGCTTTATCTCTTTTTTCGCATGGGACGCAGAAGCGGGTGGCATCGTATGAACGGGGGCGAGTTGATCTGTAGAGATCAACTGAACCGTCATGACAGGCGTAAGATTTTCAGGCAACCTGGGCGATGGCGCAAATAGGGCCAAGAGGATAACTGCTAAATGCAGCCCCGTGGACCAAATATATGGTTGGTAGTTGTTGTCAGACATGCGATTAAGAAGAGGGTTCGGTCACCAAACCCACTTGAACAATACCCGCTTGTTGCAAATGGGCCATGACTTTCATGATCGTGCCATAATCCGTTTTGCTGTCGCCGCGCAGGTAAACCAACAGGTGGGGTTTATTTGTCTTGATCGCCGTCACTTTGGCGGTCACCTCATCAATGGTCATTTGATGTTTTTCGATGTAGGTGGAGCCATCGGAACGTACAGAAATGATCAAAGGGTCTTCATCTGAAGATAAAGGGTTGGCCGTGGCATCTGGGAGATTAATCTCAACGCCTTGGTTCATGAGAGGGGCGGCCACCATAAAAATAATGAGCAACACCAACATAATGTCCACCATTGGCGTGACATTGATCTCACCCATAACTCGATAGCGTTCTGAACCAGACCCAAAATTGGTTCCCATACTCATTGTTGTCTACCTTTACCGCGCACAGTTTGGCGTTCCAAAATATTGAGAAATTCGGCACCAAAATTATCAAATTTTTGATTTAATTGGCGCAATTCAGAGGAGTATTTATTATAGGCGATCACCGCTGGAATGGCCGCAATGAGTCCCATAGCGGTGGCTACAAGAGCCTCGGCAATGCCTGGGGCGACCATTGTCAAGGTGGTGCTTTTGGCTCCAGCCAAGCCACGGAACGCATTCATAATACCCCAAACCGTTCCAAAAAGACCGATAAAAGGGCCTGTCGAGCCTACTGTGGCCAAGAAGGTCAACCCCCGTTCCAATTCGTCAATTTCACGGCTGAGGGTCACGGTCATGGCGCGGCGCACGTTCGGCAGGAGATCCCCGCCTTCGGAGATACGGGGGGTGAGTTCCCCTTGTTCGCCCCCTTCCCAACGTTTCCACTCTTGGTATCCGGTGGTAAAGACATGGACCATGGGGCTATCTGGCCATTCGCGTTCGGCCAATCGGAAAAGTTGGGCCACACTACCGCCAGACCAAAACCGTTCTTCAAAGGCCAACGCCTCACGGGAGACCTTACGAAAACGTTTCCATTTTTCAAAAATAATTCCCCAACTCACAATGGAGGCGACTACAAGGGAGAGCATGACCAGTTGAACCACTGGACTGGCCTGGAGAATGAGATCCCAAATACTGTGACTAGCGGTGGTAACTACGTCTTTATTCATTTGCAACGCATTCCTGTGTGTGTTGTCTAACTCAAAAGATTTTATATTTTATATGGTTTTTTATACTTTTACCTTTTGTGTGGTCTTTGGTTGAAAAACCATATCGGATTATATGGACATTTTTTATCCAGGTTCAAGTGGGAGGGAATCTTTTTTTAAAAAAAATGCTTTCTCGTATACCAAGGTATTTATTTAACATAAGAATGGATTTAACGCCAATTTTTTTTTATTTCGTTTCCAAAAGGGTGACGATTTTTTTTGGTAGACGTGTGGGTTTAAATTGTGGGTCAATCGCCGCGATGCGGACCATTGCCCGCACTAAATTTTTTTGGTTGTTTTGAAGGCGAACCATCTGTTCTAAAATTAAACTCGCACCGCCCAAATGGGTTAACATAACCGTTACCTCCAATAGATCGTCCAAACGGGCTGGCATTGCATAGACGATTTCCACTTTGGCAATGGCAAACCGCACGCCAGTGGCTTGAAATAGAGCCTCTTGCTCTATCCCAAACCCTCGCAGCCATTCGGTGCGCGCCCGCTCTAAATATTTTAGATAATTTGCATAATAAACAACACCAGCGGCGTCGGTATCTTCATAATAGACGCGCACGGGCCAAATAAAAGGGGAAGAAGATGGCATGGCATATTTTTCCTAATACAATATAAAAGTTAATATTTTTATAATATTCATAAAATAACGATACAATTTTGGTCAGATTCAATCAAGGAAATATAGAGATGTCAGAGCACAGTACCGACCATCGTTCGTGTCTGGAAAATATTTTGGGTTTTGATTGTTCACAATCCACACGCTGTGGATAAAGGGAGTGCCCATCGGTATAATATGTTTGAGAGGGGATTTATTGTTTGAAAACGCATGGGCTCCCATGTCCTTTAATCGCTATTTGCTCTATAATAAATTATTTATTCATCTGTTTCATATACCAAAGGCCATGATCGAAAAAAATATCGCATCAGAGGGGAGGGGGCGTCCATTGCCGCAATTGAAAAAGGCAATTTGGTGGGGTATTGGATTTTTTTGGATGGTATTGCGGGTGTTGGGAGTGGGGTTGATGGGGGGGGGGCTGGTTGTGATGGCTATCATTGCTTGGTTTTTTTATTTTCCAACGGATATTCATTCCTTTTCTCCATGGGTGGCGCGTCATCTTGCTATGAAAAGTGGCCTGGATGTCCATTTGGATGGTTTGACGTTAGCAGCGGATTTTTCTCTAGTCCAACGCCAAGAGCGGGGCATCTCCTTGGTGGTGACCGGGAAGGGGCTTTCTCTACAGATGCCCAACGGTGGCCAACCTGTGGCCCAGGTGCAGGAGCTCTCCCTCACCTTTTTTCCCCTGGATTGGTTGGCTCAGGAGAATAGATCTGTTTTTGGATTGGAGTTTGCAGGGGTGCAGGGTCAGTTGGTGCGCACAAAAGAGGGGGCGTTGTTATTGGGGGGATTCTCCTTGAATACCCTCCAGAGTGATGGAGATAATCCATCGTTCGGTCTTGGCTTTTTTCCGCCATTTTTTCATATTTCCATTCAGAAGTCGCGCCTGGATTTGGCGTTTGACCAGGAAACGATGCGCGTGACCGATATTGATTTTTTAGGCTTTCGTGCTTTAACAGGAGAATTTCGGTTTTTGGCCGATGGCGAATTGCAAATCACTTCTGAAAGGCGATTTCCCGTTCATATGACCGGGCAATATGAACGAATGGGTGCGTGGCAATTAGATGTTTATGCTAATAAATTTAATCCACAAGTGTTGCAATTGTTTTTTCCAAGTATGGCGTTAAACCACCCGTATGAGGGCAATATGATTTTAAATGCGACCCTCTCAGAAGCTCCAGGAGCCCATATTCACGTGGATTGGCGACTGGAGGGGGAGCATGGGAGTTTGCAATGGCCAGAGCTTTTACAAAAACCCATGCCGGTGGATATCTTTTATGCCAATGGTCAACTCAATCAGAGTGACCAGGGGTGGGAGTTGCGTGTACGAGAGTATCTTTTGCAAAATGGTGCGGGGAAAGCCCAAGGGAGCCTGACAGGTAGATTTTATGAACCGATATCCAAAAGGAGTTCAGCAGATGCCGAGGCAGGGTGGCAGGGGTATTGGGCCATGAATCATTTTAATTTAGATCCTTGGCGTCCTTATCTAAAAGATTTTTCTCCCTTAAATGGTCTTTATGCCCCCTTTTCCTTGTTTTTGGAGTTCTCTTTCAAAGAGGAGAGGCTGTCGGCTACTTGGCAGGCCGAGGTCAAACAGGGTTTTTTGCAATGGCCAGACCAATTTAAAAAACCACTGCCTATTGGTTTGTTGACGGCGGATGGTACTTTTACTCAAACCGCACAAGGGATAAATTTGGAGGTGATCCGTTTTGATCTTAAAAGTGCGCATGGCAAGGCCAACGGATCTGTGCTTTTAACCGGATTGGGGGGGGAACGGCCTTGGATGGATTTAACCGCAAAGGCGACCGATGTGTTGGTGGAAAACGCCCCCTATTATTACCCAACAATATTACCTGATGAGGTTTCCATTTGGTTGGAAACCCATTTATTGCGGGGAAAGGTGGCGTGGGCGACGGCTCGTATTCGCGGACCAATTATGCAGGTGCCTTTTCCTTTGGAACCAGTACCGGGTATGCCTCCTCTTGGGCAGCTCTCTCCAGAGACCATTTTTCGTATTGAGGGGAAGGTGAATGATCTGGATCTTTGTTATTATGCCGGTTTACCTTTGATTCGTAAGGCTATGGCCCAGGTTGTATTTGATCGATTGGCTATGGATATCAAAGTTGATCAGGGTCAATGGGTGGGATCTCCCTTGATAAAAGGGCAGGTGCGTATTCCCAATTTGGTTACCGATCCCCATCTGTTGATTGTTGCCCAATCGCCACAGACCGATTTAGAGATGCTTTGGCAAAAGGTGGTGGCCAATCCGGTATTATATTGGGATTGGCAGGTGGGGTTGGAAAGCGCCAAAGTGGGGGGAGAGGGTGTTTTAAAGTTTCAATTGGATCTTCCGATCTTGCAGCCGAGCATGGCCACCTATGAGGGGGTAGCCTGGATAAATGATCAGGGTTGGTTGCAGCTGCCTTATTTGGATCAAAAACTCTCTTTACAAAAGGCCAAGTTGACAGTTAACACCAAACAGATTCAGTTAAAGGTGGATAAGGGCCATTGGCAAGAGTTGCCTTTAACGGGAAATTTGGTGGTACGTTCTTATCAGAACCCAGACAATATTCTGTTTGATCTCTCTTTGGCAAGTACATTGAGTCAGGAGCGACTGGCGCAATGGTTGGGCCAAGAAATTTTGGGAGAGGAGGGGAAAATAGTTGGAATGGCTCCGGTAAAACTGGAGATAGGTTTGGCTCCAAAACACCATAAAGGAACTGTTTTTTCCGGTAAATTATTTATGGATGCCACCCCTTTGGATATATCTGGGCGTTGGGGATGGCGTAAAGAGGAGGGAGAACCGGGTCAATTGGAAGCGCAATGGCGGCATGAGGCCATTCGGGGGATTTCTATTCAAGGTTTGCAGGCGAACTTGGGTAATCTTGCCTTTGTCGGGCAGGGGGAGATGGATCCAGACCGTTTAGCAGGCTATTTGCAGATAAATAAAATACGTTTTGGTTCAAGCGAAGGTCGTTTAGAATTGCGTCATCATCCATTACCATCGACGCGCGTAGGGCAGGAGATTTGGATTGTGCGCGGCGATTTTAATCGGCTTAATTTAATTCCAATAACCGAGGGGAGCGGGGATCCATTGCAACCGAGCCAAGGGGGGGGGTGGCCCCATTTGGATCTTCTTGTCAACGCCCAGCATGTGTGGATAAAAGAGGGGTTGGAAGGGCATGATTTAAAAACAGATATGGTGTTTAAAAATCGGGAATGGATTGTCAATGATTTAAATATTGGTTTTGGAGAAGGCAACGTTCAGCTCGGCGGAAAACTGAATTGGCCCAAACAGCCGCAATTGGGAAGCTATCAAGGGAGTGTGAACATTGGTTTTCAAAATTTGGGTGATACTTTAAAAACGTTGGATTGGTTTCCTGATTTAAAAAATGGTCAAGGCTCTTTAAATTTGGAATTGGCTGGGGAGGTGCCGCCAGGGGAGAAATTAAAAAATCATCTTACTGGAAAAGGGGCTTTGTTGATTCAAAATGGGGCCTTTCAATCTTCTAATCCAAATAATATAACAATCAATGATGGCATTCACTCTGAAGAGAAAGCGGTCATAAGCGAAAATTCGACTCCATTTCAGACGTTAAATGGCCATTTTTCCTTAAATGAGAGTATTTGGCAGGGCGATAAAATGGAAATGATTGGCCCTTCCATGAAAATTATTTTCTCTGGTACAGTGGATTTTCCCAAAAATCATCTGAATTTGGCCGTGGGCGTGCGTCCGTTTCAAACTTTAGACAAGGCGATTATTCAGGTTCCGCTGTTGGGACCGTTGTTGGTCGGTCAACGAGAAGCCTTGGTGGAGACCCAATTTGATGTGGATGGCCCGTTAAAAAGGCCTCAGGTGCGGTTTAATCCACTGGGAAGTTTGGTGCCAGGGGTTTTGATGGATATTTTGACTTTTCCAAAGACCATTTTAGAAAACTCTAAAGAATGAATCGTGTAACTGTATAAAATGTTTCATGGTGATGCCCAATTTCTCGCAACGTTAACTGGTATTATTATTAAAGAAGAGAATGTAAAATGATTAAACTCGGTGTAAATGTGGATCATGTCGCCACGTTGCGTCAGGCCCGTGGTTGTCGTTATCCCGATCCCGTTATTTTGGCTGCTGAGGCCGAACGGGGGGGAGCAGATGGCATTACGGTTCATCTTCGTGAGGATCGCCGTCATATTCAAGAGAGGGATGTTGAACTTCTTTTGCAAACGGTGCAATCCAAGGTCAACTTAGAGATGGCTGCCACGGCACAGATGGTCACTTTTGCCGAAAAATGGCGACCAACCGATTGTTGTTTGGTTCCCGAGCGGCGCGCCGAGTTAACCACCGAAGGGGGGTTGGATGTGGTTGGCAATCGGGAACATTTAACAGAAATGGTGGCTCGTCTCTCTGCGGCAGGAATTATGGTCTCTCTTTTTATCGATCCGCACCCAGAACAGGTGGCCGCTGCCGTAGCGGTTGGGGCTCCTGTGGTGGAGTTGCATACCGGGGCCTATGCCGAAGCCAAAACCCAAGGTGAACGGGATCGAGAGTTGGGAAAAATTTTATCTGCTGTTGCCCAAGCCCAAAATCAAGGGTTGATTGTCAATGCCGGACATGGATTACACTATTATAATGTCCAGGAAATTGCCGCGATTGGTGGGCTGAACGAATTAAATATTGGTCATGCCATTGTCGCACGGGCATTGCAACGGGGGATGGAAGAGGCGGTGCGGGAGATGAAACGTTTGATTTATGAAGCCGAAGTGCGTGATCGGGTATGATCGTTGGTATTGGGACAGATTTGACGAGCGTGGCGCGGATGGAAAAAATTTTGGCACGCTACGGCGAGAGGTTTTTGCGTCGGGTTTTTACCCAAGACGAGATCGTCTATTGTCAATCGCGTCGGGATCAGGCCAACTGTTTTGCCAAACGTTGGGCAGCCAAGGAGGCCTTGGTGAAGGCCATGGGTACCGGGATGCGCTTAGGTATTTGGTTTTCGGATATCGCCGTCACCAATGACTCTTTTGGACGTCCTTTTTTGGCGGTTACAGGGGAGGCGGGGCGGGTTTTGCAATTGCAGGGGGATCTTCTGATTCATTTAAGTTTAAGCGATGAACATGGTTTTGCTTTGGCCTTTGTTATTTTGGAAAAATTATATGTGAAAAAAGGAATTGGGGATAATAATGAAAAATGCGATTGATACCGAGACAGATGAAGATCAGGTTGCCAAACCAGAGCCACCCAAAAAAGAGGAGTATGTGGATGTTTTGCCACCTGAATTTGAGGCCATGGTGGAGGCCCTCAGAGGGGAAGATAAACGTATATTTGAAAAAATAAGAAGTAAAATTAAAGAGGCTATTGCCTTTACCGAACTGCTTCCAGACATTGAAGACAGTATGCTTAAATTTCTTCAGGCCGAGCGGTTGACGGTTTATCAAAATGCCAGGAATGGCCAGGAGATCATTGCTAAATATAAGAGTGGCCAGGAGCTTTATGAAATCAAATTGCCGTTAAGTCCCGCCTCGGTGGCAGGTTATGTGGCCTTGAGTCAAAAGCCATTGTGCATTCCGGATGTGCATGATTCATTGGCGCATATTCATAAACAGCTTAAATTTGATAAAAGTTATGATATGCGTTCTGGGTTTACCAGCAAGGCGATGATGGCGGTTCCCATCAAGGTGGGTCCGCCGATGCTGGGGGTGATGCAGGTGATCAATAAATTGGGCGGCGGTGAGTTTTCTGATGAGGATCTCAATCGCGCGCAACTCTTGGCCCGTTTGCTGGGGGGAAAATTTTATGAGGAGTTTCAAGGTACCAGCGGTCCTTATGAATATTTGATTCGCAAGGGGCGATTGACGCAAGAAAAGTTGGAAGCATTTACAAAACAGTCCAAAAAGGAAGGGGTTACCATGACCTTTCTGTTGGTTTCCGAGTTAAAAATTCCTCCAGAGATGATCGCTGCTTCTTTGGAGAGTTATTATCAAATGCCTTTCAAGCGTTATGATCCAAATATTGTTTTGCCAAAAAATCTTTTAAAAAAATTAAATATTTCTTATTTACGTCGCCAACGTTGGGTTCCCTTGGCTGGGAATATCAATGAAGAGATGGTCATATTAATTGACGATCCCAGTGATATGAACCGGCAGATGGAGATTCAGCGGGCCTTACCGGCGTCCAAATATATTTTTCACATTGGTTTCGAAGAGGATATTCTTCAATATTTAGGGGGGGGTGCGGTCTCTTCTTTTCTGCATGGTATTGCTGGCAAAATGGAAGAGGAGGATGTGGAGGAGGGCGGGGAGAAGAGTGACGACGGGCTGGAGACCTCGGAGGTCAATGAAAATGAATCGACGGTGATTCAGTTGGTCAATCGACTGATCATTGATGCCCAGCGGGCTGGGGCCTCTGATATTCATATTGAACCCAGTAAGGGTCGTTTTCCTGCCAAGGTACGTCTGCGCATTGATGGTTTATGTCGAGTTGCTTTGGAGATTCCTGCGACCCATATTAAAGCGGTGATGTCGCGGATTAAGATTATGGCTCGCATGGATATTGCTGAGCGTCGTCGTCCTCAGGATGGCAAGATTGTAGTCAAGGTACAAGGCAAACCGTTGGAGTTGCGTGTTGCCACCTTGCCCACGGTGCATGGGGAGGGGGCGGTGATGCGTGTGCTGGCGGCTGGGGGTGCTTTGCCTTTTGATATGTTAAATTTATCGGAGAGAAATTATGTAGGAACCAAGCGTTGTATAGGTATTCCCTATGGGATATTTTTGGTGGTAGGCCCAACCGGATCGGGGAAGACCACCACGTTACATGCGGTCTTGGGGGAGATCAATACCCCAGATCGCAAAATTTGGACCGCTGAGGACCCAGTCGAGATCACCCAGCCCGGATTACAGCAGGTGCAGATGGACCACAAAATTGGTTTGACTTTTGCGGCAGCCTTGCGGGCCTTTTTGCGTGCCGACCCGGATGTGATTCTGATTGGGGAGATGCGTGATCAGGAGACGGCTCACAGCGGTATTGAGGCCTCGTTGACTGGACATTTGGTTTTTTCGACGTTGCATACCAACTCTGCTCCTGAGACCATTACCCGTTTGTTAGATCTTGGTCTAGATCCTTTAAATTTTGCCGATGCCTTATTAGGTGTTTTGGCGCAACGTTTGGTGCGTACATTGTGTGGTGCCTGCAAGCAGCGTTATAAACCCAATGATGAGGAGTGGAATCGTTTGGTGAGCCTGTATGGAGAGGAGTTTTTTCCAGAATTAAACATTACCCGTGATCAAGCTACCCTTTTTTCAGCCAATGGGTGTGGTAAGTGTGGTAAGACCGGATATAAAGGCCGTACCGGTATTCATGAACTTTTAGTCTCTTCCGATGCCATGAAACGCCTAATCGCCAGTCGCGCCTCGGCAAAAGAGATTAAAGATTTTGCCATCAAAGAGGGGATGCGCACCTTGATTCAAGATGGGGTGGCCAAAGTGTTTAAGGGGCAGTTTGATCTGGCACAACTGTTTAGGGTGGCGGCGGAATAGAAGAATGGGGTGGTGTTGCGCCGAGGGGGTATAATGGACCCCAATTTTCAGACAATGTGTTAAGCTCTGAACCATCTCAAACTTAGAGGAGTGGATATGAGCAATATACGCAAACAGCATAC
This sequence comes from Magnetococcus sp. DMHC-6, assembly GCA_039908535.1. Lineage (GTDB taxonomy): Bacteria > Pseudomonadota > Magnetococcia > Magnetococcales > JADFZT01 > JAMOAW01. The sequence continues at coordinate 124 of JAMOAW010000034.1, read as the reverse complement.
AAGTATTTTTAAGGCCAAGGTAGCACTTGCGGCCATTAAAGGAGAAGAAACGACTGCGCAATTGGCAGCCCGTTATGAAGTGCATCCGACGATGATCAACGCGTGGAGAAAACAGTTGGAGGCG
>JAMOAW010000100.1:0-14460 GCA_039908535.1 Magnetococcus sp. DMHC-6 | reverse complement strand
AATCAAGACCTTGGGGGGCGGAGAACCGCCCCCCAATTCCCCCCACCCTTTTTTTTTAATTCTTAAAAAAAAGAGGGGGTCTGGGGGATTCATCCCCCAGGGTTTGGCCTTTGATTTTTGTATCATTGTCTAAAATTAAAAAAATTCTTGACATCCTCGCACCAACCATAAAAGATAATAAAAAAATTATTTATATTCATCTTCCCATTGAAAAGAGAACCAATGGAAATAAAATTAGCCTCTGAAGTGCTTTCTTCATATGGATACGAACTGCCAACCCTTAATGCATTAATTCCAAATGAAGAAAATTATAAAGTATTTCTCATGCAACCGCATGGTGAGATCCAAGCGGATAAATCTGGGGTAAAAAATAAAAATCGCACCCGTGCTTTTTTACAATTTGGAATTTTTTTAGAAGAAGCGACAAAAAATTTTTCAGATTTAGTGATGACCCCAGAATATGCCACTCCCTGGGAAACGCTTCAGGAGGCGATCCAAAAGGGGCATAAACCAAAGAACGGAAAACTTTGGGCTCTTGGATGTGAGAGTATACGTTTACAAGATCTTGAAAAATTGAAAGAAGAAATGGTATCAGTCGCTAAAGTCATTTATGAAGATATAGATTCAGAAGATTTGCAAAAAAATAAATTTGTAAGCCCCCTCGCATATGTTTTTTTAGCTAAAGAAAAATATAATACTGCTAAAGAACAGCTCATTGTATTAATTCAATTTAAAACACATCCTATGGTGGACGAAGACCATTTTGAGAATGACGGAATGTATAAAGGGAAATTTGTTTATAATTTTGAAAAGGAAAAAAAATTAAAACTCATTACTCTGATTTGCGCCGATGCATTGGTTTTCAAGGATGATCACGCGGAAAAAATGAACGATCGAGCCTTGATACTTCATATTCAATTAAATAAAAATCCACGTCATTCAAGTTTTTGTGACTGTCGTAAAAAGCTTTTAGGTTTTATGAACGATGAAATAGAGATTATTTGCTTAAATTGGGCCCAGAAAATAAATTTATTTTATAATAAAGATAATATAGAATGGAAAAATATAGGAGGATCTGCTTGGTATACAAAGTCAAAAGAATTAGATATAGAAGATGAAATACAGATTAAAAATCACAATAATGGTCTTTATTACACACGGTTAGAAAAATTGCTTACCCACGCATTGTTTTTTAACTATCAACAAGCAACTTATCTATTGGAGGCATCAAAAGTTGCTCATATTAACGTCAAAGCTCCATCTGTGAAGAGACGTGGTCCAAAACTTGACAAAATATTTATGTGGGATGAATTGAATAATCAATGGATTGAAAAAGAATGCATAGACGATAATTTTTTAGAAATATATAGAGAATATGATGATGATAAAATAGATTTAAAAAAAATTAAAGATAATAATCCATTCCATTTGGAACGTATTTTAGATTTGTCTTCAGGAGATGTTGAAAATGATCAAGAATGGTACAAAGTATCTAAATTAACTTGCTGTAGGATTAACCCAGATGAGGTTATTAAAAGAGTAACGTTTGCCCAAGATCCAGATGGAGAAAATTTTAGAAGTTCAAGACTAAAGCGGATTAATTTTTTATACAATATATTAACTAATAAAAACTTAATTTCATCCTCTTTGGCAGATCTTTCAGATGGTTTCACCTTCTGTTGGGATCAAAAATACCCACATCAAAATATTAAATCATTTGATGGAATACCTGCGACTGTAATCTATATGGGTGAAGAATCTTGTAGTGAAAAATTGACAAATGCAAAGAATAGAATAAAAAAATTAATCAATCCTAATTCAATTGGTTCGGACGTTGAAATTAAGGAAATTGAACGTTTATGCGTTTATTATCGTAGACAAAATGGTGAGATTGCCATTCATGGGCCATATAGTGAAGTTAATATTGCCAAAGTCCATATGTCCACAACCGATATTGGGAGGGATGAATGAACGCTGATATATCAAAAATAAGAGAAAGATTGTCTGATACTTTTACAGATTTAGTGCAAATAAATAATTCCATTATTCGTTGCGTTAAAAAGAAGAATGAAATACCATACGCTATCTATTATTTTGATTGTTTTGGAAATTTGCCAGAAACGCAAGATGAGTTAAATAAATATCAAGATGAAAATATTGGTAAGTACTATTTTAAAGACACTCCTTTAAGTCTACAATGGAATAATTATTTATATTTTGTTGTTAATCAAGAGACTGTTGATTTAAGTTTAAAACAAATAATAGAACAAGATCAGAACTATGCACGTAAAAAAATTGTACTCGATAAGGATTTGGAATCAATATTAAAACCACTTTTATTGTCATCTCTATCTGCTGATCAAAAGAATAATGTTCTTTCAATTTGGGCGGAGAAGTTAGAAGAAGTTGGGATTTTTGATATTATACAAGATGAAAAAATTCATTGAGGACTCCTGCAATTTTTTCTAAGCATAATGAATATAGACTTTTGCCTTTTATTGAAACATTTAATATAAGAAATTTTAGAGAATATCCATTACAGAAAGAATTTAATTTTGGAAAAGTAAATATTTTCATTGGTCCAAATGCTTCTGGCAAGACATCGATTCTTGAAGCGATTGAATTATATTATTGCGGTAAAAATAATAGAGATTCAAAAAATAGGTCAATTAATTATCGATTTGAAGTTTCTTTTAAAGATGGATCATCTGAAATTGTTAATCATAATTCATTGAAGACTCAAGATTATAGAGATAGAAATATGATTTGGTATGGACAATCAGAGGGGCAAACAAATTATCTTTTTAATAGTTTTTCTATTTTTAATTTTCTTGATACTGATGCGGCTGTCAATCTTCAAAATAATGAATATAAAAGTGAAAATGAAAAAAAAGATTTTATAAATTCTATCTCTAGTTTATTAGGTGGTCCTGAAACATCACGTATTTTTCGATTAATGAATCAGGTTTATGAAAAGCTCATAACTGTATATCGTTTACGTAGTAAAGACGAAGAAAACTTTAAAATACGAAAATTTGAATTAGAAAAAAAACTGGAAACTTTAAATGAAATTCAAAAAAAATCCGCTTTGATCTATGTCAAATTGGAAAAAAATGTAAGAGATCTTGGGTGGGGTTTTGATATATCAAATTCCAAAGTATTTGCTATAAAATTATCAAATTCCCTTTCTGAAATATTGTTTGTCGTGAATAAATTAAAAGAAATTGATTGGTTAGAATCACCACTTTCTATGAATAAAATAGGAGAATATTGCCAAAAATCAAGGTTAATTATTCAAAGTATAGATCCTTATGTAAATGAATTTATGTCTTTGTTGGATGAAGAAAAAAAAGTTAAAAATGAATTGTTTGGCAAGAAGTTTGTATATGATATTATTGAAAAACTTATAAAAATAGAAAATTCAAATATTCTTGTCTATCATGATAATGTAGATAAAAATCAACACTTTGTAAATTTGTGCAAAAAAAAATTATGTCATATAAGTATAGAGAATGTTGATTTTATATCTTTATTGAATTTGCATAAGAGATTATTAAATGATGTTTTTGTTGAATATGAGAGGCAGCAGTATGAAAATAAAAATGATTATCTTGAAATAAAAAAAGAATATAATAATATTGTAAATTTGCAAAAAAATACAAATGAGTTAGCAGATAGGCTCCGTCAGGTTGCAATGGAAATAATTCATAATAGTCCTAATAAAGATGAATGCCCTCTTTGTCATACTCAATTTCAAACAGGTATGCTCGCTTTTCAAATTGATAATGGTGTAAATAATTTTGCAAATAAATCTCTTGTTTTTTTAGTAGAAAAAATGAAAAAAATTGAATCTGACTTGCGTAACAATGAAAAAATTATTTTAGCATTGACCGAACTTATTGATTTTTGCAAATCATCTGAATTTGAAAAAAACGTTTCTGTAGAATTTGCGCTCTCTTCAGTACAGGAAATTTTTAGTCAATTGAAGCGTGCTGAGACAAGCCTGGAGTTAAATAAAAAATTATTATCCAGGACCGAAACAGTTGAAATTTCAAAGAATGAATTTAATATCAATTTGCAAAAATTAATTGAAAATGGATACTCTTATACAGAAACATCTTTATCTGTATTGAAAGATGAAATTGAAAGTAAAATAAAATTAATGGAATCTTGTTTAGAAAATATTTCCGAAAGAAAAACTTTTAATAAAGAACGTATTTCTTCAATCTTGAAAACAAGTTTTGGTATTGAAAACGAAAAAGGCTTGTATGAAAAATTAAAAAATAATTTAGCTGAGACGGAATTGTTGTATAAAATGTTGAATAATTTTTTTGTAAGATTCCCTTGGCCAAGTGATAAATCTTTGTATGAGTTTGTTTTGAATGCCGAATCAGTTCGTCTCTTAGCAGATAATTTGATCAAAGAATTAAAAAATGAAGAACATGTGGTTGGTGATTCTGTTTTGGTTAAAGAAAAACAATCTTTAGAAAAAAAACTTGAAGAATGCGGAAAAAAATTAAAAAATTTATCTATGGCTAAAACAATTCTTGAAGATTTAACTACCAAACATACTGTAGAGAAAGCAAATGTTTCTGTATTAGAAAAAATTCATGATAATGTGAATAAAATTTTCTCACGTATACACTACCCGCCTGAATTTGCCGGAATTGATATTTCTAATTTATCGCTTACTCGTAATGATGGATCATTATCTACTCTTAATCAAATTAGCACTGGTCAACGAACTGCATTTGCATTATCTGTTTTTTTGGCCCAAAATGCGCAACTGACTGATTTGGCTCCGCCTGTTATTCTTATGGATGATGTTATTTCTCATGTTGACGATTTAAATACGTTAGCTTTTATTGATTATCTTCGGGAACTTGTTTTAACGAGTAGAAGGCAAATATTTTTTGCAACGCCTAGTCGAAAATTAGCAACGCTTTTTAGACGCAAGTTTGATTTTCTTGGTGATGATTTCCGTGAATTTGAATTTAAGCGGTAGAGTTATGACATTAAATGATGAGAGATACTATTGAACATGATGCCCTTCGGGCAAAAAAAAAATCAAAGGCCAAACCCTGGGGGATGAATCCCCCAGACCCCCTCTTTTTTTTAAGAATTAAAAAAAAAAGGTGGGGGGAATTGGGGGGCGGTTCTCCGCCCCCCCAAGGTCTTGATTTTAAATTATTGTGCCCGCTCAAAGGTGATTCTTGGATCCACAAGTACATAGGTTAAATCGGTGATGAGTTTGCTCAGCAGGCCAAGCAGAGAGTAAAAATAGAGGGTGGCCATCACCACCGGATAGTCGCGGTTGATGACCGATTCATAGCCCAACAGGCCCAATCCGTCCAGACTAAAAATAGTTTCGATCAAGAGGCTGCCGCTAAAAAAGGCAGCGACGAAGGAACTGGGGAAGCCAGTGACGAGGGGAATGACGGCGTTTCGAAAGACGTGCCGGTATAAGACGGTGCGTTCCGAGACTCCTTTAGCTCGGGCGGTGATGACATATTGTTTGGAGATCTCCTCTAAAAAACAATTTTTGGTCAACACCGTCATCACCGCAAAGCTGCCTACAAGGGAGGCGGTGACCGGTAGAACCATGTGCCACAGATAATCCAATATGCGCGCAGGCCAGGCGAGGCTTTCCCAGTTGTCTGATACCAAGCCACGCATGGGAAATAGATCTAAAAAGCTTCCCCCACCAAATAATACAATCAGCAAAATACCCAAAACAAACCCAGGAATAGAATAACCAGTGAGAACCAACGTTGAGGTGAAGGCATCAAAACGGCTGCCATGCCGCACGGCTTTGCGAATGCCCAGGGGAATGCTGATTAAATAGGTCAAAAGAAAGGTCCACATCCCTAGAGAGATGGAAACCGGCAGTTTATCGATAACCAAATCCAGCACTTGGCGATGGTGATAGTAGGACTCGCCAAAGTTAAAGGTCAAATAGTTGCCCATCATATGAATAAATCGTTCCAAAGGGGGACGATCAAAGCCATACAGGGCGCGCAGGGCCTCAATCTGTTCGGGATCTAGGCCGCTGGCACCGCGATAGAGGCCATTATTGGCATTGCCTGCGCCTCTGGACATGGAGAGCGTCGCCCCGTCCGCGCCATCTTGGGCGCGTTGTTCCAACAGGGAGACCATCCGTTCCACTGGTCCACCGGGAACAAATTGGATCACCAAAAAGGTCAAAGCCATGATGCCAACCAGGGTTGGAATCATCAATAACAGGCGGCGTAGAATATAGGACCACATGGTTTGGTGGTTACTCCATCCACCAAGCCATCAGCCAGTCAAAAGGTGCGTAATAAAGAGGTGCCTTTTCTGGTTGATGGAAATGGTTCCAAAAGGCGATGCGATGGTGGGGGACATACCAGTTGGGAACAACATAAAAGCCCGCCAGCAATACCCGGTCTAAAACCTTACAGGCCGTAACCACATCGTCGCGTTTTTCGGCATAGATGATTTTATCCACCAGGGCATCCACCACCGGATCTTTCAGGCCTATACGATTGTGACTCCCTTTGATATCGGCACTTTGTGAAGACCACATGTTGCGTTGTTCGTTGCCAGGCGATTGGGATTGGGGAAAAACTTCTACCACCATGTCATAATCAAAGGCATCCAACCGCTGTTGATAGAGGGAGGGATCTACAGTGCGATATGTCATGTCAATGCCCAGTTTTTTGAGGTTGGCGGTAAACGGGGCCAAAATGCGTTCAAAGGCCGGAGAGACCAGGAGGGTTTCTATTGTAAAGCGTTGGCCATCTGGGGCATGGATTAAAATTTGATCTGGTCCGAGCTGCCAGCCAGCTTGCTTGAGCAACTGGGTTGCTTGACGTAGATTATCCCGTAGCGAGTGGGGAGGGGTGGTGCTGGGCGGGGGAAGAACCTCTGCAAAAACCGCTGGATCCACTTGAGCGCGAAAGGGTTCCAAAAGAGCGAGTTCCGCCGCCGAGGGTTTGCCCTGGGCTGCTAAGTCGGAGTTGGAGAAAAAGCTATCGGCCCGTTTGTATTGGTCATAAAAAAGGTTATGGTTGCTCCACTCAAAATCCAAGGCCAAGCCGATGGCTTGGCGAACCCGTTTGTCTTGAAAGAGTGATTTACGCAAATTGAAGACAAAGCCTTGCATTCCCGCGCCGTTTTTATGGGCCAGGGTTTGCTTGAGAATTTTTTTGCTGGTAAATTTTTCTCCTTCGTAGTCCCGCGCCCATTGCTTAGAGTTGTTTTCAAATATAAAATCAAACTCTCCGGCTTTAAAGCCTTCCAGAGCGACTACGGGATCCATAAAATATTTGAGGACGATTCGTTCAAAATTATACATGCCCCGCAGCACCGGTTTTTTCCATCCCCAATAGTTTGGGTTGCGTTTGTAGGTGATGGTCTTGCCTGGGTTGACGGTTTCAACCAAGTAGGGTCCCGATCCTAAGGGAGCCTCCATACCCGCCTCTTCGAAGGGGTGTTTGGTAAAATAGGCTTGGCTAAAGAGAGGAATTTCTCCTGTAATCATGGCCAGTTCGCGATTTTCTCGCGTAAAGTAAAAGGTGATGTGATGATCATCCAACACCTCTGTGCGCTGAATATCCCGCCAATAGGTTTGATAAGAGGGGTGGGCTTTGTCTGATTTTAAGGTCTGCAAAGAGAAGGCGACATCATGAGCGGTGACGGGAGAGCCATCGGAAAATTTGGCTTCTGGGTCTAGGGTATAGCTGATCGACAGCCCATCCTTGGCGGGATGAATCTCTTTGGCCAGCAATCCATATTTGGCAAAGGGTTCGTCCAGAGAGGATATGGTGAGGGTTTCAAAAAGAAGAGTGCTTAAATAATCTGGAGCGGTTCCTTTTAAGGTGTAAGGGTTCATTTTATCAAAGCTGCCAATGGCATGGAGCGTCAGGGTACCACCGGGTTTGGCGTTTGCAGAGGTATAATCGAACCCTTGAAAATTTGCTGGATATTTTAAATTGCCATCCAGGCTGATGCCATGACTGTTGGCCTGGGCTTGGGTGGTGACGAAAAGGATTAAGAAAAAGAAGCGTAGAAAAAATTTTTTTTGCATAGGAATTTCTAGCCTTTCATTTTAGATTGATCTTGGGTGACAGCATCTGTTTATGGCAAACTGTGATAAATTGGAATCATGGCGGGTTATTTGTTTTAATGTAAAGGAAAAATAGAAATTAAGACCTTGGGGGTCGGAGAACCGCCCCCCAAGCTCTTCGTTCCTAAAAAAAAAGAGGGGGTCTGGGGGATTCATCCCCCAGGGTTTTGATTTGACTTTTTTGCCCGCAGGGCATCATGTTCATGTATCGGAAAAATAAAAATCAAGACCTTGGGGGTCGGAGAACCGCCCCCCAAGGTCTTCGTTCCTAAAAAAAAAGAGGGGGGCTGGGGGATTCATCCCCCAGGGTTTGGCCTTTGATTTTTTTTTGCCCGAAGGGCATCATGTTCATAGCGATAGAAGGAGCGAGAGGATGACAGGTGAGCTGCAAAATGTTCGCGTTCCAGCGGTAGCCGGAATGTTTTATCCAGAGCGACCAGAGGTTTTACGAACCATGGTACGCCAATTTTTGGCCCAAGTTCCTGTTGGAAAGGGCTCTCCTTGTGCCATGATTGCACCGCATGCTGGGTATGTTTATTCAGGATATACGGCGGCTTGTGCCTATCGAACGTTGTCAGTGGCCCAGATTTCTTCTCCCCGACGGGTCTTTGTTTTGGCACCTAGCCATCGTTGTCGTTTGGTGGGTGTGTCGGTTGGGAACTACCGGGCCTATGCCACGCCGTTGGGAGAGGTGTCTCTTGATGAGGAGATCATTCAACGTCTGTTACAACAGGCCGATGTCTCGCGAGCAAATGCTCCTCATCAACAGGAGCACTCTTTAGAAGTTCAACTCCCTTTTCTCCAGGAGGTGCTGGGTCATTTTCAGTTGGTGCCACTGGTGTATGGTGAGATTTCTCATCGTCGATTGGCGGCGTTGGTGTTGGAGAACATGGCAGCGGACGATCTTTTGGTGGCCTCCTCGGATTTATCGCATTTTCATCCTTATGAGGAGGCAAAAAAATTGGATGCCAACTGCCATCGGGCGGTTTTGGGGTTGGATGCTCCAGCGATGAATCAAAATGAGGCCTGTGGTCGGACTGCCATGGCCGCCCTTTTGGAAATCGCCAAACAGCGCAACTGGCGACCTGTGTTGGCCGACTATCGTAACTCTGGAGATACTGCCGGGGATAAACAACGGGTGGTTGGATATGCCAGTTATTTGTTTTATTCGGAAACATTATCCAAAGAATCGACGGATTTTGCTGGTGCATCGGCCTCTTTTGAGGCCCTGCCAGCTCTTTTGCGTACTCATTTGCAAGGGGTGTTGCAGGGGAGAGGGGAGGGGAGAGGGGAGGGGAGAGGGGGATTGAAACCCGTGGAACTCATGGCCCAGATAGCGGGATTGGATCGTCAGGGGGCCTGTTTTATTACTTTGACTAAAAACAAGCAATTGCGTGGTTGCATTTGCTTTACGTGATCCTCGCTTCGCCCCTTTGCAGGCTGAGGAGCTAGAGGAGGTGCAGTTGGAGGTCTCTTTATTGACGCCACCAGTGGCTTTGGCCTATCAGGATCCGACGGATTTGCTTGCCAAACTCAAACCAGGGGTGCATGGGGTGATTTTGGCTAAAAATGGCCATCGTGCCACCTTTTTGCCTCAGGTTTGGGAGCAATTGCCCAATACCATTCAATTTTTGGAGCATCTATGTCGCAAGGCAGGATTGACGGGGCATTGCTGGCAGGAGGGTGTAGAGATAGCCGTTTATACGGTAGAAAAAATTTTAGATACCAAGAGGAGTTGATTTTTATGGCTAATTTTCGTGTTCATCTTTCGGTGGCCACCCTTGTCAGTGGCTTGGCGGCGACCTCTTTGCTGGTGGCTGGGCGTATCGGTAAAGAAGATACGTTGATTTGTTTTGTGGCAGGTTTAGTTGGTGGGATACTTCCAGATATTGATGCCGATCATTCGGAACCATTGCAACTCGCCTTTACCTTTTCGGCCTTGTTGGTAGGGTTTATGACCTTGTTTAAAATGGTGGATCGGTTGGCGGTTTTGGAGTTACTTTTATTGTTTTTATTTATTTTTTTATTTATAAAAATAATCATATATGAGTTGTTTGTCCGTTTTACGGTCCACCGGGGTATTTTTCATTCGCTGCCTGCCGGGGCATTTTTTGCTTTTTTAATGATGATATGGCTTCATAAAGAGATGGGTTTTACGCCGCATAAGGCGTGGTTTGTGGGGTTGTTTGTGGTATTGGGTTATCTGGTGCATCTGCTGTTGGATGAGGTGTATAGTTTAAATATTTTAGGTGCTGGCGGGGTAAAACACTCTTTTGGAACGGCTTTTAAACTTTTTTCTAGTAATTTACTGGTTACGGGGTTGATGTATGGGGCCGTGGTCGTTTTGTTCTTTTGGCTACCAGATTCGGGGGGAGTCTGGACGGATCTTTTTGGTCGAGAAACACGTATGGTGATTGAAAAGAGGTTTTATCCTGATCACGGATGGTTTAAATTTTGAAATATGTCATGGATTACTCATATTCATTAGGCAGGGAAGGAAACGCAACGCATGAAGGAAAAAATTTTGATCATTGAGGATGAGGAGGATTTGGTGACCACCTTGAAATATAACCTGCAAAAGGAGAACTATATTGTTTTGCAGGCATTAACGGGTGAGGAAGGGTTGGTTATCGCCCGTTCCGAATTTCCCCATTTGGTTTTGTTAGATGTGATGCTGCCTGGAATTTCTGGTATTGAGGTGTGTCGACAACTGCGCAGCCAGAGAGAGACCAAAGAGATCCCTATTATGATGTTGACTGCCAAAGGTGAGGAGATTGATCGGATTGTTGGTTTGGAACTGGGGGCCGATGATTATCTGGTTAAGCCATTTAATGTTCGGGAACTTTTGTTGCGGATTCGTGCGGTGTTAAGACGCACCTATGTGGCCACAGAGCCGGAATTGGGGCGCAGAATTGTATTTGGGGTTTTGGTAATCGACAACGATCAGCACCGGGTTTGGGTGGAAGATCAGGAGGTGATCCTCACCGCGCGGGAGTATGATCTTTTGACCAATTTTATTATGCACAAGGGTATGGTGCAAAGCCGAGAATCTTTATTGGATCGGGTTTGGGGGGAGAACGTTTTTGTTCAACCTCGCACGGTCGATGCCCATATCAAACGATTGCGGGAAAAGTTGGGTGTGGTGGCGGGCAATTATATTGAAACTTTGCGGGGTGTTGGGTATCGGTTCCATGACATGAAAGCCGAGAAGGCATCGTTGTGAATCTTAGTGTCCGTAGCAAGTTGTTTTTGGCTTCAATTGTTTTGGTATTGGTGGTTATTTTGACCATTGGTATCTATTTGAATTATGCCCTCTCCCAGTGGTTAGAAACTCGAATTAGTTCTGAACTCAAAAGCCAAGTGATTTTGGGTCGCCTGTTTCTTCAAGAGAAGAAGGGTGACTTGACGGTGGAGCATATGGATTGGGTGGCGGATATGCTGGGCAATCGGTTGTCCAAGCGGGTGACCATCATGACGATTGATGGTGTGGTGTTGGGGGATTCGCAATTAAATCTGGAGGAGATTGGGCATTTAGAATCTCATGATGCGAGGCCAGAGGTGGTGGATGCCATACGAGCAGAGTTTGGTCAGGCCAAAAGGTATTCCAATTCTGTTGGGACAAGTATGTTGTATGTCGCTGGTTTATTTCATCATTCAAGTGGTAAAGAGGCTGTGTTGCGTATAGCCATGTCTTTGCAAGATTTAGAGACCACGCGGGAGCATTTATTGTTGGTGTTGGTTTTTGCGGGTACTTTGGCAATGGTTGCCGCCTTATCGGTGGGAGGGGTGGCCACCCATTTGGTGACGGGAACGTTGCGTAAGTTGGTCCGTCATGCCCAGGTTTTGGCGATGGAGGCCGGTGCGCAGCCGATTCCGGTTTACCAACATGATGAAATTAGCGGTTTGACGGGTTCTTTGGATCAAATAGCTTTGGAGTTGCGTAGAAATCTTCAGGAGCTTTCTGATGCCAGATCGCATCTGGAGGCGGTGTTGGAGGGGATGGAAGAGGGGGTAGTGGCCCTGGATAACGCTGGATGTATGACTTTGATGAATCACTATGCCAAAAAGTTGTTGGCTGTTGCTGATTTTCAGACGGGAAAGCCTTTGGCCGAGGTGGTTCAGGTGCAATCGTTATTAAATTTATTGGCGAATACAGGAGAGTCGACGGTCAAGAGTGTGGAGTTTGATTTGCCTGGTCCACCGGTTTGTCAGGTGTTGGCGGGTATTACCACGATGGGCAATCAAGCGGGTCGCATATTGGTATTGCGGGATGTCACCGAGATTCGCCGTTTGGAGATGATTCGTCGAGATTTTGTTGCGAATGTTTCTCATGAATTGCGCACTCCGGTGAGCGTGATTCAGGCCAATGCGCAAACGCTTATGGATGGGGCTATGGAGGATTATGAATATTCAGGTATTTTAATGGAGGCCATTGAGCGTAATGCCAGCAGACTTTCTAGAATTATCACGGATCTTTTAGAGTTATCCCGTTTAGAGGCCGAACACGCCCCCTTTGAGTTGCAACCTTTGTATTTGGCTCAGGCCATGGATCGGGTATATATGTTGCGACGGGAGATGGCTGAAAATAAAAATATCGATATTTGTTTTTATATGGATCCCAATACGCAGATTTTGGCGAATGGGGGGGCATTGGATCGGGTGTTGGGCAATTATTTGGATAATGCCATTTATTATAATGTTCCAGGTTCTTGCATTACGATTCGTTTTGTTGACCAAAACCAATTTATTCGTCTGGAGGTCGAAGACAATGGGATTGGTATTCCACAAGAGCATCGTTCGCGTATTTTTGAGCGATTTTATCGTGTGGATTCCGGTCGTTCTCGAAAGGTAGGGGGCACCGGTTTGGGGTTGGCCATTGCCAAACATATGGTGGATCGCATGGGGGGGGAAGTGGGGGTGGATTCGGTGGAACCCCACGGGGCCAAGTTTTGGGCAACGTTTATGAAGGTGACGTGACGGATAAGGTACTTCCACACTGAACCGTGGTCGTTTGTTTTTTTTGATTTTATTATTAAAAAGGAAAAAGGGGGGCTGGGGATTGCCCCCAGGGTTTTTCCTTTGATTTTTTGCCCTAAAGTCGTGACACCTAAAAAATCGAGCCTATGTGATAACGCTCAAACATGGCGGAAACGATTTCTGGGTTACTCGGCCATTGACCGCATTGCTGTCCGGCATGGGTTTGATAGTTTGCCAATTGATCGGGGTCGGGTTGAACAACAACACCGTCCTTCAGAAACAACAACCCAATTTTGTTCGTCGGCATTCGCATGACAAAGGCTTCGGCTTCGTCCAACGCTCGGCGCAACTGCTCCATAAGGACAACAGGATCAATCAGGGGATCACTGGCGATGCGCCGAAAATCAGCGTCAGTATAGCGGGCGAGACGGCGAATCTCGTTGATTATTCCTTCGGGCGTAAAACCAACAAATTTTCCAGCGGCGGCAAATATAACCGCACCCAAGGGCAACACCTGCTTATGGATAGCCACTAAATCTACCACGTCACGGGGTTCGCGTCGACTGGTCGCAGCACTCACTTTGTTGGTGGCAAGGTCGATTGGATGTAGAACATACCCAAATTCTTTATCCGGAACCGTCGGAAAAAAGCGAAAATCGCTGTCAACCACCCATTCAAATTTCGTCACTTCGTCGCCACGCCGAACAAGAACGGCGTAAAAAGTAGGCTCGCGTCGCAGTTCTTGCAGTTCGAAACCATGCGCCCGCAACAAAACACTGTCTTGCATAAAGGCGCGGGCTACCCGTTCCTCGCGGTCATGGAAAACGTCAATATCACCAGAAAAACGGGGGTTATTCCGATTTAACGGTGTGCTGCCCGCGACATAGCTTTCTGAATCGCGTTGTGATGCGAGAAGGCGCAAAACATCGCTTTGAATTTTAGATAATGGCACGACAAGCCTGCTCGATCTGTTCCGCCAACTGGCGGGCCTGTCGATTACCTTCAACCCGCAAGCTGCGGGTAATGGCAAGGGCGTCTTCTGGGGTCGGATTTGGCACGGGGCGGCTACTCCACAAGGCTGATGCCCCGTAGTCCTTGAAAGCCCGTTGATAAAGGCTCGTCATGTCTGGTTTTGTTGTTTGCGTGTCCATGAATCAATCATATCATACAGGCACTTGAAAGAGAAACCAAAACTGTATCCTTTCCCTAGGGTTTCAATTTCTCGACCACATTTATTTTCGTATCACGCGCGCCAGTACCACCACACTTAACCGTGGTCGTCTGTTTTTTTTGATTTTATTATTAAAAAAAAGGGGGGCTGGGGGATTGCCACTTGCCACCGGGGGGATGAATCCCCCAGACCACCTCTTTTTTTT
>JAMOAW010000033.1:0-43149 GCA_039908535.1 Magnetococcus sp. DMHC-6 | reverse complement strand
CCCCCCCCCCCCCCCCCCCCCCCCCCCCCCCCCCCCCCCCCCCCCCCCCCCCCCCCCCCCCCCCCCCCCCCCCCCCCCCCCAAGGTCTTGATTTTTATTTTTCCGATACATTTATAATAAAATCAACTCGTCAATCTAAAGTTCGTAAGTTAATTTTATCCGCCCGTCATGAAACAGGCGGAACATCTATTTGCAAACATAACCTTTTTTTGGCAACGATCTAAAAAAAAGCCAAACCACCTCTCAAAACCTGAACATCCATTTCGGTTATCTTCATAAAGCCCATGTATTCCAAAGATCCCCAACAAAAAAATCAAACCATACTTCGTTTGCAATACGTTGGGGACAGAGGAATCGGCAGTGGCTATCCCATACCAACAGTCGTGGAACGACGTAATTTTTTCCGCAGACGCCGAATGGCTTCAGCCTTTTTGCGCCGTTTTCTTTCGGAGGGTTTTTCAAAAAATTTTCTTTTCTTCATCTCCCGAAACATACCTTCGCGGATCATTTTTTTCTTCAGGACCCGAATTGCTTGATCCACATTATTATCGTAAACGTCTATCCTCACGAACTTTTTCTCCTCCTGTCAACAGGTTAAGGTAAAACCTTCCTAAAGATTTATTCCAAACAACCCAAACCATCCATACCAAACGATACACTGCTTAAATCTTTTACTCTATTCCTAAAAAATTATCAAGCAGGAAGGAGTCGCCACCCTGCTTGATCCCACTTTATTTTATCTGCAAGGCCAAAAAGAGGGGATCCCCTTCACGAATGATCAACATTAATAACGTCTGCCCCTTATTCAACCCCTGCGTCGCTTTATCAAAATCAGCGAGAGATTGAATGGATTTCCGATTTATTTCGCTGATCACATCTCCCGTCCGAATACCCGCCTCACGCCCCGCACCGGTTTCATCCACATCGGCGACCACCACCCCATTTATCGCATCATCCAAATTCAATCGCTCACGCCATGCCGGCGTTAAACCACGCACATCCAAACCCAACAAACGGACACCATCCTCACCCCCCTGTTTTTCATCATCTGAAATTGAAGAGCGATTTTTTTCTTCCAACTGAGCAATAACCACCGTCACTTCTAACTGTTTTCCATTACGAATAATGACCATGGGCACCCGCTCACCCACCCTTGTCGCTGCTACCAAGGTAGGAAGTTCGTTCATCCGCCCAACAGGTTTATGATTAAAATTAATGATGACATCTCCAGGCATTACCCCTGCTTGTGCAGCTGGACTTTTTGCCTCAACGCTGGCCACCAAGGCCCCTTGCCGATCACCAAGCCCTAACGCCTGTGCCAACTCTGGGGTAACCAACTGAATGCGAACACCCAACCAACCACGGGTAACATGACCATGTTCTTTAAGCTGACCAACAATGGTTTTGGCCATATTGACCGGAATCGCAAAACCAATCCCCATACTCCCCCCAGAGCGAGAGAAAATAGCGGTATTAATCCCAATCACCTCCCCATCTAAGTTAAATAGAGGTCCCCCAGAGTTGCCCGGATTGATCGCAGCATCGGTCTGTAAAAAATTATCATAAGGACCAGAACCGATGATCCTCCCACGCGCCGAAATGATTCCAGCCGTCACCGTGGCCTCCAAACCAAACGGGTTGCCAATGGCCACGACCCAAGAGCCCACCTCCGCCTTATCCGAATCCCCCAAGTTAGCCTTCGGCAATTTTGCATGGGCATCAATCCGAATCAGGGCCAAATCGGTCTTGACATCTCTACCGACCAATTTGGCGGAAAATTCGCGTTCATCTGAAAGACGTACCAAAATTTCGCTGGCATCCTCCACCACATGATTATTGGTGAGGATATACCCATCGTCATCAATAATCACCCCAGAACCTAAACTCCGAGATTTAAGCTGTTGTTCGGGAAGTTGCTCAAAAAAACGCCGAAAAAATTCATCCAATTGGGAATCACCACCAAATGGATTCATTTTGGGACCAACCCCTTTCACAACCTCTTTTTGGGTAGTGCTGATATTAACCACCACTGGTTTGAGATCTTTGACAAGATCGGTCAAATCAGGCAATCCAAATCCACTTCTGGCCATGGCCAAAGAGAAGGGTAATATAGATATAGAAACAAACAAAAACAACCATTTAAACGATCTATACATAGCTTTAACACCCATCTTTTGAATTTTCTACACATAACAAGGGTTGATCCAACACCCTAACCATCACGGGTCGAAGGGAATCGACCTTTTCTAAACGACGATTAAACCGTCCAATGAGATAAAAACTCATTCCCAAAGCAGCAAGACCTGAAACAGCCGCCGCCAATTCCGCAAAATCAACCGAGAAGCCCAAAGAGTAAAAAAACGCTCGGCTGACACCACCTACCAAAAGCAAAGCCACGATCGGAACAACATATACCAAAAAAGAGGCCTTCAAAAATGCCGATTCTGAAAATTCCAACGCCACCCGTTCCCCCACCAAAGCGCCAATGGAATTTTTCACCCGCATCCGAATCTCCCGTTGCCCCAAACTCCCAGACAAAGCGGCACAGCTTCCCTTGGAATGGCAACCACCACAACTGCTTTTACGGCTGCCCGTCACCCAGGCATCCCCTCCATCCAAGGCCACCACCCAACCCTCTTCTAGCATCATAGAGACTCTCCCTCACCTTCCAATCGTTGCTCCTGATCTGTATCCAAAAAAGAATCGATATGAGCCATGCTACTGGCCAATAAAGCCGCCACCACCATCGGCACCCCGTTGCGCAACAACCTCTGGTAAAATCTTTCACGCAGAGGAACAACCTTTTCATTTTGAATCACCGCCATCACCGATTGGGTAAAAGCCTCTGCATCGCGAATGGTATAACGGTTACCAATGACATCCTTAATTAACGCCAAATGGCCCATCACCTGTCGACAGGCTGGGCAATCCACAAGGTGTTGCGTCACTTTTTTTAAAATCACTTTGTCTAACTCACCATCCAAAAAAGCCGAAACCAATTCGGGATTACATCCCATATTTTCTTCCTATCCCCTTCCCCTATTTTATTCAATCCGATTGATAAAACCAACTTCGGGCGATTGATAAAACCAACTTCGGGCGATTGATAAAATCAACTTCGGGTACCCCCATTTTGTTGAACATGATGCCCTGCGGGCAAAAAATTAAAATCTAAAAACAAAACCTTGGGGGATGAATCCCCCAAACCCCCTCTTTTTTTTAAAAAAATTAAAAGAAAAGGGTGAGGGGATTGGGGGGCGGTTCTCCGCCCCCCAAGGTCTTGATTTTTATTTTTCCGATACATTAAAATATTGATTCATTTGTTCCATAATCTCTTGACGACCACGAAAAATACGCGAACGCACCGTCCCAATAGGACACCCCATCACCGCAGAAATCTCCTCATAGGAGATCCCTTGCACATCCCGAAGCATGACGGCTTGTTTCATGACTGGGCTTAAAGAGTCCAGGGCTTTAGATAAATAGAACGAGAGTTCCTTGTTCATAATCTGCCGCTCAGGAGTATTGTCGTCCTGAAATTGTGGAAGTCCCATCTCAATGTTGTCCAGATCCAATTCCACCATCGGAATGTGACTCTGTGTCAAGGTAAGTTCATTTTTTGCGGTATTGATAGCAATTCGATAAAGCCACGAATAAAAAGCCGACTCTCCTCTAAATCCTCCCAAAGCCCGATAAGCCTTGATAAATGCCTCTTGGGTTAAATCTTGAATTTTGCCATTATCCGAAATATATCGAGCTATTAACGCCGCTACTTTGCCCTGATATTTGCGAACCAGAACCTCAAATGCCTTGTGATCCCCAGCTTGGGCTTTTTGTACCAGGAGTTCATCAGCGGTTTTCACGCATTCCCCCCCCCCCCTGGAATTATGATTCCTGACAAAAAACAGGGTAGATAAAACTCCAGAAGGTCTCTAATAGATTAGACATTAATACAACAAAAAAGTTCATTGTTTATACATTTCTTTACATCTTAACAGAATACCTTTCCAGGTAAAAGTCTAAGAGAAAACCTTGATCCATATCTCTAATTGACAAAATTTTCATTAAAACCATTAAAAACAAATAGAAACAGATCGAATAGCGATTAAATAGCAAAAAAAATATTTTTTTTTATTTTTTTTATATCCAAATCTTGCATCCAACGAATTCATTCTTCTATAGTGTTTAAATGATTACTGAACTTCCAACGACACGATCCATTGTATCGGATTTTTTAATTATAGGCGGTGGTGCCGCAGGACTGGACCTTGCCTTGCGTTTGGCCGAGTTTGGTGAGGTGGTATTGCTCACCAAAACCGCTGCGGGACAATCCAATAGTTACCACGCCCAAGGGGGAATCGCCGCCGTATTGGATCCCGAAGATCAATACGGCGACCATGTCCAAGATACGCTCGCTGCGGGTGCTGGTCTGTGTCGACCCGATATCGTGCGCTTTGTGGTGGAAAACGGCTCCCAAGCCATTGGCCGCCTCATCGCCCTGGGGGTCTCTTTCACCAAAGATAAAAATGGCTATCATCTCACCCGTGAAGGGGGACACTCCACCCGTCGGGTCATCCATACCGCCGATGCCACCGGCAAAGCAGTGGTGCAAACCCTCTTAAATTTGGTCGCCCACCACCCCAGAATCCGCATGATGACCCACCAAATTGCCATTGATTTTATCACCGCCCATAAACTGGGCCACTATCTACCCGGACGGCGCAACAGATGTTTCGGCTGCCATGTCTTAGACAACACCACCGGACAAATCAATACCTTTCAGGCCAAATTTACCATCCTCGCCTCTGGAGGAGCCGGCAAAGTTTATCTCTACACCTCTAACCCAGACGAGGCCACCGGCGACGGCATTGCCATGGCTTGGAGAGCTGGTTGCCGGGTGGCCAACATGGAATTTATCCAGTTCCATCCCACCTGCCTGTTTCACCCCCAAGCTAAATCGTTTCTCATCTCCGAGGCTGTCCGCGGTGAAGGGGGTATTTTACGTCTACAAAATGGCGATGAATTTATGCTCCGCCACCACGAACGCCGAGAACTGGCCCCCAGAGACAGCGTGGCCAGAGCCATCGACTTTGAAATGAAACGCACTGGAGAACCCTGCGTCTATCTGGATATCAGCCACAAAGGCCGAGATTTTCTCACTGACCATTTTCCAAATATCCTCGAAAAATGCGCCTCTTTGGATATCGACATCACCCAGGAGCCCATTCCAGTCGTACCCGCCGCCCATTACACCTGTGGCGGTGTCGTCACCAACCAAGAGGGAAAAACCGACCTAGATGGACTCTACGCCATCGGCGAAGTAAGTTGTACGGGTCTGCATGGAGCCAATCGCCTCGCCTCCAATAGCCTCTTGGAGTGTTTGGTCTTCTCCGAAGCCGCCAGTCTCTCTATCGCCAAAAATATACAAAATCAACCCAAAATCACCTCCCCCAGCCTCCCCCTCTGGGACAGCTTTGATACCAAAAAATGTACCGAATCCATTTTAATCGCCCACACTTGGGATGAAATACGCCGCTGTATGTGGAATTATGTCGGCATCGTTCGCTCCAACCAACGTCTAGACCGCGCCCGTCGCCGCATTGATATGATCAAAAACGAAATCCACGAAGACTACTGGAACTGCCGCCTCACCCGCGACCTTCTTGAACTGCGCAATTTAGCGACCATCGCCTCTTTGATCATTCGTTGCGCCATCCATCGCAAAGAGAGCCGCGGTCTCCATTACAATATCAATTATCCCCAAACCGACGATCGAAACTGGCATTTTATTATTTAAAAAAAAAGGGGTCTGGGGGATTGCCCCCAGGGTTTTGCTTTTGACCTCGGTTTTGCTTCCTTCAAAAAGCAGGGGGATTGGGGGATGCAATCCCCCAAGGTCTTGACTTTAGCTTTTTGTTCAGGCACGCATTAATCATCCACACTGAAATGTGGTGGTACCGGATGCCCTAAGGGCAACAGAAAAAATTAAAAGCCAAACCCTGGGGGATGAATCCCCCAGACCCCCTCTTTTTTTTTAATTCTTAAAAATTAAAGAGAGGAGGATTCATCCCCTAAAATTTTACCAAGAAGTTGTTCAAAGGTCGCGGCGCGTTGTTGCCAGTCAAAGGCCTGCACGGCCTGCCGGGCTTGCTGACCCATCCAGATAAGTTGTTGTCGATCACAATCCAACTCTGCTAGTGCCGAGCCAATTGTTTCTGGAACCCGTTGCGATAAGGTTAAAATCCGAATTCCAGGGGCATTGGCAAGCTCCTCTCCCACGGCACTGGTCGTGGATAAAATCGGCAAACCACTGGCCATAGCTTCCAGAAGAACATTGGAAACCCCCTCGGCTTGAGATAAATGTGCCAATAAATCATGCGCTCTGTAGAGGTCAGGAAGCTCTTCTCTGGAGACGAAACCGACTAAATTGACTTCAACAGCCGGTTTTATCTCTTGACTCAAAGCCTCCAGAGCCCCTTTGAGCGGACCCTCGCCAACAAAAGTAACTCGCGCCACCCCCCCTCTCTCTTTGGCCCAATAAGCAACGCCTTGCAATAACTCCAGACAACGTTTACGCGCAATCAATTGTCCAACGACCAAAATGCGCAAACAACCGGTTTGTGTTTTATTTTCATGAGGATAAAATTTTTTCAGATCAACACCGTTCGTCAGGATAATAATGGATTGGTTGGGCAACAGGGCCCAAGCCATACGGCGTAAAGATTCTCCATTGGCCAACACCAATGGAGCTTGGCGCAAGACTTTCTTAAACATCCAGGGTTGGAAAAATCGCAACCACCCCCAACGTTTACGTGAAAATTTCGGAACATCTGAACCCCGCAACCAAACAACTTGAGGAAACTCGGCCAATTGGCTCCGAATAACCCATCCAGCCGGAATGGCAAAAAAGGCAATAACCACCTGAGGATTAAATTTTTGAATCAAGCGGCAGCCGCGACTCCGCAAAGCCAGGGTGGAACGCAACAACTCCCAATGAGAAGGAGAGAGTATACGTTTTCGTCCCACTCCCAAACGAATGACAATGCGACCAGAGGCTTCACACATTTCCTGGTCTTCCAAGCCAAGACCAATGGTGACCACCTGAATGGCATGTCCCCGTTCGGTCAAAAGATGCGTAAATTGATCCAAGGCCGTCGAGGCCCCACCTCCAATCGGTGGAAATTCGTGACAAATGAAGGAGAGTTTCACTCCTGCTCCTTTATAATATGGGTTACCACTCTATTTAATTTAACGACTCTTAACAGTGTATCCTTGTTTATAGCAGCTCTCCTCCTTTGATCAAAAGGATTTGTTAGTGACAAACCTTGCAAAAAACAATAAATTTTGTTTGTGAACGATCCTTTTTTTGGTATCATGTCCCAAACAAGATCGTCCAGGCTATATACCTTTCCATTTGATATCAAAAACATAAATCTTTGATTGCGTGGTGACAAAAATGAACAAAAATAAAGAAGAAAAAGATGAAAAAAAAGGCGAGAAGGAAGAAGATAAATTTGGTGAACTGATTGATGGAATCTTAAAACGTTTTAAAAAGAAAAACGCCAAGGTCATCAAACAGGCAGATAAAGACAACCTAGAAAATAAAAAAAAATTTGATCCCGCTTTAAGCGAATTGATTGCCAAGATTGAAGAGTGGAAAGTCATCTCCAGAAAAATAAACGATGTCACCCATTTCATCGGGGCCAAACTGGAAGAAAATGGCTACCCCTGTAGTGCCTCTATATCCCCAATTTTTCATCCAGACACCCATCAAACCTATAGCAACCAAGCCTTATTTCAAGTGGCCTTAGTGCAATTGGACGATTTATCCACCTTCATGAAAAAAAATCGCCACGGATTGTTTAATCACAGACCCTGCCGAGACGAAGTGTGTTCCAAAGCCCTTGAAGTGGCCAGTTGCATCCGTTTTATCGAAGATTTGACACATCGACGGGTTAAAATAGAAGAAAAAATATTCTCTAAAGAAGTGATATCATACACTCTTAGCTTTGATAAAATCAACAAAAAAAAGATCAAAGAGATTATGGAAAATTTTATACTCAAAGCATTTAATCTGTCATAACAGATAAAAAAATCCCTGACAAACAAACAACATCTCTCACAAATTTGTTATTTACATGTCTCGAAAAAACCGACATCAAGACCTTGGGGGGCGGAGAACCGCCCCCCAATCCCCCCACCCTTTTCTTTTAATTTTTTAAAAAAAAAGAGGGGGTTTGGGGGATTCATCCCCCAAGGTTTTGTCTTTAGATTTTAATTTTTTGCCCGCAGGGCATCATGTTCAAAAAAAACTCTTTTACTGCCGCCTTTTCTTGCGAAAAAAAGTTAACACCGCATGGGCTGGAACAAAACCGCGTAAAACGCCACCTTTGGAAATAACGGGCAAAGAGCGTAAGTTAAACTCCGTAATCAGATCGGCGGCTTGATTGATGGTTCCAGTGATGGGAATACGAATTAAACGTTGATCCGCATTGATCTTACCAATTTCAACCGCACAAATAGCTTTATCCCGTGCATTCATCGCTTTGGTACCAAAAAAAGGCCCCATCAGATGCCGTAAATCACTGGCGCTCACCACGCGAACCAGCTTACCAGCGCGCTCTATCCCAAACAATTGCACGCCATCCTGCCGCATGGTGTTAATCGCTTTAATGACCTTTTCATCCTCTTTCAGCGTGAATGGAGGATCTACCATGACCGCTTTAACACTCCCCTCGTCATCAGGCGAGGGCAAACCATCTTCTGTACTCCAGCGGACATTTTTATGTGACGTAGGGGCATTTAGAATAGCTTGAGCAGGATTCTCCTCCTCCACCTCCCCGTCCATAAAATCATCCTCAGAAAACGATGCCGCAGCCCCCCCCCCTTTTGAAGAAGAGAGTTCGGGTTTACTCGAAGCCGGAGCCTCTTTAGAGATCTGAGCCTGTTTTTCTTCTTCAGATCCTTCAATTTCAATCCCTAACAGAGCCTCTGCAAACCCTTTTGACATCAACCAAACGGCTGTTTGAGATTGAAAATTGCTCACCTGAATATCCACCGAAACCGCCAAATAGGTGGTACTCTCTTTCAGAGTTGGCGGGGTCTCACCATATGGATAATAGGCACAATTATCCAGAAAAAGATGCCCACCTTTTTGTTTGCGTTCTACCAAGGCATTCATGGCACCAACCACTTGGTTGGCAACCTCTTGAAACCCCTCTTGAATCTCTTCGTTAAATTCGCGGGTTTTCACTTGATCCCGAATGACCGCTTCGCCCATCATCATCATGAGCCCTGTCAAAGCAATTGATGAAGCTAGGTCAAAAACGATATGAATGTCACCCGTTTGACTCCCATCTTCAATGGCATATGCCACGCTCCGATCGGTTTCAAAAAAGTATGAGGTCTCCTCTTGCCCACGAACAATGGCAATATCACCCAAAGTACAGACAACTGACGCTGCCGTAAGCGTTTTCAGATCACCTGAAAGCTTATTGAAAAAATTCAAAAAAAACGGTCGCGTCGTCTTTATTATTTTTTCTGGAGTTTCCATGCTATGCTTCATCTCCAAAGAACTACGAACCAAAACTCGTCACGGATCATACCGATCGACCAAATAGGTGTATTTGGAAAAATTAATCATGCAAAAAACAATCCAAAAATAAGATTCTTTTTTTTGAATTTAATATGGAATAATTCGAAGAGATGGCCATGGCATCCAGACACATCATGCCCGACCATAAATACACAACGGGAATGAAAATTTCTTTTCATTCCCGTTGTGTCTACCAAGAGGATCTACAACCAATAAGGTACTTTATTTAAAAAATTTATCTAAAGTACTTTTGAGAATCTCTGGAGTAAAAGGTTTTTTTATGTGACCATTGGCACCAGCTTCAATGGCCGCCGCAACTTTGCTTTCGCCCCCCTCTGTGGTCACCATCACAATAGGTATTTTTTTAATTTCAGGAATCCCACTACGCACCGATTTGACCAGTTGCAATCCATCCATGACAGGCATATTCCAATCGGATAAAATCAAATCACAAGTATGATCCCGGAGAACATCCAAAGCTTTTTGACCATCATCAGCTTCAAGTATGTCATCAATTTTAAAGCCGGCTTGACGCAAACCGCGGGAGATAATCTTCCGCATGACACTAGAATCGTCCACAATTAATATTCGCATGATGTTCCCTCTTATACGGCATAGGTTAGAGCTTAGGGTATTTATACACAAAATCAGTCGACATTACGAGGTTTTTTTTCATCTTCAATGTAAAGAAGAATATTCAATATTTCTTCTTGAATTTCAAAAGTTAATTTTAAGGTTGGTAGCGTTGTCTTCCACACGGCGGTGATTTCACCACCTAAAATGGCTACCGGGGTGGTCAAAACAATGGGGCCAAACTGGGCATTGGACTTCATGGCTCCACAAACAATATTCACCAACTCCGCCACCCCATCCATCATATCCTCTTTTTCCAACATGTCAGCAGAAAGCCCGGTCATCTGCGCAATAAGCTCGCGACCCAGATTTTGGCTCATACTCAGACCAATAATAGCGGATATCTGACCAGAAAGATGAACAATCCCATTCAGTTCACCTTGCAATACAAACTGACTCATCTCCTCCAATCCAGAAAAAACAACGCCAACAACATTTTCAGAATCCATCAACTGACCTATAGCTATTTCTAAACTATGGACCAATTTTTGTTGAGTTGGACTCAATGTGACAACATTCAAATTTAGCATCGACTAACCTCTTATGAAAACAAAATGCCCTTCAGGCAAAAAATCAACAACAAAACCCTGGGGATTTACTTGATAAAAGATACAAACAGGCCCCCAGAACCCCTCTTTTTTTAATGATAAAAAAAAGAGGGGTGAGATTGGAGGGCACCGGATGTTTCAAAGAAGATTCGTCCACGGTCTTGATTGTTATTTTCCGATATATTCAAATACCACCTAACCCTAAGGATTCCATAATACGCGCCGCCATCTGTTCTTGGGAAAAGGGTTTGGTCTGATAATGAATGGCTCCCGCCTGAATGGATTGCACAATATACTCCTTCTCCCCCTCTGTTGTCACCATCATCACTGGAATGTGTTTCCACTGAGCATGCGCTTTAATCTTTTTTAAAACTTCTAACCCATTCAAACCCGGCATATTCCAGTCCAAAAGAATCAATCCAATCTCTTGAAAACGACTCTCCAAAATTTTAAAAGCAGCAGCCCCATGCTCGGCCTCCAAAACCTCAAAACCCAGCATGGCACCTATGCCACCGATCACCCGTCGAATGGTTCTGGAATCATCAATTGTTAACAGTTTTATGTCCATGTTTTGACTCGCATATAGATCGAGTTTATCCAAAAAATTAATGGTATTAAATCACTTTGGACGATATAACGCCGCGCCCCCAATCATAACCTGCTCAAAAGCATTGGTATTCCCACGCGGGGACTCTGAAGCACCAATGACCAACAAACCATCTGAAACCAAACTTTTATAAATTTTTGCATAAATATCCTGCTTTAATTCCTCTGAAAAATAAATCAATACATTACGGCAAAGGATAAAATCAAATGTTCCCAAAGTATCAAAAGAGGATTTAAGATTAAATTGTTTAAAAGTAACCATTTTCCGAATGCTAGGGAGAACTTCATAAATGATATCCTGTTTTACAAAATAGCGCCCCAAAAAATCATTCCGCATGCCTCTAGAAATCGCCAGTTGTGTATAACGTCCCTGGCTGGCCATATGAATGGCTGTCGGAGAGATATCGGTCGCTAATATGAAAAACTTTTCCATATTAGGCCTCTTCACCCCCCCCCTATCCGCCATCCTAGAGAAACTATCATCCAAAAGCATCGCTATAGAATATGGTTCCTGGCCAGTAGAACACGCCGCCGACCAAATACGAATCGGACGGCTTACTTTAGAGGCCTTTTCAATCAGCATAGGAACAATAAAATCAGATAAGGCATTTATAAATGACGCATCACGAAACCAAAGCGTTTCATTCGTGGTCATGGCATCAATCACCTTGGTTCGCAATACCTGATCACTCTGAATTTGTGTGTGCAACTCTATAAAATTTTTGCATCCATGTTGTACCAAAATCGCATTTAAACGATTTTCAACCAAATACTCTTTGCCTTCCTTGATATGAATACCACTATGATCATGTAAAAATCGGCTAATGAGATCAAATTCCTCTTTACTAATCGCCATTGAGATAAACCTCTATCTTAAGAATCTTGAAAACAAAGTTGTGCAACTCTTTTGCCAATATCAGATAAAGAGATCGATTCATCCGACAATCCAACCTCTTCCACCGAACGCGGCATTCCATAAACAACACAACTTGCTTGATCTTGGGTAATACAATACGTCTTTCCACCCCGCTTCAAGGCTTCGACCCCTTTGGCTCCATCACGTCCCATCCCTGTTAAAATAACAGCCAAAACATGACCACTAAATTGAGACATCACCGATAAAAACAAAACATCAACCGCTGGACGACACTCGTTCACCTTTGGACCTTCGTTCATGTTCACAACCAACTGAGACTTTTGCGATTTGATGGTGAGGTGTTTGCCACCCATGGCCAAAATAATTCGACCTGGTTCAACCATCATCCCCTCTTCAGACTCCTCAACCGTTAAACCAGAAATTCTGCTCAGTTGGGCCGCCAAAGAGGCAGTAAAAACCGGCGGCATGTGTTGCACAATCAACGTGGGAATGGGAAGTTTTTTACCAAAACCAGATAAAACTTTGCCCAAAGCCGCAGGTCCACCCGTAGAAGAACCGATCAATAATAAATCTGGTTTAAAATCCACAGTCAGCTTGCCCGACAACCCCGCAAGAGGAGACAAAATCGGGCTCGCAGGTGAAAAAGAGGATATCGGAGATGCCGTGCGCAAAGTCGATCTCAATGGCACACTCTGTCTATTTGCGAGCGGCTGGACCGATGGAATAGGCTTTGCCTCAGATGGCAATTCCTCCGTATGTTTACTGGCAATCAATGTCAAAATAGGATCTAAATCATGGATTAACGCTTCACGCGCCTTTGAAACATCCGTTTCCATCGGTTTGGTGACAAAATCCATGGCCCCAGCATTCAAACACTCCATAACAATATTGGCATTGGAGCGCGAGGCCGAACTCACCATCACCACATGAACCTCTGGAAAACGACTACGAATCTCCTTTAACGTTGCCAAACCATCCAAAACTGGCATTTCAACGTCCAGCAATACCAAATGAGGCATTTGCGCGGCATTCAACTGCTGTTGATTGCCCAGTCGGTCAATAGCCACACGGCCATTGGAGGCCGTTGAGATCACTTCGGTGTTGGGAAGACTTTCTACCACTTTTTTTACGATCATTCGGTAAGTGATGGTATCGTCTACCACCATCACCCGTAAAGGCGTTGTCATAAAGGGTTCCCGTTATTGAAAGTACCAACGATAAACAGCTTCAGCAAGATTGCCAGAGCCAAAATAGTCCAACCTAACACAAAGAGAACGCACCAAAGCGATTCCCCGTCCACCATGACCAAGATTCCCAATCAAACGAGAATCGATATCCGCATGGTCAAAACCAGGTCCATTATCCTCCATCCGAATGACGAGTTCTCCCCCCAACTTACCCTCTTCTTGAATTGGGGTATGATCCAACATTAAAGAAATTTGACCATCTTTCAACTCCGACAGACGCTTTTCCCGCTCCGAATAGTAACGAATAAAACCGGTCGGCGTCTGCTTCATCTGGGTATCCAACTGCAATAAACCATGGTCCAAAGAGTTGGAAAATAACTCAGCAAGAATGGTATAAATCCGTTCTCTATGTCCAGCAGGAGCCTGTAAACTCATAATAATATTTACAATTGATGGCAACGGATCCATGGATTGTAAAGTAGCGGCACTAAACTGAAATGAGGTGCTCCATTTGGACGGTGGAATGCTTTTGTTAGATTGCGCTTGTCGGCCCCCTGAAGGTTCTTCCACCGCACGAGCACAATCAATTTCCAACAAACTAATGTCATCCGATTGACTGGCTTCACCACGAAACGCCTTAAAATCCGCTAAAATCGTCTCAAACAATTGATTGGGGGGGGTTTGACCATTAAAATGGTTTTCCAGTCGTTCAATACCATACATGTCATTTTGCAGATCAATCGCTTCCGTCAAACCATCCGAGTAAAGAAAAACCCGAAAATCTGGTCGCATTTCAAAAATTTCAATTTTTCGATCCCCTGGGTTTAATTGAGCAATCCCCAGAGGCAAATGTGAGGAAGCTATCCGATGAATCAAACAGCCCTCACCATTGACAATCAATAAATCCGGCAAACCGCCATTCCAAACCATTAAACTATTTTGCCGAAAATCCACCTCAATCAGACAGGCCGCGCAAAACATACGGGTGGGCATCACCGTCAAAAGTTTATTATTCATCTCCGCAACAAGATCACCAATGGAAAAACCTTGAGCGGTCATCCCATAAAAAATCTCCGATAACGGCAAAGCACCCACCGCCGCCGACAATCCATGACCCGTAAAATCCCCCAGCATAATATGCAATCCACCCGCTGGATTATAACTGGCCATCAAAAGATCCCCATTAAAAAGCGACATCGGAGAGGTCCAGTGGTTCAGACAGGGGGCATCCAACAGGTTACCCGCTCGAACAATATTGGAAAAAAGGTGCTTGCCGATCTCCAACTCCTGACGAACCGCATCCTGATGACGCTCCAGTTGCTCCTTTTGATTATGAAGTACCGTATGCAGCTGCTGAATCCGCTCCAAAGCGTCAATCTTGGCCTGCAAAATAACCCGGTTAAAAGGCTTGGTCAGAAAATCATCCCCACCTGCATCAATACATTTGGCCAACCCTTCATCTTCGGTAACCGCCGTTAAAAAAATCACCGGGATAAAACGGTCCGAGCGAAGCTTTTTGATACGCTGGGTGGCCTCATATCCATCCATGATGGGCATACGAATATCCATAAGAACTAAATCAGGATGTTCTTTGATAAAAAGATCCACACCATCACTGCCATTATTGGCCGTGATCACGGTATGACCACCCCGACCAAGCAACCGATTTAAAATGGTGCTGTTGATGCGATCGTCATCGACAATTAAAATCTTCATAGAGAGATGACAATATAAAAAATGCCACTCATACGATTTTAAATAGTCTCTGGAAGTTAGCGGTTTCCAAAATTTTACGAATTTCCGGTCGCGCATTGATGATCTCAATGTTGGAATCGTTGGTGCCCGCCTCCTCACGAAGCAGCAACAACATCCCCAATGCCGAAGAGTCAATATATTCCGTACCGGTTAGATCAATGATAAACTTCCGACCTCTGTTGTTCCCACTATCCGTTTCCTCCTGATAGGCCGAACGAAATTGCGAGTGCATTTCAAAATTAAAACGACCCTTAATGCTGATAACGGTTTCGTTTTGACCACGATTTACACTAATGGTTCCAGACATATATGGCTCCTGTGATGTAGAAAAGTTTATAAACCCCATAGTTATTGCGTCCACCCCATACAGAACGCAAAAAAACAATTTATGACGACCTTTGCAAAAAGCTCCTTGCGCGATGACGATTTAAAAAAAAATTAAAACAGCTCAATATCCCCCTCTTCCATGGCCGATTGTCGAACCGCCTTGCGATCCTCTTCATCGAATTGATCCCGTTGTGTTTTTAAAATTTGTTTTAAATTTTGACAGGTTTCATCCATATTACGACCAAACATGATCCCAGAATTTCCAAATAATGATTGAACAAAACCATCTAAAATAATAAATTTTTTCTCCATCGATTGGGACAACTGAGTCACCATATCTTCAAATTGAAGCGACATAATCGCCACGCCAACACTATGGTTGATCGCCTCGGTAATTTCAGAGACAGAATGCAAAGTCTGCGCCGTCATCTCATCAATTTTGCTCACTTCCGACATCATATCATCCACCCGACCTTTAGATTCAATGGCAAAGCTCATATCCTTGGAGGCCATAATTTCAATAATCGATTTGGCATTTTCAATATTATCTTTCGACCTTTTCACAACTTGAGCAATACGGTTGCTAAATTCGTTTGAACTGCGGGATAATTTACGCACCTCCCCAGCCACCACCGAAAAGGCCGACCCCGCCTGTCCCGCCCGAGCCGCGACAATGCGGGCATTGAGAGCCAAAACATTGGTCTGTTCGGCAATAGTATTGATATCGTTTAAAAGCGAAACAATCTCCTCCATTTGATCCGAAAGAGAGTCCACCCGATGCACCATCTCCATGCTCTGCCGACTCACCAAAATAATATGATCCACAAAAGTACGCAAAATTTGATCGGTCTCAAAAACAAATTGCCGAATATTAATCTGTGGTTTTTTGTCCCCCTCGTCCACCTCACTCTCTTCCAATGTAGAGGTCATGGCGGTGACCAAATCCATCTGACTATTGGCTTGTTGACGTATCCCCTCAAAGCCATGCGTTAATTTTAAAATGGCATCTTGGACAAGATCACGAACCTGATACATCTCATGCCGAACGTTATCCACCTCGCGGTGAAATTCCGTTTTAATCTCCTCGGCGATTTTATGAATTTGATCGTCCATCCATCATCCTAAAATTATCTAGCCTATAAAAGCAAATTTTAATGAATCGCTTGTACACAGTTTTTTAATATCTGTTTTATAAATCCACTAAAATCAAAGCATCGGATTCCCAACACCTAGCACATTAGCCACATTTAAGATCACCAAAAGATTTTTTTTAAACTCCACCACCCCATGCACAAAATCTGCCGAAATACCACTTAAATTGGCCGGAGGAGGTAAAATATTATCATCGACAATATCACGCACATCCCCCAATTGATCCACGACCAAACCTACAGGATCCTC
This sequence comes from Magnetococcus sp. DMHC-6, assembly GCA_039908535.1. Classification (GTDB taxonomy): domain Bacteria; phylum Pseudomonadota; class Magnetococcia; order Magnetococcales; family JADFZT01; genus JAMOAW01. The sequence goes on along the minus strand of JAMOAW010000033.1, from coordinate 26,220 downwards.
CCACGGACATTGGGTGCTGGCCAGCTCATGATTGATTTTAAGCACCTCGGCGTGGGTCTTCATAATCACATTATACTGCTTTTTCTTACCTTGCGCCTCGGTACTGCTCTGAATAGCCTTATAAGACCAACCCAAACGTCGCTTAAGATCAAATAGCGTGATCACCCGTCCACGAATATTTAACATGCCCCCCAGAAGAATATTAATCCCCAGGTAAAGATCGCCAAGGGTGAAAGTGCTGACTAACATGTCTTACTCCACGGGTGCAAGTGAGGCCACAACATTTAACAGTCGGGCTTTATCAATAGTAGGAACACAACTCACAAAACCAGCCCGAAAACACATTTGCTCCAAATCAGAAGAGATGGAGGGGGTGGTGGCAATGATCGGAATATTGGCATTAGGAGTCGTAGAAAGCTCCGTAGCCAGTTCAAAACCCGACATAATCGGCATATTTAAATCGGTCACCAATAGATCGTACAGGCCAGATTTGAGTTGACTCAATGCCGATTGCCCATCCTCGGCCTGATCGACTGTAAAACCAGATCCAACCAAATAATTCACCGTCAACGCCCGTAAAAACGGCGTATCATCCACCACCAAGGCTCTAAATCCATTGCCATCCACAACAGGAACCATATAGGGCGTAGAAATACCCGCCATATCAAAAACGGCGTTCACATCCGGGAATAACACCACCCGATCGTCAATTTGCGCAGAGCCAAACAACCCTTTGGCCCGAATGGCCCGACAATCCAAATCAATATGGGTCTCCCGCGTGTCAATAATACGGGAAAAGATCAACCCAGCCTGAATATTGGGTATATTGGGTACCACCATACACAAATCCTGATCATCCCCATCCTCGGAGTTACTTTTCCCACTAAACCCCATCCCCTCCAAACCCAAAATTTGATCGGGATAGATCGCCCGGAAGGTTTTACCATCATAACGCACATAGGGAAGCCCACCAATGGTATCCAATAATTTGGGAGAAATTTTCTCTACCCGACGCACCATGCTGTGGACAATGCCCATGATCAGACCAGTCCCGGTCTCTAAAAGAATAATATTCTGCCGTTCCCGCAAAGCGGCCCGGCGTTCGTCGTCCAGATCCAAACGAGCGGCCCTTTCAACATTACTAAAATTAATTTGCGCCTTCTCCATCAACCCAGCATAGTCAATGATCAAAGAGACGCTGCCATCACCCAAAATAGTCGTTGCCGAAAAACAAAGATTGTCTTTGAAAAAAGAGGGCAAGGGTTTCACCACAATCTCTTCGCTATCCAAAACCTCATCCACTACCATGCCAAATTCATTGCCATTGACATTGAGAACCATCACATAGGCCACCAAACCATGAGGATCCCGACGATCCTGTTTTTGCCGACGACTATCTGTGTTGCTTTTATTTTTACTCGACAAAGAAGGTGATATAACAGATGATTCCGACTCATCCCTATTGCCACGACGGTCACTCAAACGGTTACGACGGTCTGGAATATTGCTGTCTACGGGCCAATTGCGTTGAATACCGAGAACATCGGCAAGATCCACCAAAGGCAAAAGCATATTGCGCAAACGTAAAACCGGGGCATTGCCCACCACTTCAATTTGATTGGAACGGTCCGATTCCGCAACCCGAACAATCTCAACAAGACCAATCTCTGGCACAGCAAAACGCTGCTCACCAGAAGAGACGATCATGGCCGGAATAATGGCCAAGGTCAACGGAAGCTTGAGAATAATGCGGGTGCCTTTACCCAATTTACTATGAATCTGAACGGTGCCACCCAATTTTTCAATGTTGGTACGCACCACATCCATCCCCACGCCCCGTCCAGAGACATCGGATACCTTCTTGGCCATAGAAAAACCAGGCTGAAAAATTAACGCAAAGGCATCTTCCTCGCTCATGGTGTCGGCTTGACGCTCGGTAATCAACCCCCGCTCCAAGGCTTTGAGTTTCACCCGTTCGGCATCAATACCTGCGCCATCATCCGATAAGGAGATATTGACCATCCCATTTTCATGGTAGGCGGCCAGTTCCACCTGCCCCACCTCGGCTTTGCCTTTTTGTAACCGCTCTTCCGGTGTCTCAATGCCATGGTCAGCAACGTTGCGAATCATATGGGTCAGGGGATCGGAAAGATGTTCGATCACCGACTTATCCAAATCCACCTCACCGCCACGCAATTCCAGCTCAATCTTTTTATCCAACTTACGCGCCAAATCGCGGATAATACGCGGAAATTTGTTAAAAACAATGCTTACCGGTTGCATTCGCGCCTGCATCACCTTCTCTTGGATACGGCTGGTGATGGAATCCAAATTTTGAATCAAAGGCCCCAAATGGGGAAACTGAACCGCCACCTCGGCACTGGCCCGCGCCAACTGATTGCGAGCTAAAACCAATTCACCCGCATTATTGATCAATTCATCCAACAAAGAGACATTCACACGCAACGTCTCTTCCATCGTCGGATGGCTCCCTTTGCCATCATCCTCTGCAGAAACACTTTTCTTGACGGTCTGCACTCTCTGGATATGCGTCGGTTTCACCAGTGTCCGACGAGCAGGAGGAGGTGGAGGGGGTGGAGGGGGTGCGGCTTGATAGGTCGATGGCGGCGAGACAGATCTTTCAACAGGGACCGAAGGCGCAATTGCAGGGGATTTCTCTGGCAAAACCTGGGCGACAGGGAGCGATTTTTTAGTATCCACCGCTTGCAGCATCGTATCAGGGATGGGAACTAAAACAATCTTCTCTTCTGGAACTTGAATCAGGGTTAAAAGCAGATCCTTTTCCAATACAGTCAAAAGAAGAAAAGTGAAGACCACGCAAGTTGGACTTTCAATTTTTGCCAAATTCAAGCAACGCTTTGTTTTTAGTTATAAAATTAACTCGTTGCGACGTTTCAGATGGCAATTCGAGACTTATTTTATAAAACTGGCGACCATGTTTAAGGGCTTCAGAGACGAACTGTTGATGCCCTTCAAGGGTCAACTCCTCCTCATGCAAAGGTGCAGAAGCAGTCGGGGTGGCCATGACCACCTGTGGTTTTTCTTGAGGGGGGGGAGAGGGTGGAGGGGGGGGGGTGCTCGCGACTTTGGAAGGGGTGGCACCAGATCCCCCATCCAAAATGGCCTGAATCACATCCACCTCAACCTTAGCATCAACGCTTTCACTATTAGAAACATCGCCAATCATGGTTTGCAGCTTATCCAAACCAGATAGAAGACTATCGGTCACCGCCGGGGTAGGCACCATGGTTTTTTCCCGCACCTTCCCCAAAAGATTTTCCATGGTATGGCTGAGCTTGGTAATATTGGTGAGACCAAAAAAACCGGCCGAGCCCTTAATGGAATGCACACTTCGGAAAAGACGGTTGATAATTTCCCCGTCAGTCTGTTCCCCATTTTCCTCAAGAGTTAAAAGATCAGGTTCAATCGTCTCAAGATGCTCGACGGCTTCCTGAACGAACATTCCTAATAATTCATCATCTTCCTCAGACATGACGACTCAATCCTAAAGCTAAAAAAGGTTAAAACTCCTGAAAAACCCCAATCGGGTTACCAGACATATTTAGCATAGCAAAATTTTTATACCATTTTGTTAGAGATTCCGCTACAGTAAATCAAAATTGATCTACATTCACCCAATGGCGTGTCGTCTGGAAAAAAATCTTGGGAGGAAGATCCATTTCCCATTCGACGCGAAGCAAGCATTCACATTGAAACAAAGAAGGAGAAAAAAGCGTGAAAAATACTGTCGTATCTGAAATTTTAAGCCAACCCGTCTTCGACAACAACGACACCCATCTTTGGATGGCCGTTATGGATCGTGCCGTTCGTGACTTGGTGGCCTTGGAACGACACAAACAGGAACCCTCTGTCATGGATGACCCTGTCTTTCGTTATGACTATCGTACCTTAAAAAAATGGTTTCACTCTCCTTCTATGGAACCCGGGTCCTTCAGCTGGATCTGTTCCTTGGTGAACATTGATCCCAAATGGGCCTTAAGCAGGTTAGAGGAGCGTTTAAAAGTGTGCCTCGTTCCCGAATCCGCCCGCAACAAGTCCCGTCTACGCGAAAAACTTCGTGAAGAACATTTAGCTTCCCGAGCGGCCGCTTAATAGGCCCTAAGACGGAATCCATCTCTCGCTTTTTATGAAGGTGCCTTGCCCCCAGATGGGGATCAAAATATATTCTAAACCACCCATCTGGCAAAAGCCGGGTTTTCTACCCGGCTTTTGCTATTTTTAGCACTATTAACATACTTATTAAGTTTTGTTTTTTATCCACTCTCGGCCAACATGCCTGTTTTAGATTGCCAGAAAGGAAAATGCCTCATGTCGAACACCCCTCACTCCCCCACCCATCCGCCTCAATCCTGGGAACGTGGCACCCGTTTCTTGGGCACACGTCATGCCATTTTAGGTGGGGCCATGTCTTGGTTATCCGAAAGCAATTTAGTCGCGGCCATCTCCGAGGCGGGCGGGTTTGGCGTGATTGCCTCTGGAAACATGCCCCCAGAATTGTTTCGCCAAGAGATTCAAAAAACACGCAGCAAAACCAGCCGCCCATTTGGGGTCAACTTAATCACCATGAATCCAAAACTCTCCGAACTCATCCGCGTCACGATTGACGAGTCGGTGAGCCATTGCGTGTTAGCGGGCGGACTGCCAGATCCGGCCACTGTAGATACCCTACGTTCAGTCGGTATCAAAGTAATCCTTTTTGCCCCCTCTTTGGCCTTGGCCAAACGGTTTGTACAACGGGGAGCCGATGCCCTGATTTTAGAGGGACATGAAGCCGGCGGCCATGTCGGTCCAGTCAGCACCAGCGTTTTAATCCAAGAAATCTTACTCGAAATCGCCGATGTCCCCATTTTTGTAGCTGGTGGTATCGCCAATGCCCGCATGGTGGCCGCCATGGTCCAAATGGGTGCAGCTGGCTGTCAGTTGGGCACCCGTTTTGTCTGCACCCACGAATGTATCGCCCACGCCAATTTTAAACAGGCCTTCATTCGTGCCCAGGCGCGCGATGCCGTCGTGACCGCCCAATTTGATCCAGCCCTCCCCGTCATCCCAGTACGCGCCTTGGTCAACAAAGGAACCATAGCCTATAACAACCTGCAACTCAAACTACTGCACGAAGTCAAATCTGGTCAGAAAGAGCGCAAAGAGGCCCAATTGGAACTGGAACATTTTTGGGTTGGTGCGCTCAAACGGGCCGCCATTGATGGCGATGTGGAAAATGGCTCGGTTATGGCTGGCCAAAGTGTGGGGATGGTTAAATCCATACAATCGGTCGCCGAAGTCATCGCCGAATTGGTCTCTCTCCTATAAACCACCCCCCCCCGGCACTTTTCTCCGTGCCGGGGGGGGGGAAACGGCTCTCTCCCTGGAAAAAATTGCCTTTCAATACTCTTCAATCGGCACACTATAATAAAAAATATTTTAAAAACAATATAATAACTATTTGGCACACATATTGAAAATATATCCTTCAATCGGGCTATGACAGTGTGACAAATAGGATTTCTAGAATGCCAATTCATATTTCTTCAACAGCATCTGCTGCGGTAAATTTAGCAACTCTGGGGGCACCCCCTCTCGACACCAACCCTGTTGACATGGAAGGGAGCAATTCCTTTCAGGAGGTGTTGGACGCTACCCATACCCAAACCACCATGAACCCGGAAACAGAGTCGGATGTAAAAACCCTGATGGAAGACACGGATCTGGAAGAGGAGATCGATACCCCCAACGTGGGTTTTCTGACTCTGAATACCCAAATCATGGAATATCTCTCAAAGATCAAAGCGTCAGCAGCCCAGAGTACGGGACTGGCTCGGTTAAGTTCCAATCCTCGTATTCATGAGGAACTGGCCAAGCAAATTAGACCCTTATGGACCGAAACGCCCTCCTCCTTCGCACAGGGTGCCGTCAACATATCGACATCAGAGGATACACTGTTATCTTTAAAGCAAAATTCGCACCAATTAATAGATGTACAAGGTGAAGGTGAAAAAGAGATCACGGCAACCTTCTCTACACAACAACCTGCGCTCCAAAAAATGAGTGCACAGGGTGAACAAGAGATTATGGCAACCTTCTCTACACAACAACCTGCGCTCCAAGCAATCGCTGCACAGGGTGAAAAAGGGATTATGGCAACCTTCTCTACACAACAACCTGCGCCCCAAAAAATGAGTGCACAGGGTGAAAAAGGGATTATGGCAACCTTCTCTACACAACAACCTGCGCTCCAGGGAGTAGTCGCACAAGATGAGAAAGGGATAACGGCAACCTTCTCTACGCAACAACCTGCACCCCAAGAAATGGCTGCACAGGATGAAAAAGGGAGTACAGCAACCTTCTCGACACAACAACCTGCGCCCCAAAGAATCGCTGGACCAAAAAATGAGAGGGGCAATGAAAAAAATGCCACTCCTTTACAAGAAAACCGCCCCGACTCTCTTAACAAAAATATGATCGTCACCCCCTCTTTATTGCATGGTGTGAGATTGAGTGACCAAAAAACCAGGACGATAGAACAACCGGTCCAGCAGGCTCAGCAACAAAATTTAAATACATTCGTGGCACCAGAAGAGATGCCAAGCACGGAACCATCCCCTCTTCCTGTGCAATTTATGGCGGTCACACCCAAACCGATCGAATCTCACACACAAACGGGATTCCAAGAACTGGATGTGCTCCTCAATAAACTATTGCCCGCCAAACAAAGGAACAAAATAGAACCCAGTGGACAAGGAGTGCGGTCTGAATTGACCTCTAAAAACGGCCCTGATGCCCGAGGTGTATCTCTGATGAAAGGTTCACTCTCGGCTTATGCGCCCAATTTTGGCGAGGAGTTGGCCAACCAAATTGGGCGAACCCGTTTGGTCACCAAAGCGGGCCAACTAGATCAGTTGCGCATCAATCTGGAACCTCGCGAGTTGGGTGCCCTGAACATGCGTTTGAAAGTGGATGATCAACACCGTGTCCATATGTTTATCTCCACCGAGTCCGAAGCCACCAAAGAGATCCTGAATAAACATATGGATCAACTAAAAACAGAGCTGGCACGGCAAAATTTAAGTTTTGGCGACGTCAATGTCGAAGTCGATACTGGCGACCGGCAGCAAAGACAAGATTGGGAAATGGCTCAACGGCAATTGGCGACCAGACGTATTTCCAATGGGTTAAATATGGAGGATGATTCTAAGCAACCCTCCACACGTTTAGCAGCGGTGCATTCGGTCCGTTCAGGATCTGGCTTAAGTGTCATCGCCTAAATCGGCACCATTTGGTTGCCATTGCCAAAGGAAAATATTTCCATCAGGCAATAGTTTCCCCAGGTAAAATGGTTCCACAAAGAGTAGCAATAAAAAAATAACAAATAAAACAGCAAGTTAAAATAAAAACAAAACTGGCACAAATATTGGATTCTATTTAAATTAAATAAAACCAATAAACAGATCGACCAAATGCTAGATCCCCTGGAGTTGGTCGCTTGGCACTGGAAAGCGAGAAAACAATGAATGTCTCATCCGCCTTATCAACTATTTTGCCCCAAGCAAATGAGGCTAAAAGCCTGTATAGCGACGGCAGCGACACCTCGGCCGACGCCTTACAGACCGATTTTTTAAAATTATTGACCACCCAATTACAGTATCAAGATCCCCTTGAGCCGATGGAAAACACCGATTTCACCTCGCAATTGGCCCAGTTTTCCTCCTTGAGTGCCCAACAGAAGAGCAACGATCTCTTAAATAAATTGCTCACCTCTATGGGTGGAAGCAACCTAAGCCAAGCCGTCTCTTATATCGGCAGCAATGTCGTCTCCGAAGGCAATCAAACCACGGTAAAAGAGGGCGAGGCCGATGTCATGTTTGAGCTTGGCAAAACCTCTGATGTCACCATTGCCCTGTATGATGCCTCCGGTACCGAAATCCAACGCCTGGATCCACAAACGTATCATGCCGGTGAGTGGAACGTCAAGCTCACCGATCTGCAACAAGCCGATGGAATCTACTCTTTCAAAGCCTGGGTAGAGGGTGACAGCAGTGCGGTGACCACATTGGAATCGGGCATTGTAACGGGCGTCATCAATGGTGCCAATGGCACAGAATTAAATATCGGTGGGCGAACGGTCGCTTTGGAAAATATTCGCCGCGTTGAACAGGCCAACAGTTAATACCGCTATTGCGGATACCATTTAATAATTTAGGAGCGTAGAATGTCCATTTTGCAAGCCATGTATGCCGGTTCTTCCGCCCTCACCAACTATGGCAATGCCATGAGCGTGATTGGTAACAACTTGGCCAATGCCAACACCACGGCGTTTAAAGGGAGCAGCACGACATTTCAAGATGTCTTAATCCAAACCGTCGGCAATAGCAATACACAAGGATCCACCCAGATTGGTACCGGTGTGGCCTTATCTTCAGTCAATCAAAACATGAAACAAGGCTCCTTTGCCTCCACCAGCAATGTGTCCGACTTAGCCATTGATGGAAAAGGATTTTTCATGGTCCGCGACGAACCGAGCGTCAAAGGCGGTGGTGGTGGCACAGCCGAAATGTATTACACGCGTGCGGGAGATTTTCAAGAAGACCTGAAAGGCAACTTGGTCACCAACAGCGGCTTAATTCTTCAAGGTTGGCAATTGGATGATAACGGATTGGCCGTAGGACAAACCACCGATATCAATCTCAATACGTTACAAATTATCAGCCCCAGACAAACAGACAGCATCAATTTAGAACTTGTTCTGGATTCCCGTGCCCAGGTGATTACCAATCCAGCCACCTATTCCCCCAACGATCCCACCTCCTACAACTTTGCCACCTCTGTACAGGTGTACGATGCCCAGGGGGTTCGGCATGAATTGCAAATTCATTTTATAAAGAAAGCCGATAACACGTGGGATTGGCATGTTGCCGCTCCAGGAAATGAATTGAGTCCACTAGGCACACCTGCAGGGACACCCGGAGACTCAACTTTAATCGAAATTCCCCAACCTGCGAGCATGATCAGCGGCGCAACGCCGGGTCAACTCAAGTTTACTCAGGATGGCAAACTGACAATAGAAGGATCCGCCCCCATATCCATCAGCTTCAATGGAGCGTCCACCCAGGAACTTCTATTTGATTTCGGTAGAGCAATTGATGATCCTAATAACCCATTAGGTGCAAATTTTTATGGTGATTCTACCAACGATTATGTCAAGGCCCAACCATCTGACAAAATTTTTACCACAACGGACCCTAGTGGAGCCGCATTAGCTGACACCAATACATCCAGTGGCACAGTTCAATACGCCTCTGAATCCACCACGGTGGTTTTGAATGCCGATGGATATGGAACGGGATATTTGGATGATTTAACCATCAATGCCGATGGCAGTATTGTTGGGGTATATACCAACGGTCAAAGCAAAAATCTCTATCAAATCGCTCTGGTGGATTTTGACAACGAAAACGCCTTGGACCAAGTGGGTTCCAACCTCTATTCCGAAACAAGCCTTTCTGGTGCGCCCCGAGTCAGTGCCCCACAAACGGGTCGTTTGGGAAGCATTATCTCCTACGCCCTAGAGCAGTCCAATGTGGACCTCTCGCAAGAGTTCGTCAACATGATCTCCACCCAACGTGGCTTCCAAGCCAACTCCCGCATCGTGACCGTGACCGATGGCATGTTGGAGGAGTTGTTGGCACTCAAGCGGTAAGGATTGAATGAAGAAAGGGGGGCGTAGGAAGATAGGGTCCATAAATCTCTTCTACGCCCTCCAGCCATAAATTACCAAAATAAAAAAATTCTAAAATAGGGATTGTGTTGCAGGGACGAATGATTATTGCTAATTTACTACTATAAAAAATAAATCGACGACTAAATAAAGGTGCGACATGGCTGAAGAAGACGAAGAACACGAAAAATCAGGGGGCGGTGGCCTCCTCAAACTGATCATTCCTGTGGTTGCCCTACTGATTGGCCTGGGTGGCGGTTATTTTATCGGCGATCATATGGCGAAAAAATCCGCCGAGGAGGCCGCCGCCACGGCTCCCGTCGAAGCAGATGTGGCCAAAGATCCAAACGCCATGGTGGGAGATATGTTTAAATTTGATTCCTTTGTGGTCAATCTCAACGAACCAAAAGGCAATCGTTATTTAAAAACCACCATTCAATTGGAGATGGACTCTCCGGCTTTAAAAGCCGAACTGGAACGTCGCCAAGCGCAAATTCAGGATATTATTCTGGCTCTTTTGACCTCCAAAAACTCCAAGGAGTTGCAGGCATTAGAAGGAAAATTCCGTCTGCGAGAGGAGTTACTCTCCAGAATCAATGCCCTTTTGGTCAATGGTGCGGTCAAGCGGATCTATTTTACTGAATTTGTCATTCAGTAAACCCGCTTGTATCTTTTATCAAGCAATCATTAACAATTAACAGGTTCAGGAAAAGAGCATGTCGCAAATTCTTTCCACCGAAGAGATCGATGCCTTGATGATGGGCCTGGAAGAGGGATCCATCGATCTCCATGAAATTGAGGACGATATCCCTGTTATTGGCCCCGACGACAATAGAAAAGTCACCTCTTTTTTCTTTGGTCAAAAGACCGCCATTCGTGTCGGGGCCCTGCCTGGTCTGGATTTAATCAACGAACATCTCGCCTCGCAGCTCTCTTTTAAATTGAGCCAAAAGGTGGGTCGGGAGGTTCATGTCCAACCGAAAGCCACCATCAACCAAGTTTTTGGTCGTTTTTTGCATGGCTTGGACCCGCCTATTTTTATCGATATCTTGCGGGTGGAACCTTCCCAATCCATGGCCTTAATCTCCATTGATGGCGAAGTGATGTACCATGTTTTGGAAGGTTTTTTTGGCGGCGGTGGTGATTCTGAACGCCCGTTTCGCAATTTTTCCCCCTTTGAAATGAAAGTGATTGATCGGATCATGGATGTCACCCGGGAGCAGATTGAACTCTCCTGGAAAAAACTGGACCCCTCTTTCCGCCTAATTTTAACCCGTTGGGAAAATCAACCCCAATTCGCCGCTGTCATGCCTTTGGACGAAACGGTCTTTTTGATCACTTTTGCGGTGGAGGTAGGGGAGTCGGAAGGAACATTGACCATCTGCTTTCCTTCTGTTATCCTTGAACTATTTAAACAGCAACTCAAGGTCGGCTTTCAACAGAGAGATGCCGTTGAGGGATCCTCCGCTTGGATGGCCTCCCTGCTACATGAACTAGTCCGAGTCCCTGTACGGGTTGATCCAGTCATCAGCCGAACCAAAATGACCGTCCGGGATATGTTTAATCTCAAGGTAGGGGATGTCTTTACCTTAAGCAACGACATGTCCGCCGAGATGGAAGTGGAAGTGGGCGGTAAGGTGAAATATAAAGGTTTGGCTGGCGAGATCAATGGCAAACGGGCTGTCCGTATCACCCGTGTGGTACGGGATAAAGAATAAAGTCGTCACTATGGAGCAGATCAATGCAAATCAATAAAAAATTTACGGCACCAGATGAAGACGGTTTCGAAGATGAGGAGTCTGGAGAGGAAGAGATGGGATTGAATCCCATGTTCGGTTCTTCGGGAGGCGATGGGCTGCCAAAAAATCTTGACCTTCTTATGGATGTTCCCCTGGATGTTTCGGTGCGTTTAGGGCATGTCCGCATGCAAATTCGGGATCTTTTAAAATTAAACAAAGGGTCGTTGATCGAATTGCAAAAAGAGGCCGACGATCCCTTGGAAATCCATGTCAATGACCGACTTTTAGCCTATGGAGAGGTGGTAATGATCAAGGATAAACTCGGCGTGCGCATTACCGATATTGTCTCTTTGGCCGAACGATTGGAGAATTTGCGCTAATGGGACAAAGGGTCATCGGGTTTGGCATATGGACCTATTGGATTACCCTGCCAATGGCCATAGCTTGGGCCGGAGAACCAACCCCTGAACCTTTTGATTTCGCAACTAAAATAGTTCAGATTGCTGGTTTATTATTCATTTTTATTGTCCTGGCTGCGGGCCTTGCCCGTTATGGAAAACGGATTGCGCCCGGTTTTGGTGCAGGTGGGGCCATTCAACTTTTGGATGGCCGTAACTTAGCTCCTGGAGTTGGCGTGCGATTGATTCAAATTGGCTCCCGATTGTTACTCATTGGGGTGACCAAAGAACGGGTGACCCTCTTGACAGAGTTACATCCGAATGAGATAAAACCAAATTTGGAGCCGCCCACATGAAGTCTGTAAAAATCCCCATGCCGGTTTATCTGGCTTTATTGGTGGTGCTGGCGGTGCTGTTTTTGGATCCACTGGCGGCTTGGAGTGCGGCGGCGAACTCTTCTGGTTTACAAGTGACGCTCCCAAAATTATCTTTTAATAGCGGGAGTGCCACTGGCACGGCCGATCCAGAACAGGTGGGGTTAGGCCTACAAATTTTAGCCCTCCTCACTTTGTTTTCCTTGGCCCCCAGTCTTTTGGTCATGGTGACCTCTTTTACCCGCGTGGTGGTGGTGATGTCATTTGTACGCCAAGCCATGGGTTTGCAAGGGCAACCGCCAAATCAAGTTTTAATTTCTCTCTCGCTTTTCATCACCTTTTTTGTCATGGGACCGGTCTTTGATCGGGTCTACGACGATGCTTTGCACCCCTATCTCGAAAAAAAAATGACCGAAGCTGTCGCCCTTGAAAAGGCCGTGATCCCCATTCGCGCCTTTATGATGCGGCAAACGCGGGAGAAAGATCTTGAACTCTTTATGCGCCTATCTGGCGTTGACAAGGCCACCAGTTTGGAGGATGTCCCGTTGCGGCTTGTTGTACCCGCCTTTATGATCTCGGAGTTAAAAACCGCTTTCCAGATTGGTTTTATGATCTATTTACCATTTTTGATTGTGGATATGGTGGTGGCCAGCGTGGTCATGTCCATGGGTATGATGATGCTGCCCCCTTTGGTAATCTCTATGCCGGTTAAATTGATTTTGTTTGTTTTAGTGGATGGCTGGACTCTGGTGGTGGGATCTTTGGTGCAATCATTTCGATAGATGCACGAAAATCAAAAAAAAGGTAACCGTTCACTGAAGTAAAATTTTACGTTAATTGAAACTCAATGATTTATTGATTTGGTATAACCGTTCATATTAATAAAAAAAAGGGGTCTGGGGGATTGCCCCCAGGGTTTTGTTTTTGACTTTGTTTTTGACTTTGTTTTTGAATTCGGTTTTGCTTTCTTCAAATAGCAGGGGGGTTGGGGGATGCAATCCCCCAAGGTCTTATTTTTGATTTTTTTTATCTGAACGGTTACAAAAAAAAAGGTTAATGGATTGTCCCCAAGATGTTGACTATAATTTTTGTTCAAACACGCTAACCCAGGTACCACCACATTTAAGTGTGGACGATGAACGAGTGCCTGAACAAAAAGCAGAGTCAAGACCTTGGGGGATTGCATCCCCCAATCCCCCTGCTTTTTGAAGAAAGCAAAACCGAGGTCAAAAGCAAAAGCAAGAGCAAAAGCAAAAGCAAAAGAAAAAGCAAAAGAAAAAGCAAAAGAAAAAGAAAAAGCAAAAGAAAAACCCTGGGGGCAATCCCCCAGACCCCTTTTTTTTTTTAAATAATAAAATCAAAAAACAAATGACCACGGTTAAGTGTGGTGGTACCCTAACCCAAACCAAACAAAAAAAACAGGATAACGATTCCTTATGGTCTTAAAACTTCGTTTAAAAATGCTGCTGATGTTTGCCGTCGGCCTGTTTTTTCTATTTGGGGTTCAATTTGGCATTGCCCGTTTGATTGTCCTAAAGCAAGCCAACGCCCTGGAAGAAGAGAAGGCGTATGCCTCTTTAGAGCGCATCCAAAGCTTATTTGAAGACAATGCCCAACAACTGATCTCCCTCACCTCGGATTGGGCGGCCTGGGATGATGCCTATCAGTATATGGAAAATGGCAACGCGGATTTTTTAAACTCAAATTTTACCAACTCGACATTTAAGCGCTTAAAGATAGATGGCATTTTTCTTATAGATCAAAAAGGCCAAACACGCCATACCCAAGGTATGCACTATGCCGATCAAAAAGAGTGGTCCCTGCCGCAAAATCTTTTAAATTTATTGCAAACAAAGTCCAGCACTTTAAAAGATACCAGCGCAGGGTTAACCGGTTTTGTAACCTTGGAATCAAAATCTTATTTGGTTGCCATTCACCCCATTTTAACCAGTAACGGTGAGGGTCCCAATCGTGGCACGATGACCATGCTGCGATTAATGGATACCCCATTCCTTAAAGAAATATCTAAACTGGCCCATTTTCCCCTTGATATTACCAGCATAGGAGAATTGGCAGAAAAAGGCATTAAAATTGATAATTTTCATGACTACAAACACTTACTTTCCGTAAACGATGACTCCCCAACAGGCCCATTCCAAGTCGGTTTTGTCATTCTTAACGATCTGGATGGCCAACCGTCACTGACGGTACGCACCACCATGGATCGCAAAATTATCCAGCAGGGCCAAGAAACTCTCCTTTATTTAATATATTCCTCGGTGGCCATCTTGTTGGCATTGCTTGGATTTAGCTTGTTTTTGGATCGAGTTGTCTTAGTCCCCATCTCGCGTCTCAGTCGGGAAATAGCCGACATTGATGCCCATGTCACCCCCCCCATGAACGTCACCAATATTCCTGGAAAGGATGAACTAAACCACTTGACGGTCGGCATCAACGCCATGCTGCACCGTTTAGAATCCTCACTCATCACCCTACGCCAACAGCGTGAAGAGCTAAAACTGGCGGCCAAAGTCATGGAAAACAGCCACGAATTAATCCTCATCACAGATGCCAAAAACCGCATTATTAAGGTAAACGAAGGATTTTGTCAGATCACCGGTTATACTGAAGAAGAGGTCCTTGGTAACAAACCGAATTTATTGCGTAGCGAACAGTATGGAGCAGAATTTTATGCCGAAATGTGGGCCAAATTACTCAAAGATGGATTTTGGCACGGAGAAATTTGGAATCGGCGTAAAAATGGCGATATTTTTCCTGAATGGTTGTCCATCAGCGTGGTTAAAAATAGCCAGGAAGAGGTGGAGCATTATATTGCCATTGGCTCTGATTTAACGGAACTCAAAATGGCCGATCGACGCATTTCTCAGTTGGCCAACTATGATCAACTCACCCAGTTGCCCAACCGTACCCTGTTGAGCACTCAAATAGAACATGCCATTCACAATGCCAAATCCTATCACCGCCATTGTGGCGTTTTGCTCTTGGGTCTCAACCGATTTAAGCATCTCAACGACTCTTTGGGCCATGACAGTGGCAATAACGTTTTACAACAGGTCGCCACTCGACTCACCGAAACAGTCGGCCAAGGGACAACGGTCGCTCGGGTTGGTGGGGATATTTTTGTACTCTTAATAAGTCAATTTAATGATCCTGGGGTACTGGTCCGTTTGGCATATAATGCTATGGATGCCATTGCCAAGCCCTTTATGGTAAATGGCCAAGAGGTCGTTCTTTCCGCCAGTGTCGGCATCAGCTTCTACCCATCAGATGGAGAAAATGCCGAAGATTTATTGCGCCATGGGGAACAGGCCATGTTTTTAGCCAAAAGCCAAGGTCGTCATACCTATGCATTTTTTAAAACCCAAATGCAAGAAGAGGCTCAAGAACGCTTTATTTTAGAAAATAATCTACGTAAATCACTAGAAAACAATGAGCTATTTTTAAACTATCAACCCCAATTTAATATGAGCGGCACAAAAATGATTGGCTCGGAAGCCCTCATTCGCTGGCGTCATCCACTGTTAGGGATCATCCCACCTGGAAAATTTATTCCGGTGGCCGAGGAGAGCGGGCTGGTGGTTCCAATTGGCAATTGGGTTTTAGAAACGGCCTGTCGGCAAGTGCAGGCTTGGCAGGAGGCCGGATTACAGACGGTCATGGTGGCGATTAATGTCTCTGCCATCCAATTTCGCCAGCCTGGGTTTGCGGCATTTGTGCGACATGTTTTGGCTCAAACCGGACTGAATCCCAAACTGTTGGAACTGGAGATGACCGAAAGTTTACTCATTCAGGATATCACCACGACCATAGCCATTCTCAAGGAGTTAAAAGAACTCGGCATCAAGCTTGCTATAGACGATTTTGGGACTGGATATTCCAGTCTAAATTATTTAAGCCAGTTTCCCTTGGATAAACTCAAAGTCGATCAATCCTTTGTCAAAGGTCTCCCCAAGGATACCGACAACGCCGTCATTGCCACGGCCATCATTCACTTGGCCCACAGCCTCCATTTGCAGGTCATCGCCGAAGGGGTAGAGACGGTGGAACAGTTGGAATTTTTAACATCCCAAGGGTGCGACGAGGTACAAGGGTACCTCTTTGCCCGCCCCCTGCCCCCAGAAGAGTTTGTCAAACGGTTGGCCCAACGGATGCCGACAGAACATGATGCCTTGCGGGCAAAAAATTAAAATCAAAACCCTGGGGGATGAATCCCCCAGACCCCCTCTTTTTTTTAAAGAATTAAAAAAGAAGGGTGGGGGGGATTGGGGGGGCGGTTCTCCGCCCCCCCAAGGTCTTCATTTTAATTTTTCCGTTATCTTAAAATAATGTAACATATTATTTAACAATTCAGCGATTTTATATCAAAAAATATCAAATCCCCTTGACATCGAATTCAAATTCCCACCATAATAGAGTCTAATTATAGGCCTATCAATAAATACACGATATATTTAAGACCTTGGGGGGGCAGAAAACCGCCCCCCCAATCCCCCCACCCTTTTTTTTAAGGACTCTGGGGGATTCATCCCCTAGGGTTTGGCATTTATTTTTACCCGCAGGGTATTATGCTCACCTACAGAATAAACGGTGCAACGTATGGATACGAAAAACCGTTGGCAGACAACTTTGCAACATTTTCGCCCAGGCGCAATCCCCAATTCACCAACGGGATCCTCCCCACTGGTTAACACCCCAACGTGTGGTGTGTTAGACCAAAAGAGTCCTAAGGTGCCTCATTTAAATATTGCCAAAACACCAAATAAATTTGAATCTATATTTAAAACATCCATAAAAGAAAAAAAATATTTTTTCTATACTATTACTTTAGGTGTTTTCATATCTATCACTCTTTTCTTTTTGCTACAAAATCATTTTAACGAAAGGATAAAAGAAGAATTTTACTGGGCAGCCAGTGAGCGTTTTAATGCCATTGAACATGACGGAACGACTGAAATAAATCATCTTTTCCAAAACATTGAGCTTTTTTTTAATGAATCCAATTTTGTAGATCGAGATAAATTTCAAAATTTTGTCTCTCCTTTAACCAAACGCCTTTCAGGGATTCAATTTATAGCCTGGGTTGCCCCCGTTCATGCACGTTATGCTCAAGAGACCGAAAAATATTTCCTTGGATTAAAATCTCCCCAAAAAACATTTCCCACTTCCTCTTCAAAGAGTTCTTTACAGGTTTATTATATAGAACCCTATACCGGGAATGAATCAACTCTTGGCCTGGATGTCGCGGCCAATCCTCTCTGGTTAAAGGGGTTACAGCAAGCGGGTAATTCCGGTCAAACACACATTATTAAAGATTTTTTTTCCGATAGGGATCAACTTGATAAAACCGATTTATTGATATTTTATCCCATCTACCATACCGACAAACCACAAGAAACGGCGATCCAAAAAGCCGCAGCTTTAAAAGGATTTGTATGGGGAAAATTACATGTTAAAGATCTCATTGAGGGCATACTGCAAAACTTAGTTCCCAGAGGAATCGATTTTTTAATCCGAGCGGAATCCCTCCCAGAAAAGCAACAAAACATCTATTTACACGCTTCACGTTTATCAAATTTTTCTGCGAAAGATCATCTTGATCGGTTTGCACAAGCAAAAAATAATTTATTTTTTGAAAAAAAAATTCAATTATTTGACCAACAATGGCGTTTCATAGCTATTCAAAGTGCCATTTTCACTTTTGAACACAACTGGTTGGCTTGGATTTTTTTGATAGTTGGTCTTCTAATGACATCGTTAATCAGCTATTATTTATTGTTCCGTCAAAAATCAAACAGACAAAAAGATCGCTATTTTACCTATCAAAATGTTATCAATAAAATTTACGAAATATCTTTTGCCCCTTTGCCTCTTGAGGAACAATTGGCACAAGCATTGGATGCGCTTCTTTTAATCCCCTGGATTTTTAACCAATCCAAAGGAGCCATTTTGTTGGCCGATGAACAGCACCGCACACTACATTTAACAGCCCATGTTGGCCTCAATCCAGAGTTGTTAACCCTTTGTCAAGCCCTTGCGTATGGCCAATGTTTGTGCGGTCAGACGGCTCAACAACGTAAAGTACTATTTGCAGCGTGTATTGATGATCGACACGATATCACCTTTAATGGCATGTTGCCCCATGGGCACTATTCCATCCCCATCGCCACTGGAGATGAACTACTGGGTGTTTTAACCCTCTACCTAGATGAGGGACACCTTGAAAATGAGGAGGAGATTGGCTTGCTAATGGGCATTGCCAACACATTGGCCGCTTTGATCAAACGCCAAAGACACGATGACTCCCTATTAAAACTCAATGCAAATCTAGAATTCATGATTTCAGAACGCACCAATGAACTACGAA
Source organism: Magnetococcus sp. DMHC-6 (assembly GCA_039908535.1). Lineage (GTDB taxonomy): Bacteria > Pseudomonadota > Magnetococcia > Magnetococcales > JADFZT01 > JAMOAW01. The sequence goes on along the minus strand of JAMOAW010000033.1, from coordinate 7,573 downwards.
ATTCTTTAGTTAATTTAAAAAAAATGCAACAAAATCTTGTACAATCCGAAACCATGGCCGCACTCGGTGGCGTTGTGGCGGGTGTTGCCCATGAGATCAACACCCCCCTTGGCAATGCCTTCACCGCAACCACCTACCTAGAAGAAGAGAAACACAAAATTATTCAAACCTTTCAAAATGGTCAGATGCGCAAATCTGATCTGGAACATTTTTTTACCACGGCCTCGGAATCCATCCAAATGATTCTTGCCAATTTAAGCCGTGCGGCACAACTGGTGCGCAGTTTTAAAATGGTCGCGGTCGATCAAACCAGCAACGCTTGGCGCACGCTGCACCTTAAAACCTACCTTGAAGATATTCTGATCACCATTCGTCCAAAAATAAAACGCACCCAACATGTTATAAGCTATGAATGCCCAGATGAGTTGGAGATTTATAGCCATCCAGGGGCGTTATCGCAAATTATTGTCAACTTAATCGACAACTCCTTGCTCCATGGCTTTGCAAATACCAATAGTGGCCATATTTGGATCACAGCTACTCTGGAAACAAACCATCTCCACCTCACCTATAAAGACGATGGGCAGGGGATGAACGAAGAGACCGCAAAAAAAATTTTTGAACCCTTTTTTACCACCAAACGTGGATCTGGTGGCAGTGGATTGGGGATGCACATTGTTTTTAATCTGGTCAGCCAAACTCTCGGCGGGGAGATCCGTTGTGTGACATATCCCGACCAAGGAACCCTGTTTCAAATTCAATTTCCTATAAGAGATCCCCATGCCAAACAGAGTTAATCCCCCTATTCCCGATACCGATGAACTCCTTTTTGCCGATGAAGAGAGCCTTCCTTTATCTGATATGACGGCAAAATCGATACGGACCCATGAGTTCCCATGGAAAATTTTGGTGGTCGATGACGATATCGAAGTTCACGCCATCACCAATCTTATCCTCCGAGATTTTTCGTTTGAAGGTCGACCGGTGGAACTCTTTTGTGGCCATTCTGGAAGCGATGCGCGTCGTTTGCTACAAGAGCATCCTGATGCGGCGATTTTGCTTTTAGACGTTGTCATGGAGACGGAGAGTGCCGGATTGGAGATGGTGCGTTATGTACGGAATGAATTGATCAACCCCTATATCCGCATTATTCTACGCACGGGTCAGCCGGGTTATGCCCCCGAAGAAAAGATAATTGTTGAGTATGACATCAATGATTATAAAGACAAAGCATCCTTAAGCAAACAGCAATTAACCACCTCTATTATTGCCTCTTTACGCTCTTATCGAGATTTGCGCGCTTTAGAAAACACCCGTAAAGGGCTGAAAAAAATTATTGATGCCACTGCTGATCTTTTTGAACCCTGTTCACTGAAGACATTGGCATCGGGAATTTTAACGCAACTGGCCTCTCTCATCGGTTTAGAACAACAGGGGATTCAAAGCCAATCCTCTTGCTTGGCCTTTTCCGAACGGCGGGGCAAAATAAATGTTTATGCAAAATCAGGACGTTTTGAACATTCGGTTGGAACCTCATTGGAGCAAATGGTTTGTCAGGAGACTTTTGAAAAAATCTCAGAGGGGATGAAGGCCAAAAAATCGCTCTTTTTTGAACATGATTATCTAGGCTATTTTCAATCAAAACTGGGAATTGAAAATTTTATTTTTATGGAAGGGACCCAACCCATAGGTCAAATAGAAAAAAATCTGCTAGAAATTTTTTCCGCCAACATTTCGTTTGCCTTTGACAATCTTTTTTTAAATCGGGAAATTCTCAATACCCAGCGAGATGTCACCTTTACCTTGGGTGAGGTGATCGAAGTCCGTTCTCAAGAGGCGGGCCATCATGTTCGACGGGTGGCCATGTATTCTAAATTATTGGCCGCCAAATTTGGTCTGAGTGAAGCAGATACCGAACTTTTGTTTATGGCCTCTCCTCTACATGATTTAGGCAAAATTGGCATTCCAGATCATATTTTGCATAAACCCGACAAACTGGATCCCAAAGAGTTTGCCATTATCCAAAGCCATGCGACGATTGGATATGATATTCTTAAAAAATCGGAACGCTCCATTTTAAAAGCCGGGGCCATTATAGCCCATCAACACCATGAAAAATGGAACGGTCAAGGTTATCCAAATGGTCTGCATGGAGAACAAATCCATATTTTTGCACGAATTACCGCGATTGCAGATGTGTTTGACGCGTTAATTGACGACCGGTGTTATCGAAAAGCTTGGCAGTTGGATCGGGTTTTGGCTCTTTTTGAAGAAGAAAAAGGCCAACATTTTGAGCCTCGGTTGATAGAGATTTTCTTTGAAAACCTTGAAGAAATATTAGAGATTAAAAAAAATTTATAAAAAAATAAAAATCAAAACCTTGGGGGGCGGCGAACCGCCCCCCAAGCCCCCAGGGTTTTGACTTTGACTTTTTTGCCTGCAGGGCATGATGTTTACCTAACAAGATCAAACAACAACCCCTATGCCAGCAAAATGTTTCTGAAATGTTGAAGCTTTCATAGAAAATATCCCATTGGTATTGAGGGGTATGTTGTTCAAAAACGACTCTTGATATGCGCCCCACGTCCCGGAACGGGTATCCAAAGTGGCGTGATGGTTGCCCCAAGGATTGCGCAATACGATATATTTTTCATTATTGACAGAATCCCAACCAAGAACAGAGTAAGCATGGTTAGCGACCAGATTCGCAGCGGTATAATTTGTCCCAGCAGGTTGGGTCTCATAAGTCCAAGCGGTCATCGGGTTAATCGTCCTCATACTCAACGAATGAGTGCGCACAAAGGTCCAAAGTGCATCTGCTGTTTCATTTTTATTCCACTTGTAAGTTCTGCTTCCAGAAACCAATTGCGCACAGGCCATCACGGGATCACCTCCAGCGATAGGGGTATAATCGGGACAATCGGTTGTATTTTGAGTTCTCCACTTGGCATAGGCCTTTTCCATCACTGCTGGCCAAATTTCAGTTGCATCAAGAGATCTGGCATAGACCCAAGCGCGAGTTGTTTTGGCCACCGGGGTTTTTTCCGACACCTCAATGACCGTTTGATTCTTGGCAAGTCCATCCTTGTAGAATATAACTTTATGAATTGGACTCTCTTCATCATTCACCCCCGAAGAACGCACCATATTAACAATGGCATAGGGTCTGGCCCAAGCGACAGAGGAGAGTGCGGAAATAAAATAGCAATCCCCTAAAATACCCTGGATCGGGTCATTGAGTTCAACGACATCTTCGAAATAGTCCCCCTTATCAAACCATTCCTTGTCAGCAGGATTCCACGGTGTCGAGTTTGCCCCCTCCTCTTGTGCTGTGGTTTCAACAAGTTTGGTTAACAATTCAGCAGAATTCCCTGGTGTCGAGTTTGCCTCCTCCTCTTGTGCTGTAGTTTCAACAAGTTTGGTTAACAAGTGACGGTGATTATCTTTCAAATTTTTCACTTTACTGACGAGAAATTTTTCAAGATTCTCACGAATATTCTTTATTGGAAGCTTGGCTGACTGCTTATCCACCTGTGTATCCTTATGTGGATTTAGGATAAAGCTGCTATGGTGAAAAATATCATCTTCTAGCATGTCAAAAATTTCAGCGAGTTTTTTTTTGGGTTCGAAAATTTTATTCCATGCCATTTGTTTCCCTGAGACCAATTCTCCCAATGCATAGGGATTAATAACACCAACTTTTACTTGCGGTTGTTCATCTTGAGACATTTCTTTTTCTCCTAAAGAAAAGACGTTAACTGTTAAGATTTGATCGAGAACATCATGCCCTGCGGGCAAAAAATTAAAAGCAAAACCCTGAGGGATGAATCCCCCAGACCCACCCTTTTTTTTAAGAATTAAAAAAAAGGGTGGGTCTGGGGGGCGGTTCTCCGCCCCCCAAGGTCTTGATTTTTATTTTTCCGATACATTAAAAAACACTATTAGCCTATAGAACGACCTACAAGCAGAAGTTTTTATACCTTAATCCAAACAAAACAACTTCTTGATAGGCTTTTTAAGTTTATAATTAAAAAAAATTATATTGTCAATGTTTTTTTATAATTTAATGTATCTAAAAAACAAAATTCAAGACATTTTGAGAAGAACAGCCCCAAACAAATCCCATAAAGTTTTAACTTTGACTTTTTTGCCCGCAAGGCATGACATTAAATTAATATTTAAATTATTTTTATTATAATAATTTAAATATTAATTTATATTGTTTTTACTAAAGATTTAAGATAAAGATGTTTAAAAGATAAAGTTAGGAAATGATGCCCTGCGGGTAAAAAAATCAAAGGCCAAACCCTGGGGGATGAATCCCCCAGACCCCCTCTTTTTTTTAAGACTTAAAAAGTTATCCATCCCCCTCCTGCAAAAATTTTAAAAAGGTCTCCTCATCCCACACATCCACCCCCAACGCCAAAGCTTGAGTCAATTTTGCACCGGGTTTATCTCCCACCACCACAAACCGAGTCCGTTTCGATACACTCCCGGAAACCCGTGCTCCCAACCCTTCCAAACGAGCTTTGGCCTCCTGACGGGTTAAGCTGTTTAATGTACCCGTCACCACCACCGTGGCCCCAGCTAAAATCCTCCGATCGCGATTGATTTCAACCACCTGGGTCCAGGAGGTATCAGGAACTGTTAAAAATCGATCCATCACTTGGCGATTGTGAGGTTCGGAAAAAAAATCAAATAGCCGTTTTGCCACCTTATTCCCCACCTCTGGCGTGCCTTGCAAGGTCTCTTGGTCGGCCTCTAAAATCGCTTGTAAATTGCCAAAATGGTTGGCCAAATAACGAGCCGTCACCTCCCCCACATCCCGAATGCCCAACGCGAACAAAAAACGGCCCAAATCCATCTGCCGGCTTTTTTGAATAGCAACCAAAAGATTGTCCACCGATTTTTCCCCAAGCCCTTCCAAAACAACCAGCTGTGCACGTTTGTCGGCCAAAAAATAAAGATCGACCACATCGGTCACCATACCCTCTCGCCATAAAAGATCCACCGTCTGCCCCCCCAACCCTTCAATGTTCATGGCACTACGGCTGGCAAAATGTATAATGGCCTCTTTGCGCTGGGCGTCACACGCCAACCCGGCACGACACCGCCAAGCCACCTCTCCCTCTTCCTGGAAGACCCCCCCCTGACAGACTGGACACCTGCTTGGCAGGGGAAAAAGCTCCGCCCCCAACGGACGTTGACTCACATCGACACGCACCACCTCTGGGATAACATCCCCAGCCCGTCGTACCACCACCATATCCCCCACCCGCACATCCTTACGCGCCAATTCCTGAAAATTATGCAACGTGGCATTGGTCACCACCACACCAGCCACATTAACCGGTTTTAGGCGGGCCACTGGCGTTAAAACACCGGTTCGGCCAACCTGAATATCAATGGCCTCCACGACAGTTTTGGCCTCCAAAGCTGGAAATTTATGGGCTACCGCCCAACGAGGTGCCCGTGCGACAAAACCCAAACGCCGCTGTAGTTCCAAAGAATCCACCTTGTAAACCACACCATCCATTTCAACCTCAGCTGTCTGGCGTTGTTCGGCCAACTGACGATAATAGGCCAAACACCCCCTTACCCCCCGTACCTCTTGCCAACCCGGCACCACCGGCATCCCCCAACGAGACAACTGCCTCAACATCTGACCATGCCGCTCCACCCCCTCTAGACGACCCACCACCCCATAACAAAAAAAGAGCAAAGGGCGCGAAGCGGTCACCCGAGGATCCAACTGCTTAAGACTACCAGCCGCGGCGTTCCGGGGATTGGCAAACACCCGCAGGCCACTCTCTTCGGCCTGACGATTTAATGCCCGAAATCCGGCAATCCCCATACAAATCTCTCCGCGCACCTCCAAAAGCTCTGGCACCTCCGTTCCCAAAAGGCGCAACGGGACCGATCGCACCGTGCGTATATTGGCCGTCACATCCTCCCCCTCAACACCGTCACCTCGGGTCGCCCCCCGCACCAGCTCCCCATTCCGATAGAGCAACGCCACCGCCAAGCCATCCATTTTGGGTTCAGCGATATAATCCACCTCCTCGCTCAACAATAATGTCGTGCGCAACCGCTGGTCAAACTCCTCCAACTTGGCCACATCAAAAACGTTATCCAAAGAAAACATCGGCTGCTCATGGGGCACCCGCACAAACGCCGCCACTGGAGCCTGCCCTACCCGCTGGGTGGGAGAATCTGGAGTAATCCACGCGGGAAAACGCGCCTCCAGATCCTGCAACTGCCGAAACAATCGATCATACTCGGCATCCTCAATAAGGGGATCATCCAGAGCATAATAGCGATAATTGTGCAAATGCAGTTGAGCACGAAGTTCAGAAAGGATTTCTAAATCTTGCAAGGAGGGTTGCATGGGGTTGACCTCTATCATAAAAAACAGGATGCCCTTCGGGCAAAAAATCAAAGACAAAACCTTGGGGGATGAATCCCCCAAACCCCCTCTTTTTTTTAAGAATTAAAAAAGAAAGATTGGGGGGGGGGGCGGTTCTCCACCCCCCCCCAAGATCTTTAATACAAAACATCTCTTTCGTAAATCTCCCAATTAAAATATGCTCATAAATAATCACTACACCTTTACCATTTAAACATCAACAATACCATCCATCTTCTCCAGGAGCTCTCCACCATGCCATTTTATGCCATTATCAGCCAAGATATACCCAACAGCCTACCTTTACGCCAACAGACGCGCCCGGCCCATCTGCAACGACTTGAACAGCTCAACAGTCAGGGAAAATTATTGTTGGCCGGTCCATTTCCAGAGCTCAATCCAGGTGAAACACACACAAATACCCAAGAAACAACTTTTACCGGAAGTCTTATCGTGGCCCAGTTCGATTCCCTAGAGATGGCGATAAAATGGGCCGAGGCCGACCCATATGTGGCAGCTGGAGTTTACGCACAGGTGACGGTCAAGCCTTTTAAGAAGGTTCTTCCCTGATAGGTGTTTCAGCCAGGGTCTGACGCAAAAAATTTAAGGCTTGAAGATAAATGCCTCTATTTTCACTCTCACGAGGACCCGCAACATTTAAAATATGTTGCCAATAGATACGCAACCAAGCCCGCACCGCCACTATCTGCTCCGGGGGACCATTTAAGTCTACCACATAAAATGGCTTACGTTGCGCCATAGCCACCTTCTTGGTCAATGCCGTCCCCCCAGATAAGACGGAACGCGCCAATATTAACGTGGCTTGAGCAGTCTGCACATTTTCTCTCGTGCGTTGAAAATAAGAGGCGGATGCCGTCTCTTGCAAAGGGTATCGCTCTGGAATGGGGCCATCTTCGGCCCGACGACCACGGGGGCACCAACCCCCGCATTCCAACCCCAATTCCAGTGCAAAATCCAATGCCGCACGGTCAACACCCGTCTGTCCTCCAGAAATAATTTTTCCTCCCTTGATATTTTTCATAAAACACTCCAAAAAGAAGGCAGGTCCACAACAACCGATTCCATCTTTGGCCCTTTTCACAAAATGACTCGGTCTCTCAGACAAAATAAGGCATAGCTTGTTCACAATAGCAATACAAAAAAAAA
>JAMOAW010000002.1:0-121124 GCA_039908535.1 Magnetococcus sp. DMHC-6 | reverse complement strand
TAGATAAAAGTTTTCACAATCCGTTTCTATCATGGAAAACCCTTCAAAATCTACTCTTTTTACGAAATCAGATTGGAATTATTGCACTATCACTTCGTTATAAAAGATCTACACCCAAATTATTTTCACCAATAGGACGTAACCTACAATTCTGTCCCTGTATGGTGACGTGTTGACTCTTCTCACCTGAAACCGTCCCATTGAGACGCAAATAGAGGGGATGCAGGCGGCCATTCAATAGAACCAACCGTAAATGTAAAAGGCTGGCATGACGAGAAAGAGCAGATTTTGCATCCTCTAACGATGGATTGTAAGGTGTAAAAGTCACGCTCCCATGTTGAGAACTATAGCGGAAGGTTAAAGGCAGACCAAAAGCGGCCCGCTCTGGTGTCTGGGTCAAATATTGACTACCGCGCAGATGCAATTTCACCCGATCATAATCTGGCTGACGACGCAAACGAAACGTTTGCAGGTGGCTACCCATCTCCGCCAAAGCCGCATCCCAGGCTTTTTGTTCAAAAGAACGAACCTGTATCACCAGATTATATGTATCTCCTAAATGGGGATGATTTATCTCCTTTTTATCCCTCATAACAGGCTCAGGTTTAGGAAACCATGTTCGAAAGCAATTTTTGGCCTGTCGCCACCCCTCGACCCACTCTTTAACCCCTGCACGCCCCTGCAACAAGGGAAGTTCCGCCATTTCTGGCCAACTATTGCCAACCGTTTGCCAATTTAGCAAAGCCAAACTGCCAAATCCCCGTCGCGAGCGGCTACCAATTCCCCCTAAATGACCCAAAAGCCAAAAGGAGGAGAGTACAGCCTGACGCAATTTAGGATCCTCTGCCCCGCGAAGAAAAACGCAGCGCACGGTAAAACGATACCCAGTTCCTATCGCCTCTGGCTTGCGATCTTGGAAATCTTTTTTTCCCATTTGAAAAGGAAATCCTAGATAAACCAACCCATTTTGCGTTTTTACTTCTGAACCGGTGTTAAAACGTCTCACCTTGAACCCCTCCCATCCACAGAGAGGAGGGGCTGTATTGGTGGGAATGATGCGCAGGCTGAAGGGAGATTGTCCCTCCTTTTTTTTATCATCTGTTCCACCAAAAAAGCGGCCTTCCCCCTCTTTAAAATTTGGGTCAACGGCCCGATACCAAAAACGCAACGCCCCTTTTAAAGAGGGGGGACGCAACTCTGGTCGACCCGGCTCTGCTCCCCCCAGGAATAAGGGCGTTAAGGTTTGAAACTCAAGAATTAATTCGTTGACCATTTTCTCTCCTTCAACCTTCGAATGAGCCGCTCCATTGCCACACCATCTGTTTTTTCAGTAGGCAAAATTTTCATCTGTTCAATTGTAGGCCCTTTTTCAGGAGACCAATCGGTAAAACGGAGATAGCGCATAGAGCTTCCCGCTGGAGGGGCCAAAAGATCGAGTAATTTATTGGTCATATCCTCATGATGACTGGAGATAAAAATCTGCCGTTTTAAATAGGGGTGCTCCTTATCTTCCCCATAAGCCAATTGCCGCCACAAAATGGCCTCACGGGTCAAATTGGCAAGGTCATAAGAGGTGGAAACATCATCCAGAATAATAATTCGATGCGGCAATAATTGTGAAATGGCATGGTTTTGCCCCACTAAGAAGGAAACGGCCATTTGGGTCCGCTGTCCGGTGGATAGTTGATTCACTGCTCGCCCATTTTTGGCTTTAATGACATAACGACGCGATTTCTCCTCATTCACATTTTCATCCACACAATCTAATGTTACGGGAAGAATTCCTTCTACAAGGCTAAATCGTCCCAAAACAAGATTAATGATTTTTTCAATGTCTTTACGCAATGGTTCATTCGGGCGTGACATCTTTTCAAAAGCATCTTTAAGTATATCAAGTGATTTTTTTATTATGTTCAGTTCTTCAACAGCACGAACATATGTATCTCGTTTCCGTTCTAACTGAAGACGTTCACGTTCTTTTTCCCAAGACTTCTTCAATAAATTAAAAGTTTTTTCTAAATCCTCTTTTAATTTACTTAACTCTCCAAATTTTTTTGACTTTTCCAATTTTTTCAATTCATTTTCCAAATTTTGTTTTTTCTGTTCCAACTCTTGTTTTTGCTCAAAAGCTTCTCTTCTTGGCGTAAGCCACACCGCCAGTGTTGTAGCGCATTTACGCGCCTCCTCCTCACTGACCGCAGCCAACTCTTCTAAGATACGCTGAAAACGGGAATTTTCTTTGGAATCAATCTGAATACAGCTCCACCGTTTAGAATTGTGAGCTAAACTGTGAAAAACAGCCAAGAGATCCGGTTGACCATTCTCTGTGGCATCAAAGCTATGTACATCTTTATCTAATGTAGGAAAATCATTGCTAATTTTCGTTAAACTTTTTTCAGTTTCAATAATTTTTTTTTGCACTTTTTCATACAGATCTATATTTTTATCTATCTCTTGATTATTTATTTTAGCTCGATTTCGACAACGTTCCACCTCTTTGATGATCGTCTGCTCAAAGGTTTCTATCAAATTTGACGAATTCACGTGCAATGGTTTATTATCTATCTGTAAAATCTCCACAGCGAGAAACGCCAACTCCTCTTCCTTCATAATCGTTTCTGGTATTTCTGGCCATTTTTTATCTAACTCTATTTTTAATAGACGCAAATATTTTGAAAATTCTTTATAATCATAAATAATTTTATCCTGAGATGAAGGCAATACAGCCATTTTATATGTATACGTATTTATATAATTATCTACTTGATTTGCAATCTCTAATAATTTTGTATCAAAAGTTTTCCAATATTCTGGAACCGGTTCAAAAATGTCTCTTAATGTCCTTCCTGTACTAAATTCATCGAACAAATATTGTACTCTATCCTGAAAAAAACAACAAATTCGCGCCTCTAAATCCGATGTTTGTTTTTGTTCCAGATTGCTTTGCAATAAATAAGGTGGATATGAATTAGAAGGAATAATCTTTTCTTTTCCGCGCTCCAAAGACAAAGAAAACGAATCTTTTCCTTCCTGATTATTTATCGATATGAAACTGCTATCCTTACCTACAGTAATCATGGTATCAGATTTTTTTTTATAAGGATGCCACCTGGTAAGAAGTAATTGAAGAGCCTCCAAAAAACTACTTTTACCATATCCATTTGAACCCGTCAGAAGAACCAGATCGGCATCTACATTAACTTCATGAGAACCGACAAACCCCTTAAAGTTGTTCAACTCCATTTTTTTAATCCGTGCAATCGGATTGCTCTGCTCTTTTTGACTCTCAGCCATTTTAGTTCCCTCTGATCCTATCATCTATCATTTGCAACTTTTTGTTCCGCCAAGCTTCAAGCACCGCGTCAATGGTCATCTGTTGCTCTTCTAAGTCCATGGTACCTTGAATTTCGGTCAAAATATCCTGGGCATATTTGGTCGCATCATCTTTCTCGTTCTGTTTAACGAGATGGTCAATTTTCTGTAAATAGTCCCAATTGGTAGCAGGTTGATATTCATTTGGATTGATTTCTAATACATTTCCAACCAATAGATCAAAAATTCGCCAACTCATGCCAGCGATAATATGTTCATTCTCACTCTGAATTTCATCTGGTTCCACATAAACAGTAAACGCCCCTCGGTGCCACTCTTGGTCGGCTCCCCACAGGACGACTTCCTTAAATCGTTCTCCAAGAGATTCCTTTTTAAGAATACATGCTATAGGGCGCATCAACCCTACGTCCGAAACCAAATAATCCATCCGTTTGAGCAGTTCATAAAGATCATTCTTTGCACTCTTTAGAACCTGATCAAAAGGTTTATCCTTATTTGGATTCTTTAACTCTAAACAAACAACAAAACAAATATCATTAAAATACAACCCTGAGCTATGCCAATAATTACTCGAAATTTTAATTTCTTCTTTTTCAAAGAGAAGAAGAAATTGTTTAATCATTTCAGTTTGAGTCGTATCCATTAATCCACTGGCTCCATTTTAGTACGCGGCACTGAAGGTTTCACTGTTTCATTGTTCACAAATTCTAAAAATTTATCCATATTATCAATATGTTTTATGATACTCTGAAAATCAAAACACCTCGCTTTTCCTCTATGGTAAATATTTTCTTCATCTAAAACTTTTTTAGGAATTTTTTTATTATTTATCTCCGCGCGCAACCTCTCCAACAAGGTGTCAAACATAAATTTTACTGTAGGTTTAAACCGGTTATTATTTAATACCCTTGATTCAACACTAATTCCCGCCCCAACGAAAAGGATAACGTTTTGCTCTAACAGGCGATTCACAATACGTTGAAATTTATCACTTAGATCAATAGGTTTTGCCATTAAATAAATGATCCTCTACAGAACGATGCCCAGCGGGCAACAGAAAAAATTAAAAAAAAAGGGTGGGGGGAATTGGGGGGCGGTTCTCCGCCCCCCAAGGTCTTGATTATTTTTCTGATACATACAAATTTTCAGAATAAATAAATTATTTTATTTTATTTCATTTTATTTTATTTCATGGAATAAAAGCAAGCAATTTTTTTTGATAAACCATGGTTATTTGAATATTGTTTTGGAGACCGAAACAGAGGAGTTAGCGTTTCGTTGAATGAGTGCGGGCAAAAAATTAAAAACCAAACCCTGGGGGATGAATCCCCCAGACCCCCTCTTTTTTTTAAAAACTAAACCGAAACCATTTTGAGATATGTGGTTTTCAAACGCCATTCCCGCCCTTGGGGGATTGCATCCCCCAATCCCCCTGCTTTTTGAAGGAAGCAAAACCGAGGTCAAAAGCAAAATCAAAACCCTGGGGGCAATCCCCCAGACCCCTTTTTTTTTAAATAATAAAATCAAAAAACAAACGACTAAGAGCTTGGAGGGCAGTTCTCCGCCCCCCAAGCTCATATAAAAAATCGGTTTCCCGTCTTCAGAGAATGCGTTCGCTATCCAGAAATACCCAAGGGGCGTTTTGCCGGTGTTTACTGGTGAAGGCGTCGATTTCAGCTTTTTTCTCTAAGGTCAAGGCAATATCGTCTAAACCATTGAGCAGACAATGGCGACGAAAAGGGTCTATAGAAAAGGGAATGGCAGGGGTGGACGGGGGGAAAATACATTGTTCTTCTAGGTCCACCGTCAATTGGTAGCCAACGTGGCGGATGGTCTCTTGAAAGAGCGTGTTCAGTTTAGAAGCATCCAAAATAATTGGCAATATGCCGTTTTTAAAGCAATTATTATAAAAGATATCGGCAAAGCTGGGGGCGATGATCACCCGAAAGCCGGCATCCAATAAGGCCCATGGCGCATGTTCTCTGGAGGAACCACAGCCAAAATTATCCCGTGCCAAAAGAATGGCCGCACCCCGATAACGAGGCTGATTGAGAATAAAATCAGGATTTAAAGGACGACCTTCGTTTGCTTTACCGAGTTCTCCCCGGTCCAAATAACGCCACTCATCAAATAAATTGGGACCAAAACCGGTGCGTTGAATCGATTTGAGAAATTGTTTGGGAATAATGGCATCGGTGTCCACGTTGGCTCTATCCAGTGGGGCGACAATGGCGGTGAGTTTGGTGAATGGGTCCATAAAACGGCTCCTGATTTGAACAAAAACAAGTAGAAAAATAAACGATTAACGAATGAGAGAATCCACATAACCATCCGCACCGCGCATATGGATCATAGAGCGAAACATCACGGGAAAATCTAAATCGGCAATGGAACTTTGTACCGCTGGCTGCGCCAATAGAAGGCGGCTTAACTCTTGAAGACGGGGAAATTCGCTCGTTGCATGTAAACGTACCAACTTTGAGAGTTCGTGCAAACGCATCAACAGCGGAGCTAGAGCAATATCGACCAGAGAAAAAGTCTCGCCAGTGAAAAAAGGCCCAAGCGTATCAATGCCATTTTCCAGAAAGGCAATCTTTTGTAAATAAGAATGACGCGCCTTTTGAAAAGACTCTTCGTTAGCCGCCGTAATCAATTGTCCAAAACCGGTTTGACAACTGCCGATAAATTGTATCCAAGATTGACTTTGCGCCCGTTCCATCGGTCGGTTGGAAATCAATCCACCCCCTGAAATGGCGTCTAAATATTCCAAAATGGCACTGGATTCAAACAGAGCAACTTTGTCGTCCAAACGCAAGACGGGAATTTGCCCCTGGGGAGAGATACGTACCAACCAATCTGGACGCTCGGATGGATTGATCAGCGTGCGCTGATGGGCGATATCTCGATGTAATAGGGTAATAAGTACCTGTTGGGCAAACGGGCAACTTTTAAAATAGATGAGTTCCGGGGGAGGCATGTTCATGATCGTATGTCCGTAAAGTGTCCGAAAAGGGCCGCTGCTGCCGCCATGACTGGACTGACCAAATGGGTGCGACCAGCTGGGCCTTGACGGCCTTCAAAGTTGCGGTTGGAAGTGGATGCACACCGTTCTCCAGGTGAAAGAATGTCGTCGTTCATCGCCAAACACATGGAACATCCTGCTGACCGCCATTCAAAACCGGCATCGCGAAAAATGGAGTCTAATCCTTCGCGTTCGGCCTGCTCTTTGACCAATCCTGAACCAGGCACTACCAAAGCTTGCTGAACGCTTTTGGCAACTTTACGACCTTGGATAAATTGGGCCGCTGCACGTAAATCTTCGATGCGTCCGTTGGTGCAGGAGCCGATAAAAACTTTATCAATGGGGATCTCTGTGATTGGAGTGCCAGGAGTCAGACCCATATAGGCCAAGGCCTTTTCAATGGAGTTGCGTTTGGTGGGATCGCTCTCCTGCTGGGGATCGGGAACACAACTATGAACGGGGAGTACCATCTCTGGACTGGTGCCCCAGGTGACTTGGGGGAGAATCTCTGCACCGTTTATGATGATTTCTTTGTCAAATTTTGCTTCTGGATCGGAGTTCAGGGTGCGCCAATGGGTGACGGCCTGCGCCCATTGCTCTTTTTGGGGAGCAAAGGGTCGATTTTGTAAATATTGAATGGTTTTGTCATCCACCGCCATCATGCCCGCCTTGGCCCCAGCCTCTATCGCCATATTGCAGACGGTCATGCGTCCTTCCATGCTCAATTGTTCGATGGCTGAGCCAGCAAATTCAATGACGTAACCGGTTGCCCCTGCCGTGCCAATGCGACCGATGATCGCCAAAATTAAATCTTTTGCCGATACCCCAGTCGCCAAGGTTTCTGTGACCAAAATACGCATAGTTTTCGGTTTTTTTTGCAGCAATGTTTGTGTTGCCAGCACATGTTCGACCTCGGAGGTGCCAATGCCAAAGGCCAGCGCACCAAACGCCCCATGGGTAGAGGTATGAGAATCGCCACAGACAATGGTCATGCCTGGAAGGGTGATTCCTTGTTCTGGGGCCATAACGTGGATCACCCCTTGGCGAATATCGCCCAAATTAAAGAGTGAAACACCAAAATCGTTACAGTTGCGGGCCAGAGTTTCCACCTGTAACCGGGCGATGGGATCGGAAATGCCCAATTCGAGATTTTTGGTGGGAACGTTGTGATCCGGTACGGCAAAGGTCAATTGGGGTTTTGGCATGTGACGTTTTGTTAAACGTAACCCTTCAAAAGCCTGCGGGCTGGTGACTTCATGGACCAGATGGCGGTCAATGTATAAAAGCGCGGCTCCATCCTCTTGGGTATGAATGAGATGGTTTTGCCAAATTTTGTCAAAAAGGGTTTGTGGACCCATTTTTTGTCTCTCCTTGCCATTTCTATTTTTTTTAATTTATTTATCCCAACATCATAACAACAAAATAGCTCCTCGTCACCCTTTTTGAGAACATGATGCCCTTCGGGCAAAAAATCAAAAGAAAAACCCTGGGGGCAATTCCCCAGACCCCTTTTTTCTTTTAATAAAAAAAAGGGGGGGGCGGTTCTCCGCCCCCCAAGGTCTTGATATGTATCAGGCAAAAACTTAACCTTCGCTAAAGTCATCCATTTGTAGGGGTTCTATGCCGAGTTGGGCAGGGAGATGATCCATTTGGTCGAGCCAAAAATCGGGAACAGACTCGGCCAAACGTTCTCGAGAGTGGCACCCATAGGTGACGGCACAGGTTTGCACACCCGCTTGTTGACCCATTTGAATGTCAAAGTCGGTATCCCCAACCATCAAAGTGCGGTCTGGCTGGATGCCTGTTTCTGATAGAATAATTTCAATCATCCCAGGATGCGGTTTGGATGGGGCATCGTCAGCGGTGGCCATGGCGGCAAAATAGGGGGTTAGGTCATGCTCATTTAAGCAGCGCAGCAGACCTTTGAGGGATTTGCCGGTCGCCACTCCCAGCAGAATGCCAGAATTTTTAAGCTTTTCAAGGGTCTCCTTGACACCAGGAAACATAGGTGCCGTCATTTGGCCACTATCCGCCAATCGTTTGTAATGAAATCGATAACGGTCGGCGACTTTGAGGATCGTCCCACGGGTTTGACCTGGGAGCAATTGGGCTAGAGCCTCTTCCAAAGAGAGTCCGACCACGCTTGCCACCTCATCGTTATTGATGTGACGGGAGATGCCCATCTCTTCTAGTGCCAGACGAGCCGATTGGGCAATGCCAGCCAGACTGTCCACTAGGGTGCCGTCACAGTCAAAGATAATCAATTCCACCGGTTGGTTCATATTGAATTCCTTTTTTCAATCCATGTTAACATTTCTGTCAAGATCGGGTCCATGGGCGCCTCCACCTGGAGAGATTGGCCCGATTCAGGATGGGGAATAGTTAACTTCCATGCGTGTAAAAAAAGTCGGTTTAATTTTAAAACAGACATCCGTTGATTAAACTCCCGGTCTCCATATTTGCGGTCGCCAGCGACTGGATGACCCAACCATTGCAAATGGACTCGAATTTGATGGGTACGTCCTGTTTTTAACTGGGCGAGAAGCAGAGCGCAATCGTTAAAATTTTTTAAGACGCAATATTCCGTGCGAGCAGGATCTCCTTCCGGGCCCGTGACCACCATGCGTTCACCAGAACGAGTGATGTTTTTAATCAAATTTTGTTGAATCGTCCCTTGCATTTTTTTAGGCATTCCGCGCACAAGAGTCAAATATTCTTTTTTCACGCCCCCCTCGCGAAAAGCCTGGGTGAGAAAACGAATGGACAGCGGAGTAAGACCAAATAGCAAACAACCAGAGGTCTCTTTATCCAAACGATGGATCAACTCTGGTTGAATAGGGGGCTCTTCGCGTGCCAATAGCAGACGCAGGGCATCAATGGTACCCCATTCATGACTGCTGCCGGCATGGACAGCCATACCACAGGGCTTGTTTAAAACCAGCAGATGGGCATCCCGATAGAGAATACGATCTTTTAAACCAAGAATCGCTTTTTCAGGAATAGCGAAAGGGGGGGGCGATGCGGCTGGTTCAATGCGCATCGGTGGTAGACGGATTTCGTCCCCCTCAAACAAACGACGCCCACCTTGAGCCCGACCACCATTGACCCGAATCTGTCCCGTGCGCAACAGACGATGCAACGCTGAAAGGGGTAAAATGGGATATTGAGCGCGTATAAAACGATCCAGTCGCATACCAGAGAATTCTGTTTTAATTCGAATTTTTTGTACTGGTGAGCGTTGTTCGGAATGGGATTCCATAAGATTTGCTTCCTTGTTGGAAAAGTCATACAATAGGGTCCATATTGTATAATTTTGGACCAATTTTTTTATTTGAATTTGGCATTTTCAGCCAATAATTTACACCACATCTTTCCTTTTTGCCTGGAGAGGTCGAGCCGTCTTGGCCTCTTCTTGGGGGGAAAGGTACAAAAAAAACAGGAGTCAAAAAACGTATGACCAAGCGTATGCTGGTGGATGCGACCCACCCGGAGGAGACACGCATCGCCGTAATTCATGATCAACGCCTGATGGATCTGGAGATTGAGACATCAGGCAAAGAGCAAATCAAGGGAAACATTTATCTGGCCAAGGTCACCCGTGTGGAACCCTCCTTGCAGGCCGCCTTCGTTGACTTTAATGGCGGTCGCCAGGGATTCTTGTCGGTAACAGATCTTAACCTTAAATTTTTTCCAAATGAAGGGCGAGGAAAAAAAGAGTCCGTTGAGCCATCTCCCTCTGTTCCAGTCGTGCCGCCTTTGCCAGCAACAGAGCCCTCTGTACAAAATGGCGATTTAGATGCCGAATTGGAAGGGGATGTCGAAGGGGATGCCAATGGCGATCTCGATTTGGATCTGGAAGAGGGAGAAGATGCCCATACCACCTTGGATGCGGCACCGCGTTTTCGACGACGGCCCACCATCCCCATTCAAAAAATTCTCACCCGTGGTCAAACCATTCTGGTCCAGGTGGTCAAAGAGCCACGTGGCGGAAAAGGGGCCTCGTTAACCACCAACATCTCTCTGGCCGGGCGATATACCGTTTTATTACCTGAAAACTCTGGGGGAGGAGGTATTTCGCGGAAAATCGTCGATGCCACAGAGCGTAAAGAGTTACGCTTGATCCTCAGTTCCATGGAGGTGCCCCCCGGGGTGAGTTTGATCATTCGAACAGCTGGCCTCGGCCACACCAAACGGGATATCACCCGCGATTTGAGTTATTTGCTGCGTCTTTGGAAAATGATCTTAGAAAAATCGGCCGTGGCCAAGGCCCCCTGTTTGATCCATGAAGAGGGGGATTTAATCATTCGGACCATTCGGGATCTCTATTCCGCTGATATGGAAGAGATCCTGATCGACGGTCAGGAGGGGTATCGGCGCGGCAAAGATTTTATGCGTCTGCTGATGCCACGTTATGTCAAAGTCGTGCAACCCTATAAAGATTTAAAACCTATTTTTGCCCGTTTTTTGGTCGAAAATCAGATAGAATCCATGCATGAACGGGTGATTCAATTAAAATCAGGTGGTTATTTGGTCGTCGATATCACCGAGGCCTTGGTGGCCATTGATATCAATTCTGGTCGGGCCACCCGAGAGAAAGATGTGGAAAGCACCGCCTTTAAAACCAATCGCGAGGCCGTCTTTGAAATCGCTCGCCAACTGCGCCTGCGGGATTTGGGGGGGTTGGTGGTGATCGATTTTATCGATATGGAAGATCGCAAACATAATGTGGAGATTGAAAAAATCTTCAAAGAGGCGATCAAGGGGGATCGGGCGAAAATTCAACTGGGCCATATTTCACCGTTTGGCCTGTTGGAATTGTCACGCCAGCGGCTCAAACCCACCTTTAGTGAGAACAACCGTCAAGAGTGTCCACGTTGTCAAGGGCGGGGAACGATTCGTTCGGTGGAGTCTTTTTCCATTCAGCTCTTTAGGCGTATCGAGGAGGAGGCCTCCCAGGAACGTTATAGTCGGCTCCACTATTTAGTCCCTCAAGAAGTAGCCAATTTTCTTCTCAATCAAAAGCGCGTCCCCTTGGCGCGCCTTGAGGAGACGTTGGATATTTCTATTTGTATTCAAGGATCTTCCGATTTACTCACCCCTGATTTTAAGGTGGAACGGACCAATAGACCCAAATCATTGCTAGTCGATGAGGCGAAAAATGTCGAGGCGTTGGCCAAAAAAGAGTTGGAGTCTAAATTCATCTCTGAAGAGGTGTTGGAAGAGGTGCCAGAGGAGGATTTGGAGGAGGAACAGGACGACGACGAGTTGGAACCAGTGGCAGAACCTAGTAAAGAGTCAAAAGATGCTTCTGATGATGAGGTGGTGGCAACCGTTGAAAAAGTGGAAATTGTGCGCAAGCGGCGGCGTAGACGGCGGCGTAGACGGGTGCCGGTGCGACCTGTTGTTGCAGAGCAGACTGGAACGATCCCTGGTGAGACCAGTATGGGTCAAAATGGGGAGAGTGCCGGTACAACCGAATTGGTGACAACAACCTCTGTACCTGGATTGTTTACCCTCACGGAATGTGTGGAACTTCACAATACGGAGAACACACAGGAAGGTGGAGAGGAGCTTTCTGCTGGCACTGATCCTCCTTCTGTAGTGACGGCACCTTCTGTCTCTTTACCCCGTGCGCGTCGTCGACGGCGGCGGCGTCCACCGACAAGAGTGGCGTCAGGGGGAGTCAATTCTACCAGTGAAGGGCGTGGGGAGGAATTGCCAATCGCGGATGTGGTTGCTCCAATTATTGAGATAGAGCAGGCTTAGGAGTTTGATTCAGCTTCGTCATTTTTGCCAGAATCGTTTTGGAGAGGGTGTCGTTTTTTGGCAAGTCTTTTTTGGATCGTTTAAGGAGTAAAACAGATGGGGACTAAAAAAAATAAAAAAGGGAAAAAATCGGCCATTCATATGGATAAAAAACAGAAAAAACCGTTGCATCGTTTATCCAATGAAAAAGATGATCGTCATCAATCGAATTCGTTGGTAGATCCATTGGAACAACTCTCTGATCGGAATGCCGCATTGATCCGGCGCGTTTCTACTCAGCAGGAGATGATGGAGGAGCAGCAAAACCAGTTATCCGAACGCAACGCGGCTTTGTTGCGTAAGGTGAGCGAGTTGGAACGCCAGATAACCGAGCAGATGGCGCAATTATCGGAGCGCAGCGGGGCTTTGTTGCGTTTGATTCATGCCCAAGAGGGGGAAATTGGCGAACAACTGAAACAAATTTCCGATCGTCACGGTGCCTTGTTACGTAAAAGTGCCAACCAAGAAAAAGTGATGGAGGAGCAGGTGTTGCAACTGGCGGAGCGTCAAGAAGCGATCTTGCGTAAATTATCTGCGCAAGAAAAAACCGTTCAAGAGCAATTGACCGAATTGACAGCACGCAATGCCGTTTTGTTAAAAAAGTTCAATACAGTCAACCACTCTGTCAATGAGTGGGATACCAGACCTCCCTGGGGGATGAATCCCCCAGACCCCCTCTTTTTTTTAAAAATTAAAAGAAAAGGGTGGGGGGAATTGGGGGGCGGTTCTCCGCCCCCCAAGGTCTTGATTTTTATTTTTCCGATACATAAAAATCTGCTGCTATCGGTCGGCATGGCAAAAGTTCAATATACAGAGTACTCATGATTGGTTCCATCGGAAGAGAGGCAGAGGAATGGGAAATTTGCCTTTGGTAACGCGACATATGGCCGATTTTCAGATTATTTCTGGTCTGAAAAGAGTGGATCCGTTTGTTAAAAATGAAGGTCTAGTATTGAGTTAGACTGGGTGTGCTAAGAGGTGTTTATGCAATTTGAACCATTGTATTTCAAAGACAATTTATGCCTCGTCAACAAATATGGGGATGTGGGAATTGTGACGTTGTGGTCGCCGGTTCACGTCATTTACAAAAAATTGGCGGCGGCGGGGATTGATTTGGCAGAGGGATCATCACGTATTGCGGTTTTGGGGACGCTGTTTGGCAATGGGTTGCCAGAATTATTACGTAATTTATTGTTTAATCCGCAAATTAAATATTTAATCTTGATGGGTAAGGGGTTATCCAACTCCAAAGAGGAGTTGAAAAATTTTTTTTCCTTGGGGTTGGAA
This sequence comes from Magnetococcus sp. DMHC-6, assembly GCA_039908535.1. GTDB lineage: Bacteria > Pseudomonadota > Magnetococcia > Magnetococcales > JADFZT01 > JAMOAW01. The sequence goes on along the minus strand of JAMOAW010000002.1, from coordinate 107,677 downwards.
GAGACGGTTTATCTGGGGAGTCCCATGTGTCAAATTGTGGGGACTCAGCGCAAAATTGATGGACTCGTCACCCCAGATCATTTTAAAAATCGATTGACGCTGGTAGATTTAACGTCGGAGAGTACCCACACTTCATGGAGAGAATTTTTTCAAGGGTTACCGCCTCAAGAGCCCTGTCTATTGGAACGCCTCTCCATTCCCATTCCCCAAGTGACGGTGCAGTGGCATCCATCAGAGGCCCGCAGCCATACCCTGGCCCGTTCCACCCCTTTGCTGGCTTGGCGAGAGTTGATTTTTCGTTTGGTCCGTTTTGGGCAGCGCAATCATTTGAAGAAGGGGGATCGAATTGAGCTGCAAAATGTGAAGGTGGTGGTTTTACAACCTCAGGAGGAGTCGTCGGAACTGTTGCAACGGCATGGATTTTCTCTGTTGGAGTTTCAAAACTATCAGGCACGCATTTTGGATCCTCTGTTGTCTCCCGATCAACCCTATTCTTATGGCAACCGGCTGCGGGGTTATTTTTCTGCCGAGGAAAATCCTCATCAAGATACCCTGGAGGTGGCGATTGATCGTCTGCGCGAGGATGCCCAGTCGCGGCATGTTTATATCTCTTTGTGGGACACCCAACGGGATTTTATGACCAGTCACAAAGGGCATCCCTGTTTGGTCGCACTGTTTTTGCGCAAATTTTCGGATTGTTTAACCCTGACGGCGACATTTCGAACCCATAATGCCTTGGATGCTTGGTTGTTGAATCTTTATGGTTTGATGGCGATTCAAAATCATGTCGCCAAGCGGTTGGGTTGGCCCTGCGGTCCCATCACGGTGATGAGCCACTCCATCAGCATAGATCCGAGCCATTTTGCCCGTGCCCAAACCATTGCCAATTCTAAGCAAACCGATGACGACGTGGATTTACAAAGTGGTAAGGTCTCTTTGCGTCGGGATCCCAATGGAGAATTTTTGGTTACCAGTGACCAGACCACAGGGGAGATTGTTGTGCGACATCTTTATGAAGGTCAACTTTTAAAAGAGTATCGGGGTAAACGGGCGGAACAGATAGAGGCGCAACTGGCGCGCGATGTGGCACTCTCCGAGATCTCCCACGCCCTTTATTTAGGGCGCACCATGGCGCAGATGGAGTGGCGTTTAAAACAGGGGCAAACCTCTGATGAGTAATGATTTTTTTGTTTTTTTTGATATTGGTTTTACCCTTTTGGGTGGGCCGAATATGGGTCCTGTCCGCCGGTTGCTAGAAAGTTTGGACATTCCGTTGGTGCAAAAGAAAAAATTGACCGATACCTTATTTTGTCATCCTTGGCAAAACGCCGATGAATTGGCGTTTTTTTTGCGGAATAATTTTGCCATTCATTTGGCCCAGGTTGAAGCAACCGTCCGTTCCCTTTGGGAGAGCCAAAAAGAGGAGGCCTATGTGTTACCAGGGGTGCGGCAACTTTTGGATGGGTTGACCTCGGCAGGGGTGGCGTTTGGATTTTTATCTAATATTTGGACCCCTTTTTATGAGGGATTTACACGTCACTTTCCACAGGAGGCTCAAAATCGGCCCTGTTTTCCCTCTTACAGATATCGGATGGCCAAACCCGATCCTGAATTTTATCGCTATGCCTTGCAACAGGTGGGTATTCCGCCAGCCCGGGCGGTGATGATTGGCGATACGTATCAAATGGATATCCTCCCCGCCCAACGGCTTGGTATGAAGACCATTTGGATTTTGCACCGCCCGCACAAAGAGTTAGAGGATATCCTTGGGATTCTCAATGGGGAGCTTCCGCCTGCGGATTTAACATTAGATGCCATTGGTTCGTTGCGTCTTCATCACATTCAAAAATGGTTCAACCCTTCTTAGAGAGTCAATGACAATGCCGATTACCCGAATGGAAATTTTCTCTGCAGGGGCGTTATTATCCCAGTTAAAAAAAACCCGTTTGCGTGGTTTTGGTCAACCCTATGTCTATGCCGATGCCCAGTTGACCTTGATTAAAAATGTCGATCCAGCCATATTATTTCCGGCGCAACGCTATGTTTTAAAGAGCGACTATGAGCGGTTGCGGGATCTTTATGAGCAGTTTATGGAGCGTTCGGTCAATATTTTTGCTCTGGAAGGGGTGGTGCTGTTTTGGCAAAAAGAGAGCCAAGCCGATAGCGAGGAGGAGGGACCGATTCCACTAACTCCCCCCGTGGTGGAGATCTCCAGAGAGCCAGATGGCCGTTTAATTCCATTGATCAACGATGGGATGCATCGGGTTTATACCGCTTTAAAGCTGGGTCAAACGATCAATATTGTTTTGGCCAAAAACGTCCCAGAGGTTTATCCTTACTATGCCTTTGCTTTAGAAAAGGGGTGGGAGGAGGTGGTGGAATTGGAGGAGTTACCGGATCAATTTATTAAAAAAAACTACCGGGATCCAGACAATTATAAGGCTTTGTTTCGGGATTTCAACGAGGTATTTCCGGGAATTCAAAAACAACGCAAACAGAGCAATCCAGGGCATATCCGCGCCTAAAGAGGTGGTGTTGATGAGACTATCGGATGTAGATATTAAAACCCGCTTGGATTCTGGTGTTATTGTGATAGACCCTTTTCCTTCCGAGGAATGTTTTGGGTCGTTTTCTATTGATGTGCGATTGGGTCATGTGTTTCGTATTTTTCAACGCAGCCACACCCCATATTTAGACCTATCGGATCCAGGGGGTGAGTTTGCCCTCAAAGAGGAGACGATGCAAAAAATAGTGATTGCCGATGACGAAAGATTTTTTCTTCACCCTGGCGAATTTGCTCTTGGCATGACTTTGGAGCGGATTAAACTGGCCAGCGACATTGTTGGTTGGTTAGATGGACGCAGTAGTCTCGCTCGTCTTGGTCTGATGGTGCACATCACTGCACACGCCATTGATCCTGGTTTTGATGGTCATGTAACTTTTGAATTTTTTAATGCCGGACGTCTGCCTCTAGCTTTAAAGCCAGGTCTGCGTATTGGTGCAATCTCTTTTGAAAGCCTCTCTTCACCCACCAGCCGGCCTTATGGAACCAAAACTGGGGCGAAATATCAAGGCCAATTGACGCCTCTTTCGAGCCGTATTTCCGAAGATTGAGGGGGGCGTATGTTCTATAGTGTTGTGCTTTATGGTGGTAAATAGTGATGAGATTTTGTTCATGAATGGGAGTATTTTAATGTATCGGAAAAATAAAAATCAAGACCTTGGGGGGTGGAGAACCGCCCCCCAATACCCCCCTCTTTTTTTTAATTTTTAAAAAAAAGAGGGGGTCTGGGGGATTCATCCCCCAGGGTTTGGCCTTTGATTTTTTTTTGTCCGAGGGGCATCATGTTTTAAAGCGGCATCTTTGGCTCAACTTTAACTAGACTGGGTTTCTATGAATATCGTTCGCAACTGCATGTTTCCCAACTTGGAGACCCTCTCTCCATCCACCACCTTGATGGAGGCCATCTATCGATTGGTCAACCAGGGGCCTGGATTTGCGGTAATTTTGGAAAACATGTCTCTCACGGGCTTAATCACTGAATTTGACCTTCTTAAATGGATTGATAAAGGGGTTCCTCTAGAAAAAACCCGCATTGGCGAGATGAAAATATCCATCCCCCAGGTGGTTCACGAAAATACCCCCTGCCAAGAACTTTTAAAACTTTATAATCAACGCAAGTTTCGTCGTTTTCCAGTTCTCAACGAAGATGAAATGCTCTCTGGTGGGATTATGGAAAAGCAAATATTGGCCGCTCTACCTCGCTCCCAATTGGCGACCCACTACCGGGTCGCCAATATTTTAGGTCCGAACCCACCGATTTTAACCGCTGGCAAAACCTATCGAGAGGTCACCAGCGAGATGATCCGTTACCACCGAGGTTGTGTCCTTGTGGTTAAAAACAGCGACACACTCATCGGTTTGGTCACTGAGGGCGATATGCTGCGCTATCGCATCACCCCAGAATGGCGACCAGAGCAACCCGTTGAAGCCTTTATGACCAAAACCCCCATCACCACCATTGAACCAGAGATGGATCTGCTTTGTGCCATGGATTTTTTCCGCCAATGTGGTCATCGACGCTTACCCATTCAAACCAAAGAAGGCCGCTTGGTGGGGTTATTGACCCAAACCGATCTGCTCCGGCAAATGACCCTCTCGACCCGCTCGCGTCAAGCTGTTCTTAACCCTGAAGATATCACCGAACCCGCCATCTGGTTCGAACCCTTTGGGGAACACCGCATTTTGGAAATCAATGGACGCGCTGCTTTGGCTCTTGGACTCAATCCAGAACAGTGGGTAGGGCAATCCGTGCACCCCTTTAACCAAAATACCGAACTTTGGGCAGCCATTATTTTACTGGTCAAACATTGTGGCACCATTGAACGCCTCAAAATGCCCCTGCAAACTCATCAGGGACAATGCGTCACCAGTCGTTTTAGTCTTATTCATACTCCTACCGGTGAGGATCGTATTTTTTGGACGTTAGGAAACATGGAAACCGACTCTAGTGCGTGCCGTTAATCTTTTTTTTTACGCCTTTTGTTTTGGAGAACCAGATGAACTTACCCGCAGATGATCAGTTAAAAAAAATACTCCAGGAGGTTCGTGTTATCGCCGTTGTCGGACTCTCCCCCAAACCCGACCGTGCCTCTTATCGGGTGGCGCATTATCTACAATCGGTCGGCTACCAAATTATTCCTATTCGTCCTATGGCCACGGAAATTCTCGGTGCCCCCTGTTATGCCTCCCTTACTGACATTCCCCCCCAATTTCATGTCGATCTTGTCTGTGTCTTCCGCCAGGAGGAGTTTACCCCTCCCATTGCCCAAGAAGCGGTCCAAATTGGGGCCAAAATCCTTTGGCTCCAATTGGGAATCAGCAACGAATCCGCCATGCAAATTGCCCGACAAGCGGGTTTAACCGCCATTCAGGATGCTTGCTTGATGGTTGAGCATCGACGCGTGATGTAAGAAAGGGCGGGATGATGGTCCCGCCCGAATTCAACCCCATTTTTCCCCCAACGCCTGGCCTGTTGCAATACCAGTTCATGTATCGAAAAAAAGTAACCGTTCATATATTAATAAAAAAAAGGGGTCTGGGGGATTGCCCCCAGGGTTTTTTTTTGACTTTGCTTTTGACTTTGCTTTTGAATTCGGTTTTGTTTTCTTCAAATAGCAGGGGGGTTGGGGGATGCAATCCCCCAAGGTCTTGTTTTTGATTTTTTTAATCTGAATGGTTACGAAAAAAAATAGGTGCGGTCAAGCAAGGTCGCGTTACCCGGTGGGTGTCCGATCCCATTCTGGTAAGTTGCTAGCCACTGGAGAGCAATTCCTTATAGAGCAAAGGGTGTCAGGTGCTGCGAGACGATATGAGTCGTACTCAGATGCGATTACTTTTTTATAAAACAATATTGACAATTGCTATTTTAATCTGCTATTATCTAAGTTTAGAAGTGATTATTTTTATGTATTAGAAAAATAATCAAGACCTTGGGGGGCGGAGAACCACCCCCCAATTCCTCCCACCCTTTTTTTAAATTCTTTAAAAAAAGGGTGGGTCTGGGGGATTCATCCCCCAGGGTTTGGCCTTTGTTTTTTTTTGCCCGGAGAGGGCATCATGTTCTGCTGTGGTGGTGCAGAGGACGAATAGAAGAAGTTTTTTCGAAGAAATGGAGGATTAATCTAAAAAATGTCTTCGCACAACTTAGCAAATATATGGCTTGAATCATGTAAAAAAAATTTTGATGATAAATTGGATTTGATTTGGTTTAATTTGGTATTAGAAAAACATTACGGATTTATCTCCAACGATGTATGGCAAATGTTGTGTCGTATTTGGCCGGATATTAAAACAGAATTGGGGGAGGCGGGTGCATGGGAGGATGTTTTTGCAATATTAAAAGAACGATTCCCACTACTTCCTTTGCTTGGTCCTAATGCCATGGATTCGCACTCTGATCAAGAAATAATGATGACTACTTTGATCTCTATTCATCCTTTTTGTGATTTGTTTGGTGATGATATAAAAAAACAAGCAGATGAAATAAAACAAGAATTAACTAATTTGTTGACTGTTTTACAAACAGGCGAAACAATGGATGAAGATAAATATTTCGATAAAATAAATATCTTATTGAAAGAGATAAACACTAAACTCTCGACTCCTTATCCTTCGTTTTCGATCGACTCAAGAGATGCCTCTGTTAAGCGTATTCAAAAAATATCATCCAGGGTGACTATCAATAGTGATAAATGGAACGAATTATTTTCAAAAGATATTCGGGACATTTCTTCTTTGAAACTTGATGATCTTGGTGCTGGTGTGAAGTGGGTAATGCCTGACAATGTTTTAATGGATACCCTTGAAAAAGAAGGGTTCATACTTCCTTCTTTGGCAGCAATGAAACGGGCTTTTCAATTGTTAGGGGTATCGCCTAATACAAAATCGACGGATCCAGAAATTATTGAAGGTCGCTTTTTAGTTCAATTTAAACTAAAAAAGGAATATTGGCCATTAATTCGTAAACCAACAATGTTTAGTGGTGGATTTCCAAGAATTTATGCGACATATTTTGATTCAAAGCGAGCATCTTCTCAGATTCAGGGTTTTGGTCTCACGGTGGATTTGAAAGATCGTCAGATGGGTTTGCAAGAAGCCATCGTTCCTACTGAATTATTGAAAGAGATGGCTGTTGAGATCAAACTAGTCGGTGTGCTGCCCCCTTTTGAAATAAACCTATTTAATGATGTATTGTTAGGTCCAAATTTTATTGAGGAGGTGAGTACTAACCGCCTTCAACTTCTTGGCATTCGTGACCTTTTCTCTATTTATGCCTCGCTAAAGACAAGAGATACATGCAGCGGATGTCTTCCGAGGTGTTGAGATGAATCTTTTATCATGATGTTTTGTCTATCCATAAGAATTGATAAAAAGGGAACAGATAATGGATGTGCGCCCAAATGTGATTAATAGTACCATTGGTCAAAAAACGGCCCGATGGTCTATTGCGACTTTGCGACAATGGTGCCAAGAGTGGGAAAAGGCCAATGTGGGTCACACCACGATCGAACTATCTGAACGTCCCATCACACGTTTTATGCGATATAAATGGCAAGAGGGGCGTTTGACACCTTCCTCGTTAAATTGGGATCGTGACATTCTCACGTTGGGTGAGTTTTTGTGTATTGCTGTGAAACTCCTCTATTCGTCTGAAGAGGAGAATAAAGATGGTGGGTTGATGCTCTGGATTTTGGACGGAATTATTGAGGCTTCAAAAAAGTGGCATATCGCTTCGGGAAGCAATGGATTAAGTGAAGCGATTAGCACCGCAAATTGGTTGGAGCAGTTTTTTGAGAAAGAGTCCGAAAATTTGCGTCATAAAGTTCAAGAAATCAAAAAAGGGATCGTGCTCTCTTTTTCACTCTGTGAGCCAGACTTGACCGATGCACCGACATTTCATGCCTATAAACGGTGTTTAGAAATAATGAATGAATGGGTTTTTGATATAAGGTCTATGGAGGCGAAGGAACCCATTGTTAGGCAATTAAAAGAAGTTATTGAGGTATTGCACAAAGCACGGACAAGAATTGGTAAATCTCTCCAAAAAGAGGAAGAACATTTAGACATCTTGTGCAACGATTGGTTGAGCGTACTAAATCGTCCTACATCTCTACCAGGCACTTTTCGGATTCACAATGCCAGGGATAAAATGCAAATAAATTTATTAAATATACAGAAAAATGCATCAAATGAGTTGCAGACCACTCTTTTAGCAGCAGCATCTGACCCGCGCGCAGCTATGCTTAACATAGTTCTTCAGAAAGGACATTCATGATGAATGCACAGAGTGGCCATGAATATGGTGTGGAAGCTCAGTTTCCAGAGTCAGTTACCGCCCGTTATCGAGTGGCCAAAGCCTTAAGCCAAGCAGGGCAAGAGAATATTGCAACGGACTATTTGGATCTGCTGCGTCTGAAAGAGGAGCTGGAGCTATTTATTTGGGATATCGTTTCCCTAGGGCGTGGTCGCCAAATTATTTATGCGATTGATGACGTTTGTCTTTCCGCCTATGTAGAGATGAATAGAAACAATTGTCGTTCATTCTCTTTTCCAGTCATTGAGGACAGTTCCTCCACACAGAATTTGAAAATTCGGGGTATGGAGTATGCTTGGCGACTTAAACGTCTTTTGCTTCCTCAATTGGGTCCTCAAAGACCGGCTCCATTGCTGATTTTGCCCAGTGCCATGCCCGGTTTGATGCAGTTTGCCCAGCACCTTGAAAATAAAAACGCACGTTTCGAACAACGAATAGATTACTTGTTTGATCAGATTCTCCAAGAGGAGCCGACAAAACTTAAAGATGATTTGGATCAGCTTGCCAATCATCTTCGTTCACAATGGCCTTTCGCAGAACAAGGAAATAGGCCGCAAAGAGCGACAGATAGCAGTAACTATCTTCGCGATCATCTTTACGTCATATATCAATTTCTTTGGAATCATGAGCAAACAAAAAAATTTATAGATATTTTTAGTCAATTATTACAAAAAGCCAATTTAATTTATTTACATACAGGATTGTCCCCTCTACTTGATTATGTACAATACCAATGTGCTGCTGTTAAGCCCACGGCTATTAAAGCCGTGGGTTTAGAATTGGAATCCATTTTTCTCAATAGATCGGAACCCTACAGTTCCGATCATGTCGAGACCATTTTTCAACTTTTATTGGAAATGGATAAGGAAACGGCCTATGGTCAAGAAAGAAGACCCGAATCTCTCTGGATTGCGTCTACCAATGTTGGTTATTTGAGTGCTATAAATCAAGCATTTGAAAAAAATGGAATCAATGCCGTTGTGCAACTGGTCACCCATCGCCAAAAATTGACCGATGCGGTACGTGCGTGGAGTTGGGAAAAACAGGGCGTGGCATTGCGACATCCAAAATTTTTAGCAGCTGACCTGAATATATCGCAACGCCACGAGGTGGTGGGACTTGCCAATAGAGTGATCGTTTTTTTAGAGCGCATGATTAAAGATGTTGAAGGTATTGCCGTTGAGAATAATTCGGAAAAAAATCGCTTTAATAAGGCGCGAGAGGCGATTCGCGCTGCCCAGAAAGAGATTGAAAGCCCGTGGAATTCTATTAAGGCCAACATTTATCTGGATGATGTCACCTTCGAATCTGTGCGTCAATTTCAAGTAAAGAAATGGGATGTGTATAGTCAGATATTGGATCGTTTGAAAAAAACGCCAGAGGCTATGAAACAGCTTTCGTTAAGTAGTGTTGATTTTGAAGGAGAATATCTTCTTGTTCATCAAATTTTAGCCACATGGGCCAAGGGGCAGCACGTCTTTATCGCCAGAGTTCCTCCATTTGAGGACACAGATGCGAGTGAGATGGAGCATGTCATGATTGCTCCTTTGGCAAGAAAATTACGGTATATTATTAAAATTCCAGTAGAGTTTTTTAATAAAGAGAAGTTAAAAAAATTATTTGGGGATGAGTCGACTCCAGGCTCTAAATTTTATAAACATGAGATTATGCAAGTGGTCAATGCGTTACATCAAAGCGATGTGCCTTTGGATCCTGTACCACCAAATCAAACCTTTAGGGTTAGACAATTTTCTCAAGCTCTGTGTGCATCGGTAAATGGTAACTGGACTTTGGTTGAAGAGTTGTTGCGTGAAAAGAGTCCAGACGAATCCTATAAGGAGGAAACTTTCAAAAGTTTGAATACTCCTTATGATTTTTGGAAATATGAAAGATTTTTTCTAAGACAGTTTGGTTTACGTGCGATGGCCGCGAGGGCAATGGGGGGGCGAAAATGGGTGGCTCTGAGTTATTTGGATGAAGCTGGTAAATTGCTCCAAGAGATGGCTCATGAGAAAAGTACGGATATCCGCTATCGACTTGCTCGGATTGGTTGGAATTTAGAAGTTTTAGTGGTATTGGTGGAAACTGGAGAAACGGATATTTTTCAATCTGCGTCCGGTGATGCGTATGTTACATTTAAGAAATTAAGCTCTCCAAAAGAGTTGGTAAAGGAGTGTTTTTTTCTTATTGACACGATAAATAATCGTTTTAAAGATGTTGAAAAAAATAAAAAAAATGTTGCCGTTTCACAAAAATTTTACTGGCAATATATGCAGAGTCGGGTTTATCAGATGTTAATGATGGTGATGGCAACAACCGAAGCTAATCTTATTCCAAATAGTTTGGATGTCCTCTATTCTTTAAAATATCAGCGAATTTCTGGATATGATCTTTATAATGAAGTTGAAAAGGGGATATTATTATGGAAGGAGATATTAGATAAATTATGTTCTCTCATGGACGGCGATAAGATAGAAGTGGAAGAATTACTCAAAAAATATCCGACGGCCACTTTTCTACATAATTGGTTTAAGTTGCAAAAAATAGGATGCACTCCTCCCGCCAAGAGGGAACGGGAAAATTCAAGAAAAGAGTTGGAGCAGGCGAGGAAATGTATGGATCATGTATTCGGTATTTTTGAAATATTAGAAAATTCTTGTCGAGAGTTATCCCCCGATGGATTTCCTCGGCGCGTTTTTCGTCGATTAAAGTCCATCGAATATCAGCGTCAACGGATACTCTTGAAAGATATCCTTCACAGCTCTTTGGAGCGATTAGAGCAAGAAGCTATTTATTCTTATAAAGAATGGTGAGGAGGGCACGGTGCTGACCTCCGACTATTCTATACCTTCTTGATTGAATCTGACAAAAATTGTAATGTGGCTTTATAAAAATTATCGAAACCGTACACTCTCCATCGTGCCAAAGTGTTGGTGCTACCTTAACAAGCACTACCCCACCGTGCACAACGGTGTACGGGAATTACTTTAATGGTAACCCCGTTCAGATAAAAAAAATCAAAAACAAGACCTTGGGGATTGCATCCCCAACCCCCCTGCTATTTGAAGAAAGCAAAACCGAATTCAAAAGCACAGTCAAAAGCAAAGTCAAAAACAAAACCCTGGGGGCAATCCCCCAGACCCCTTTTTTTTATTAATATATGAACGGTTACGCCAAAGCAATAAATTATTGAGTTTCAATTAACGTAAAATTTGGTTTTTCGAGACTTATGGGACATCCATGCAGGATCTTAAGTCACCGATTAGTATCGTATTACGAGGCTTAATCACTGCAACCTTACGGTTTACGGCCTATCGTGTCGCTATCCTACGCTTAAAGTGCGGGGGTTACCCCATTCCCTCCAAAAACTCGCTTCCCGGTGACTGACCACTCTTCCAGGGTGGGGTTCGCACCTCATTTTTCACTTTTCCATGATAACCAATCGAGAAGCATAAAAAAAACCTTGGGGGGCGGAGAACCGCCCCCCAATCCCCTTTTTTTTAATTAAGAGGCAAATTTTTTCAAGACAGCCTCAGCAGAAATCACCTGCTGATTGAGCGCGGCCTCGGTCCAACTGCCGCCCCAGGCCAACACAAAAAGCTGGGAATAATAGACAACCGGAATGTTAAAATGGGTTCCGAAAGTTTTATTCACCTTGTCTTGATAGACCTCGACATTCAACTGACAAACAGGGCAGGGGGTTACGATTAAATCGGCTCCATTGTCCACAGCCGATTGTAAAATATCCCGAATCAATGGCGTAACCTTGTCCAACTCGCTAAAAGCCAACGCCCCACCACAACAGGCCACTTTTTTGTCATAGGGAACGGCTGTTGCCCCAACGGTCTCAATCATTCGATCCAAATATTGAGGATTTTCAAAATTATCGCCAGCAATGCTAAATGGACGGTTGGTCTGACACCCCACATAACCCGCTATTTTTACTCCAGTCAGTGGTTTTTTGACTTTGGCCTTTAACGCTTCCCAACCGATATCCTCAATCAATACCTCTACCATATGACGAATTTTTAGGCCACCGTCATATTTTAGATCAGCGGCTTTCAAGGCGGTGGCCAGATCGGCTTTGACCTGGGTAGACTCTTCCATGCGTTCTTCGGTCTCCCGTAAAGCCAACCAACAGGCCGCACAGGTGGCAACCAAATCTTTGTTGCCTTGTTGCTGTTGTGCTAAGGCAAAATTGCGAGCCGTCATGGCCAAACGAGGCAGTTCACCACCCCCGGCATAACCAATTGAGGCACTGCAACAATTCCAGTCGTCAATCTCGTTTAACTTAATGCCAAGCATATGACACATGGCGTGCATCGAATTTTCCATGTTGGCAGCCGAGGCCTTTTTTTCCGAGCTACAGCCCGGATAAAAGGTATATTCTTTTATCTTTTCACTCATGCCTTGGACTCCTTATGCTTGGCTTCCAACTCCTGCGCCTTGTCGAGCATGGCCCGAAATCCGGCATACCCTTTGATCTTGGAGCGAAACGGTAACGGCATCAACCGACCCGTCTTGAGCATCCCCAGAGCTTGCGCTTGCATCTCCAGCCCATTTTTAATCCCCTGAGCCAAACCATCGGCAAAATAAAGGCGCATCGTCAATAACATCTCGGCCACCCGACCAGTGGCGGTGATGTTTTTCCAGAAGATCTCCTTGGCAAACCGATGGGTGGGTTGTTTGGGATCCACCATCCCCTGCTCAGAGGCATAACGAGCCAAACCATGCACAATGTGGGTGATGGGCAGGTGGCGTGGACAACGAACAATACAGTTGTAACACGAGGTGCACATCCACATGGAAGAGCTTTTTAAAACCTCTTCCTTTTTGCCAGCCCGTACCAGTTGAAACAACTGCCGGGGCGAATGCTCCCAATGCGGTCCCAACGGGCATGAGCCCGCACAAACGCCGCACTGCATACACATCTTAATCCAATGTCCCATCTCTGAATGTTTATAAACATCGCGAGCAAAAGACAGGTCGTAAGCCATTTTTTATTCTCCTGTCGAATTTAAATCCCATCGCCGCTCTCTTTTCAGTTTTAAAAGAAAAAAAAGCGGCGTAGTCTATTATGGTCAGAACTCTTTGTAAGGATTCGCTGGTAATTTTTGAATTTCAGCGACAAACGAATTGATAATCCCAGGTAATTTGTGGGAATCCATGATGTTGATCTCTACCATTTTAACCCGATCCGACTCCAATTGCAGTCGATTTAAAGTCTCAGAGACCTTGCTTAGGCGAATCTCTGCCAAAGCCGAACCACGGACATTGTGGCATTGGTAATCCTCCCCATGCCGACATCCCATGAGCAACACCCCATCAAAGCCAGTGGACATGGCATCCGCGATCCAAACCAGATTCATCGATCCCAAACAACGCAAAGGGATGATGCGCACATAGGGGCTGATCTTTCCGCCTTCTCTGGCCATGGCATCCAAAGCCGGATAGGAGTCATTCTCGCAAGCAAAAATCAAAATCCGTGGCTTCTCGGCATCCTCTTCAGGAATCTCTACCTCCTTGAGCATGGCCCCGATCATATCCACAGAATAGTTGGCAAACGAGATAATCTTTTGTGGACAGGCCCCCATACAGGTGCCGCAACGCCGACAACGGGTGGGATTAAAGAGAGGATTCCCCTTGGCATCTTCGTTGATGGCCCCAAAAGGACACTCCTCGGTACAACGTTTGCACTGCGTACACCCCTCTTGACGAAACGAAGGATAAGAAAGATCCCCAGCTCGTGGATGAACCGCTGCACCGCGCGCTACCGACTCCACCGCCTGAATCGCTTTTAATGCGGCACCAGTGGCATCGGTCATGGAGGCCGCAATCCCCATAGGACGCCTAGCCGGACCAGCGGTATAAATACCCGTCCGTCGGGTCTCATACGGAAAACAGATAAAATGAGAGTCGGGAAAACCCCATTTTAACTCTGGTAGGCTTGGCCCTTGGCGATATTCCAAATTAAGGACATGTTTGACCTCCGCTCCAGCTGCAACACCAACCGGAGAGGGGTTGTTGGGATCCACCGTATCTACGTTGGGTTTCATCCCAGTGGCCAAAACCAACAGATCCACCGCCAACGTCTCACTGGAACGCAACAGTTTGTCGTTGACCTGTACGCTCAAACCACCTGCCGTACCAACCGCAACCTTTTGGATATCCCCTTTGATAAAGATACCCCCTTCATCCTGAACTTTGCGATAGAAATCTTCCATCTGCCCAGGTGTACGAATCTCCTGGTACAAAATATAAGTGGAGGCATCGGCATACTGCTCTTTGACATACAAAGCCTGCTTCAAAGAATAGGTACAACAAGCCGCTGAGCAATATTCCAGATGATTTTTATCCCGCGATCCGGCGCACAACGAAAAGGCCACCCGTTTGGCTGGCTTGCCATCGGATTTACGAACAATTTGTCCCGCCTTGGCCATCTCCTCGAACTCCAGCGAGGTGATGACATCCGGTGAGGTGCCCTGACCCAAATGGTCCAATTTAGAGGCATCATAGGGGGTAAAACCGGTGGCCACCACAATGCTACCGACCCGCACCTGGGAAACATGTCCACCATTTTGAATGCTGACATCAAACAAACCTGGCGCGCCGATGGTCTTGGCGATGGTGGCATTTTTATGCACCACAATGTTGGCATGTCCCTCTACTTTGGCAGCCAGTGCCGCAACAGGATTTTCTTGCAAATGTTGATAAGGGGGTTTGCTCGGTGACACCTTGTGCATCCGTGCCACCATACCGCCCAATTGTCCGCTTTGCTCAACTAAAATGGCTTTATAGCCGGTTTCGGCAATTTCTAAAGCCGTCGTCATACCCGCCATACCACCACCAACGACCAAAATATCTTTTGAGAAGCTGGGGTCTTGGAAAGGCTCCGGGGGGTTCATTTTTTTAATTTTGACACACCCCATGCGCAGGTTATCCTCCGCCATCATTTGGCGGTCCTCTTCGGCGGTGTCGTCTCCCTCTTTGACTTCTAAAGACCAAACCGCCTGCTCCCGCAGGTTGACCCGATCCAGAAGAGAGGTCCCTAAACGAAACTCATCCACTTTGACCCGTGGCGAACAAGCCGCCAATAACACGGCATTGACCCCAGAGGTGGACATATCGTTGCGAATCAACTCCACTCCCTCTGGACCACAAAGGAATTCATGTTTTTTCACCAACGGAAGTTTTTGTTCTTTGGTTGCGATTTTCACCAGCGCGTCCACATCCAAAGCCTCGCCGATACCACAACCGGAACAGATGTAACACCCTATTTTCTTTTCCATGGTTGTTTAACCTCCCTTGACCGCGGTCTGAATTGCTTTTAATGCCGCCGCCGTGCCCGACTGTACAGAAGTTGCGACATCTACAGGACTCAAGGAGCAACCAGTTCCGATGATGCCCCCACCCGCATTGACAACAAAGCCATAAGCGTCCACTTCCACCCCAGCGGCTGGGACCTTCTCGGTGGTACAGTTGGGTTCCATACCCGTGGCCAAAACCACCATATCATAGGTTTCTTGGTAACGTTGACCCGTCAAGGTGTCCTCCCCAATGACGATTGGATTTAACTCTTTGTCTTCATCGATCCGTGACGGTTTGGATTTGATCCAACGAATACCAGGATCGGCCATCACCTTTTGCAAAAAGGCTTCATAACGGTCCATGGCGCGCAGATCAATATAATAAATGGTAATCTTGGCGTCTGGATATTGTTCCCGTACATAGGTGGCTTGTTTCATAGAGGCTAAACAGCAAATGCGTGAACAAAAGGGGAGATAATTATGATCTCTAGAGCCAGCGCATTGAATAAACGCAATATTGCGTACCTCTTTATTGTCTGAAGGACGGACAATGGCACCTTGATTGGGTCCATGTACCGAGCTCATCCGCTCAAAACGCATATTGGTGGTTACGTTGGCGTAACGTCCAAAACCATAGGGACGAATTTTTTCGGCATTGTAAGGGGTCCAACCCGTGGCCCAAACGATGCTGGCTACTTGAACGTTTAAAGTCATCGCCTGCTGGTCTGGTTCAATGGCTCCGACCGGGCAGATCTTGACCAACTTTTTGGCCTCATCGGTTTTGGCAAACAGGGGATCCATAAAATATTGGCTGGGATAGGCCATAACGTGGGCGTTACGAATGGCTTTGACTTTGTTTAAACCAAAGTTAAAGGGGTTGTCCACCTCGGTGGTGCATGCCTGGCTACAATCGCCACAACCGGTACACTTTTCGTTGACAAAACGAGGATTGCGACGGATCGCAACCTGATAATTTCCTGCCGTACCGGAAATGGTCTCCACTTCGGCCAAGGTATAAACTTGAATGCGGGAGTTGTTCCGAATGCGTTGAAAATTGATTTCCAAGCCACAGGTGGGACTGCACAGCTTTGGAAAATATTTGTTGTGTTGCGAGACCCGCCCACCAAGTTGGGGTTCCTTTTCGACGAGAATAACCTCGTACCCCACTTCAGCCGCTTCTACTGCTGCGGTAAGGCCACTGATTCCGCCCCCCACAACCAGTATTGTTCGACGCGCGGTATTACCATCGGTCATGATTCACCTCCGGAAGGATAGATGATAGATTGAAAGATTTCTTTCGACATTTGGGTTCTTTGTTACGACAGCGTACTATTTTAGTATTTCCTAATATGACAAAATTGTAAAGAGTGCGTTCCCATTTTTCAATAATTAATTTTCTTTATTAATTATAAAATTAATTTATCACGAACCCTTTTGTTCCCTTAGCCCTTTCTTCCTTGAGACAACTCACATATGATGAAAGCACTATAAACAGGTGTGACTCGTAGGTCTACCGCAAAAAAGGTAAAAAACATGACCCATCCCGCATTTTTTCTGGAACGCCGTGAAATGATCTCGGCTTTAAATATTACAGTGGAATTTTACCGCCATGTGCAAACCAAAGCTCGTCATCTGCATTTGGTGGCCCAGGACTCCAACAACGCCTTTTTGGTGGCTTTTTTAACCATTCCCACCGATTCCACTGGCATTGCCCATATTTTGGAACACACGGCTCTATGTGGTAGTGAACGCTATCCCGTTCGAGATCCCTTTTTTATGATGTTGCGTCGTTCGTTATCTACTTTTATGAACGCCTTCACCTCCAGCGACTGGACAGCCTACCCTTTTGCCAGCCAATCCCGCAAAGATTTTGATAATTTATTGCGCATCTACCTAGACGCGGCCTTTTTTCCTCGTTTGGATGAACTGGACTTCGCCCAGGAGGGGTGGCGGGTGGAATTTGCTCGGCCTGAGGATCCTACCTCTGAGTTGGTCTATAAAGGGATTGTCTTTAATGAAATGAAAGGAGCACTGAGTTCTCCCGCACGGTTGTTATGGGATAGGCTTTCGCATCATCTTTTTCCAACCATCACCTACCATTATAACAGCGGTGGTGATCCTGAATCTATTCCAGACCTCACCTGGGAGGATCTCAAGGCCTTTCATGCCCGTCATTATCACCCCTCCAACGCAATTTTTATGACCTATGGGAATATTCCAGCGGCCGAGCATCAGGCCAAATTTGAGGAGTTGGCCCTGTGTCGTTTTTCCGCTTTGGATATTCATTTTTTTGTTCCCGACGAACAACGCCGAACCACCCCCCTTCAAATAGAGGAGAGCTATCCCCTCAGCCAAGAAGAGATGCAAGAAGGTGGCAAAACCCATGTGGTCTTCGGTTGGCTTTGGGGGCAGAGTACCGGGGATTTGGAGACCTTACTGGAGGCCCATTTACTCAATGGTGTTCTTTTAGATAACAGCTCTTCCCCCTTGTTGCGGGCCTTGGAGACCACCTCTTTGGGCAGCTCTCCTTCCCCGATCTGTGGGTTGGACGACTCTTCGCGGGAGATGGTTTTCGCCTGTGGGCTGGAGGGATCGGAACCAGAACATGCAGACGCCGTGGAGGCGTTGATCTTTCAGGTGTTAAAACAGGTGGCCGAAGAGGGGGTGGAGCAAAGTCGGGTGGAATCGGTCCTGCATCAACTGGAACTCTCCCGGCGCGAGATTGGCGGCGATGGTTATCCCTATGGATTAAAATTAATGCTCAACGCCTTGACCCCCGCCCTGCACAACGGCGATCCAGTCGCGGCTTTGGCCTTGGATTCGGCCTTGGAAAATTTGCGTCTTAAAATTGCCGATCCCGAATTTATCAAAACATTGACCCGCACCTGGCTTCTCGACAATCCACATCGGGTGCGATTGACTTTTAAACCCGACTCAGAACTGAGTGCTCAAACTCAAGCACGGGAAGCAGCCCGTCTGGCCGCGCTGAAAGAGGGATTGGATAGTCAGCGCACCGCTGAAATTATTGCGCGCACCGTCGCCCTTAAGCAACGCCAAGAGAGCGAGGATGATCCAGAAATTTTGCCCAAACTCACCTTGGCCGATGTTCCAGACCATCCCGCCATACCCCAAAGAACTTTGGATACCCATGATCATGTGACCCTCTCTTGGTATGACCAGCCTACCAACGGATTGGTTTACCAACAGTTTATTCTGGAACTTCCCGACTTAGAAGAGTCGTTGGTGGATCTTCTGCCGCTTTTTTCCTCTTTTCTGACCGAGGTGGGGTGTGGCGAGCGGGATTATTTAACCATTCAAGCCTTACAATCGGCCATCAGTGGCGGCATCCATGCCCGGAGCTATTGCCGGGGGGCCATAGACGATCCCATGGGGTTTCTGGGGGTATTTTCCTTGACCGGTAAAGCTCTGACCCGCAACCACCGCCCCTTTACCGAATTGTTACGTGATACGCTCACCACAGCCCGTTTTGATGAACGCACGCGACTGCGGGAATTGGTGGCGCAAACTCGAGCCATGGCCGAGCTTAAAATCACCGATAACGGCCACGCCCTGGCCATGTCCGCCGCCACCCGTTCTTTGAGTCCTTGCGCGGCTTTTTCGGAACGTTGGGGAGGTATGACCGCCATTCAACGTTTGCGCAAGTTGGACCAATCGTTGGATAACGAGGAAAAATTAACCGAATT
Source organism: Magnetococcus sp. DMHC-6 (assembly GCA_039908535.1). Classification (GTDB taxonomy): domain Bacteria; phylum Pseudomonadota; class Magnetococcia; order Magnetococcales; family JADFZT01; genus JAMOAW01. The sequence goes on along the minus strand of JAMOAW010000002.1, from coordinate 88,789 downwards.
TATCCATAAATTGGAACAACTACGGGAAAAAATCCTCTCTAACAGCGGACAATTGGTGGTGATTGGAGAGAAAAAACATTTTGCCGATTTTACCGATCATTTAAAAACGCTTTGGCCCACCCATTCGATCGCCCAAACCCAACCCACCTTGGCTACTCCCTCTTTAGAGGAGCGTGTTCAATTGGGTTGGGCCACCACCACCCAAGTCCATTTTTGTGCCAAGGCCTACCCTGGCGTTCCTTTCGCCCATCCAGACGCGGCGGCTCTTTCGGTGTTGGGGACTTTTCTTAAAAATGGCTATCTCCATCGCGCCATTCGGGAACAAGGTGGGGCTTATGGTGGAGGGGCGGGGATGGATACCGATGCCCGCGCCTTCCGTTTTTATTCTTATCGGGATCCCCGTTTGCTGGAGACCCTGAACGATTTTGACCGCTCTCTTGACTGGTTGGCCGAAACGCGCCATGAACCCCGTACCCTTGAAGAGGCCATTTTAGGCGTTATCGGCCCTCTTGATCGTCCCGGTTCCCCGGCCGGAGAGGCCACTCGCGCCTTTAATGATATTTATCACGGCAAGACCCCCGAAATTCGCCATCGCTTTCGGGATCAACTCCTTGCCACTTCCCTGCACGATCTCCACCGGGTGGCCGATACCTATCTACGCCCAGAGCTTGGCCATATCGCCGTGGTGAGTAACTTGTCCGCGTTGACGCAACATAAGGAGTTGGGGTTAGAGATACGCAATCTGTGAGGGTGGTACAGAGAATAGGATACTTTTTTGGAAAAAAAATAACAACAAAACCTGTGGGATGAATCACCTAGCCCTTCTCTTTTTTTTTAAGGTCTTGATTGTTATTGTTCCGATATATTAAAAAAGGGGCGCAGCTTGAGCGAGCAAAACGGTAATAAAAGGGCTTTGATTACCGGTGTAACCGGTCAAGATGGGGCCTATTTGGCGGAATTATTATTAACAAAGGGGTATGAAGTCCATGGACTCAAACGTCGATCCTCGCTTTTTAATACCGACCGAATCGACCATCTGTATCAAGATCCCCATGATGTAAACCGATCTTTTATTTTGCATCATGGGGATTTGACCGATAGTACAAATCTCATTCGCATTGTTCAAGAGGTTCAGCCAGATGAGATCTATAATCTAGCCGCGCAGAGTCATGTTGCGGTCTCTTTTGAATCGCCAGAATATACGGCTAACTCGGATGCCTTGGGGACTTTGCGTTTGCTGGAGTCTATACGCATTCTCAAGTTAGAAGATAAGGTGCGTTTTTATCAAGCCTCTACCTCAGAATTGTTTGGCAATGTACAGGAGACCCCACAAAAGGAGACCACCCCATTTTATCCTCGTTCTCCGTATGCGGTGGCTAAATTGTATAGTTATTGGATTACCGTCAACTATCGGGAAGCATATGGGATGTATTGTTGCAATGGTATTTTATTTAACCATGAGTCGCCCATTCGGGGCGAGACCTTTGTGACCAGAAAGATTACCCGTGCTTTGGCGCGAATTAAACTTGGATTACAAAATTGTCTTTATTTAGGTAATATGAATGCCAAGCGCGATTGGGGACATGCCCGAGATTATGTTCACATGCAGTGGCTCATGTTACAACAAGAGAAGCCTGAAGATTATGTCATTGCCACTGGCAGACAATATTCCGTGCGAGATTTCGTCAACAGTGCCGCTTGTGAGCTGGGCATGGAACTGTATTGGCAAGGGAGTGGCGTAGAGGAAAAAGGTTATCTGACCGACCGTGACGCTCCTATTGTACAAGTAGATCCACGCTATTTTCGTCCCACAGAGGTAGAAACTTTATTGGGGGATGCCAGTAAAGCGCGGGAAAAGTTGGGTTGGGTTCCTAAAATTAGCTTTAATGAGCTGGTTATTGAGATGGTGCAAGAGGATTTTAAACTGGCCAAAAGAGACGAATGGGTACGCCGTAGAGGCTTTCAAACATTTGATCATCATGAATAAAAGCGATTCTATTTTTATTGCGGGTCATCGGGGGTTGGTTGGGTCGGCGCTGGTTCGATCGTTGCAAAAGCAGGGTTTTGATCATCTTCTCACCAGAACACATGCACAATTAGATTTAACCAATCAACGGACTGTGGAGGATTTTTTTCAACAAGAACGTCCAAAATATCTATTTTTAGCGGCGGCGCGTGTCGGTGGCATTTATGCGAACGACACCTATCCAGCCGATTTTATTCGCGATAATTTGCAAATTCAGACCAACGTCATCGATTCTGCTTGGAAGAGTGGGGTGGAAAAATTATTATTTTTGGGTAGTTCGTGCATCTATCCAAGAGCGGCAGCACAGCCCATGCGTGAGGAATATTTGCTCACAGGTCCATTGGAGTCCACCAATGAATGGTATGCCATTGCCAAAATGGCCGGTATCAAAATGTGTCAAGCCTACAGGAAACAGTTTGGCTTTTCTGCCATAAGCGTTATGCCGACCAATTTATATGGCCCAGGAGATAATTTTCACAACGAAAATGCCCATGTCTTACCAGCCTTGATGCGTCGTTTTCATGAAGCCAAAGTGCGCGATACGCCAACCGTTACGGTTTGGGGAACGGGACGGGTACGCCGTGAATTTTTATTTGTAGATGATTTGGCCGATGCCTGCTTATTTTTAATGGATCATTATAACCGCAGCGAACCCATCAATATTGGCACTGGCCAAGAGGTCACTATTGCCGAACTGGTCGATCTTATGAAACACATTGTGGACTATTCAGGGACAGTGTTCTTTGATCCCACTAAGCCTGAAGGCACCCCCAGAAAACTTTTGGATGTTTCACAAGCGGATAGGCTTGGTTGGCACGCAAAGACATCTTTAGAGGAGGGCATAAAAAAGACCTATGCTTGGTTTATAGAAAATTTGGATGCCATTCGGCGATAGGGGTATCCTTTAATACTTAAAAAAAAGAGGGGGTTTGGGGGATTCATCCCCCAAGGTTTGGCCTTTGCTTTTTTTTGCCCACAGGGCATCATGTTCTGAAGAATTAATGGGGTGTCCCCAAATTCCAACGAGAGGATCAAGATGGTTGTCATATCGCCCAGCAGCCGTACCTTGCAGAGAGTAGGAGTTCTTGCGTCAGGTGTGTTGCTGCCCATCATCGCCCTGGATGATATGCCACCCTGGTGTTTAAATCTGATGGTTCCCTTCATGCCGATCTGTTGGGAGACGAATGCCGTCGCATTCGGACTGTACCTGTTTTTCATCATGGTCGTTATAGTTACCTCAGGTGTTGCACTGGTTCGCACTTTTCGAAAGGTCGAACCCGAACAACTGGATCATGAGAACGAGTTATTGCGTCTCTGGTCCAAAGGTGTAATGAGCAAAAGCGGTGGACAACTCGTCGTTCCACCCAGGTCCAGACTGACGGCATGGCTTATCGTTGCTCTCTGGTTCGGTCCATTTTTTCGTTTGGCCATCATTCACCAAACATTATACCCGTCCGAGGCCCAGCTTGAATTTTTTGGGTTTCTTGTCTTCGGCACCTTGTTCCTCTGGTTGCCGGTACGGTGGTTCAGTGAATCCCTACTCATGACATCGGAGGGTATCCGGTACCGTAATCTCCTCATGTGGGGAGGAATCCGGCCATGGCAATCATTCCGGCATATTGAACTTCGGGATGATGGCGAACGTGGTTCCCAGGGAATCCGGCTTCACTCCTTCTGGTTTTGGAGGAATATCGTCGTCAACCGGAATACAATTCCTAACAAGGAAAAATTCAGCCTAGCATGCCGCTTCATCGTCGCCCGGATGATTGATCAAGGCGTTCCAATCCATGTTCCTGTAGATGGAACTGAGGAGTGGATCAACGCCTGCAGAGGATGACCTATCCCTACTAAAAACCTCAGCTGCCCCAATTTCGAATTCAATTTTTTTGTATTATTTGTTAAAAATTGAATTTATTTGATATTTAAAAAAATTCGTTTTTGATGGCGACCTTATCGGATACGGAATTTGGTACTATTTTTATTAGTGGACCGAAACGACCCGTTAGCTCACTCGTCCTTTTTGGCGACCTTCCTATTTACCAGCACCATAAGTGGAGAGCACAAAACTCGCTTGAGCCAAATTTGGGGCGGATGAAGTTTTCATTATGGACAGGGAAATTCATCCCCCAGGGTTTTGATTTTGATTTTTTGCCCAAAGGGCATTATGTTCGAGAATATTGACACGATTTATACTTGCGTCATAACAACAATCCGGCTTTTATCTCCTCTTCTCCCACAAGGTAGGCTTCTCTTGAGCGATTCCTGTTTTCGCGGGGGTGACGATGACCTCTAAATAATAGCAAGTGGAAGATATATGCGCCAACGGATTTATGATTTATTGCGTTCTGTGTATGGTTATTCTCAATTTTTGGGGCATCAAGAAGAGATTATTGAGCATGTCATTGGCGGGGGAGATGCCCTGGTGTTAATGCCAACGGGGGGTGGAAAATCTCTTTGTTATCAGTTGCCTTCTTTGGTTCGTTCTGGTGTCGGGGTCGTAGTAACACCGCTTATTTCATTGATGCGGGATCAGGTTGAGGCGTTGTTGCAATTAAATGTTCGGGCCGGAAGTTTGAGTTCAGCACAAACTCCAGAAGAGGCCCATCAAGTTTTTCAACGGTTGTCTGCGGGTGCGTTGGACCTATTGTATGTCTCTCCAGAACGGTTATTACGTCCCGATTTCTTAGATTATTTACATCAAGTACCGTTGGCATTGTTTGCCATCGACGAGGCCCATTGCGTTTCTCAGTGGGGGCATGATTTTCGTCCAGATTATTTGGGGCTGTCGGTTTTGGAAAACCATTTTCCCATGGTGCCCAGGATTGCATTGACAGCCACCGCAGATGTCACAACGCGGGCTGAAATTTTAACACGTCTTGGTTTGGGACGCGCTCGTATATTTATCTCTAGTTTTGATCGTCCCAATATTCGTTATACGGTTATTGCCAAAAATAATCCACATTTACAATTGCGTCATTTTTTAACCAGAAAATCTCCTAAAGAGTCTGGAATCGTCTACCGAATTTCCCGTAACAAGGTGGCGTTAACCTGTGACTATCTTCTCCAACAAGGACGGAAAGCCTTAACCTATCATGCGGGAATGAATTCCAAACAACGGCAAGAGAATCAGGACCGTTTTTTAAATGAAGAGGGGATTATTATGGTAGCGACCATCGCCTTTGGACTCGGAATCGATAAACCAGACGTGCGATTTGTCGTTCATTTGGATATGCCTAAAAGCCTGGAGGCCTATTATCAAGAGACCGGACGTGCGGGTCGAGATCGTGAAAAGGCCGAGGCTTTGCTCACTTATGGCTTGGAAGATATGGTGATGTTGCGTAAATTTATCACCGAATCCAATGCCGATGAAACCCAAAAACGGGTGGAAAGTGCCAAGTTGGAATCGATGTTGAATTATTGTGAGGCGTTCAGTTGTCGCCGTAATATTCTTTTACGCTATTTTGGTGAAACGGGAGGGGCGGATTGTGGCAATTGCGACATTTGTTTAAATCCAGCTCCAGTCTGGGACGCCACCCTGGCCTCTCGCAAAGCCCTCTCATGTGTACACCGAACCGAGCAAATATTTGGTGTGCGTCACTTGGTAAATGTATTGCGTGGCATAGAGTCGGAACAGGTTCTTAAGCACCGTCATCACTTGGTCAGTACCTTTGGAATTGGCAAAGATTTGAGTGAACGTCAATGGCACGCGGTCTTTCGTCATTTGGTGGTAGCAGGTTATCTGTGTAAAAATGACCATGAGTTTGCAGGGTTAAAATTAACCCATGCTTGCGGTCCCTTGTTGCGTGATGAACAAAAAGTGTTTATCCGTCAAGAACCAGAAGAGAAATTTTTTTCATCGGTTAAAAAGAAAAATAACTATAAACGAGCGGTAGAAGAGGTGTTTGGTGAGGGAAAAGAGGATTTATGGGATCTCTTGCGGGCCAAACGCAGTGAATTATCACTTGCTCAAAAAGTGCCACCCTATGTCATTTTTCATGATGCGACCTTACGGATCATGGCCGAAAAACAGCCGCGCACTCTGGAACAAATGATGGCCATTTCTGGGGTAGGCAAAGCCAAGTTGGAAAAATATGGCCCGGTTTTTTTGCGAGTAGTGGAAGATTTCATCAAACATCATCGAAAATAGGGTACCACCACATTTAAGTGTGGACGATGAACGAGTGCCTGAACAAAAAGCCAAGTCAAGACCTTGGGGGATTGCATCCCCCAATCCCCCTGCTTTTTGAAGAAAGCAAAACCGAGGTCAAAAGTAAAAGAAAAACCCTGGGGGCAATCCCCCAGACCCCTTTTTTTTTAAATAATAAAATCAAAAAACAAATGACCACGGTTAAGTGTGGTGCTACCGAAAATAGATCTAAGCGCACGACCATTAAACCATTTTTTTTAATCGATAAAGTAACTCCAAGGCTTGCTTGGGGGTTAGATCGTCTGGATTCATATGTTTTAATTCCAAAACGATTGGTTCAGGAGGGTGTTCTAAAAAAAGGCTTAATTGCGTTTGGGTTTTATTCGGTTTAGCAGGGCGTTTCTTTTGGGGTGCGTTGGATTCTAGATCGGCCAAAATGGCATTGGCACGGGTGATGACGGTGGCGGGGAGCCCTGCCAGTTGGGCGACGTGGATACCATAGGAACGATCGGCGGCCCCGCGAATGATGGTGTGTAGAAAAAGAATTTGCTCTTCAACCTCTTTGACCTCTACAGTATGGTTGACAATGCCGGGATTGAGTTGTTCCAAAATGGTCAATTCATGGAAGTGGGTGGCAAAAAGGGTGCGTGAGCGGTTATAAGAATAAATATGTTCGGCCACGGCCCGAGCAATGGCCAGGCCATCCAAGGTAGAGGTGCCGCGTCCGATTTCGTCAAAAATCACCAAAGAGCGAGGCGTGGCATGGTGTAGAATGTGCGCGGCTTCTGTCATCTCTACCATGAAGGTTGAACGCCCCCCGGCCAGATCATCGGCCGCCCCAATTCGAGTAAAAATACGATCCACCAAACCAATTTTGGCACTGCTTGCCGGCACAAAAGAGCCCATTTGAGCCATGAGAACAATAAGGGCCACCTGACGCATCAAGGTGGACTTGCCTGCCATGTTGGGGCCAGTGATGAGGGCAATGCGGTTGGTGGTGGTATTTAAGAGGGTATCGTTGGCGACAAAAGGGGTGTCGTTGAAAGCCTCTACCACCGGGTGGCGGCCATTGCGAATGTCAATGGTGTCGCCTTCTTCTAGGTATGGTTGGCAATAATTGCGCCGATGAGCGGTATCGGCAAAGGTGGTCAGGACATCCAGAACAGCCAACGCATGAGCGGTCTGTTGTAAAGAGGCCGCATGTTCTGACACCTCAAGGGCCAACTGTTCAAACAGCATAGCCTCCATGTGAGTCAGATTGACTTCGGCATTTAGAATGGTCTCTTCCTCTTGTTTTAACTCTTCGGTTACATAGCGGACCGCGTTTACCATGGTCTGTTTGGGAATATAATGGTAGGGTACTTTATCCCGTTGGGTATTGGTGACTTGTAGGGTATAACCAAAACTGTGATGATAGACAATTTTGAGGCTAGAAATACCGGTTTTTTTTCTCTCCCGTTGCTCCAATTCGGCCAGATACTCTTTGCCATGTTCGGTGATGGTGCGTAACTTATCCAGTTCTGGGTTGAAAAGGGGGCGAATGACGTTGCCATCTTGGAGTTTAATGGGGGGTTCATCGGTCAAAGTTTGGTTTAAACGGACCGACAAGTCGGCATGTTGAGATAACGAAGGTAATACCTGTTGCAAAATCTCCGGGAGTTTTTGATCTGTGAACAGTTGTTCCACAAGGGGAATGCAATTGAGGGTATCCCGCAGGGCACCCAAATCTCTTGGTGAGGCGCGTTTAAGGGCAATGCGACCTAAAAGACGTTCCAGATCGTGGACCTTTTTAAGAGTTTGGCGGACGGTTTCCCGTTTTTGAAAATGTTTTAAAAACCATTCGACGCCCGCCAAACGTTGTTGAATAAGAGAACAACTGCGCAAAGGACGGTTTAACCAGCCGCGCAAAAGCCGCCCTCCCATAGCGGTATGGGCGGTATCCAGAAGATCGCCAAGGCTTCCTTTGCGTTGATTGGTGCGCAAACTGACATTTATCTCCAGGTTGCGGCGGCAGGCATCATCTAAAATAAGGGTGTCATCGGGATAGGTACGGGTGAGGCCCGTAATATGGGTCAAGGCATCTTTTTGGGTTTCACGGCAGTAAGCCAGCAAGCCACCGGCAGCGGATTGACAAAAAATGGTCCATGAGCAACCGGGAGGCCTCCCCAGGGTCAAATTCCCAATTTGGACGGCGGGTGAGTTTTTTGAGCCAGGGGGAAAACGGCTCCACAGGATGCCATTCGGTGGGGGCAATGACCTCGGCGGGATTTAAAATAGATAACTCGGCGGCGGCTTGATCCCAAGAATCGGCGCGGGCGACTTGAAATTGACCCGTTGAAAGATCCAAGGCGGCAATGCCAATGCGGAGCTCTTTAGGGTGCGGTGGGGCAATGGCGACCAAAAAATTATTGGCTCGTGCCTCTAATAGTTCCTCTTCGGTGAGGGTCCCAGCCGTTACCAAACGGACCACTTCGCGTCGGACTGGGCCTTTGCTCTGGCCTGCGGGTTCCATTTGTTCACAAATAGCCACCCGAAAACCCGCCAAAATAAGCTTTTTTAAATAGCTTTCAGCGGCATGAATCGGCACCCCGGCCATGGGAATGGGTTCACCGTTGGATCTTCCACGGGTGGTGAGAGCGATCTCCATCACGGGTGCGGCTTGAATGGCATCGTCTAAAAAGAGTTCGTAAAAATCCCCCATGCGATAAAAAAGCAGAGTTCCCGGATATTCGGCTTTGATGGCCAAAAATTGCTCCATCATCGGCGTATGCCCGGACTCTTTTTTCATCTATTCTAAGACCGAATGGCGTACACCAGTCCGGGCGGCAGAATTAATTCTCCGCGACTGGGAATTTCAACGCATGGGCAATTTTCGGGGATATCTATGGTGACAATACCAGAATATTCCGCGCTACGTAGATCAGAGGTACGTATCCAGTTGTAAATAGCGGTATTGCGAAACCGACCAACGGGATCGCCTCGCTCAATCACAGACCAAGCCGGGGGATGGTGAATCACGCGATCGGTCTCTTTTTTAGAGGACATGGAGGGGATATTCACGGTGTTCTCATTGGGTTTTGGCTCCATGGGAGATGGCGTTTGTTGAGAATTGGTAAAAAAAGGCTTTTGCTGTTTTGCGATATTTTTTTTGCGAAAATAGAGGATGACCCCCAATAACGCCAACGTGGCTATGATATCGGACAAGGAGAGCCCTAAGCCATCCATATTTTCCAAAAAGGAACTGGCCAATAAGGAGATCAATAAGGTTAGGATAAAGATTCTGATCGGGTTCACAGATAAACTCGATTTTAGTTAGGTTACGTTAAGGAGAAACATATACCAAGCGCATGCCATTGCCATAATTTTGAATATCAGGTCGTCCCCGATATCGGTAGCCACAACGGAGGTTTTCAGGGTTGCTGTACCAAGCTCCACCTCGTAAAACGCGCATACCACTTGTACCATCTCCACCCTTGGGATTATTTTTAGGAGAAGTGTGATAATAGCTTTTTTCATACCAATCTTCTACCCATTCATATAGATTACCATGCATATCGAAAATATGGAAGCCATTGGGTGGAAAACTTCCCACTGGTGTTGAAGAACGCCGATAGACCCCTGTGGATCCCTGTCCATAGACCAAATTGGCATTATAATTGGCTTGTTGGGGTTGGATGGTGGCACCAAACGAAAAAGGGGTGGTGGTGTTGGCCCGGCAGGCGTACTCCCATTCGGCCTCGGTCGGCAGACGAAACTGTTTTTTGGTCAGATTGGAGAAGGTCTTTATAAACAGTTGCGCTTCATTCCAGGAGACTTGATCCACGGGATACTCTTTGCCCATTTGAAAACGAGAGGGGTTACCTCTCTGCCCCATGACCGCTACCCATTGTTCCTGAGTGATCTCATACTGTCCCATCCAAAAGGAGTCGACACACACCTCATGGGTCGGTTCTTCGTCGGAATCGTTTGGTTGACTGCCCATTTGAAAACACCCTTTTGGCAAATGCACAAAAGAGATATCCGTCGAGGGTTCGCGCCATATTTCGGCGTTGGCGAGGGGGGAGGGTGCTCCTTGGGGAGGTTGGTTGGTTATGGGGGGCGCCTCCGTCGTTGCTACGGGTTGAGAGATGGGGGGCGGGGTCGCGACTGGGGCCTGTTCTAGGGGTTTTTGTATACCGTTGTTGCCTTTGAACGCTTGATAGGCCAAATTGATCTCTTCATCTTCGGGTAAAATGAGCGCGGCTTTTTGAAACAATGGCTCGGCATTGTTAGGTTTTTTTGTAGCCATCTCCAGGGCCATTTTTAACAATGCCCTGGCAACATCGCGAATCCCTTGCTGGGCCTCTTGGTTGTTGGGGTCTACCTCTAGGGCGAGACGAAAGCGATCCAGGGCGTTTTTATTGGCTGGTTTAGAGAGGCGTTCCTCTTTAAGATCTTGTTGGGCAAAGAGAACTAATTGATGCGCGACTTCGCGCAATCCGGCCAGGGCACGTTGATTTTGCGGGTCATATTGCAAAACTTTTTTAAATCTCACCATGGCGTTTTGATCGGATGGCTGGGTGAGTCGTTGGGCCTCTAGATCATCTTGCGCTTGTTTTAAAAGGGTTTCTATCTCCCCTTGAGGAAGGGCAGAGAGTTGCTCCAGAGGATTGGAGGGGGTATCCGTTGTGGATGACTTGGGCAGCAGCAGGGTCGCTTGCTGCCGATATTGCTCGGCCTTCTCCCCTTGTGTTTGCGTGGCCATTTCCAGATACATGGTACCAATGCGTTCGCGAGCACTTTGTATTCTGGGTTCGTTGGGCCGAATCTCTTCAAGGGTGCGCAATTTTTCCAAGGCGTTGCGCGTGGGGGGATTGTTCAGGCGTCGCTCTTGAATATCGATGTCGACAAAACGAAATAGCTTTTCAACCAGTTGATCGATTCCGGCTTTTGCCGCACCATTTTCAGGGTCCAATTGCAAAACGGCCTGCAATTGGGTCCAGGCGTTGTTTTGTTCTGGACGGGTCAGTTGGTCGGCCTCCAAATAGTGTTGGGCGCGTTGCAGGGTATCGTGAATTTTTTGTTGTTGTTCAGACTCGGCCTTTTTTTGTAAATCTGTGTTTATTTTTTGGCGGTAGAGTTCAATTCTAGAGTCGTCTGGTCGCACTTTGTTGGCCATATCCAATTGACGATTCATCTCATCCACATCATTTTTGGCTTTTTTAGCTAAGGTTAAATAGTGGTCAAAGAGCGATTCAATTGCCGCTTGGGCATCGGTATTATTGGGATCTATTTTTAGGATAAAACGAAATTTTTCCAAGGCGTTTTGTCTATCTGGTGCGATGAAACGCTCGGCTTTAATATCGGCACGGGCCTCTTTTAATAGATCGTTGATCATCCCTTTGACGGCGGTCAACGCCTCGGCATGGTTGGGATCAATGCGTAAAATTTGTTGGTAGACCTCTAGGGCGTTGTTCCCATCGGGTTGTGTCAGACGATTGGCATCGACGTGGTTTTGGGCCAATTCAAGAAGAACTGTCAAACGCCGCTCGCGCAACCAGACATCCATTTTTTTCTCATATTCTTTAATGCGTGGATCATTTGGTTGGATTGTAGAGGCTTTTTCTAAATATTTGGCGGCCTCTTCCAAGTTGGTGGCGTTTTCATCGGTTAATTTAAGATATATATCGACTATTTTGGTCAGGGATGCTTTGGCTTCGGCGTTGTTGGGATCCCAATCCAATACTTGATGCAATTTTTCGTAGGCATTATTGTTGACCGGCGCGGTGAGTCGGTCGGCTTTGATATCCTGGTTGGCGGCATCAAGCAATTCTTGGATATGTTTGGTCAGCCCTTTGCCAAGAGGTTCTTGTTCAGATACAATGGTTTTATCCGCTATTTCAGCAACCAAGGTTAAGTCAAGCCGGGTATCGGCGTTGAGGGTCACCTCGATGTCGGTAGTTTTATATCCCGATTTTTCCAAACGAATATGATAACGACCTTTGAGTACCTTTTTGCCAATAAAAGGCGTTTGGCCAATAGATTGATCGTTCAATATTAAATTGGCCCCTTCCGGTACGCTATGAATTTGTAAGGCCAAGGTCGTGATCTCATTATTTAACGGCTGATTTTCTGTTTGTGGAGGGGTGGCAGAGAAGGGCGCGGGGCCCCAACCATCAGAAAATAGCAACAAAGCGGTCAGTCCACCAATAAGGGTAAGGCCGCCTAATAGCATAAGGGTGTGACTGTGGCTACCTAGCGTGGTATACCGGGTGGGTGTCAAGGCCTCGATAAACTCTCCAGCCGAAGGATAACGCAAAGCGGGATTTTGGGAGAGGGCCTCTGCTAACACAATATTTTGACGTTTACTCAGTTTGTCCAGCGGTTTAAACGATTCGTTGCCAACCAAATCATTTTTTTTCGCCAGTTCCGTGGATTTAATTTGGTTGCATGGGGGGGGAGAGCCAGCCACCAGTTCATAAAAAATGGCCGCCAATGCGTACCGATCTGCCGCTGGTCCTGGGGGAGGAAATGAGAAGAGCTGTTCCGGGGCCAGATAGGGATGGGGAAATGTTTGCCCCCCCTGGCATATCGTGCGGCTTTGCAATAATTGCGCCCGCATGGCTTCTGAAGTCAGGCAAAAATCGGTTAATTTGACCATTCCGTCCGCATATATAAATATATTTTCAGGTTTAAGATTACGATGTAAAATGGTGCGGTGGGAATGGTCTAAAACATCGGCTATTTGTTGACAAATATGTAGAGCATCCAACACCGTGAGTTTTGCGTCGGGTTGTTTTTTACGAAATTCATTTAAATTTTGGCCATCAATATATTCTATGACCAGAAAATGTTGCCCAATTTTGGCATCATATTCCAAAGCGTGAAGTTGGGCAATACAGGGATGATCCAAATGATGAACAAAATGGAAATTTTTTATCAAATTGTTAAATTCTCGATCATCGCCAACCACTATTGGCCCAATTGGCTTGACAACGACTTTCAGCCTAGAACTCTCCTCCAGGGCTAAAAACGTCGAACCAAAGGTTCCCTCTCCCAATTGTTTTAGGATGGTATAGCGGTTTTCGGCAAGTATTGTGCCGGCTTGCATATGTATTCCCGTTCGTAAATGTCCACCTGAATGTTTCAGGCTGGTAAGGTTTGTATCGGAAAAAAAACGCTTACATCTTATATGCGATCAATTATATGCAATAGTTGCGCCAAAGGTTTTTTTTCACCGTCCAACCAATGAATGACGATGCCATGCCGTTCCATGCGGGCAAACCAAGTGAGTTGGCGTTTGGCGTATTGGTGGATGGCCGAATTGAGCTTTTGGAACAAGTCATTGCGATTATGAAGTGCACCGCGTACATATTGGGAGACAAAACGATATTCCAGCCCAAAGGCCTCCAAAGTCGCATGGGAGTACCCTTGGGCGAGGAGTTGTTCCACCTCTTGGATCAAACCTTGGGCCATGCGGTGTCGCAGACGGTTGGTAATTCGTTGTTTGAGTGTGGTTTTGTCAAAGCGCAGACCAAATACGATCGGTTTTATTGCTAAAGTGGGAGCGGGGAGAGGGGGGAGAGGAGATTCTTGAATTTCGATGGCGCGGATGAGATATTTTTTTTCCAGCAGATCGGTGCGGTTGTGTAAGCTGGGTTGGTGGCTTAACAAGAGTTTTTGTAATGCTTCCAGGTCGAGACGCTCTAACTCTTGGCGGCGTTCCGGGTTAGAGGGGGCCTCTTTTAATGGATATCCCATCAACACCGCCTCCACATATAACCCCGTTCCCCCCACTAAACATGGCAAACGGTTTCGGGAGAGGATATCTGGAAACAGCATATTAAAGCGGCTTTGAAATTCAAAAAGGTTAAAAGGCTGATCTGGATTGAGAATATCGATCATATGGTAGGGGATCGCCCCATATTCGTTTAAATCTTTTCCAGTCCCAATATCCATCCCCCGATACACCTGTCGCGAGTCTGCCGAGATAATCTCTCCCTGCAACTGCAACGCCGCCTCCACCGCCAAAGCGGTTTTTCCCGATGCGGTGGGGCCTAAGAGAACCAAAAGATTAAAGGGCAGGGGAGAAGGCATGCCGGCGTTCCAAAAGCAGGTGCAGTTCAACCGCATTCATACTAATACAAATCAAAATCATAGTAGATGGATCAGTTTTTTTCATTTTAGTTTCACTCATCAAGCCGCTTTCTTTATAAGTTAAGATGGCTTCCATTGAGAGAGATCCCTTCCGAATCTCTCATTTAACCCATTTTAATTTTTTGTTTCAAAGTCCGTCCCGTCAACCCCAACACAAACAATGTACATCCCCACTCCAGCCAAACCGGCAGTGCCGCTTCGGCACCGGTATTCAGGTTGGCAACGCTTTGCAACACAGGCCATTGTGTTCCAATAAAATCCGTCAAAGCCCCCATCCCCATGGCACTCAGCACGATGCCAACCAGATAAGCGGTCAAGGTACGTCCCCCCATCTCTTGGTAAACCACTACCAAAGTTGCCAGATTGGTAGCGGGTCCAGCGATGAGAAAGGCTAGGGCCATGCCAGGAGTCAAACCGGCATGAAGCATAGCGGCAGCCACAGGCGTGGAGGCAGAGGCGCAGACATAGACCGGAACGCTGACCAGAACCATGCTCAACATGGAGAGCCACCCCCCCCCCCACATAGTCGGTCAACTCCCCTTGGGGAATCCAAGTCATCACCGCCGCCGTCACCACAACTCCCCCCATAAGCCACAACGCCAAATCATCCCACATATCCCCCATCGCATAGGCTATACCATATTTTAGCGTCTGTGTGTGGGTGGGCTTTGGGAGAGAGTCGTTGGAATTGGCGGAAACACCACAACAGGATTTAATACAAGCTTTGGGTTGGGGCAGGGGAGAGGTGGCACGCTCTTTGGCAAAAATAAGAATTAAAACACCAGAAAAAATAGCACTCATCATGGCCGACACTGGACGAATAAGGGTCATAAACGGTCCTAAAAGCACCCAAGAAAGGGCTATAGAATCAATACCGGTCTCTGGAGTGGCTACTAAAAAAGAGATGGTGGCCGGTTTGGAAGCCCCTTTGCGATATAACCCCATGGCCATGGGAATCACGCTACATGAGCACAGAGGCAACGGAGTGCCAATCAATGCCCCTCGGGTAATGCTACCCATACCACTCCCCCCCAACCAACGGCTGATCAGAGTTTCAGGAACCCAAGCCTTGACCAAACCTGCCGCCAGCAACCCAAAAATCAACCAAGGAGATATCTCTAGCAGTAAACTAAGCAGTTGATCCAAAAACAGTGCCATTCAAATAACTCCTTTTTTTAAAGAGGATGATGCAAAATACACAAAACACATGTCTATTTTTTGCCTTTTGAGATAATATCGAAAAATCTACAACCTACAGCAACTATAGCTTCAAGGAAAAAAATACAGAATGGCTAAAGAATTTTCCATAGGCCATTTGGCTAAAATGGGAGGATGTCAGGTGCAAACGATCCGCTATTATGAACAGGTCGGCGTGCTGACCACCCCCCCAAGGTCAAGCGGCAATCAACGGCTATACTCTGCCAATCATTTAGAGCGGTTGCTTTTTATTCGCCATTGTCGAGAATTGGGGTTTTCATTGGATCAAATCCGCCGTCTGCTCACCCTAGCCCAAGCGGGGGATCGACCTTGTGGCGAAGTGGATGCGGTGGCTCGGGAACACCTTCGGACTGTGGAGCTAAAAATCGAACGATTGGCGGGGTTGCGTGCGGAACTACAACGCATTATCGCAGGTTGCGGGGCAGGGCGGGTGGAAAGGTGTCGGATATTGCAAACATTAGGCGACCATAGCCAGTGCCTGACCGATGATCACGGTTCGGAGGGGTTGTAAATTGAACATGATGCCCTTCGGGCAGAAAAAATCAAAGGCCAGACCCCCTCTTTTTTTTAAAAATCAAAAGAAAAGGGTGGGGGGAATTGGGGGGGCGGTTCTCCGCCCCCCAAGGTCTTGATTTTTATTTTTCCGATACATTAAAATAATTACCAACTACGGGGAATGAAATTGTCGGCATTGGCCAACTCAACGCTCTCCCCAGCTTGAACAATGACAAACAATCCTTGTTGGCGGGCATAGGTGTTGGCATGTTCCTCGACGACCATTCCCGCTACCGCGCCAAAAACATGATAGGTGGTAAAACGTGGAAAAAAATATTTAAATTGATTTATTCGCCCAATATAATCTTCTACATCTTTTTGTTTTAAGGTGCTTTTAACCTCTACGACAACGACCGATTCGCTATTCACCACCAAAATATCCACCTCCATGCTGCGATTGTCATCCCGCCACGCCTTAACCTGTTGATGCACCTCATGCACGGGAATCCCTCTTTTAGCAAACAGAGTTTTACAACTAGGGGCCACCATGTTTTCCACAAACCGGCCCCACTTGCCCGTCAAATCGCCAACCTGACGAGAGAGGTCTTTGATGGTTTGCCGGGTATCTTGTTGTATTTCTTTAATTTCTATTTGCCATTCCTTTTGCATTTCTTTGATTTCTCTTTGCATGCAATTGATTTCTATAGAATTTTTTTTAAATAACAGGTTTGTCTCTTGGAACATTTTCCAAACATCATCGGCTGTCAAAGTATTGGGCATGGAGAAAACTCCCTATCATATTTTAAGAATTATACTTTTTTGAATAATTCTATCTTAAATTTTTTCCAAAAGGAATCAAATAAAAAATGGTGTACTTTTATGTGCGAGTATAAAAAGCCATTTAATTTTTATGAAAGATATGGTAACCTCTCCCCCAGGATAGGATAAGGAGACAAAAATGGCTGAACATCAAACCCATGAAGATATTGTTTTACGTCTGAAACGGGCCTCCGGGCATCTAAAGCGGGTGATCGATATGATCGAGTCACGACAACCTTGTGCCAATACAGCACAACAACTCCACGCCGTAATCAACGCCTTGACCAACGCCCGTAAACTTTTTATCCAAGATCACATTGAACATTGCATCCAAGATGGGTTGACCCGTTCTGATGCGGATGTGGCGGCGTTAATCCGCGAATTAAACGCCTTGGCCAAATATTTATAACGTTGCGTGTTATGGAGTTAACGAAATGGATTCAAACCCTTCCCCCCGTTATGGCCGTCATGGCGGTCCCATCCTCGACCATCCCCATGGCCGTGTGGAGTTAAGCGTTTTTGAAACCGGCGTTCCCCCCCGTTTTCGCCTCTATTTCACCGATCTTTATCAAACCGCTATAGAACCCATGCCCGCCGAGGCCATCTCTATTGAAACCATTCGCCCAGATGGTCAAACACAACTGTTTCGGTTTCGAACGGAAAGTGCATACCTGGAATCCACCAGCGACATTCCAGAACCCCATGAATTTAAATTGCGTCTTTATCTCCAAGATGAGCAGGAACAACATATTTTAACGACCGAATTTACCGAAGAGGGGCACGACCATCCTCATGAACATGGTGGGCATCACCATCATGATCACGACCACGACCACGGCTCTGGTATTATGGGATGGCTTAAAAATACTTTTGCCCACTCCCACGACATCTCCGACAAGGTGGATTCGGTGATGGAAAGCAGTACCAAAGGGATTTATGCCTTAAAAGTCTCTTTGGTAGGGTTGGGAATTACGGCTCTATTTCAGGTAATTATTGTCTATTTTTCTAGTTCTGTGGCCCTCATGGCCGATACCATCCACAACTTTGCCGATGCCGCCACCAGCATTCCCCTTTGGATCGCCTTTGCCCTGGCCAGACGGCCTCCAACCAAACGGTTTACTTATGGTTATGGAAAAACCGAGGATGTGGCAGGGGTGATTATTGTTTTGGTTATCTTTTTTTCCGCTTGCGTGGCCGGCTATGAAGCCTTTCTTAAATTTATTCATCCCCAACCCATGACCCATTTGGGGTGGGTGGCGGCAGCGGCTTTAATTGGATTTATTGGCAACGAAGCGGTGGCAGTGTTTAGAATTCGCGTTGGCAAAGAGATCGGTTCAGCGGCCTTGATTGCCGATGGTCAGCACTCCCGTGTGGATGGCTTTACCAGTCTATCGGTCCTGATTGGGGTCGCCGGAACATGGCTGGGCTATCCCTTGTTAGATCCCTTGGTGGGAATAGGTATCACCATTGCCATTTTATTCATCGTTAAAAATGCCGCCATCGCGGTCTGGTTTCGCTTGATTGATGGCATCGAACCGGAAATCGTGGACGAGATAGCCCACGCCCCTATTCATGTGCAAGGGGTGCGAGGTGTCCGGTCGGTGCGAGCGCGTTGGGTGGGGCATAAAGTCTATAGCGATGTGGAAATTGGTGTCGATCCAAATCTCTCTATACGGCAGGCCGATGCCATCGCCGCAGACGTCGAGCGCTCCTTGCGCGACCATCTCCGTTTGTTAGACAAGGTGGTCGTGCGGGTTTCGGCCCAAGAGAGAACATAACACGGCCTCCCTTGACTTGATCACCCCAAGCACACCAACCGCAACAAGAGGGCCGTATAATAAATTTAAATTTAACGGAACCAATAAAATATCAAATGGAAATGGCAATAAATCAATAATGGAGGTCGAAAGCTCGTTAAAAGCTGCAAACACTTTTGCAAGACCACATACGTTTTTTTGCAGATCAAATATCTCTACTAAAATATTTAAGAAGGAATCAAAAATATCTTTTCTATCTATTAAAATAGATAGAAAAGAATAACAAAATCCGACGATAAAAGAGGTTTTATAAAAAAAATTTCTTTGTGCTGTTTTGTTTGCTAAATTATCTTTAAATATTATACTTAAAGTAATAACAAACAAAGCAAACAAAAAAATATTGAAAAACTGACAGGCCAATATATAGGCAAAACAGGCGATAGTGATCATTGTATATAATATAATTATTTGATCTCGTTTGTTTATTTCTGGATCAATTTTACCCAAAAAATTTTTCTCACTCAATCGACGATCCTTAAGAATCTCTGCAACTGAATAATAAGATAATAAAATAATAAAAATAAAAAATGCCCATGCGTTTATAGCAAACATTAAAAAAATAAAAAAAGAGGCAATAAAAAATATTAAATCGACTCTGCGCGGATTAGAAAATAAGGAGATCGAAGTGGACATTTTAATAAAAAAATCAAATCTGCTGAAGAATAAAGGTAATTTGCTCTTTGGCCGCCTGAAAATCCAACCGATCCAAAGTCGTTTCTAACTGAATCCCCTGATGCTGCCATTTTGTGTTGGTAAGAAAAGGACGCAATAATTTTATCTGCTTGAGGGCTTGAGAATCGTTGTCGTGAATCAAACGATTGAGTTCTTTTAATAAACGAATCAATTCTGTGAAGGGGAGGGGTTCGGTTGATCTCTGTTGCTCTTGGCTTGGATTTTTCCATAAAAGAATGGAAGAAAAAACTTGGTGAAGACAAAATTCAAAATGATCAAGTAGTTCTGGCCACTGGGAACGATTTTTTTCGCGAATAGCCCGGTCTAAAACGGTCGCGGCTTGATACAACTCCTGGGCCGAAAGATTTCCCGCCATCCCTTTGATAGAATGGACCAAATTTTTGGCTTTTATGATCTCTTCGGGGATAAAGCTCTCTAATCCCTCTCGAACCCGTTGGCTAACATCGGCATTGCTGCGTTGAAATTCTTGCAATAGCGTCCAAAGCAATTCATGGTTGCCCCCCAGACGATCGGAAGCGGCATTGAGATCTAAACCTGGAAAAGTAGGTAAACTTGCGTTGGAATCCGTCGGTAAAGAAGAGATGGGGGATCCATCCATTTGTTGCTGAGAGATCCATTGCAATAGAACGTGATAAAGATCTTTTTTAACAATAGGTTTTGTAATATGATCGTTCATGCCAGAGGCCAAGGATTTTTCTCGATCTCCGACCATGGCATTCGCAGTCATAGCAATAATGGGAATCTCCTTTTGACCCAGACGGGTGCGAATCTCTTGGGTGGCGGTATAACCATCCATGATGGGCATATGGATATCCATAAGAATGGCGTTAAAGGTTTGTGCCGCGACCATCTCCACCGCTTCTTGACCATTTTCCGCTTGGGATATTTTTAATCCAATCCCTTCCAATATTTCGCGAGCGACTTGACGGTTGATGGCATTATCCTCTACCAGAAGCAGATGTGTACCGGCTAATTGGGCTTTTATTTGGTCGGTATTGAAAGCTTCTTGGCCTTTTTTTATTTCTTTTTTAAGCTTTATCCCCAAACTGTGACAGACTAACTTTAAAAGTTCTGCGCGGTTGATCGGTTTGGGTAAAATTAGATCACTTCCAAGCTCAAGAGTTTGGACCAATTCGGTTTTTAGATGAATAATAGGAATTTTTTGGCTCATTTTAGGCAGAGTTAGGTTTTCATCCAGCAATACCACTCCAATCGGTGATTGCTCAATCACCTCCAAGGCCTCTTGAGCAGAGGAGACCCCAATCACCTCAAAACCAAAACTCTCCAAAGCAGCCATCACCCCTTGTCGAGAGAGGAGGTGGCGATTGACAACCAAAACACGACTTTTCTTTATATTCGGCAAAAAGGCAAAATCTTTAGGGTGGTGCGCAACCCATTTAAAGGGGAGGGTAACATAAAATGTACTGCCCTGATTGGGTTGGCTATTCACCCAAATGCGACCATTCAATAACTCTACCAAGCGTTTACTGATGGTCAAACCTAAGCCAGTACCGCCATATTTACGTGTCGTTGAACCATCGGCTTGGACAAAAGGTTGAAATAATTGTTCCATTTGTTCACCGGTCATGCCAATACCCGTATCACGAACAACAAAGGCTAACATGACTTGATCCTCCTTTTTGGTATCCACAGTGACCGAAATTTCTATTTCACCCACCTGAGTAAATTTAATGGCATTGCTCAGAAGGTTCATTAAAATTTGTTCCAAACGCAACGACTCTCCAATAAGCACCAGTGGCGTTTGAACGGAGAGATGGATGATCAATTCTATTTTTTTTTCTAAAATTTTTTTCCGAAACATTTCCACCAAATTATCCAAAAGTTGGTCCAATCTGAATTCGATCAGTTCAAGCTCTAATTTGCCCGCCTCAATTTTGGAAAAATCAAGAATATCATTGATAATACGCAATAATGATCGTGATGAAGAGGTGATTTTTTCCAGATAATCACGCATTTTTGGAGATGAATCCGTCAATTGCAGGGCCAAATCGGTCAAGCCGATAATAGCGTTCATGGGGGTGCGGATTTCATGGCTCATATTGGCTAAAAACGCGCTTTTGGTCTGGTTGGCCAATTGTGAGGCGATTAATTGGGTCTCCTTTTCTTGCAAAGAGTGCTGCGCCTCCCGGTAGGCTGAGATATCTTTTACCAATAAAATCATGCCGCTCACTTGGCGATCCACATCTCGCATTAACGATCCTGAAATTAAAACCGGAATGTGCCGATGGGGGATGATCAACAGGGCCTCTTCGTTGACAATAAACTCCTCAGAAAGCAACACCGTTAACCAATCGTTGGCAAAGGCAGAATTTTCTGCAAATTGTAAAAAATCTTGTATTTTTCTCCCTAGGAGTTCTTTTTCCGAATACCCAAATAACTCAGGGCGGTTCACTTTTTGGATGTGACCATGTATGGATAAGACCAACAAAATATCTGCCAGGGAGTCCAAAATATTTTCAATGTAGCGCAAACCATCGGTCATGGCATTAAATGCTTGCGCCAATTGACCGATTTCATCGTTGGAATGGATGGGTATTTTAATATCGAATCGTCCCTCTCCAACGCTGCGCGTGGCAATCCGTAGGCGTTCGATGGGCAGAAAAATGAGATTTTGAAAACGCAAAGACAATATAAATGCAATCAGCAATGAGGCGGCCAAAATCAAAACAAAACCCAGCAATACGGTTTTTAAAAAAGCCGAAAAATAGGAAAATAGATCAAAATGGATCACAACGCTGCCGACTTGCTCTTTGTTGATAAAAATCGGTTCACGAACCAATAAATAATCAGATGCAAATAAAATATTCTCTTTATAATTTATATTTTGAAAGGTCGAATGCGGAGCCGAATAGCCTTGTCGAACAAAGTTGGCAAACAGTTCTCCTTTGGCATTATATAACGATCCGGACACCACCAAAGTGGAGGCTTTCAAGGCCGACAATATCTCTTGAGCGGTTTCTACATCCTGAAAAACCAAGGCAGCACGACTGTTTTCGGCAATAAGACGGGCTTGAATGGTTACCGACTCAACAATTGCCCCACGCTCTTTGTACCATTGATTAAGGGAAAAGGCCAACGCCGACATTAATAACGTGATCCCACTGGTTAACATTAAAATCCAAATTAATTTATGGCGAATGGAAAGATCATTAAAATGTCCGCTACTGCGCATTATTTAGCCCCAATTAATTTGCCAATTTGTAATAATTTGGAACTGATGAATAAATCAGATTGTTTGGCCTGTTCAAGATTAATTTCAAAATGAATTTTACTCTTCTCTTCAAAAAAGCCGATCATTCCCCCAGAACTGGCAAACCCACTGGCGTGACCAACCGTTAAAATGGGTTTTCCCACTAACGAATCAAGTATTTTTTGCATAGATTGTGTCTCAGTTTGAGGAAAAAACAAGATATGACAATCCTCTAATTGGTCAATTTTTAAGTCGGTTCGAACAATAATTATCCGTTGTTGAATGGTCTTCCCAGCTATTTGTTGGATTAAACTGGAAAGATGTGTCTCTCCGAACACACAGAGGTAAAATTTGGTGTCGTTTTTAAAGGCATGATCTGGCCATTTAATAAAATGGATAAAATGGTATAAAAAAGCGGTTTTTAGTTGATCTGCCGTTGGTTTTTCCGACGCGATGAGTGAATTCGTCATGAACAGCCATAATAGCCCCCAAAAAAGCTTTTTTCGTGTAAAAAACATTCAAAAGCTCCAAGTGAGTTTAGCCAAGAATGAACGGGGAAATTCTGAATTTTCCGTTGCACCTGCGGCATCGATAAATTGCGGGGTAGAATCGTCCAACAGGTTGATCCCTATAAGATCCAGACGACAATTTTTTTGTACCTCCCAACCCAGTCGAATATCTGCACGCCAAAAGGCCGGAATGTTTAAACTCGATAACCGTTGGACATAATAGAGCATAGTATCGAGTTGAACATGTTCAATAATATCCCAATAGCTATGCAGATGAAACTGAAATTGGGGGTCATCACCAGCACTGGCTAAAGAGGAGGTGTCGGTGCTGCCCTCTTTTAAATCAAGGTCAATTTTTTGTAAGGAGGCCCCCAATTGAAGACGTAAAGATTCGCTCGTCTGCCATTGGGTATCCAGTTCCAAGCCATAGGTATGGGCTTGCAGTTTATTTTCCCAATAAATTGGAGTCACTAAATGGGTTGATATGGCATCGGCTTCTACAAAGGGAGTCCCATTTTCATTACTGACGAGATCGTCGTAAACATGATAAAAGGCTGTAGTATCAAGAAAAAAATTTTTTCCAAATTGTTTCCGATAGCCCAATTCATAGGCCATTAACTCTTCTGATTGGACAGCCTCACTGCCAAATATGGAAATTTCCCCTACATTAAAAGGGGGGCCCATGGGAAAGGCTGTCACATTGATACGAAAATTATGGTTGCTCCATGAAGGAGTACGCACGGCGCGGGAGACTGATGTCCAAAGCGTTTGATCCTCCGCCATCCTCCACAAAACTCTTGCGTTGGGTTGGAGCTCCAAACCGGTATAATCGTTATGTTCAATTTTGGTACCGAGAATTAATTTAACTTGATTTGGAATGAGTTGAATTTCATCTTGAACAAAGGTACTTAATAGATTATCAGTACGGGAGTCGGGATCCATGCTCGTTGTGGAATCGAAAGGATACTCTCCATGACTTAAGCGATATCCCATCCCCCAAGTGATCTCCTGATGGTCACTCAAGGGAAACCGATGTTGAAAACCTAAATCCAGGGTATCTCGTGTCTCGTCCAAAGAGCGGTAGGTATGATCATAATAAACCAAGAAATCCATATCGGAGTGGCTGGATAATATCCGCTTCCAATGGCTAAGCAGGTTGGCACCCCAAACCGAATTGGTTTCTTTAAGCGTAGAATTATAGGGAGCAAGCAAAGAGGTAACTGTTGATTTTTGATCTAAATTTCCATCATAGATATCTCCTTGCAAACTCCATTCATCTTGCGAAGAAAAGGTTTTATCCAGACGAAAACCACCTTGAGCGCGTTGCCAGGAATCATGGGCTTGCCAACCATCGGTACGAGAAAAGGGGTCTTGATCAATTCCCTTTCCCCAAACCCGCCAAGCCGTCCCAGAATCGGTTTGATCGCCATAACGATAGGTTGTAACCCGTTCTTGTGTGCCAGCGACCACCGTTACCAAAGAGCCTTTGGTCTCGTTGGCCTTTTTAGTTAAAATGTTAATCACCCCATTAACCGCATTGGCTCCCCATAGCGTCCCTCCTGGTCCTCGAATGATTTCAATGCGTTCAATATCCTCTAAGGGAAGATCTTGGGTATCCCAATAGACACCGGAAAACAAAGGGGTATAGAGGCTTCGGCCATCCATTAAGATGAGAAGATCTCTGGAGAAGAGACCATTAAAACCACGAGCCGAAATGGCCCACGAATGAGCATTAATTTGAACCACATGCATCCCCGGCACTCCCATCAAAAGCTCTGGCAATACCGTGGCCGTAGAGCGTTTGATGTCATCAGCGGTAATAATATAAATGGCACTAGCCACATTCATCAATTTTTGTGGCTTTTTAGCTGCAGAGGTGATCTCCATCTCGATCAGACTCTCCAATGGAGTTCTCATAAGCTCTTCCATGAGGCTGTCTGTTGTGGATGTCCTTCCTATTCCAGGAAAAAAGAGAATCATTCCGATGCTGGCAATGGAGTAAAAAAAAATAATTTTTTTTATAATCATTGTTAACCTTTCAGTATTGTTACGATGTATCCAAATCTTAAGCCTGTCTATTATTCCTCTATCAAACGACTTTGCAACGTATGAAATTTTCGATATTCACTCTCTGGCTGATTGAGCAATTCCGCATGGGTTCCTTGTTCGATAATCTGGCCATCTTTCATTAAAACGATCAGGTCGGCCCGTTCGACTGTGGAGAGACGATGAGCGATGAGGAGGACGGTGCGTCCTTCCATGAGTTGTTCAATGGCATTTTGAACCAATCGCTCCGATTCGGTATCCAAGGCCGAGGTGGCTTCGTCGAGGATTAAAATAGGGGCATTTTTTAAAAAGGCTCGCGCCACCGCCAAACGTTGCCGTTGTCCCCCTGAAAACCGCACCCCCGACTCACCGATGATGGTTTCAAATTGTTTAGGGAGAGTTACGATGAATTCCATGGCATTGGCTTGGCGGGCCGCCAAGAGAAGCCTCTCTTCGGAACACTCTGGAAGGCCATAGGCGATATTGTTGCGAATGGTATCGTTAAATAAGATGGTATCTTGCGTGACCACTGAAATTTGTTCACGCAATGAACCAAACGTCACATCGCGTATGTCAAAGCCATCTATGGTAATACCACCACCCGTGACATCAAAAAAACGTGGTAATAGATTGGCGACCGTGGTTTTGCCGCTACCGCTATGGCCAACAATGGCGACCTTTTGACCTTTTGCTATCTTTAAATCGACACCACGCAACACCTGTTTATCGGAGTGGTCATATTTAAAAAAAACATCGGAAAAACAAATTTCTTTATTAAAAGGAGGTAAAGAAATCGCCTCTGGTTTGTTTTGAATTTGTGGCTGTTGGTTTAACAACCATGTGACACGATTAAAAGCGGCTAGACCATGTTGGATAGAACTGTTGACCTTGGTAATGCCTTTAATGGGTTCATAAATCATGACCAAGGCGGTCAAAAAAGAAAAAAATGTACCGGTGGAGGAGGTGCCATCCATCACTTGTTGGCCGCCAAAAACAATAATGGAAATAATGCCAATCCCTCCCAATAGTTCCATAATGGAGTGGGAAATTTTACGCATCTTAACATCGTAAACCGTCACATGAAATAAATTGAGGAGGGCATGACCAAACCGTTCTGCTTCAAAATGCTCCATACCAAAGGCCTTGATTATGGGATTGCCCTTGATCGATTCATTGACAATAGCGGTCAAGTCGGCGTTATTTTCTTGAATACGGGTGCTTAAACGGCGATGTAAACGACTAAAAAAAATAACGGGTAAAAACGCAATCATAATAAAACCAAAACAAAATATAGCCAATTCCCAATTCAAATAAAAAATAAGCCCAATTAAACCAACCATCTCCAGCGTGTCTTTGATCATGCCAACAGTCGCTGAAGAGACCGTGCTTTGAACAATCGCCACATCCGACATCAGACGTGACATCAATTCTCCAGAGGTATGATTATGAAAAAAAGCCAAGGATTGACGGTGCAAATGGACAAAAAGTTGCAAACGTAAATCTTTAACCACGCTCTGTCCGACCCGTTCTAAATAGTATTGATAAAAAAAATAGGTCATTCCTTTTAATAGAAAAACAATGAAAATTATCCAGGGTAATATATTGAAATATAATTGATTTTTTTCAATAAAAATTTTATCCAAAACAGGTTTGATCAGATAGGCCTGCAAAGAGGTTAACCCGGAAATTAAAATCATGCAGAGAATGGCAACAACGATATATTTTTTATAGGGAAGCAGATAAGAAAATAAATTTTTTAAAAGTTCTTTATCGCTGATAGTTCTTTCCAATTTTTCCAATTTTTTCATATTATTTTTCTCCTTTCATTGCGATAATTCAAAAAAGTTGCTTCTTCATCTCATTCAAGGCAATTCCGTTCTTGACGCAAATTATCAACCCTGGTAGGATAAATCAAGCGGAAGAAATCCGCACTATAATTAAATTTATACCTAAATTGGGTAAATATCCGCTGGATAACAATAATAACAGCAGTGGAGATTGGTTCATGGCTCTTTCAATCAATAGCAACATTGCCGCATTGTCGGTTCAACGCTATCTAGCTCGTTCTACCAATAATCTAAGTATCAATTATAACCGATTGGCTTCTGGATTGCGCATCAACAGTTCCAAAGACGATCCAGCTGGACTTTCAATCAGTACCCGCTTGACAGCCAATATCCGAGGGATGAATCAAGCGATTACCAATGCCAACGATGGGTTATCTCTCACTCAAATCGCCGACGAGGCTCTCAGCCAAACCGTGGAGGCCTTGCAACAAATCCGAGAAAAGGCGGTGGAAGCCAACACCTCCTCCTTGACCAATACCGATCGAAACGATCTCAACACGGAGGTCATGCAACTGGTTGCCGAAATTGATCGAATCGGCAATAACACCGATTTTAACAACCAAATTTTATTGAGTGGTGGCTTTACCAATAAAAAATTTCAAATTGGCACCGATGCCATGCAAACCATCCAAATCTCCATTATGGGGGCGGTGAACAGTGCCATTGGATTGGGGGTGGGAGGCACATTGGCCAATGTCAGTACCATGGCCAATGCAAGTACAACGATTGGTTTGGTGGATACCGCGCTAGATTCCGTCACCTCTATTCGCTCCCAATTGGGGGCCTTTCAAAATCGGTTTGAATCGATCATCTCCTCCCTGACAAGTGGTTCTGAAAATCTTCAAATTGCTAGGTCTCATATTATGGATGTCGATGTTGCTCAAGAAGCCACCCTTTTGGCCCGAAATAGTATTATTCAGCAAGCAGGCATTGCCATTTTAGCGCAAGCTAATTTGCAACCAAAGCAGGTATTGAATTTATTGCAATAATGAATCGGGCAGGGGGGCGTTTATCCTAAAAAAGATCTTCTGGATTTTATTTTTGACTTTTGGTGCTCCATGCTGCATTCTTTAATTTATGTATCGGAAAGACAAAAATCAAGACCTTGGGGGGCGGAGAACCGCCCCCCAATTCCCCCCACCCTTTTCTTTTGATTTTTAAAAAAAAGAGGGGGTCTGGGGGATTCATCCCCCAGGGTTTGGCCTTTGATTTTTTCTGCCCGAAGGGCATCATGTTCTAAACCTACTCAAAACCGCCTGATTTCGGAGCCTTTCGTTTATCTGTGGAAAATCTTATCATAATCAATCGCGATTCCGTTATTTTTGATTTTGATCGGACCATGGTTTTTCAAGAAACCATGTCATTTTTTTTAAGATCTATAGCGGGTCAACAAAAATTTTTAACGGCTTGCTGTGGGGCTGGGGCCAGGGCCGCATTGGTTTCACCAAGTCGAAGAAGAGAGATCTTCCGGGTGGAAATTTTACGGCGAATATTGGCTGGTAAAACCCTTGATCAAGCCAGAGGGGCCGCAGAGTCTCTCTTTAAACAATTGGAATGGATCCCATCAACCATGCAAGAGTTCCAGCGTCATCAAGAGGCTGGGCGACGAATTTTAGTCGCCACAGGCAGCCTTTCGGCCTATATGCCCACTATTTTTGAACTAAAATCTCTCCATTTAGACGCATTATTTTCAACAGAAATGGAAATTGAAGGGAATCTCTTAACAGGAGAGATGAAAACACTCTCTTGTACCTGGTCAGAAAAGGCTCGACGGGTACAAGAATGGTTGGTCGGCACCAAAGGAGAGGTCTGGGGCTATGGTAATTTGCCCCACGATGGGGCTATGCTGGCGTTAACCGATCATCCAACAGTCGTTCCATTATAACACTCGTGTTTTTCTATTGAGTCAAGGAGACGTGCAATATGAGTATTTCACTTACCAAAGGACAAAAAATTAGCCTCTCAAAAGAGAATCAAACCCTACAGCGGGTTTTTATGGGGTTAGGGTGGGACGTGATCCAAAAAAAGGGGTTTATGGCTGGCCTCTTTGGCGGCGGTGGGGGCGATATTGATCTGGATGCCTCTTGTCTCGTCTTTGATGAGGGGGGAAAATTAATCGAAGAGATCTGGTTTAAAAAATTGCGCGGTATGAGTGGGGCCATTGTCCATACCGGTGACAACCTGACCGGGGCAGGGGAGGGGGATGACGAAGTGATCAAAATCGATCTCTCTAAATTACCCTCTACGGTTAAATCTCTTGTCTTTACCGTGACCTCGTTTAGCGGTCAAACCTTCGACCAAGTGGCCAATGCGCGTTGTCGTCTTGTCGACGAAGTCAGTAACACAGAACTGGCCACCTTTAAACTGAGTGAAGTGGGATCCCATACTGGTCTGATCATGGCCAAACTCTATCGTCATAACAACGAATGGAAACTACATGCCATTGGCGAAAAAACCACTGGTCGGACCTTCCATGAAATGATGCCAGCAATGACAGGTATGCTTTAACCCGGCTGTTGCCTTGAGCAGTGAGGTAAAAAAATGACCGGATCAAGCTTGATACCTGGAGCCAATATGATCCTTCCTGTTCAGGAGCGTGTTGTGGTGGCGATTGGTTGGGCTCCAAATACGCAACAGGGTATGGAGGTGGATGCGTCGGCTTTTTTATTGGGAGAAAACGATCGGGTTCTGGCCGATGACGGTTTTGTCTTTTATGGTTCACAAAAATCCCCAGATGGAACGGTTTGTTATCAACCGATCCCTTCTACGAAAGTCACCTCTGATTTGCGATCATTTACGATAGATTTGGACAACATGGCCATCTCTATTGTCGCCATTGATCTTTGTTTGACCATCCATGAAGGGGTGGCACGCGGACAAAATTTTGCGCGATTTCAGCAGGTATTCATCCGAGTGCTCAATCCAAATGGGTTTGCCGAAGTGCTCCGTTTTGATCTCCCCGTTCAAGGGATGCCAGAGACGGCCATCACCCTGGCGCGGATTTATAAACGCCAGGGACAATGGAAATTTAGGGCAGTAGGGCAGGGGTTTATCGGGGGATTGGCCCCTTTAGCCAAACATTATGGGGTGATGATCACCGACGATGCCCCAGTGGTCGCCTCCCCCCCGCCATTACCCGTTTTTACGCCTCCCAAAGAGGTAGCAGAAGGACGCAAACTCATTTTGCAAAAACAAGGCGAGTCTCTCTATGTAAAAAAAAGTCGTCCAGAAGGATTCGGAGAGATAGCCATCCATTTGCAATGGCATCGTCCCCAAAAAAGTGGTCTCCTGGCAGGATTGTTGACAGGCAAAGGGGGCGATCTCAACCTCGGCTGTCTGTGTGAATTGGTCAATGGCCAAAAAGGAACCATTCAGGCCTTTGGAAATCAAATGGGCCATTTTCA
The DNA here is from genome assembly GCA_039908535.1 of Magnetococcus sp. DMHC-6. Taxonomy (GTDB): domain Bacteria; phylum Pseudomonadota; class Magnetococcia; order Magnetococcales; family JADFZT01; genus JAMOAW01. The sequence continues at coordinate 58,421 of JAMOAW010000002.1, read as the reverse complement.
TGAAGAACCCTATATTTTGCACCTTGGTGAAGATCAAACAGAAACTCCTTCCCATTGGCAAAAAATGCGTATTAACGGTGATCAGTTCGTCAAAATTAAGCGTGTTTTACTGTTCGCCTTTATATACAATGCAGTACCAGATTGGACCGCTGCACAGGGGGTGGCAACCCTTAAAATTTTCGGTCACCCCGATATTGAAATCCCTCTCGATCAGGCCGTTACCGGCCAAATGATGTGTGCCATTGCCCACATTGACATGGACCAAGAAAAATTAAAAATTACCAAAGAAACCCGTTATTTTAACGGACACGCAGCCATGGACAATGCCTATCATTGGGGTATCCGATGGGGCATCCTGGACCAAAATACAACAAGGAGATAAAAATGGCGTTCACCGATTGGCTTAAACAAAATGTCACCCTCGCTCAGGAGACACTTAATACCGAAATCACCAAGTTTAAATCCAAAGATCTTCTTGAAGCCGTCATCGCCGGGTGTGCCTTAGTAGGCTACGCCGATGGCAATGTGACCTCACAAGAAAAACAAAAAATGATGGGATATCTGAAAAGTTCCGAGCAACTCAAAGTTTTCGATCAAAATGATGTTATCAAACTGTTCCAAAAATATGTGGAAAAATTTGAGTTTGATACGAATATCGGCACTGGCGAAGTGATGCAGATCATTGGTCAATTTCGTGGCAAACCGCAAGCGCAACTTATCGTCCGCGTCTGTTGTGCCATCGGGGCCTCAGACGGAAATTTTGACCTACAAGAACAAAACATTGTCCGTCGAATGATTTCGGAATTGGGTTTGAATCCAACCGATTTTAGCCTGTAAACAATATGATTGCAGGGTAGGGCAGGGTGTAAAAACAAAGTCAAGACCTTGGGGGATTGCATCCCCCAATCCCCCTGCTGTTTGAAGGAAGCAAAACCGAGGTCAAAAGCAAAAGCAAAAGCAAAAGCAAAAGCAAAAGCAAAAGCAAAAGCAAAAACAAAAACAAAAACAAAAACAAAAACAAAAACAAAAACAAAAACAAAACCCTGGGGGCAATCCCCCAGACCCCTTTTTTTTTAAATAATAAAATCAAAAAACAGACGACTACGGTTAAGTGTGGTGGTGCCGCATCGTTTTATTTACTGGTATGGGTAAACACCCCATCCCAATCTGATCCAGGCGGTTCGTTACGAAAGAGTTGAATGCGCTGCCGATAGATATTATAGATCATCCGCTCTGGATCCCGTTGCTGAAGAGCTCGAAAACGTTGAAGAGCCTCTTCCCAATTTTGCATTCGATACAAGGCTAACGCTTGATGATAAATGTTTAACTCCGATTGCATTTCAGGAGATAAACCTTCAACCGGGCCAATGGGTTCATAGATAATCACCGGTTCGTCCTTACCTTTGACACGAACCCGATCCAACTCCCGACAAGCAATCTGTGCGCCGACAATGTGTTGCGTAGAGGCACCGATAATCATATGGACACCATACTGTTTGGTTAACCCTTCCAGACGAGACCCTAAATTGACGGCATCTCCCAAAACAGTATAAGCCATGCGAAATTCCGATCCCATATTACCTACATTCATCAATCCGCTATTCACCCCAACACCGATCGTCAAAGGTGGCCATCAATCATCGCAAGACCAGCCAAAACGGCATTGCGGGCATGGGTGGGGTCATCCAGAGGAGCTCCCCAAAAAGCCATGATCGCATCACCCATATATTTATCAATCGTTCCCCGATGCGCATGAATAATATGGGTCATCGGTGTTAAAAAGCCATTCATCAAATTGGTCAACTCCTCTGGGTTAAGCCCTTCAGAAATGGTGGTAAATCCACGAACATCAGAAAAAAGTACCGACATTTCCCGAGACTCCCCCCCAATAGAAAAATCCTTGCCACTTTGATTCATCTCATCCACCAATTCTGATGGAATATATTGACCAAACATTCTAGATAACTGTCGCTTGCCACGGGACTCTACGAAAAAACCATAGGACATATGCAATAAAAACATCATAAAAATCAAAATGATTGGTGTAGAATAGGTTATAACGAGATAGAATTCTTTCCAAAAAAGAAGATTGATCCAACTGAGAAAAAATAAAAATAATACCGTCACATAGGTGGTCCAGGCGGGGGCTAAATGAGGTAATAAAAAAGTCATGGTCAGACCAACAAACAGAAGAGTCAAAAGATCCACTCCCAAAGAATAACCAGGTTTTTGATGAATCTTGCCATCCAAAATTCCGCTGATGATATTGGCATGTACCTCCACACCTGGATAAACACTTTGTACGGGCGTCGTCCGTAAATCCATGAGCCCAGGGGCCGAGGTGCCGACCAAGACGATGGTATCTTTCAATAGAGTAAGGGGAGCTTTCTTTTCTAAAATATCCACGGCAGAGACATAAGGAAAACTGCCCTGTTTGCCTCGATAGGGGACCAACACCGCAGCTTGCTCGTTCACTGGAATTTTGTAATCACCGACCCCCACCCATTCCAATCCATAATCGGTTTCAAGTGGATTGTCCGTGGTGGAAACGATTCCAAAAGTCAAAGGAGGATCCCCCAAAAGGGCACGGATAATTCCCAAGGATAACGATTGGTAAAGCCCTTTTTGATATTTTTGGATCAAGGGCGCACTCCGAAATACTCCGTCTTCGCCCACCGCAGGGCTATCAAAAAAGCCGGCATTGAGAGCCGCCTTTTGCAAATCAGGTAAATTGGCCCCAAATTCACGAGCCTCATAAAAAGGAATATTAGACTTTTCAAACTCATCCAAAGTGAGAATAGGTTCTGGTAACATACCCGAAGAGGTGGATCCACTCATGGCTTCGGAACGAAAATAATAGCCAAGAATAACAGCTCGGTCCTTTAAATGGCTGGCAAAAATTTTATCATTTTCTAGAGTTGGTCGAATTTTTGCAAATAGCAGTTTAAAAAGGGTGTTTTCTTTGAGTTCGTTTTGTAGCAATTTATCCAAAATTTTTAAACCAGAACTTTCATCCGGTTCAGCAAACACGATATCAAAACCCAAGACACTAATTTGATAATAATTAAACAAATAATCCACCAAACGCGCCACGTGTTGCCGTCCCCAGGGCCAACGACCTATTTTAGCAAGACTTTTTTCATCTAAATCAACAATAACAATACGCGGATCCAGGGTTTCTGGCATGGTTATACGCACCCGAAGATCATAGGCAACATTTTCCATTTGTTTTAGAAATTGCAATGGCAGCACATCCAGCGTGTGCAATAAAAAAATGGTAAGAACCGCCAAGCTCAATAGGTAACGCAGCAATTGGCGTTGTAACACCTTATACTCCAAAGAAAAAAAGAATAAACATGAACACCACCAGAGATAAAATTTAGTTGGGCAGGGGGGTGTAACCAGGAATTTTTTCTGGTATCACTTCGTCAATCTGTTCAGGTCCAAGGTACTCTTCTGCATAACGCAGGTAAACTTTTTTATCGATAAAAACATGGAACAGGTCTGGATCTATATGCTGATCTTTTTTCATAAATCCAAGAATTTGCAAAGATTGAGATAATGTTTTACCTTTTTTATAAGGCCGGTCGCGGGCTGTCAAGGCCTCAAATACATCGGCAATAGCCAAGGCACGGGCTTGGATGGACATTTGTGATTTAACCAAACCTTTTGGATAACCACTTCCAATCATGGTTTCGTGGTGGGCACCAGCGATTTCAGGTACATTTTGAAGATTCTTTGGAAACGGCAAAGCCTGAAGCATCTTAATGGAGGCCGACACATGATGGTTAATAATCGCCCGTTCTTCCTGAGTAATCGTCCCCCTGGCGATGTTCAGGTTATAGACCTCGTCTTCCGTCAGAAAGGGGGTTGGTTGGCCATCGGCTCCGATGAAGAACCGTTTGGCCATCATTTGAACGCGTTCTTGGCGTTCTCGCGACATAAATTCACCCCCAATATTGCATTCGTGCAGAAAATCACGATCTTGATTTAATTCAAGCAAAAATTTTTGTAAATTTTCCTCTAAAAGAGGGATATCTTGAGGCCGACCCTCTGTCACTGCTTTGAGCTTATCTTTCAGCATGTTCAGTTCGGCATCTCGTTTTAAAATTTCAAATCGGGTATCGACGAGATGGATCCGGTCAAAAATTTTCTCCAACTTTGTCGATTTATCTACGATCTCAGATGGGGTAACCACTTTTCCGCAGTCATGTAACCAAGAGGCGATTTTTAATTCATAGAGGTCATCTGGGGTCATCTTAAAATTTTTGAGTTCGCCAATATTGGACTCGGCAGCGGCTTCAATGAGCATTTCTACTAAAACAGGCACTCGGTGACAGTGGCCACCGGTATAAGGAGATTTATCATCAATGGCAGAAGCGATGGATTGGATAAAAGATTCAAACAGTTGTTTCAGGTTTTCAATTAAACGTTGGTTGGTTAGGGCAATAGCTGCTTGCGAGGCCAGTGATTCAGCAAGTCTTTGATCCTCTTCAGAAAAAGGTTTTATTTTGTTAGAAACAGGATCTTTGGCATTAATCAGTTGCAATACACCTATAATTTCATTTTCGTGATTTTTGAGAGGAATGGTCAGGAAAGAGATGGAGCGATACCCTGTTTTTCTGTCAAAGGCATGGGTTCCTGTAAAATCAAATCCTTGAGCCTCATAGGCATCTGGGAGGTTGATTGTTTGTTCTTTAATGACGGCATAGGCCGCGATCATATGCAGATTGGGCTGTCCATTTTTATATAACGACAATTCAGGAAAATTAATCGGTACGCCTGTCGTGCCACCCATGGCTATGTTTAAGGAGTCGGTACGAATAATTTCAAATTTAAGGGTTTGCCTGCTGGTAACGCTATACATAGTCCCAGCATCGGCATTGGTTATATTTTTGGCTGCCAAGAGAATGGTTTCAAGTAAGCGATTGGTATCTCTTTCAGAGGAGAGAGAAATGCCGATTTCATTTAATTTTTGAATGAGTTTATGGTTGGTAATGACAATGGCGGCCTGGGTAGCTAAATTTTCAATTAGGCTTTGCTCCAGTTCAGAAAAGGTACAAAATTCGCCAGTTTCTGGATCTTTGGCGTTGATTAATTGCAAAACACCGACTAAATCATCGTTATGGTTTCTAAGTGGCACGACCAGGAAGGATTTCGATCGATAATTAAACTGCTGATCAAACTGTTTTATTACAAAAAAATCAAAATTTGTTGCTGTGTAGGCATCTTCCAGATTGATGGTTTGATTTTTTAAGGCAACATAAGCCGCTATCATGCGCAAATTGGGCTGATCATTTTTGAAAAGTGGAATGTTTTTCTGAAAAATAATTTTTTCTGAACAGCCAGATTGAAAAATGTTCAAGCTGTCGTTGATCAAAATTTCAAAATGCAACTGGTGATCCTGTGTGAAAGAATAGACGGTTCCAGCATCGCAGTGCGTTAAAGATTTTGCGGCAATAAGAATTTGTTCAAAAATTTTTTTAGGATCAAGTTCCGTAAAAAATCGGTGACCAATCCGGTTTAGCTCTTGTATGCGTGAGATAATGGTTTGGATCTGATTCATAAGATTTAAAATGCCTTTAAACGAAATTTATATAAATTTTGAGAAAAGTATACCATAAGGGAGACCATACTAAAATGGTCAAAAAAGGGAGACCATACTAAATGGTCAAAAATGGTCAAAGATTGGTTTCCCTTATGGAAACCATACTAAGATTGGTTTCCATAAGGGAGACTATACTAAAGGAGACCATATTAAAATGGTCAAAGCTTGGTTTTCATAAATGTCGTATAATGTATATTATGTTAAATTATAATATCTCCATTTTTTTAAAAATACTTGCGGCCACGATCATCCAAGCCTAATATCCAATTTATCTGGAAAGGATTATTTTTTTACCATCTTAAAATTTTGGATACTCGATCATGACATCTCGCATTTTGGTCACCAGCGCACTTCCTTATGCCAATGGTCCCATTCATTTAGGCCATTTGGTAGAATATATACAAACCGATATTTGGGTTCGTTATCATAAGCTTCGTCAACGCCACTGTGTGTATGTCTGCGCCGATGATACCCACGGAACGCCGGTGATGATTCGGGCGCAGCGTGAAGGAGTCACTCCTGTTGAATTGGTAAATCGAATGCATCAGGAACATGTTGCAGATTTTACCGCATTTCACATCGCTTTTGATAACTATTTTTCCACCAACTCGGAAGAAAATCGTCTTTTAAGTCAAGAAATTTATCAAAAAAATCGCCAGGCTGGCCACATTCAGGTAAAAAATGTCCGGCAAGCCTATTGTATTCACGACAACATGTTTCTTCCTGATCGATTTATTCGTGGGATGTGCCCCTCCTGCAAGGCCTTGGATCAATATGGAGACGCTTGCGAACTCTGTGGTACCACCTATGCCCCGACCGATTTAATTGAAGCGCGTTGCGCCTTGTGTAATCACCCCCCTGAAGAGCGCGAATCAGAGCACTATTTTTTTCAATTGAACCATTTTGAAACGTTTTTAAAAGAGTGGTGTCAATCCGAATCTGTGCAACCGGAAATGTCCCATAAACTGGATGAATGGTTTAAGGAGGGATTGAAAGATTGGGACATTTCTAGAGATGGACCCTATTTTGGCTTTGAAATTCCAGATGCTCCTGGCAAATATTTTTATGTCTGGTTGGACGCCCCGGTTGGATATATGGCCTCAACATTGAATTGGTGTCAGCGCACCGGTGAAGATTTTGATCTCTATTGGCGATCCAGTGATCACAGCGAAGTTTATCATTTTATAGGCAAAGATATCGTTTATTTTCATACTCTTTTTTGGCCAGCCATGTTACATGGGGCGGGATTTCGCACCCCAACTGCCATTTTTGCGCATGGATTTTTGACCATAAATGGTCAAAAAATGTCCAAATCACGCGGAACTTTTATCAATGCCCGTACTTATCTAAAATTTTTATCTCCAGAATATTTGCGTTATTATTATGCCACCAAGTTAACCAGTCGAGTGGATGATATTGATCTAAATTTTGAAGATTTTGCCTTTCGAGTGAATAGCGATCTGGTTGGCAAAGTGGTCAATTTAGCTTCACGCACTGCGGGTTTTTTGCATAAATTTTTTGCGGGGGTTTTATCGACCCCCTACCCTACCGATGGCGGTCTTTTTGAGACCTTCGTGCAAACTTCAGAAGAAATCGCCCATTTTTATCAAGAACGAGAGTTTAACAAAGCCATGCGCAGCATTATGACGTTGGCAGATCAAGCCAATCGTTATATTGAACAGCAGGCTCCTTGGGTGTTGGCCAAACAGAGTGATGGCGAGGCGCGTTTAAAACTCCATGAAACCTGTTCGGTCGCTTTAAATTTATTTCGCTTATTGATCCTTTATCTCAAACCAGTTATGCCAGAATTGGCCAAACAGACTGAAATATTTATGAATTTGGCCCCGATGGTCTGGGCGGATGGCGCGACCCCTTTGCGTGGACATCAGGTGGGTGTTTACCAGCATTTGTGTCAACGGGTGGACCCAAAACAGATAGAACTCCTCTTAAATGAAGCAAAAGAGGAGATGGCCCCCCTTAAATCACCTCCTAAAGAGTTGGAGAGTTCTGCTATTCCAATAGATCAAGCAGCGGAAATTGGCATGGAAGAGTTTTCCCGTGTGGATATTCGGGTGGCACGTATTCTTTCAGCCAATTCAGTGCCTGGGGCCGATAAACTTTTGGATTTAGTGTTAGATGTAGGAAATTTAGGGCAACGACGGGTCTTTGCTGGGATCAAAGTCGCTTATGATCCCGCTCTATTGGCAGGTCGTTTAGTCGCAGCGGTGGTGAATCTCAAACCTCGTAAGATGAAATTTGGCGTTTCTGAAGGGATGGTTTTGGCTGCTGGACCTGGAGGAAGTGATCTGTTTCTTCTCTCTCCAGATTCAGGAGCCAAACCGGGGATGCAAATAAAATGATGTTATTTTCCACTTTCACTCGAGCTAAAATTGATCATCTCTTTTTTCCTTAGATTGGTCAATTTTAGGTTATAATAAGATTGAATCATCATAGGACGCATATCCACGTCCTCAGGATTTTCTTTGAAATATTTTTGGTACATGTCCATAGCCGCGACAGCCAACCCTTTTTCTTCCAAATAACTGGCCAGGATTAAATCGTCATCTGGGATTAAATGCCGAATTTTTTCCATTTCTTGAGAGATGATTTCCATCTCATCATGAGATAGCCAACGAATGACTGTTGCTTTTTTTGGGCTTTCGATCACCTTGCCATCTTTCAAGAGTTCCACCTTGTATGGATGTTCTCCGGGCGAAAGTTCGGAAATTTTATATCGGACGATTTCATTGTTTGTTCCATGGATATCGACACTATGATCATCTATGGTTAATCGGTAGCTGTATTGTGGGCCGAGCTCTTCCCAAATTAACTCTGGATATGTATTGGACAAAGTTATTTTTTGGATGGTTTCCAAATGGATCGTCTCTTTGTGTAAGATACTGCGTCGTTTTGTGGTATACATTTGTGAATTGGAAAACAAATTGGTGACTGAGCTTGAGAGTTCATCTAAGGCTTGAAAATCTGAAAGGGAAGTCCCAGAGACCAACGAGGCTTGGTCATCGTTAATTTTAAGAAGGGTATTGGGACCTAAGGTGCGGTACTGTTGTTTCTTTTGGTTAATAAGACGACCAGATCCCCCATTTTCAGTTTTAATCTGATCGCCAGGAAATAGATATTTATTACGGTGGACGGCTTTCCATTCTCCCCCCTCATGACTGTAGAAAACATCTCCTTTTACCTGCATTAATAATTCTACAGGAGTAGGTGCCGCATGAACCGTCATGGAGAGAGTTAATACAACAAAAAAAATAGATAAAAATAAAATTTTATATTTAAACATAGCACTATCCTTCCATATTATTGAAGAATCGTTCACCCTAATTGCGTCAGAAACGCCATCTTTTTATTTTTTTTCTTTATGTTTATATAGAATTTATCAAATATTGATATAAATGTCAAGATATGTTAAGTTTTTTTAAAAAAATTGTACGTCATGATTTTGGAATAAAAAAAATTAAACAAAAAATATTTGGGGAAAATCAGGATTTAAATAATGTATTTTTCTAACAAATGGCGAAAAATTTTTATATACTGTTTATGCAGCATATGGGGCGTGAGTTGCACCCCTTCTTGGATGGTGCGATGGCAAGAAGCCTCTGAATTAGCACAGCACAGTGGATTTTCATCGGTAGAATGGGAAACAGGTTTTTTTCATCTACGAGGTTTTTTGCGTATTTTAAAAGAACCAAGTGATTTACTCGTTGTTTACATTGAAGGCGATGGGAGGGCTTGGCTAAATCAAAGGACACCTTCAAAAAATCCCTCTCCGACCAATCCGATTGCTTTAAAATTGGCTCTTCAGGATCCCTCATCCAAGGTTTTATATGTGAGTAGACCTTGTCAATTTGTTGATAATATTTCAAAAGAGTGTGATGTTCGCTATTGGACTTCTCACCGTTATTCGCAGGAGGTGATTGTGGCTATGGCAAGGGTTATTGATGTTGTCAAAGCCCAAACAAAAACGGATTCCATTGCTCTGGTTGGTTATTCTGGAGGAGGTACTGTGGCGACCTTGATTGCGAGGGAGCGCAAGGATATTGCTTGGTTATTGACCATCGCCGCCAATTTAGATGTCGCTATGTGGACCAAATGGCACGGAGTTTCTAGTATGCCAGATTCCCTTGATCCAGCAGAGGATACCTCGACATTACAACATATACCGCAAATTCATTTTATTGGAGCACAGGACCGTATTGTACCTCCTGAAGTGACGTATGCATTTCAAAATAAATTTGCTGACCCAAAAACCATTTCAGTACGTGTTATCGCCAGTTTTGATCATCAATGTTGCTGGGTAAAGGAGTGGCCCCGAATTCTTTCTAAAATACATGCAAATTTTGATTTAATAAAAAATTTTAAAAATTAAGTAAATATTCTTGACAAAAAAAATTTTTTTTAATATTTTATTAAAGATAAAGATTCTTTTTATGGGGGGAAGCTAACAAAACCATGAAACGCTTTTTGGTCTACCTTTGCTTCATATCTATTTTGACAGGATTGCTCTTTTTCAGCCAACCAGCCGAGAGCCGTCCAGCCATGTTCAATTCCAGCAAAACCATTGTCAAAGCGATACAAAAAAACACACGACAAATTTTTAAACCCACGTTTAAAATTCAATCTCGATATAGTTCTGCCATCAACGATGTGGCTGTTAGTCCTGATGGTACTTGGTTTGCAAGTGCCAGCGGCAATCATGCAGTTCAAGTTTGGAATGTTGATAATGGTCAGAGAGAGGTCAATCTCACAGGTCATAATCAGCCTGTACGCAGTGTGGCCTTTGTTGAAAATTTGGAAGAGTTTTTTGGAACGCCTTTACCAAAAAATTTGTCGATGGCCCCTGCTGGCAAAGCTTTTTTGGTGACTGGGAGTGAGGATGGTACGGCGCGTTTATGGCGTATGGAGACCAGAGAAACCCTCCTTACGTTTCGTGGTCACACCGGAAGTGTGACGGGTGTGGCTCCTACCCGCGACGGAAAACGACTGATTACCTCCAGCCTAGATGGCACCCTACGCATTTGGGATCTCAGAACAGCTTCTCCATTGTCAACAATCCAAACGCATGAAAAACAAATAAACGGTTTGGTCCTTGCTCCTGATAATCAATCATTGGCAACGGCGGGATCAGATGGTCGTGTGCAAATTTGGTCCATGGATGGAAAACCTATTCTAGAATGGAACGCTTCGACAGGAGCTGTTCTGTGCATTGCTTGGTCATCAGATGGTCGATTTTTGGTGACAGGACACGAGGATGGTCAAGCATATCTCTGGAACCCTGCAGACGGTTCTAAATTGGCCACATTCACGGGGCATGAAGAAAAAGTGAATGGAGTGGCTTTTACGCAAGACCATCGTTTCCTCGCCACTGCCAGCCAGGATAAAACCCTTCGCATTTGGAATGTTTCCGATGGACGCGAAATACGTCGCCTAGAGGGACATCAAAAAGGGGTCAATGCAGTCACTTTTGCCTCTGGGAAGGATTGGTTGATCTCTGGTGGAACAGACCAAACGCTTCGTGTTTGGAATCAAGAAACGGGTAAGGAGATCGCACGTCTGGTTTCTATGCAAGAGGGATGGGCGGTTGTCACACCAGAAGGCTATTTTGATGGAACCTTAGACGGTGCCATTGAAGATCGTTTAGATGCCATTCAATGGGCAGGCGATCAACACTCTTTCGCTTTAGATGGCTTTCTTGAAAATTATTATCGCCCTGCCCTACTTGGTAAACTTCTCGCAAAAAAAGATGTTGTAGAAAACACGGTTGTCCCGGTGGTATCCGATGGTTTTTATCTGCCTCCTAAAATGATCATCAAACCAGTTAATCCTGATGCCAACGGCTATTCTAAAGAGGTGGATGTGAGTATTGATGCTCTGGATCAGGGCGGCGGAATTCAAGAGATCCGATTATTTCATAATCAAAAAATTATTGATAAAAGCCGAATTATTTCATCTGAAAATCTGACTGAAGATAGTGGTGAAATGTTAAAGACGGTTTATCGTGTCGAATTGGTAAATGGACAAAATGTACTAAAAACAGTTGGTTTAAGTAAAGATCTTATAGAGAGCGAACCGATTGAAGAAAAATTATCCTATCAGCTCAAAGATGAAAAATCCAACCAGAGACCGACAGCACCAGATGCCAAATCTGCGTCTACAGAAGTGGCATCACCACCTACGGGTGGTGACTCTGTCACCCAAGCTTCTATAAAACCAAAATTGCATATTTTTGTTGTAGGGATCAATCAATACCAAATTCAAGAAATGAATCTTGATTTTTCTGTGTTAGATGCCAAAGGCGTTCTTGATTTTTTCTTAAAAAAATATATAAATGTTTTCAATAATATAACAACATACGAAATTTACGACCAAAAAGCGACCAAAAAGCAGATTGAAACTTCTTTGGATTCTCTACAACGCATTCCCCCTGAAGATACGGTTGTTTTATATTTTGCAGGACATGGTGTGTCTATGAATAATCGTTGGTATTTTATTCCAACCAATTTTGATGGTGAGGAAAAATCTGTTACTACGCAAGGTCTTTCATCAGATGAACTCAAATCATATATCGCCCACATAGGTGCGCAAAAAATTTTACTCCTTATTGATGCGTGTTACTCTGGTTCAGCTTTGCCTGCGTTTGCCAGTTTTGATAAGCAACGTTCTATGGCAAAATTGGCGCGTGCAACAGGAATTCATATTGCGACGGCCACCACGGGGAATCAAGCTGCTAATGAGTTGACAGAGCTAGGACACGGTATATTTACCTATTCGATATTGACTGGTTTAGATGGTCAAGCCGACAAAAAACCTGAAGACGGGACAATTTTTGTCAAAGAATTACTGACCTACATGCATCAAGAAGTCCCTTTGTTGGTATATAAATATAAAACAGATGACCAAACACCTGTCTTTAATTCCACTGGGATGGATTTTCAGGTAGTTAAAGAATAAGCTTATCAATCAGAGAAGAACTGCTCCCCTCAATCCCCTACCCTTTTCTTTTAATATTTAAAAAAAGAGGGAGTCTGGGGATTCAATCCTCAGTTTTTTGTTTTTTATTTTCTGCCCGAATGGCATTATGTTCATATTATGGAGTATGGAATGAAAATATTTATGTATTGGAAAAATAAAATCAAGACCTTTGGGTGGGCAGAGCCACCCCCCAATTCCCCCCACCCTTTTTTTTTAAGTTTTAAAAAAAAGAGGGGGTCTGGGGGATTCATCCCCCAGGGTTTGGCATTTGATTTTTTTTTCCCGCAGGGCATTATGTTCTCATTATTTGCATTCGTTGTTTCTACTTTTATTTTTATAACATCGGCCTTTTCTAATAGTCTAACTGCACTTAGTTCAGGTGGTTCAACCGATACAACCACGATCCAGAATTCTACTTTGAATACAGAGGCTAAAACCGGTAATATTGAAGGTGCAGACAATTCCACAGTTGGAGCGGCTATCGTTGAAGTTGGACGTGGCACAAAAATTCAAAACTCAGATATTAAGACAACCTCTGATACAGGAAATATTAAAGCATTAAGAAATTCAGATGTTGATGCTGGTGGTGTAAAGATTAAATAATCAAATTTTAATGTATCGGAAAAAATCAAGACCTTTGGGGGGCGGAGAACTGCCCCCCAGACCCCCTCTTTTTTTTAAGTTTTAAAAAAAAGAGGGGGTCTGGGGGATTCATCCCCCAGGGTTTGGCATTTGATTTTTTTTCCGCAGGGCATCGTTCGGATTATATTTTATATTAATATAATTATTTTAAAAAAATTAAATATATAATTAAATATATTAATCAAATTAAAAACGATCTTGACATCGCAACACAATGTATGCTATACTTATGATGTAATATAATTATATTTACAAACTATCGTTCCTTTCCTTCTTCAAAGGAGTACAAAACAAAATGAGAAAGTTTCCAATAATTGCTTTTGCAGCATCTTTTTTTGTTGTCATCGGCTCTGCTTCTGCAGACAGCATAACTGCAATTAGTAGTGGTGGCGGCAAAGAGACCACGATTCAGAATACCAAAATTACTACCGATGCCAAAACTGGAAATATTGAAGCTTCGGACGAATCCAAAGTCGGAGCAGCCACTGTTGAGATTGGACGTGGCACGACAATTCAAAATTCTGAAATAAAGGCCAAATCAGATACCGGAAATATCAATGCTTCTGATAAGTCAGAAGTTGATGCTGGTAGTGTCAAAATTCAATAATCAAATATAATATATTTCATACGCTGACTTTCAGTGTATGAAATATAATCTTTATTTGAATTAGATGAATGAATATTTTTTTGTCATGTAGTAAATGTTGAAGCAACAAATTATCTATCTTTGTGGGGAGTACGCAACGAAATGAAAACGTTATCAGCCATTGCTTTTGTTACATCTCTTTTTGTTGTCATTGGTTCTGCCTCTGCGGACAGCATAACGGCCATTAGTAGTGGTGGCAAAGAGACCACGATTCAGAATACCAAAATTACTACCGATGCCAAAACTGGCAACATTGAAGCTTCAGACGAATCCAAAGTCGGAGCAGCCACTGTTGAGATTGGACGTGGCACCACGATTCAAAACTCTGAAATCAAAGCCAGTTCAGATACTGGCAATATCAAAGCTTCTGATAAGTCAGAAGTCAATGCGGGTGGTGTCAAGATTCAATAATCAATCAATGAACAATCTTTACGCCAATTTATTGGCGTAAAGATTGTATATTTTATACATGATTTTTATTTAATATATATTCTACTATTCATCCTCCAAACAGAATAAGGAGTTTTCACATGAAATTGGTATCTGCCATTACATTGGTAGCTGTTTTTGCTGTCATGAATCCTTTATGTGCTGGAAGTCTTACATCGTTAAGCGAAGAGAGTAATTCTGGTCCAGGTACGACAATTCAGAACAGCAGAATCGAGACAAGTGCGAAAACCGGCAATATTAAAGCTTCTGACACTTCAACGGTTAATGCATCCAGTGTCGATATTGGTCGAGGAACAAAGATGCAAAACAGTGAGATTAAAACAGAATCTGAGACAGGCGATATCACGAGTTCTGGTAAATCTCAAGTGAATGTTGGTAGCGTAAAGATTCACTAATCTTACATGTGATATTATGTTTAACTATTGGGATATAAATCTCAAAAGTTACTTTCTGGCGTGTATGGGGATACCTAAATGCAAAAAATTTTTGTTCAATTTGCTACAATATTGAGTGTCATCGTGCTTACGTCTGGATCTCTCTTGGCTGGCTCATTACAAGGTAATTTGATTAAGCAACGCGAAGAGATGCAAAAAAATTCGGGTGCTTATGGGGATACATCCTATCAGTACTGCGATGACAAAGAAATAAATGAGCAAATACGTCAAACAAAACAGGCAGGTGGTAAGACATACAATCTTTGCAACCAAACAATTGATAATAATAACAATAAAAAGAAAATTGTCAACTATGTAGATACCAATAAAGAAATAAAAATAAACAAACTTGCTGGTGAAGACCCTGATGTTAATGTAGGACAGGTGGATGTTCTTAAAGGGACCAACATTCGTAATAAAAAGATCAATACGACCGTTCATACGCAAGGAATCGAAGTAAAATGAAAAAAAATTGGAGATTATTTCATCTGGTTGCCATTTTAGGAGTCTATCCGCTGGGATTAACGGGTTGTGCCACAGATGCGCCAGTGATTGAAATGAAAGAAACGGAAGCCGTAACAACCCGTCAAACAGATTACGATGAAGTAATATACAATTTTGGTAAACTTTTGCGGACGTACACAGGACGCTCATCATCTAATCCCATGTACTTTCAGATAAAACCCATTAACAATGATACGGCCGGTGCTGGATTGCCTAGTGATATTACGCGCATGGTTACGACGGCAGTCAATAAGATTGGGATGCCTATTGTCAATGTTCCTTACGATCCTCAATATATGAGCAATGAAATCAACATTCGCCAAGGCATTCGGCTTACCAAAATCCCCAATTTTGTTATTAGTGGTGCAATTACTGAATTTGATAAAGATGTTTCTACAAAAGGCACCTCAAAAGATATGGATATTTCTATACCTATTGGGAATTCTTCTGTAGATGCAGGGACGTCTAATGATAACGATTTTAATGAATCACGTATGACCATTGATTTTAGCATGTTGGACTATGTTTCCCAAACCTCCCTTGGAGCCCTTACCTCCAATACGATTAATATTAAAAAAGAGAGTAAATCATCCGGTTGGTCATTTTCTATTTTTGGATCTGGGATTGGAATGTCTGGCAGTGCCAGTAAGTCACAAGGTGTACATGCGGCCATCCGACAACTTGTAGAAGTAAGTGTTGTACAACTATTAGGACGACAGTTTGCTGTACCCTATTGGCGTCTTATACCAGGATCTGAACCTGATAAAAGGTTGGTTCGTCAAATTGAAGACAGTATCAATGAGGATGGATCGGCGGCTATCGGTGACTTAATATTGGGTGCATATGGATATTTTCAAGACGAATATCCACGAAATTCTTCTAAGGCTATAGATGCTGTTAATGTGATTTTCAAGAAACAAAATATACACTACACAGCCAATTCATTGGATAATGTTCCGTCGAATATTTGGCTTCAGGCATATTTAAACATACCTATTGCGGACAATATTGCTAAACACATTAAAATTGTCCGTGAAATTGAAGCCAGAGGAGGCAATCAAGCAACAAGTACAAATTTACAAATTTTATTATCTTCACCCAAAAAAGAATATAAAGTGGGCGAGAGTATGATCATCTCTCTAAACCTAACGGAGAATGCATATACCTATTGCTTTTGGGAGCAAGGGAATCATTCTGTCATTAAAATTTTTCCTAATCGATTTAACCAAAATGCTCTTCTTAAGCAGGGCGGAATTGAACTTCCAGATGGTAATATGCCATTTAGTATTGTTTTTGATTATCCAAACTCGGTAGAAACGATTCAATGTTTTGCTGCAACAACAGATGTGACGAACAAATTGCCGAGCGTGATATCGGGTGCTGATCTTGAAGTCATTCAGGGATATAATATGAACAAAATAAGCAGTTCATTTTCTGCTTTAAATGTTCCAGTGGTTGATGGAAAATTACAATTGACCATTAAATAATTCAAATTTAATGCTTTTGCTAGCAATATACCAAGAGGGAAAAGATGATAAAAAAAGATTTTTTAAAATTATCATTCGCAATTGTTCTGAGTGCTTCTATATTATCTCCAAATTTAGTTATCGGGGGTGATGTGAGTGATGCCAAAGTTTATGAAAAAGCACCAGAGGCTTCTGAATTGGTAAATATTTTATTTGATTCTGCGGCTACTCCTCCTTCTGAGCCCTCTTCTGAGCCTAAGAAAGAGCGTAAAACAAGATCTATTCAATTTAAAACCACCCCCTCCCCTGCTCCCTCGAATGAAGTTGCGAAAGAGAGTGCGAAAGAGAGTGCGAAAGAGAGTGCGAAAGAGAGTGCGAAAGAGAGTGCGAAACAAGCTGTGCCCTCTGAATTATCTCAAACGAAGTCAGAACGCGGTTCTTCTGGGGGAGTCTCCTTTCCGATACAGTTTAAAAGTGGTTCTGCAGCTTTATCGTCTGCAACCTATGACTATTTGAACACTATGGCAGAAGCACTCAAATCACCAGCTGCAAAAAATTCTACTTTAATTGTTGAAGGACACACGGATGCGGTTGGGAATGATGAAATGAATCGTCAATTGTCTTGGCAAAGGGCCATGTCGGTCAAAGATTATCTGGTCCGTAATGGCATTGAAGATTGGCGTTTGGTTCCCGTTGGTATGGGAAAAACGAAACCTATTGCGGGTTTAGACCCCGAAAATCCAAAAAACCGCCGAATTGAGTTTCATGTGTATAAATAAACGGCAATAACACATAAAGGGGTCAAATCAAATGAATAATTTTTGCAAAATAATGAGCTTTATCATTTTCTTTTGCATGATTAATTCTGCATTAGCATTTGATCCCTGTAACGATCAATTTAATCAGCAAGGTTTAACTCCTATTCAAAGCCACTCCCTACTCTCTAAAATTATTAATAATTGTCCACAAAATCAGGAAGCTTTACTTCAAATTGGATTTATGTTTGAGCAAGAGGGAAATTTAGAAGAAGCAGAAAATGTCTATAACCGTGTTGTTACGGGTCCTGATTTAAGCTACAGCCTCATGGCTCAAACTGGATTGGCTTCCATAGCGCGTCAAAGCGGTGATATTCGTAAAGCTCAAGAGGCCAATGAGGCCTTGGGTGTCATGATTGAAAAAGCCAAAAATTTGAAATCTTTTTCAAATATGAGTGCTCTTAATAAAGCTGAGAATACATATACAAAATTAAGACATAATATTTTGGATAGAATGAAACAAAATCGTGGAACTGTAAATACATTGCAACCATATAATAATACACGTGGATTTAGTAATAAATATTCTGATAAAACTGATATCGGAACTGTTGCAGTTGATGATAAGTCAGATGTTGGTTTTGGAGGTGTTAATTTTAAGTAATATATTATAGTCTTGTTACAAATCAAATCCTCATTTTATTTGCTTTATAAATCGCTGACCCTATGCGAAATTATAAATATAACGAAAGATAGAGCATGTTTTTGAAATTATGTGGATTTGCTAATAGCATCCTTCTGTTCTTTATTGTGAATACGGCTTTTGCTTTTGATCCTTGTTTTCAAGTTCCTGATGTACAAAACTTAAGCGTCACTAAAAATCGTGAACTTCTTAATAGAATTATGCATCATTGTCCGAAAAACAGTATGACACTGTTACAACTAGGCCATTTTATGGAACGTGAAAACCAACTGGATGATGCAGAAAAGATCTATAACCAAATTCTTTATACGGCTGATTTAGCCTATCAACTCAAAGCGCAATCTGGTCTGGTCACCATATCTCGCAAACGCAATAATATTCGAGCAGCACGCGCCGCTTATGATGCTATGGGTGAATTGCTTGAAAAGGCCAAAAAAACATTTTTTGACAAAGAAATCCTTACTGAAATGGAAAATTTTTATGCTATCGTTGGACAAGATATGCAAGATTTGTTAAAAAAGGAAAATAGTGAAAAATACATGATGCAACCTTTAATATCCCCTGTGCCCCACATTGCTAACCCATCTCATGTTGCACCAGGAATTGTTTTGAAAGAGACGAATCTTCCCTTAATTGGATCAGATAAATCAGTAAAATAGAAAAATTTTGTTTTATTCAAATTTAATCAAAATTAAAATATAGAGATAAAAAATGGAAAAAATTAACAAAAAAAGTCAAAAAAATTTTTTTTTAATGACTTATTTATCTGCACGAAGTAAGTTTATTTTATTAAATGTTATCACATTTTTTTCACTCTTACATAATCCACTCTTTGCGGATGAAAAAAATATTACTCTAAATGGAAATAAACTCGAAATTCAGGCTGAATCTGCACAAATTCAAATAGATACAGAGCAACGTGAAGATATTCGTTTCCAATTTTTAGGGGATACAAACGCCATTAACGCTATTCATACACATACTGAAGGCGGGCAAGTCACACTCAAGGAGATGGGTAAATCTTCCAATTCTTCTATAATAACTTCCTCAAATGTGCAGATTAATGGAAATGTTGTCGTTCGTGGTGGAAATGTATCCATAGGCACTATTAACCTTCCTGGTGATCAAAATTCTACAGCAAACTCTCCTAAAATTCATATTTTAGCCCCTCGTTCACTCCCACTCAACATTAAAAGTTTTGGTGCCAAAATTGCTATAAATAAGACAGATGCCCCTTTTAAGCTGGAGATGCTTGGATATGGAGATGTAGAGATTACAGCCTTGCATGATGGAGAGATTACCTTGCAAGGAACAGGCAATCTTCAAATAGGTCACATCACTGGAGACCTAAAAATTGTTTCTAATGGAACAGGTGATATAAAAGTTGAGCATGGAGAGATTCATAAGTTATCGATTGATCTCCAAGGAACTGGAAATATTATGATTGATGGCACCTCAGTCGATGCAACGATTCGCTCAGAGGGAACAGGTAATATTAAAATTTATGATGCACAACACGTTGTCATAGCAAATCACTCAGGTGTAGGTTCCATAAAAATAGGTCGTGTTGAATATTGAGTCTGTGCTTGGTTTAGCGTGAATCGAACAAAGGGCATTCAAGACCTTGGGGGCGGAGAACCGCCCCCAACACCCCCACCCTTTTTTTTTATTAAAAGAAAAAAGGGGTCTGGGGGATTGCCCCCAGGGTTTTGATTTTAATTTTTTGTCCACAGGGCATCATGTTCTTTTGTCTATTTGCTCAAAAACACCTCGGTTACAAATTTAACTCCAAAATAGGCCAGCACAATGCAAAGATAACCAAATCCGGTCAAACGCACCGCCTTTCGCCCCCGCCAGCCATAGAGCTTACGGCCTAAAAGCAACGTGCCAAATAACAGCCAAGTCACCCAAGAGAAGACCACCTTATGGGAGAATTGGAAATAAAAGCCAGATTGTTGTTTGGAAAAAAAGGCTCCAGAGATAATACTTAATGTCAATAAAATAAATCCCCAACCTACACAAAAAAATAATATCTCCTCAATAGAGTCCAAGGGGGGCATGATGTCGAAAAATTTGTCAAAACGTTTGGCGCGCAAAGCACGCTCTTGAAAAGAACTCAACAAAGCCAACACAAAGGCCATGCTAAATAGACCGTAGGCCAACAAAGACAATACCAAATGGGTGACCAACAGAGGGTCATAAAGATAACGCAAATCCTCGCCACCAGCCGGGAATAACTTTGAAACAACTAATAATATAAAAATTAGTGGTAAGATCAACACCCCCATGGAGCGGGTCTCGACCCGACGCAATCGCCAGCCAATCACATAAAGAATACCCACCACTAATGCCACCAACTCCAAAGAAGTGGCTAAATCCATGATTAACATCCCCCCAGCGGCCAAAACACGGTGCGCAAAAATTCCTCCCAGAAGCACACAACCAAGAACAACAAGCCACCACGCCAGCACCGAGGGTTGCTTTTGGACACGCAAATAATTATGGATCACCACTCCCGCACTGACACCGTAAACCAACACGGCCAACCAAAATAAGAATGCGATCATTCTAAAATTTAACTCCTTTGACCAAAATCATCCATTGACAAACGCCTCTGTTTTTTCTACATCTTTAATCCTATGGAAGCAACAAATAAAAATGCCCTCACCGATCCTTGCCCTTTCCTTGTCGTAGCCGCTGGCCAAGGGCTACGTTTTGGTAGCCGACTGCCCAAACAATATACCCCCCTTTTAGGGCAACCCCTATTGCTCCATACCCTGACCCGTCTGCATCAACATCCATTGATACCAACCATTATACCGGTCATTCCCGCCAACGGTTTAAACATGTGGGAGGAGCTTATGACCCCTCACCTACACCACCTGCCCAAAATCGCTCCCCCCGTACTCGGTGGGAAAGAACGGCAAGAGTCGGTGCGACTCGGACTGGAGCTCCTCAAGGGGCACCATTGGGAGTGGGTGGGTATTCACGATGGCGTCCGTCCCCTACTCACTCAGGCCACCCTAGACCGCCTGTTTGCCGCCCGCATGTTGGGTATGGCATTGATCGCCGCCATACCAGCTCAAGATACCATTAAACGGGTCGATCCCAACAGGGTGATCCAAGAGACATTGGATCGCAATACCCTATGGCTGGCGCAAACCCCGCAACTGTTTCATTTTGAAACCCTTTATCAAGCTCATCATCAAACAGGTCCCCTAGCCACCGATGATGCCGCCCTCATGGAGCGCATGGGCATTCCCGTCTTGGTTATCCAGGGGGATCAACGTACCATTAAAGTCACCCAACCAGCGGATTTTTCCCTGGTTCAAGCCCTTTTGCAACAGGAGATACCATGAACTTACGCATTGGCCAAGGTTTTGATGTGCACCCCTGGTGTACTTATCGTCCTCTTATCCTGGGAGGTGTGCACATCCCCCATCCCCAAGGGCTACTAGGTCATTCCGATGCCGATGTTCTGCTCCATGCCATTATGGATGCCCTGCTGGGAGCCGCCGCCCTGGGGGATATCGGGCAACATTTTCCTGACTCCGACCCCGCATTGGCGGGAGCCGACAGCGGCAAACTATTAAAACAAATTTATCAAATTTTGACAAATCTTAACTTCAGTCTGGTTAACTTAGACGCTACCATCATCTGCGAAAAACCGAAACTGGCCCCCTTTATGTCCGTTATAGTCGCCAACATGGCCGCTATTTTGCAAGTCGAACCCAACCAGATCAACATCAAAGCCACCACTACCGAAAAACTCGGTTTTACCGGTCGCAACGAAGGGGTCGCCGCTATGGCCGTGGTCCTCATACAAAAAAATAGTTAATAAATTGATAAATATACTTTACTTAGGACGAGGAATACCTTAATATATTAATAAAATAAATGAGATTATGATAATTTTATATAGGGATCTTTCATCTTTCTAACAGGTGCCATGGATACGGAACAAGTGGAAAAAAAAGAGGGATCATCGGATCGGGAAAATCGTCGTTATCCCCGTCGACCCCACCGCACCGAAGGAGTGTTGATTATTGATGAGAATCGTCTAGCGGTCCGTTTAGTGGATATCAGCATTAAAGGCTTTGGTCTTCTTTCTGCCTATCCGATCTCCCCAGGGACAATGGTGAGTTTACAACTCACTGGCGAGTTCGGGCAAGGCTTGTTTTCAGGACTGGTTGCCTACTGCGAGGAGTATAAAAACGACTTTCGCGTTGGACTCTCTCTTTTTAATCATACCTTATATTAAATGTAAAACCTTGGAGGACGGAGAACTGCCCCCCCCCCCCCCCCAATCCTCCACCCCCCTTTTTTCTTTTGATGGTTAAGTTAAAAAAAAGAGGGGATGGGGTGGATTCATCCATCAGGGTTTTGAATTTTTGCCCAAAGGGTCTCGTTTTTACAACTTTCTAGCGTTTTTCCCACTTTCCCCCTTCTCCTTGAACCCAGTATTCCATTTGGCATTGTAACTGTCGATAGGCGCGATAGCGCAGACGACTGGCGGCGACGGATTGTGGATCGCTACCCACGACAAAATCGATCACCATATCAAAACGGGCGGGATTTTCGAGCACTCGGTCGCCCAGATCCAGCACCACGCTGGCACCATTGATATCCTCTGCTTGTAAGCAGATCAATACTGGTTGCAATTCAGGATTGGGACGGTCACAACGACCATGGGGCAGAAATCCCTCTTTTGGCTCACGCCACAATAATTCATCCAACCACAGAGCCTGCTGTTGGGAGCTGGCCACCAGACAACTTTTACGGCCAGCCTCCCAGATCTTTGCCAGCAAACGCGGTAAGGTATACTCTAAAGTAGAAAGGCCCAGTTGATAAAAGCGGGCCGTGACGGAACCCTCTTGGGTGCGCGCCATATTAGTGTAAATTTTTCAAAACATAACGACACAACAAGCGCACTCCGACCCCCACTGAACCCTTGGGAACATAGGCACGCTTGCCGCTGCTGTCCCAAGCGGTTCCAGCAATATCAATGTGGGCCCAAGGGCGATTGGACTCGATAAATCGCGAAAGAAAACAGGCTGCTGTAATGGCTCCAGCGGTTTTATCCCCGATATTGCGCACATCGGCTACCGTTGATTTAAGCAATTCTTGATATTCATCAAACATTGGCAGGGGCCAGACCCTTTCTCCAGACTGTTTTCCCGCTTTCTGCAACGCCTTGAGTAACGGCTTGTTGTTGCCTAACATGCCAGAAGTTACATTCCCCAAAGCCACGACACAAGCACCGGTCAAAGTGGCCAAATCAATGATGGCACCCGGTTCAAAGCTTTCGGCATAATGCAGGGCATCGGCCAAAATCAAGCGACCCTCGGCATCGGTATTGAGGACCTCTATATACAATCCTTTGGCGGAACGGATGATATCCCCTGGCCGCTGCGCCGTGCCGGAAGGCATATTTTCGGCGGCGGGAATCACACCAATGACATGGATATCCAACCCCATTTCGGCGATGGCCTGCATAAATCCCAACACCGCTGCCCCACCGCTCATATCCATTTTCATTTGATCCATATTTTCAGCCGGCTTAAGGGAAATTCCTCCAGAATCAAAGGTGATCGCCTTGCCGACCACCACTAAAGGTGCTCTTTTCTCTCCTTTGCGATACTCCAAGGTGATTAAGCGGGGGGGATTGGCACTGCCACTGCCGACCGCCAAAATGCCATTCATATGGCGGCGTTGCAGAGATTTTTCACAAAAAACAGTCACTTTTATCCCCAATCGTTCTCCCATTTCCCGTGCGCTTTGGGCCAAATATTCTGGTGTGACGACATTGGCGGGATGATTGCACAAATCTCGGGCCAAATAGACCCCCCGACAGGTCTGCTCTACTCGAAATAATTTTTGTCGCACGCTGGCACTCTTTTCAAGAGCAGCCAAAAAAAGGCTCTTTAAGGGATTTAGCTCTTTGTTTTTACTCTCTTCCGAACGATAGGATTGAAACCGATATGCTCCCAACCAGATCCCTTCTGCCAGGGCACATACCCCTTTTTGGCGACCGATATGGCCCATTTTATCCAAAGGAAGCAAACAGCACGCGGTGACGATACCGGTTTTGCGGGCTAAATCCACCAAAGTGCCCCCCAAAAGGCGCAAGGACTCCGCGCTCACCGACTCTTTTTTACCCAAACCCACCAAAACCAACCGTGCGGCTAACAGCCCGCTGTCGGCCTCCAAAGCCACCGTCATGCTTTCACCGCTGCGTCCGGTCATCCAACCCGCCTCAATAAGCCGCTTCACCTTTTCGTTGATCGCGGTTGAACACTGCTTTAAGGCCGCTTGTGGTTCGCCATTTTCAAAGATGCCAGCAATCAAGGCATCCCCTCGCCATCCAGAAACGGGGCCAAAATATAAATCTACCTCCAAAGAATCTTTACTTTTTGCCATTTTTTTTATCTCCATCCAATGGAAGCGTTCCCTACTGGATCAGGTGTTGATACAATGTGAAATAATGAAATGCCTATCTCGCTACCTCTTTAAAGAATGCACCCATTCCACTCTTCTCGCGGTGGGGGTGCTGACTTTTGTCATTTTATTGCCCCAGGTTCTCAATTTGGTGGATCTATGGGTCAATAAAGGGGTCTCTGTTGTGATTCTCGGTGAGATGACCGTGATGTTAATTCCAAAAATTTTGTCGATTACCCTTCCCATTGCGCTGCTCATTGGAATTTTAATGGCCTTGGGGCGTCTCTCCCAAGACAGTGAACTGGTCGTCATGCAGGCGTGTGGTACCAGTCTTTACCAGATTGTTCGACCTATTTCAATTCTTGTCATCAGCGCGACACTTCTCTCTCTCTGGCTGACATGGGTGGCGACCCCGCTCTCTTCATATCAATTTTTTCGATTGAAAAACGCTCTTATTTCCACCGCGACCTTAGCGATTAAACCACAAACCTTCAATCAAACGATACCCAATCTTACCATCTATGTGCAAGCACAAGATCCTAAAGGCAAACAACTGCACGGATTGTTGGTACATGACCGCCGTGACCCAAAAAATCCCATTACCCTTACGGCGCAAAAGGGCCTGTTACATCTTTCTTCTGATGGGGAGACCGCTCTATTGCTGGAACATGGCGGTCGCCACCAAAAATTTAGCAACGGCAATTTTCAATTATTAAACTTTGACTCCTACGATCTCAATCTGGGCATCACCCTTGGGATTCAATTTAAAGAAGGACGAGAAAAGCTCCAACAACTCGACGCCGAACAACTCACCTTGGCCACCCACGATAAAAATTCCGAACGCTCCCACGAGGCACGCATTGTGTGGCACCGTCGGATGGCCATTCCAGCCGCTACTTTTATTTTGGGAATACTGGCCATCCCCATGGGAATTCAGCAATCGCACCGTTCTGGACGAGGCTATGGATTTGTCATCGCCATTTTCATTTTGATTCTCCACTTTCTTTTACTTGGCCTGGGGGAAGCCATGACCTACAAAAAAACTGTGGATCCTCTCATCGGATTCTGGTCACCAAACCTACTGATGACTCTTCTAACCCTGTACATTATAAAAGTTACCAACCAAGGACGCACCTTTAAAATCATTCTCTGGCTGACCCAAATTTTACCCACTCTACCCAGAAGATTGTTGCGCCCAGATGCCTCTTTTCAAAAAATCAGACCATGACCCTGTTGACCGTCTTTGTCCTAAAGAAAACCGACCATGCCCTTACTGTTTAACTATCTTCTTACCCTCTTTTTGATCGGCTGTTTGCATATCACGGGTATTTTTATCGGTTTATTTTTATTGATGGATGGCGTGGAGAGTATTCGTCGCTTCGGCAACCAAGTAAACTTTAACTGGCCAGATTGGGGGCTGCTTATGATCTTTCGGGCTCCAGGCTTTGTAATCCATTTTTTACCCTCTATCGCCCTATTGGCCACATTGGTTGTTTTGACAAAATTGGCGCGAGACAATGAAATTACCATTATGCGCGCCAGTGGTATTCCGATCTATCGTATTTTGATCCCTTTTATGCTCGGTGGGTTGGTGCTGGCCAGTGGGCAAATTGTCGTTCAAGATCTTATCGTCCCAAGAACCAGTCAAGCCGCTGATCAAACTGAAAATTATATTAAAAATAAAATAAACCAACATACCAATTTTCAAAATCAAGTTTGGTTTAAAGCGGAACACCAAATTATCCATGCTGAACAAGTCGTTCCAACCAATCAAGCCCTATTGGATGTCACCATCTTTCAATTCGATGCTCAAAATCGATTGATCAACCGTCTTGATGCCCAAAAAATGGAATGGCAAAACAAAGAGCAATGGACCCTCATTAATGGTATTTCCTATCCGCAAGATGGTAGCACCGATCCCAAAAAATTTAGCCAATTGACCTTAACCGTGGATATACACATCGACGAACTCTCCAAAACCACCCCTCAGCCCGAGTTTCTCACCTTCTCCGAACTGCGCCGCCAAGCGGAACGCCTAGAGCAAGAGGGGTACGATACCACCACGCACCGGGTGATGTTACACCGTAAACTCTCCGATCCCGCTGCCACCTTAGCCGCTGTGCTACTGGCCTTTCCCTTCTCTTTGCGCCTGCAACGTATGGGGGGAACTACCCGTTCTTTGCTCATGGGCTTGCTGGCCGGTTTTGCCATGTTTATCGTCACTGACATCACCGCCGCCTTAGGCATGGGAGGCCGACTCCCCCCTCTTTTGGCCGCTTGGGCGCCGGTGGCCTTTTTTAGCGGTATCGGCGGATTTCTTTTGCTACATTTGGCCAATCCACATCGGGGGCATTGAAAAATAGAAATAAAACCATGGGGAACAAATCCTCCAGACCCTCTTTTTCAGGTACCACCACACTTAACCGTGGTCGTCTGTTTTTTGATTTTATTCTTTAAAAAAAAAGGGGTCTGGGGGATTGCCCCCAGGGTCTTGCTTTTGACCTCGGTTTTGCTTCCTTCAAAAAGCAGGGGGGATTGGGGGATGCAATCCCCCAAGGTCTTGACTTTGCTTTTTGTTCACACTCGTTCATCGTCCACACTTAAATGTGGTGGTACCCTTCGCAGCAAAACCCTGGAAAACTCTCCCCCTCCTGGGGGCCTGTAACCCATGGTTCCAACCGACTTTGACGAGTTCCTGGAAGCTCACTCCCTCGCGTATCCTTCCCGGGCGGAATTTTCCATGTCGGCCAACTCGTCATCGGTCAGAAACCCGAAATGCGATTCCCTCTTTTTCGCCGAAAGGCGACCATTGTTTTGCAGGCAGAGCTGGATAAAAAGATCAATGAGTCGGTCAGGCATGTCCACGATTTCCTGAATGGCCTGCTTGGTCTTGTCGTAATTCGCCAGAAAATCGAGTTCTTCCAACAGTTCGTGCTCAATGGTGAGCTTGATGAAATCATACAACGCCTCCGCCTGAGCGGTCATGTCGATGTACCTGTACAGAGGTCCGGTCACATCCGGCACGGTCATTTGGCCGAGATCGTCCAGGTCGTATTCAACCAGCCGCATCAGCGGGTTTGAGAACGCCTTCAGGGAGTGATCGTAAAGTGCCATATTTTTCAGCATGGCGGCGGAGACCGGGAACATGAGCCCTTTCGGGATCTCGCCGCGCAGGAACAGAATATTGTGAATGAGAAACCGGTGAATACGGCCGTTGCCATCCTCAAAGGGATGCATGAAGAGGAATCCGTAGGAGATGGCGGCGGCATGGATAATGGCGGGGACCGCGCCCTCCTTCATCACTTGATGGGCAGCGAGTAGTCCCGCCATCAGTTCCGGGAGGTCGTCGGGCTTCGGGCAGACATAGTGAACGAGCTGCTTCTGGTAGGAAATAGTCTGACCGACATAATTCTGGTTGGCCCGGTAGTCCGTGTCTTGAAATCGGGGATCGACGATGCGGTTCTGCACGTCGATCAGGAGAGGCTTCTCGCAAAAGTCTCTGTGCTCGGCCATCTCCAGCAAGCCGATGAATTTCTCTATCCGGGAGGCACTCGGCTTGATGTGTTCGATCTCGAATGAGGATTTGGTCTCTTTGTTATACAGGTAGCTTAGTGCCCGTCTGAGGAGCTCCGGTGGATAGGAGGTCACGACCTCTTCGCACCGTTTCTGCAGGTCGAGTCCTTCCATGACGGCGAGCTTTTCGGTGCGCCGGATGATGGGAGAGAAATCTTTCCCGCCAAGCAGATTGTCGATGACTCTCTGACGCTGCATGCGACGACCGGGTGCTGTGGTGTAGTAACGGTTCGACTCAAGCAGCTCAATGTAATTCCCCTTGATCAGATTCGGCAGCGGAAGTTTCCGTCCGGTCAGGAATTCATACAGGAACCAGATCCTGCGGGCGTATTTCCCGGTTGGTTTCGAGCTGATCCAGGCCGCTATCTCGTCTGCTGGAACCACGTCGAAAAGGGCCGACAGGATACCAAGATTGACACCGTCATACTTGAGGGCGAACTCCAGATGGTCTCCCGTTCCGTCTCCGGGCCAATAGGAGTGGGGATAGACGGATTCCACCTGCCCATCCTGAATAGTCGAGCGTAGCGTCCCCATCGGGCTGACTGAGGAGGTGTGCCAGTTCGGCAAAGTATTCAACTCGTATTGCTCTATCAGAAACGCATAGCCTGCCAGCCGGTTCTGTGCCGTGTCCAATGTCATCACACCTCAAAAAATCGTTACGGCTCTCAAAAAATGATTAGAAAGAGTCTTTATATTAAAAATATAGTTACATTGTCGGTAATTTTCAAGAGAATTGTTTGAGATGTCGGGGGTGTGGTCAAAATGGGGGTGGTTCTCAAAAAACGGGTCTGTATCTTAAAATACGATTACAAATAGGCAGTCTTCAAGAAAATCAGTTACAGAAGCCGTCAGGATAGCGGCGGACGATGCACAGCCTCCAGTAGAAATACCTTTCTACGCCGGTAACTTCAGCACCACCCTGCCAAATCGGCAGAAGGGGCGAATAGATGTGACCAGTCAGCACTTAGGGCTGTGTCATGAAGGCAGGCAGTTTTCCCTCGAACAGATCTTTCAGTGCTTGGCTTTCTGAAACGCCGCTTTCAGCAGGTAGAGAGAAATCTGCGGGAATTCTGGTGACATGCGGGAATTCCCTTGGAAAAAGCAATTAGGTATTGTGTCACCGAAATTTGGTGTCACCGAAATTTGGAAATTTTTATGTCACCGAAATTTTTAGTGCTTGGAAAAAGCAATTAGGTATTGTGTCACCGAAATTTTTAAGGTATTGTGTCGAAATTTTTATTTGTCACCGAAATTTTTATTTGGAAAAAGCAATTAGGTATTCACCGAAATTTTTATTGTATTTGGAAAAAGCAATTAGGTATTGTGTCACCGAAATTTTTATATTTGGAAAAAGCAATTAGGTATTGTGTCACCGAAATTTTTATTGAAATTTTTATTTGGAAAAAGCAATTAGGTATTGTGTCACCGAAATTTTTATTAGGTATTGTGTCACCGAAATTTTTATTTAGGTATTTTATTTGGAAAAAGCAATTAGGTATTGTGTCACCGAAATTTTTATTGAAATTTAGTGGAAATTTTTATTTAGGTATTGTGTCACCGAAATTTAGTGTTTGTCACCGAAATTTAGTGTCACCGAAATTTTTATTTGTCACCGAAATTTTTATGGAAAAAGCAATTAGGTATTGTGTCACCGAAATTTTTGTATGTCACCGAAATTTTTGTAGGTATTGTGTCACCGAAATTTTTGTCACCGAAATTTCGTGATATATTGTGTCATCGAAATTTCGTCGAGCAATTATATATTGTGTCACCGAAATTTCGTTGTGTCACCGAAATTTCGTGTGAAAAAGCAATTAGGTATTGTGTCACCGAATTTTCGAAAAAGCAATTAGGTATTGTGTCACCGAATTTTCGTGTTCGTGTGAAAAAGCAATTAGGTATTGTGTCACCGAATTTTCGTGAGGTATTGTGTCACCGAATTTTCGTGTTCGTGTGAAAAAGCAATTAGGTATTGTGTCACCGAATTTTCGTGTTGAAAAAGCAATTAGGTATTGTGTCACCGAATTTTCGTGTCACCGAATTTTCGTGTCACCGAATTTTCGTGTCACCGAATTTTCTTGGTATTGTGTCACCGAATTTTCTAAGCTCAGGAAATAATGACCCTTGAATTCTGTTCCAAATAAGCGATAATCCATCTCGAAGACTATTCATTTTCTTCCGTCCTTTCTTGTGTTTATGATCGTTTTTAGCAAACACATAATACCAGAAAGGACGTTAAATTACGATCCTTTGTGATTCAAAAGGTCCATAAATTTCCATTTTTACCGGTTTTTGCAATTACCTCTATGGATAAAAAAAATGCGTCTTGAATCGCTTCATATTAAAAATTATCGCCGATTAAAAGATGTTCATATTGAAATGGACAAGGAAACAACTTTTTTTGTTGGTGCTAATAATAGTGGCAAAACTTCAGCCACTCACGTACTTATTCCATTTTTAAAAGACTCTTCTGCTGGGGAGCGATTTACTCTTCATGATTTTTATGCGCCATGTTGGAAGGAATTTAACCGACTTGGAGACCAAGCTTTAAAAAATAAAGAGGTGGACTCGAATGATTTTCCCTGTATCACCCTGGATATGTGGTTTGAAATCGTAGATAGTGATTTACGTCATGTTATCCACCTAATACCAAGCCTGGAATGGACAGGTACTAAGATAGGTGTACGCTTACAGTGGAAACCAAAAAATGTAACAAAGCTGCTAGAAGATTTTAAAAATGCCAGCCAAGAAGCTAAAGACAATATAAGTATTCACCAGAAGGAAAAAACATCAGATTTTCATCCATGGCCTAAAAATCTTTGCGATTATTTGTCAAAACAACTCTATGAGTCATATGCCATTCACTATTATGTTTTGGATCATGCCGAATTTGAGGGCCATAAGAAAAAGGAAAACTATACCCCTTTTCCGCTCCTTGAAGAGACGGGGGAGAAATGTAAAGTAGTCTTGAATAATCTTATTAGAGTAGATGTCATGGATGCACAGAGGCATCTGACGGATAAGGAATCCTCTCATTCTTCTGTTCGTTCAGAAAATCTATCAAAACTTTTCAGCCGCTTTTTTAAACAGCATAACAAAGAAAAAGTAAATAATTATAAAGTTATGCAAGCCATTAATGAGTCAGAGCAAATAATAAATTCAATGTTTTCAACTGTTTTTAGGCCAACTTTTAAAGCTTTAGAAGAAATGGGGATGGGACATCCCAACCTGACCATGCCACGCCTTAATGTGCGGGCAACCATTATTCAGAAAGTGTATTAAAGGAGAATGCAGAGGTCCATTATAGTCTTCCAGGATTAGATGCAAATAACGATTCTGATATGACTTTGCCGGACAGATACAATGGGTTAGGGTTCAAAAATATGATTTACATGATTTTGGAATTGCTCGACTATAAAGAAAAGAGGTTAGTACCTGCCCCCCCTCCGCTCCATTTGATCATTATTGAAGAACCAGAGGCTCACCTTCACGTCCAACTTCAACAAGTATTTATTCGTCAAGTATTTAAAGCATTGAGCCTGAATATGCCAATAGGAGAAACATTATCAACACAATTGGTAGTTACCACCCATTCTCCTCATATCCTCTATGAAACTGGTTTTTCTTCTATACGATATTTTCGTCGTGAGGTGACGAAAGAATGTCGTTCCCATAGTCGAGTATTGAATCTTGCACAATTTAAAAAAGGAGATTCTGGTGAAGATGAAAAAGCATTTCTCATTCGATACATGAAACTTACCCATTGTGATCTATTTTTTGCAGATGCTGCCATTCTTGTAGAGGGCAATGTCGAACGGTTATTGTTACCTTTAATAATCGAAAAGGTAGCTAAAGATCTTCAATTCCGATATTTGAGTATTCTAGAAGTCGGTGGTGCATTTGCCCATATTTTTAGAGATTTAATTGAGTTTTTGGGGATTATTACACTTATAATTACAGATTTAGATAGCATCCATGAACATGTTAAAAATACAGATACCGAAAAGGGAGAAGGAAATACTAAAAAACCTAAAGGCACATGTCAAACAACAACACCTGGTGCTATAACATCAAATAAAACCATTGAAAAGTTATTATTGAATACAATAAAGATCGAAGAACTTCTATCATTAAAAGAGGATGAAAAAATCATTACAAAAAAAATTCGCATAGCCTTTCAAACTAACCAATTAATTTCCTGGGAAGGAAACAGTAAACTATTGGTAGGTCGTACATTTGAAGAGATGTTTGCATTGGAAAATTTAGATTGGTGTCAGCATTCCTCACGCAAAAAACTAAATTTAAGCGTTTCGAAAAAAAAATCGTTAGATGATATAGCAAAAGCATTGTTTAATCGTGTTTGGTCACGTACATTCAAGAAAACAGAGTTTGCACTTAACCTGATTATGATGAATAATGATGATAAGCATAATAATTGGAAAGTGCCTCATTACATTGATGAGGGTTTGAAGTGGCTTGAATTGGAATTAAGACAAAATTCAGAAGAAGAACAAAAAAATATTCAAGATGTAACCGTAAATTTGGAGACTCTTGATGAGTAGTCGAGCATCCAGGTCAGATACCCAAGCAGATATCACTCTACGAGAATGTCTAAAAAAAAGGCAAAGCTTTTTAATGATCGCGGGTGCCGGTTCTGGCAAAACGACCTCTTTGATCAAGGCACTCTCTCATATTGGTGAGGAGTATGGAGAAGAGTTGCGCAGCAATGGACAAAGAGTTGCGTGCATCACCTACACCAATGTGGCAGTTGAGGAGATCCTGTCCGATATGGGAGAAGATACACTTTATCATATTTCAACTATTCATAGTTTTTTATGGGAGGTTATTAAAAATTTTCATTTAAATATTCGTATTTGGTTAAAGAATAAAATTGAGCAAGACAATGTAGATTTAATAGAAGAAAACAATAATCCACGAAAACACAAAATAACTATCAATAAAAACACAAAACAGATCGAGATAAATAAAAAAATATTAGAAAAAATAGACGATATTAAGGTGTTTCGTTACGAAGCTAGCCAACGTTATAGCCAGGGAATTCTCAGTCACTCCGACATTATCAAAATGGTACCACAGCTTATTCAAGAATATCCCCTTTTACGTAAAATTATTGCCTATAATTTTCCATTTATATTTGTGGATGAGAGTCAGGACACTTTTGAAAATTTTGTTCATGCCTTGAAAGATATAGGCAGAGGTTCATCAAATAAATTTTGCCTTGGATTTTTTGGTGATCCCATGCAAAAAATTTATTCTAACGGTAAGGGTAATATCCAAATTGAAAAAGGATGGAAAAAAATTGAAAAAGAGGAAAACTTTCGTAGTCCTATTGCTGTTTTGAATGTCATTAATCGGATTCGTCATGGGGTGGATGGTTTACAGCAAACTGGTGGACTGACAGAAAATATAGGAAATGAAAAAAGATTAGTTCATGGATCTGCACGATTATTTATTGTGCCTGACGATGAACAAAAAGAGAAAAATCTTGGCGATATTCGTGAATGGTTAGCTAATACTGAAAATGATCCCTCTTGGAGGGAAAAAAATTTCGAAGCAAAGGTTAAATTGCTCGTTCTAGTACATCGTATGGCCGCTAAACAGCTAGGATTTCTTGATCTTTTTATTGCCTGTCACGATACAGGACCAGATAATTATAAATCAGGGTTTAATGAGGGTACTTTATGGTTCATTCGTCCTTTTCGAGAAATTTTACTTCCATTGATAGAAGCTTTTCAGGGAAACAAAAAATACGAAGTCATGCGTTTACTAATACAGAATAAAGATAAAAATGAAAACAATATTGTTTCACCATTGTTTAAAAAAGATACTTTATACACAATAAAAGAAAATATAGCAAGCTACCTTTCTGATATTAATGAAAATATAAAAATATTAACAAATATGATCTTATCGACAGAAAATGTCACTCATACCGTAGGGGATTGCCTAAAATTTGCGCATAAAAAAAAACTGATTGAGTTAGATGATCGGATGGAAGCCGCACTTAACGACACTCTGACTGTAGCATCTTTGATGAATAAGTCCGACAATCTCATGGAAAATAGTGCCGAGGGAGAAGAAGTTGTCGATGATGAAGATGAATTTCAAAAAGCAGAGAAAAAACTTAATGCTATCCAAGCTTATTTAAAATGCTCCGTGTCACAGATTAACCCCTATCTTCAATATTTGGACAAAGAATCTCCCTATTCAACACAGCATGGCGTTAAAGGAGCGGAGTTTAAAAGGGTAATGGTTATTTTGGATGATAAAGAGGCGAAGTACAATCAATATTCATTTGATCAGCTATTTAAACTCAAACCGTTGAATATAAGCAAAAATAACCAAGATGAGAATAAAGAAACAGTTATTGACAGAACAAGACGACTGTTTTATGTCTGCTGTTCACGAGCTCAAAAACATTTAGCTGTGGTACTTTTTACCAATGATACGAATAATGCCAAAAATATTATACTTGCTCAAGAAAGCATTTTCGAGTCAAATTCAATACTTACTTTAGAAGATATAAAAACTGTTAAAACATAACGAATTCCGGTGACAAATCTGGAATTCCGGTGACACAATACATAATTGCTCAGAAAACAAAAAAAGAAACCTAGTCCAAAATCTGGAAAAAGCTATTATGTATTGTGTCACCGGAATTCTCGCTTATTTTTCCGATACATCAAATTATTAAATAAATATTTTTATTTCAATCATTTAATGCTAGTACAATAAAAAGAGCAATAAACATGACACTCCCAATCCATAAGCCAATATTCGTGCGATGCCATTTTTTTCTCCAGAAAAATACAGAAAAAGGAATTAAATACAAAAATATAAAGTATTCTATATTATCACTATGTTTGTATAAATATTTTAAAAGAATATTATCGCTATCGCGAGCGTGACCATACAAAGTAGTTATTCCAATCAAATATAAAAAACTTAAAAGAAAACCATGCCATATTTTGTTTTTAGACATTGGAATTTCGGTGACACAATATATAATTGCTCATAAACGAATTTCGGTGACACAATATAGAATTTCGATGACACAATATATAGAATTTCGGTGACACAATATATAATTGCTCATATAGAATTTCTATAGAATTTCGGTGACACAATATATAATTGCTCATATAGAATTTCGGTGACACAATATATAATTGCTCAGAAAACGAAAAAAGAAACCTAGTCCAAAATCTGGAAAAAGCAATTATGTATTGTGTCAACGGAATTCCTGGAATTCTGGAATTGGAAAGAGCAATTAGGTATTGTGTCAACGGAATTCCTGGAATTCTGGAATTGGAAAGAGCAATTAGGTATTGTGTCACCAGTATTGAAATTGGAAAGAGCAATTAGGTATTGTGTCACCAGTATTGAAATTTGTCACCAGTATTGAAATTGAAATCCGTGTCACCGGAATTAAAATCCAACATTCTGAAACAGTTTGACATTTTGTCTGAAATGGAGGAATCTCTCCTCATTGGGTGAAACAAAAACGAATATATACATGTATCGGAAAAAATAAAAATCAAGACCTTGGGGGGGGCGGAGAACCGTCCTCCAATTCCCCCACTTTTTTTATTAAAAGAAAAAAGGGGTCTGGGGGATTGCCCCCAGGGTTTTTCAGATGTTTAGGAAAAATATGCGCCGTTTTGCTTTGTTAACCATTTCTGGCCAGGACCGACCTGGCATTGTTGCGCGGGTGAGCCAAGCTCTTTTTCAGGCTGGATGCAACATTGAGGACTCCAGCATGACCCGGCTGCGGGGTGAGTTTACCATTTTGCTGGTGTTGCAGCACGACCAAGAACCGGGGCACCCATCCCTTGAAACGTTTTTGGAGCCAACCTGTCGCGCCCTGGAGCTGGATTGGCGGCTTAAAAATCTACCCGATGTGTTACCACCAACCACCTCTGACCCTGACCACGAATTTTTAATCCACATTTTAGGAGCTGATAAACCCGGCATTGTCTACCGCGTTACCGATCTATTGGCTACGGCCTCGGTAAATATTGTCGATCTTTGCACCCGCATAGCTGGCAAGCCAGAACGACCGATCTATGCGATGACCATTGAAGTGGAGATACCAGGAGATCCAGAGCAACTTCAAGAGCGTCTGACGCAACTGGCCCATCAGCTCGGCATTGAAATCACCTTGCGTGCATCGACTGTCGTGACCTTTTAAAAATCATGTCCGTTTTAGACCTTGTCATCTATCCAGACGAACGCTTACGGACCATGTGCGAACCGGTGACCGATTTTACCGATCCACAGTTGCAATTTTTTATCGATAATCTTTTAGAAAGCCTCTACGCCGCTCCCGGGTGTGTGGGCATTGCCGCTCCCCAAGTGGGAGAACTTTTTCAGGTTTTTATTGTCCATTGTGGTCTGACACGTACTCCACCGCCAGGACATCACGGCTTGGTCATCGCTTGCAACCCAGAAATCCTCCATTGGTCTGGCATGGAGGTGGGACGCGAGGGGTGTCTCTCGATTCCTGATTATACCGGTAACGTCATGCGCGCCACCGAAATAGCCGTCCAATACCAAGACCGTTACGGCATAGAACGGGCCTTGACGCTGCATCAATTCGAAGCCAGAGTCTGGCAACACGAACTCGACCATCTGGAGGGGCGTCTCTTCACCGACCGACTGGTCAGCCGTCGTGCCGATCTTTTTAAACGCAAAGTATATCAGGTAAAATCCCGCTGAACCTCTTCTTTCATAAAATCATCCTCTATCGTTAAAATATGCTTTATGCAAACATGCGAACGTGGCACAATGGTTGCGAATAGAATGATTGATTTATTCTCTAAATTGGAACTCAAACCGTGATTGATTTACTGTTTCCTCAATTAGCCCAACACCTTGACGAAGCTCTGCTCATCCTGGACGCAGCCGGGCGTCTGACTTTAATTAACCCGGCGGGGGAGAAATTGCTGGGTTGGCAACGTGAGGAGTTAATTGGTAAACCTTTTTATGGCATCATTCACTGTCAAAATCGTGGTTCAGACTGCCTGGAAGGGGGTGGAAAATGTACGGTTTTGCAATGTTTAAACAAAGGAGAGACCATTCGGGTGGAAAAAGATGTTTTTACCCACCGCAATGGCCATTTAATTCCAGTCTCTTTTATCGCCGCCCCCTTATGGGAGAGTGGTCGTATCGTTGGCAGTGTCACCATATTTAAAGATGGCTCAGAAAAACTCCGTATTCAACAAGAGATCAAACAAGCCAGAGATTTGGCATGGGAGGCCTCGCGTCTGAAATCTGAATTTTTAACCAATATGAGTCATGAAGTGCGCACGCCAATGAACGGCATTATCGGCATGACCGACCTATTGATGGATACCAAACTAAGCAAAGAACAAAAGGAGTTTGCCACCACCATCAAAGATTCGGCCCAGGCTCTTCTCACGATTATTACCGATATTTTGGATCTCTCTATGATCTCTGCGGGTAAAATGGAGATCCAACACTTAGATTTTAAGCCTTTGGATGTGGTGGAGGGGGTTGCTGAGGCGCTGGCTTCTCAGGCGCAACAAAAAAATTTGGATATCATGGGGGTGGTCTCCAACAAAATTCCGACGGTTTTACGAGGTGACCCCAGCCGATTGCGGCAAATGCTCTTAAATTTAGCTGGCAATGCGGTAAAATTTACTAAAAAAGGCGAGGTGGTCATTCGTGCCACCCTGGAGAACAAAACCAAATCAGGGGCGATCATCCGCTTTGCGGTGACCGATACGGGAATTGGCATTCACAGATTAGATAAAGATAAATTATTTCAACCATTTTCACAATTAGATGGCAGCAGTACCCGTACATTTGGCGGAGCTGGACTTGGTCTGTCCATTACCCAGCGTT
Organism: Magnetococcus sp. DMHC-6; assembly: GCA_039908535.1. Classification (GTDB taxonomy): domain Bacteria; phylum Pseudomonadota; class Magnetococcia; order Magnetococcales; family JADFZT01; genus JAMOAW01. Next base: position 20,324 of record JAMOAW010000002.1, on the reverse strand, counting down.
TGGTGGAGTTGATGGGGGGAGAGATTGGTGTAGAATCTAAAAAGGGTAAAGGTTCCACCTTTTGGTTCACGGTCCCCCTAGATCGTTCCCCCAAAGGTGAAGAAGATCCCCTTCCCATTTCCACGCAAGCCATCTCGCAATTACATGGGGCCAAGGTCTTGTTGGTCGATCGCAACCCCACCAGTCAAACCATCTTAATGAACCACCTCTTGGGTTGGAACATTCAAGCCACCGCCGTTGAAAGCCATACAGAGGCACTCGCTTTACTCAAACATGAGTCCGATGTCGGATACCCCTTTGATTTGGTGATTGTCGATTATTCTACCGTCCGCGAGGGTCATGTGGAGTTGGGACATTTGGTTTTAGAAGATCCAAAATTGTCCCCAACTGGACTTATTTTAGTGACTTTTCAAAACGATAAAAAAATATACAACGAGGCCCAAGCCGTTGGTTATATTGCCCATCTTACCAAACCATTGCAAAGAAAAAGATTGCAATATTGTCTTTTGGAAATTCTCCATGGGGACTCCTCCACGCTTAGCCAAGAAGAGTCACCCCTGGAACCAGAACTTTCGGTGAGTACCGAAACCCTCTCCGAACTCGCCCTTCCAGAACCCACGCTTCTTTTGGCCGAAGATAATGTGGTCAACCAAAAGGTGGCGCAAGGATTACTCAACAAGCTTGGGGTGAGCGTGCGAACGGTTGTCAACGGAATTGAAGCTTTGCGCGCTATGCAGACCACGCGTTTTTCTCTTGTTTTAATGGATTGTCAAATGCCCGTGATGGATGGGTATCAAGCCACTCGAGCCATACGTGAAAAAGAGGCTAACGAAGCCGAAAAAACCCCCATCATCGCTCTAACCGCTGATTCCTTACCAGAAGATCGCAATCGATGTTTTAATGCTGGAATGGACGATTTTTTAACTAAGCCATTGAATTTAGAGAATTTAAGTAAAGTATTATATAAATGGATTCCCAATTTAAAACAATACCCCTTGCGACCATCCCCCCCTGTTTCTGACTCTTCACAAACAGCCCAAGAGGAGGATATCGAAAAAAAGGAGGAATTACCCATCCTGGAGCTCAAACGATTACAGAGCCATTTTGGAAATGACCCCGTTGTCATTCGGGAGTTTTTGGAAATCTATCAGCTCTCAGCGACCAATTTATTAAAGCAGATTGAAACGCAAACAGCGGCAGAAAACATCGACATGGTGGCTGAGCTTGCCCATGAATTTAAAGGGGCTAGTGCCAACGTCGGAGCTAATAAAATGTCACAGTTATGTCATGATTTAGAAGAAGCGGTCAACAAAACCGACTGGCAAGAGGTGAATCTTCTCCAGAGAAAAATGTATCAACACTGTCAAGAAATTAAAAATTTTATCGAAAAATATTAAATTATTATCAGAAAGGTCATAAAATAAACATGGAATCCATGGTTCACGAAGAGCGTTTGGCGCGTTGGTTTGGAATTGCCAAGGATCGCCCACCAGAATGGTTAACAACTTTTATGGACTCCTCCAAAGCCCATTGGGTCGTGATCACCGAAGAGGGCGGGGAGGCCGATCATAGGAGATCTTCCGCCTTCCTAGAACAGGTCGAAGACCTGCCCTATTGGGCCTTTGTTTTAGCCAAAAGTTATTTAGACGATGTTGGCGAATGGCCCTTGTTTGGTATGAAGGCGGAAATGGCACTGAATGAATTTTTGGATCATCATGACCCGATACTGGCTGTTCGTGAAATTTTATCTAGCATTGAAACAGTTTGGCCCGATTTTTCTATTACTTTTATTGGAAAAGAAGAAGCTACTTAGCTTTTTGTTGTCCGACAAAGAGCTCGGAGACTCTTTTTTTATTCCTAATGATTCTTATTGGGTGTTAGTCTTCCCTGGCACTGAGCCATTTGAGGATTTTTTTAACATGTTTGGGGGCTTTTCTTTGGATTGTCAAACGCATTTGATTTTTTTTGATCAATTTTTTCATCTTTTTTTCTCCTTTTTTTGCCACTCGCCATTTTTATAGTGAAAGTGGTTTGAGATTCAAAAAAACATGGTTATAAACGACAAACAAGGCCATTATGATCTATTATACATTTTTCATGCCAACTTTTAAAAAATATAATCATTAAGAATTTATTAAATATTTTAACATCAATCAGTTCATCTTCCCTTTTATAAACCGTCAAAAAAACTTGCTATGACGTTATTTTGACGTTATTTTATATTTTTTACCATAAACGACCTGGGCAGAGGGATAACAATATGAAGGTCAACAAAATTTGGTTTCCAAAGAATCGTTTGGTGTTCCAGTTACAACCAAAAATGGATGAAAATTCTGAAAAACGCCTCCGCTCTTTAAGACGTGAGGTGATGGAACTTCTCCAGCAACGACGTTTTATCTCTTTTGCCAAAGTGCCAAAATTTCTATATGACAATCAATTAAACTGCCTTTGGCTGCCACACGGATTTCAGGCTCCCGCCGAAGAGATGTTTAAATATGTCGCCAAATTACAAATATACGCCTTTAAACACTGGGAAATTCCAACCCAAGAGCAGGTCGCTACCCTGATCAAAGACAACTTGTTAACCAACAACGAAAAATTTCAAAACGGGACCATTTTAACCAGTACCCCAGTATCTGGACAACCTGGATTCCGAACTTTAACCGTTGGCAGCGATGTCGAAGGGGTCTCCAATGGGATCCACTATATCATCCCCATGCATCGCGTTGGACAACGGGATATTTTGGCGTTTATCATCGCTCATGCCTTGATTCCTCGCGATGTTCCAGGGGTAACCGAACGACTCAAAGCTTTGTATGACCTGACCGTGGAGCTTTCCAAACAGAACGCAGAGCCTCCCCTACCCTCTATGCGCGCCTTGCAACAATTTTTTCTGGAAGGGGACTATGTGCGTGCCCGTCAACCGGTGTTGGAACCGGCCTATCTCTACGATATGGAAAAAGGATTATGGGAGTTTTATCAGCCCGAACCTCCCAAAGGGGAGGAGTGGACCGAGGTCACCCTAGAAGAACCATGGGAGGCTCGTAACCCAGAGTTGGATCTGCGTCAGGGTGTTGTCGCCATTGATTTTGGTACCAGTTCCACGGTTGTCGCCTGTCGTGAACATGGACAGACTTCCTTGTTGCGGGTGGGAATCAGTGATCTATTTCGCGCCCCAGAACCCACTGACTACCAAAATCCAACCATTTTATCCTTTATTCATCTGCCCAACTTGATCGCCGCCTGGAACAAAGAGGCCTATCGCCCCCTCACCCGATGGGACGATTTTCACTTTTCCCATGAGGCCTTAAGCCTCTACCGAGAGAATGCCGTGGATCAACGGGTGGTGGCCAGCATTTTAACCAACATTAAACAATGGCCTTTAAAATCAGGTACCGAACCCTTACGCATTACCGATCAAACCACCGGAACCGAAATAGAAGTTCGCCACATCAAAGCGCAACTTCCCGTTAAAGGCCAACGCATCACCGTTTCCCAGGAAGACCCCTTTGATCCGATTGAACTCTATGCGTATTATTTGGGTCTGTTCATCAATCATCGCTCCAATGGTTTGTTTCTTGAGTATTATATGACCTTTCCTGTCACCTATCCACGCGAAGCCAAACAGCGCATTTTATCCTCTTTTTCCCGTGGACTACAACGCAGTCTGCCCGATGCTTTGTTGACCAGTACACATATGAACCGTTTTTCGGTCCGTGAAGAGGCCTCCGAGCCTGCTGCCTATGCGGCTTGCGCCCTGGAAGAACTGGATATTGAGGCGACAGCGGTGGGGGCGGCCTATAGCGTCTTTGATTTTGGTGGCGGGAGCACCGACTTTGACTTTGGTCTCTTTCGGCTACCGAGTCATGACGAAGAGGTGAAAGGCTATGAACGGGTGGTCAAACATTTTGGTGCAAGCGGTGACATCTATCTTGGTGGTGAAAATTTGGTCGCCCAGATGGTCTATTTGGCCTTTTTACAAAATCTAGAGATTTGTCGGCAATACAAAATTCCATTTTCTTGTCCACCCGAATCCAAACGTTTTCCAGGCCATGAACTTTTTGTTGATCAATCCCATGTTGCCCAGACCAACAGTACCCTGCTTATGGCCAAAGTTCGCCCGGTGTGGGAGGCCTTCGATTGGCTTACTGAGGATGGCTCGGATGCCGTGCAGGCTTCCGGGGCGGCACGTAGACGATCCGATGTGATTGGCGATGCCATCGGTCGGGTGATTATCAATGAATCGTTTGGGGTAGACCCCGAGGTGATGAGCATTGCCCAAGCCGACCGCTGGATGGAACTGCAAGTGGAGCTTCTCAATCGCAACAGAGAAAAAGTTGAAGTTACTTTCAAGGTAGACCGCAACCAACTCAACCATTATTTGGTACAGCGGGTTGGCAAAGGGATTCATCGTTTTTTTATCGCCATGCGTCAAGCCTTTCAAAGCCGACAGATCCTCCCAGAGGAGGTTCACATTTTACAAGCGGGCAACTCCAGTCGGGCTTTGTTGGTCCAAGCTCTGTTTGCGGCCATACTTCAAGAGCGGATGGTCAAATGGACCCCTGCTGCGCAAAAATCCTCCTCTAGTCCGGCCCTACGTAAAATTCAGGAATCCATCCCCATTCCGCGTTTTATCGTCCATCGTCCGCCCATGGGGGATATCAACGATCCATACAAACCAAACGCCAAAACCGGTGTGGCGATTGGTTTATTAAAATTAATCCCTGGGGAGACCCTGCTTGCCTCCGGTCCTCTCAGCGAAAACACTCAAGGGGAAGCCCCTTTTCGTCTCTATGCAGGCCGCTTAAAAAATCGCCGTTTTCAACCCATATTGCTGCAAAATGGTCCTTACCAAGAGTGGACCGAACTCGGTATTCCCACCCGTGGGGCCTTTATTTTGGTCTATTCATTCTCTCCGCAAGCCGGTTTAGGCACCTTGGAAAGAGGCGATCCAGAATTAAAGGAGATTCTCATCAACTATGGGGAGATCATGGAGGGCAAACAACTTTTTATCCAAGCCATCGGCCCCACAAACGTGGCCATTTGTTTGGCTGAATCTTTAAATCAAATTCAAAACAAACCAGAAGAACTCTCTTTTTATCAAACGTTGGAGCTGCAATAGGGTTTACAGCCCGATTGGGAAGAATTTTTCTTCCCAATCGGTATTTCTCTTTTAGGCTGTACCCATCTGTTGTATTCGATACTGCTGCCATTTTTCATGGTTGGGCAATCCCATGGAGAGCAATCCCGCCGCGAGGACAAAGGTGACAGAAATCAGCAGACAGCCCAATAAACCATAGACCATATAAACCCAGCCAGACAACACCGTACCGACCAAACGACCAGCGGCGTTGGACATATAATAAAACCCAACATTCATGGCGACTTTATCACGGTCGGAATAGAGCAAAATCAAATAAGAGTGGACCGAAGAGTTGATGGCAAAAACGGCACCAAAAAGAACAAGACCAATGATGATGGAAAGAGCTGGATCCTGACCTTGCCACAGGGACAGACCAATTCCTGCCGGGAAAATGGCCAAAATAAAGGCCCAACGGCGAGCGGTGGGACCATCAGGGCCAAGAGAAGATCCTCTACTCCTCTCCCCTCCCCTTAAAAGAGAGGGCGCAACCGCCTGAACCACCCCATAGCCAATCACCCAAAAAGCAAGAAAACTACCAACCTCGGTGTGGGACCAATGCAAAACAGAACGTAAATAAACGGGCAGCCCGACCGTAAACCAGACATCTCGAGAGCCAAACAAAAAAAATCGTGCTGCTGAGAGTAGATTAATCTGGCGTGTTTTAGAAAACATTTGTTTAAATTTCAATTCTGCCTTGGACTTGCCAAGATCTCTGGGAAGGAAAAAAGCGGTCAGAAGTAACATCACCGTCAGACCGCTGGCCAACGCAATCAAGGCAATTTGAAAATTAAACAGAGCCAATAAAAAGCCTCCAAGAAAAAATCCAGCCCCTTTCAGAGAGTTTTTCGAGCCAGTCAAAATCGCCACCCAACGAAATAAAGTGGAATCAGACCCATCGGGAACCATCAATTTCACGCTGGATTTGGCACTCATTTTGTTCAAATCTTTGGCAATTCCAGAGAGAGCCATAAAGGTCATAACATAAGGGACCGAAAGCCATTGCGAAGGAGCGGCCAGCATTGAAAGGGCGAAAACTTGCAATGCCATGCCCAAAAAGAGCGTTGAATTTAACCCAATTCGAGCCGCAACATAGCCACCCACCGCATTGGTCACAATGCCAAACACCTCATAGAATAAAAACAAAAAGGCGATCTCCAAAGGGGTGTACCCCAAATGATAAAAATGCAGCACAACCAACATGTGAATGGCCCCATCGGTGATCGTAAAGGCCCAATAAGCGGCGGTCACCAATAGATAATTGCGCAATCCAGCCTGAGAACTGACAGCGGTTGAGGTCATTTTTGTTCCCTTTTCACGTATAGTCACCATTTACAGAGTGGCCGCCACCTTACAGACTAAATCCATCATCCGGTTGGCATAGCCCCATTCGTTGTCATACCAAGAGAGTATTTTTACTTGAGTTTCGTTAATTACCATTGTCGAAAGGGCATCGACAATGGAAGAACGGGGGTCGTCCTTAAAATCAATGGAGACCAAAGGCAACTCTTCATACCCTAAAATACCCAGCAATGCCCCTTGGGAGGCGGTTTTTAACAATTGGTTGACCTCAGCCACCGTGGTGGGTTGATTGACTTCAAACACGCAGTCGGTCAACGAGGCGTTGAGTAACGGAACGCGCACAGCCAGCCCATTGAGTTTATCGGTGAGTTCAGGAAAAATTTGCGTAATGGCTTTGGCAGAACCGGTAGAGGTGGGAATTAATGAAAGGGAGTTGGCCCGTGCCCGACGCAAATCTTTGTGACCCAAGTCAATGATGGTTTGGGTGTTGGTAATGTTATGAATGGTGGTCATAGAGCCATGACGAATTCCCAAATTTTCATGGATCACCTTGACCACAGGGGCCAGACAGTTGGTGGTGCAAGAGGCAGGGGTCACAATATGATGTTTTTGTGAATCATAAAGATGATCGTTTACCCCCATTACAATATTCAATGCCTGTTGTTTCACAGGAGCGGAGACCACCACCTTGCGTACCCCTTGCTCAAAATAGGGTTGAATCAGCTCTGGGGTTTTAAACACGCCGGTGCAATCTATCATGAGATCAATACCATGCTTTTGGCACTCCAACTGGGCTGGGCTCTCTTTTTGGGAATAAGAAACCAATTTTTCTCCCACCCGTAACGCCCCAGATTCCGTTGTAACAGGGACATTCCAACGACCATGAACCGAATCATAGGTCAACAAATGGGCCGCACATGCGGCGTCGCCATTGATCTCGTTCACCAAAACAATTTCTATTCCAGGCCGATGCCATCCGGCCCGCAATCCCAAACGTCCCATACGACCAAATCCATTGATTGCGACACGTATTGCCATTTTTTTCTCCACTAAATATTAAAGGAAAAAAGAACTGGGAGCGTATCCCCAGAGTTTATTCCCCCCCTCTTTTTTCTTGATGATTAAAAAAAAGAGGGGGGCTGGGGGATTTATCCCCCAGGGTTTGGCCTTGCATTCTTTTGGCGAGATATCAGCACTCCCAAATGTGAAAGTTCTCATACCGAGAAATAAAAAATTTAAACATCAAGTTAAAACTAGCAAATGCCAGAATCCCGATCCAACGTAGCCAATCGAACTAAATCTTCTTTAAAAACATATGATTCATCAAAAGACACAACCATAGCCGCCAAAATCCTCTGCTGCAACGGATTTAATTCCACGGCCAACCGATAGTAGATCCACTGACTCTGCCGACGATAGCTCACCCAACCGGCATGCCGCAGGGTGGCTAAGTGACGGGAGATCAAACTTTGTGGCATCCCCAAAACAGCCACCAAATCACAGACACACACCTCACCGCCACCGCGCAACAAATGAATCAAGCGTAACCGCACCGGTTCTGACAGGGCTTTAAATTGCAAAGACCACTCTTGGATCGTTTCCATGCTTCTCCTTATATCTGCTTATGCACATATACGCAAGTAAAATTATTCACCCAACCCTATATGCTGTTTGGCGGTTCGACCGGGCAGGTCGCGTACCAGTCTGGGTAGGGCATATCCTGGTAGACGCGCTTTTAATTGCTCCATAAGCGCGATTGCCGTCTTCTCGGTGACCTCAAAATGGGCCGCCCCGGCGACAGGATCCAGCAAATGGAGATAATAAGGGGTGACACGGGCCTTGATGAGGGCTTCACACAGGGTTTCCAGGATCTCGACGCGGTCGTTGATCCCTCTCAGTAAGACGGATTGGTTGAAGAGCAAAAAGCCAGACTCAACCAAACGTTGAATCGCTTGCAAGGCCAGGGCATTGAGTTCATTTGCATGGTTCACCTGTAAAACCAACACCACTGGGGCCAAACGAAGGGAGGTAAATAGATTTATGAATTCAACAGAGATACGTTCTGGAGCCACCACCGGCATGCGCGAATGGAGACGCAGACGACGTAAGTGGGGAATTTGGTCAAAACGTTGCGCCAAAAAGGCCAATTTTTGGTCAGAGAGCATCAACGGATCGCCCCCAGAAAAAATCACCTCGCGCAAACTCGTCTGTGCTGCTATATACTCAAAGACGCGCTCCCAACTGTTGGCGTTGCCAGGGATATCGTTGGGGTTGGCATGACGACGAAAACAATAACGACAATGAATGGCACAGGTATGACTCACCCGAATTAAAATTCGCCCCTGATATTTATGAATCACCCCCGGCAGGGGTTGATAGAGGGACTCTTGGAGTGGATCGGTTGAAAATCCAGCTGTTTCGAGTAACTCTTGGCCATCTGGCACCACCTGCCGCAACAGGGGATCCCCCCCATCGGTTCCATTCAGCCAATGGCTCCAGGAGCGTGGCAAACGAAAAGAAAAGAGCTGTGCCGCCGCCAACTCCTCCGAGTTTGGAGGAAATGGACGCAACTCCCAAGGATTTTCTTGATAAAAAGTTGATTTAAAGGGATGATCCTTGAACTGTAATTGGGTATATTGTTTATTTATCGTCACGATATTTTTTCAAAAAAAGAGATGCAAAGCGTCAAAAAAACTTTGCTACACATAAACCCGTCCAATAAAACAAAGCCATTGGCCGTTATTGGACATTGCCAAAGAGGTTCTTTCTACCATGTTAAGCCATAACCAACTGCGCATAGGTACCCGCGTAGAGATTGATAATCTACCCTGGATTATCGTAACCGCCCAGTTCGTCAAACCAGGCAAAGGGCAGGCATTCACCAAAATTCGCATAAAAAATTTAGTCGATGGACGGGTGATTGATCGCACCTATAAATCCAGTGAGACGGTGATCAAAGCCGATGTTGTCGATGTTGACATGCAATTTTTGTATGGCGATGGCAACAACTGGAATTTTATGGATCCAGCCACCTATGAACAATATACCCTTTCCGAAGCCCAGGTCAAAGAGGTCATTCCCTGGCTCAAAGAACAAGAGAGCTATTCGGTCACCCTCTGGGCGGGCAAAGCCATTTCGGTCACCCCTCCTCCATTTTTAACTCTGAAGATAACCCATTGTGAACCTGGCATCAAAGGGGACACCATCTCTGGTGCAACCAAACCTGCCACCCTAGAGACCTCAGCGGTGGTCAAAGTTCCCCTGTTTGTCAACGAAGGGGAGTTTGTGCGTGTGGATACCCGAACCGGTGAGTATGTGGAGCGTGCCAAAGGATAGCCTGGCATGACGCTCTGGCAACCGAGTGCTACTTTAGAGGTCTTACAAGCCCGTGCCCATATTTTAAATCAGGTACGGGCTTTTTTTCAAAAGCGGGCCATTTTGGAAGTCGAGACCCCCTTGCTTTCCCCCTCCACGGTCCCGGAACTTCATATAGAACCCTGGCGATGTGGCTCTTTTTATCTCTCCACCTCACCAGAGACCTATATGAAACGGCTTCTGGCGGCGGGTTCGGGTCCCATTTTTCAGATCACCAAAGCCTTTCGATCCGATGAACTAGGGGGCTTACATAATCCCGAATTTACCATGTTGGAGTGGTATCGACCGGGCTGGTCGCACTGGCAATTAATAGAAGAGGTCGGGGATTTGGTTGCCGGGCTGTTGGGGCAACCTTCCCGACAAACCCGCTCTTTTCGAGAGGTTTTTTACCAATTTACTGGTGTAGATCCCTTATCTGCCTCATATAGCCAATTATTAACACGCGCCCAGGCCTTGCCATCCCCACCTCCAGAGGGGTTGGATTGGGAGGGGGTATTGGATTTTTTATTGGTGGAATTGGTGGAACCAAACCTGAAAAATATAGCGGGTTTGCTTTTTTTAGAGGGGTATCCAGAGTCTCTCGCTGCCATGGCACAAATCGATCCAGGCCCCCCGCCCCGTGCCCGACGCTTTGAGCTTTACATAGAGGGGATGGAGTTGGCCAACGGCTATCAAGAACTCACCGATCCCGATCAACAAGCCTATCGTTTGCACCACACCAATCAACGCCGCCGCGCGCAAGGGGATATTGAACATCCCATAGATCATCGTTTTTTAGCGGCCTTACACGCAGGCATGCCCTCTTGTGCCGGGGTGGCGTTAGGGATAGATCGCCTCGTCATGGCGATTCTCAAACAACCCCGCATTGAACAGGTTTTAGCCTTTTCTGCGGATCGACTGGGTTAACTTTTTTGACGAATTGGCGAATTATTTGTCGCAGCCCAAAAAGCTCTAAAAAGCCAGTTGTTGCCTGTGGATAACGTTGTGGAAAACTTGATGAACTTCTTTATAATTGCAAAAAAATAATAAAATAAGACAAATTTCCAACATTTTATAAATAATATATTTTTTAATTTAATCAACAATTTACGCAATAATGCTTGCATGGTGTTATATAATAGTCGCAATAATGTGATAAAAATGCAACACAAAATAAACCCTGTGCATGATAGACACATGACATGATTTTTTACTCCTCATTTTTCCACTAACAAGTCAATCATTTGAACACAAGCAAAGGGTAAAAAAAAATTGATCGCCAGCATTAATCCAAAAAATATTTTAACCAACCACATCATTTATCTCTTTTTAAAAAAGGTAAAAAAGGAAACAATAATGTGAATGCTTTCCTAAATGTCGGAAAAGAGTGACGGAAAAATCAAAGACAAAACCCTTGAGAAAAAATCCTCCAGTTACCTTTTTTTGATCTTTTAAAAAAAAAGGTAACTGGAGGACACCCGGTTGTTTCAGAGGAGATCACCCCCAAGGGGTTTATTTTTCAACACATTAAAAGAAAGGAAACTTTTTTTGGATTTAACCTAACGATCTATCAAACCGTTTAAGCGAGTAATTTCAATAGTTAGATCCAAGTCATTAACAATCAATCTGGGTCCCCATGGCATTTGTGATCTTTTTCAGTGTTATCCGAGTTACAATGAGCGCATCGGACACCGTCACCTGTGGTTATACCGCAATTATGACAAAAATGTTTTCCGCAGTCATTACACTGATAGATCCACATCCATGAATAACTAAAACCATATGGATTATGGTCACAATTTGGACATGTCGCCATATATTCCTCCTGTTAGTTTGCTTTTAAAACTATAAAATAATTTATATTTTTTTATAATTTAATGGAAGGAGGAAAAAATGTCAATATTTTTTTAATCACTTATTTTAATATTATTCATGAACATTTTTTATAAAATTTTGATTGAAAATGCGAAGAACAGACAACTCCTGTATTGAGCATATTTTAACCTTCTCTGCTGATCGACTACAATCTTTTTTGACGACTTGAAAAATGATTTGTCGCAGTACAGATGAGTTCCAAAAATGCCATTTCCTGCCTGTGGATAACATTGTGGAAAACTTGATGCACATCTTTATAATCACAAAAAAATAAAAAAATACGACAAATTATTAACATCTTACAAATCGTAAATTTTCTTTATGTAATCAATTTGTTACACAAACCCATTTATTCGAAATGACACAATAATCACAACTGTGTGGTAAAATTGCAGCGATCAATAAACCCTGTGCATGATGAATACATGACATTATTTTTTACTCCTTTCCAACTCCATGTACCACCACATTTAAGCGTGGACGATGAACGCGTGCCTGAACAAAAAGCAAAGTCAAGACCTTGGGGGATTGCATCCCCCAATCCCCCTGCTTTTTGAAGGAAACAAAACCGAGGTCAAAAACAAAATCAAAAGCAAAACCCTGGGGGCAATCCCCCAGACCCCTTTTTTTTTAAATAATAAAACCAAAAAACAGACGACCACGGTTAAGTGTGGTGGCACCGAAAATTGTCCAGCATTCTATTCAAAATGGGCAGGAATCACGACGCCATTTTCCAGATGGGCTGGAACATAATGTTGTTTGGGGCCTTCTTGAGTCTCTATAAGATGCTGTACGCCAGTTAACAATAAAAGTACCAGCAACGCCGCAAACAATAATTTGGTCGAAAGAGTTTCAATCCAAGGGGTAACTGGTGCATGAACTTCTGATTGGGGAGAGTTTACAATTTGTTTGAAAGCATATTTTAATAAACCAAAAACCAAAATCACCATGATCAGAATAATCAAAACTCTCAACATAAAACAATCCCCTGTAATCGAAGTGCCAATTTTTGCATGATAGCCGCAGTGGCTCCCCAGATATGATGCTCCCCATAAAGATAATAAACTCCTTTTGGCGAGTGCCTACACGCCTCCTTATTTAAAAAAAAAGCTAAAGGCAAGGTCACCACTTGGGCGACTTCTTTGGGGTCGGGACTTAAAAAAAAATCAGGTGTGAGTCGACCAACAACAGGACGGATTAAAAATCCGCTTTGATGAGTCGGTTGCCGTTCCATTTGCCCCAATATTTGAATCTGGGCACGTTTTATTCCCAGTTCTTCTTCTGTCTCACGAAGAGCTGTACTCCTTTCATCTAAGTCTGTTAATTCACAATGACCTCCAGGAAAGGCCATTTGACCTCTATGAACCGATACCTGTTGAGAACGTTGAATAAACAATACCCGCCATTCGCCATCCATATACAATAAAGGCACCAAAACAGCCGCCGAAATCCGTCCATTAAGAGACTGGGGCGTTGGAAAAGGCTCCTCATCTTGGAAACGATCCAAGCACTCGGAAAGGTATTCGAGAAAATCTCTTTTTGACACGACGTGTTTACCGATGTCGATTTTAGTTTAATTTATTGAGAAGCTTACAATTTTTGATGGGTATTTGTCTAGTGAATTACAAATCTTAGATCAATTTTATGAATCAAACTCCTAGACGTTTCCCCGTCTGGGAAACGAGGAAACGTCTGGAATGGAGAAAAACATCTACAACGTGATATCTTGTTAGGGCCTTACCAAATCTGTTCTCTCCAAGTTTTTCCTTTCAGTATCTTTATGGAAAGCCTAACTTGAACGATCGTTGTATGTAGTATATAAAGCAACATACATACCAAAATTATTTTTTTTTGCTGTTTAGAATAACATATTAAAAAATAACGATTTTTTTATTACATGCCCCGCAAAATAATGTCAAATTATTGACATTATTCCAAACAAAAAGATCATCCTTTGGCTTGCCCCATCAAACGAAGAATGGCCTCACCAGATTCTTTTGCAAAGCGATCTTGCAATTTTCGAAATAAAGGATAACATAAGCGTACTGGAAGAGATTTTGCATAAGAAAATGAAAAAATTTCATAATAGACCATATCATTTTGGCTATTCCAATCTACCAACATCCGCTCTTCACCACAAACCGCATTCGCAGTGAGTGTCCCATAGCATAATCCAAAACGCCGAACATCCCCCTCCTGATCGTCCATCGTATAAATAATTCGACTGGTATTGGGCCACCAAGTATGCAGGGTTTTTCCAACCACCACCACCGTCACCCCAGAAACTTGCAGCGCAGTAGATGGATATAATTCAAGCCAATCTACATCAAACATCCCCCATTGAGAAAAAACCTCTCGCGCTCGACAAAAGGTCTCATAACCCGTTCCTAAAAAAATACGATGATGTAATACTTTATATTTTCCAAACAAAAAATCCCTTTCCAGCGTTGAGGTCATACGGGATGCGCCCACTTCTGCATAAGAAAAGGGCAATGAATCGGCGTGCCTCTTAATCGTCTCAAGAACCGCTGGAGTCGGCTTTCTCAATAAAAACATTTTTGTCTTCTTCCTGACATGCCACAGTTTCCATCACAGCTAAAAAAGCTTCAGAAACTTCTGGGTCAAAATGAGAACCAGTCTCTTCCTTAATAATCTGAATCGCCTCTGTATGACTATATTTGGCTCGGTAAGGTCGATCGGAAACCAATGCTTGATAGACATCGACAATTGTAAGGATCCGAGCACTTAGCGGAACTCGTTCCCATTGTAATCCTTTATATCCATAACCATCATAACGTTCTTGATAATGTTCTGCAATCTCCACCGCTAAACGAATAAATTTTACATCGTCATTCAACTCGGCAGTCCGCTTTAAAATTTGCGAACCTATCGCAACTTGTTGCCGCATAACCACCCGCTCTTCAGATGTTAAACAGCCCTTCTTGGAAAAAATATTTGGATCAATTCCCCCCTTGCCCACATCATAAAGTGTACTTGCCAAGCCAATATTTTTAATAAATTCTGGGGTAATAATCTCTAAAAATTTGTTCCACTCCTTGAGTTTCTCCGCAACTCGAATCGCGACATTTGCCACCTGCCAGCGAGAAAATGTCTCTAATTGGCTCTCCTCAAAAATTCGCGCCAAACTCCCCAATTTTTTATTGATCGCCAGATATTCTGTACTCAATTGGTTGTGAAGTGCCATTATACGCGAAGTTTCGTCGTTACTCTCTCGTAAACGCCCCGATAAATTTTTAAAAATAGCCAAAATTAAAAAAGGATCCTCATGAACGCGACGCATGATCATGCGGGCATCAATAGTCAAAACCCGCACATCAGAACCCACCGCTCGCACCGAGGCTGAACGAGGCTGATTGTCTAAAAAAGACATCTCGCCAAATACATCCCCCTGCTTCATGAACGCTAAATGAAGCTCTTCATCATTTTTTTTACCTTTTCGAAACACCTCTACCTCGCCAAATTGAACGACGTACATGTTCCGATCCACATCCCCTTCCTGAATAATAATTTCTCGATCCTGATAAGATTTTCCAAGTAATTTTTCCTGCTTTAACATGATGGCACCCATACTGAGCGATTTAGGGCGCTTTTTGAATAAAAAATCAAAAAACATGCATCATCTCTCCCCACAAATGGTCAATCAATTCCAAATCATCACACGAAGGTCAGCGACTTTCCAAGGATATAACGACGAAAATATCCCTTCCCAGAGATCATCATCCCCACAATCATTGCTCTAAAAAAACGCAAAATAAATCCAGGACTCTTCAGAATACGGGTAAGCACTAAAGCAAATGGATAACTGCCAGAAAATGAATCATAAAGCGTCATACTCATCACACGATGCACACCAACCATCGTCTGTTCCTCACGAGCCGTCGTTAAAATGCTATAACTGACAAAATCATATTGACGCGCCAAACTTAATATATCCAAAATAATATGACCAATCCTATTGTCCCTGGAAATAGAGTCACACTGCGGACGATAATATTTTTCAAAATGATCTTTGGAAACCCCCCACAACACAGCCGTCGTGGCACACGCTTTTGCTGTGCGATACGCCGAACCAATGCCATCTTTGAACAAGCGCGCCACACCACTATCCCCGACCATCACCACTCGATCGGCATAATAATGGCTCGGATCGGCAATAATCGTGGTTGGAATACACATACAACTGGCACTCCCACTTGGACGTTCCCATCCAGGAGGAAAACAATTGCGTACTTCAGGATGATTAAAAAATTGATCTGTCAACTCGTTTGTGACCTCATCCGCCACATAACAAATCGTCACAAATGGCCCTTTAGGAATCACGGCACCTTGTTCTATTCCTTTGATATTCAATAAAAATATATGCATTGAATTACCAACATAATGCTCAACAGCCTCCGATCCAATATAAACATCCATAATAAATGTCTTTATCTGCTTAGGAGGGATATAACCAATGCCCAAGTTTTGAAAAACCTTGGTGCCTGTACCATTGACACCCACAGCTCCTACCAATAAATCGTAACTCTTCCCCACACCATCTTTCCCAAATACACGTGGACGTCCTGCATCCCAATCCAATTTGGTTACCCTCTCCTGGATATGGTGTGCCCCCTGTTCACAGGCAATTTTAAAAATGGCTCCATCAAAACTCTGTACAGGAACCTTGAGAGAAAATGGTCCCCCCTTTGGCCCCCCACCTCGATAAACCGCCGCTATGCTCATCTCTTGTAAAGGGGTGGGAATGTGAACATGACCTAAATCAGTATGCAACTTATAAGAGTCAATGGCGTTCATAACCACTTCCGGTGGCAGATGAATCCCTTCAACAGACATAAATTGTATCAATGATGCATAAACAAGACCCCCACAAAAATTACACCCCTTGGCCCCAGGCTGACTAAAATCCTTTGGTTCATAAATATCTACTTCAAGATCAATGCCCAGCAAATAAGAAAATTTTAACAAAAAATAGGCCGAAAAACTCCCCGCAGGACCACCGCCAATAACAGCAACTCTCGAACCATTCTTTAATTCCATCTATTCCTCAAATTTTTAATATAAAAATTATTCGATAATATTTTCAATTCGAATCAATTGTGGTTTTTCTTGAACCGATTTAAGTTGTCGTATCTCTTTAAGACTCGCTTGGATTTGTTTTTCGGAGGTTTCGTGGGTAACTAAAACGAGAGGAACTGCCGTGTGGGAAGAACGGCCTTTTTGATGAATGGCATTGATGGAAATTTGATGACGCGCAAAAATTTGCGTCACCTCTGACAAAACACCTGGTCGATCCTGTACAGACAAACGTAAATAATACTCCCCCTGTAAATCATCTAAAGTACAAATAGTACCCGGCTTGACATACTCTAAAAGCGTAGATAAACCAGAAACCCGATTCCCCTTTATTTGGGCGTGGCGATGACGAGCAATCTCAATTAAATCGGCCACAACCGCTGAGGCAGTCGGCTTCTCCCCCGCCCCTCGACCAAAAAACATGGTCGTGCCTGAAAAATCACCTTGCACAAAAACGGCATTAAAAACACCCTCGACCTTTGCGACCATGCTTTCAACAGGGACTAGGGTGGGTTGAACTCGTAATTCAATTCCTTTTGCACTCTGCTTGGCAATCCCCAAAAGCTTGATCCGAAATCCCATTTCACTGGCCCAAGCAATATCCACATCCGAAACCCCGCGGATACCCTCAACGGATACTTTAGAAAAATCAATGGGAATTCCAAAAGCAATGGCCGCCAGTATGCTCAATTTGTGCGCAGCATCAATCCCATCAACATCAAATGAAGGATCGGCCTCGGCATACCCTTTGGCTTGGGCATCCGCCAATACCTGACCAAAAGGGAGTCCTCGCTCACGCATCTCAGTCAGAATAAAATTACATGTTCCGTTTAAAATACCAAATAATTGTTGAATACGATTGGCCGACAGACTCTCCCGCAACGCCTTAATAATCGGTACCGCACCCGCAACAGAGGCTTCAAAGGCCAATTCACAACCCGTTTGCCCCGCCAAAGCCAATAATTCATTTCCACTCTCCGCCAACAACGCCTTATTGGCAGTAACAACATGTTTACCACAAGATAACGCCCGTTTCACCAGAGTATAAGCCGGATGAATCCCCCCCATCAATTCAACAACAACATCCACATCCACAGCATCCACTACGTCATCCGGGTTGTCGCTTATGGAGATACCCGTCAAATCAAGATCACTTCTATTCCCCGGGTGCCGCGTCGCAATGCGTACCAAACATGGGCGCAGACCGCTGCGCTGCGCAAATAAATCACCGTTTTCACGAAGTAACTTGACGACTCCCCCGCCAACTGTTCCCAGTCCCAACAAGCCAATGCGTAATTCGTTCAATGTCACAATCCTACTTGAATATATGTAGTTACAGAATATGATGCCCTGTGGGCAAAAAGTCAAAAGAAAAACCCTGGAGGCAATCCCCCAGACCCCTTTTTTCTTTTAATAAAAAAAAAGGTGGGGGTGTTGGGGGCGGTTCTCCGCCCCCAAGGTCTTGATATTTAAAAGATCAATTACTCACATCCCCACCCGCATTGAGAAATTTTTTAATGCTGCGTACCGCTTGTCTGCTGCGATGTTCGTTTTCAATCAAAGCAAAACGGACGTGGTCATCCCCCCATTTTCCAAAACCAACCCCAGGACTCACCGCCACTTGCGCCTCTTTGAGCAACAACTTTGAAAACTCTAAAGAACCAATTTTTAAAAACTCTTCCGGTATTTTGGCCCATACAAACATAGAAGCCTTGGGGCGCTCTATCTCCCAACCAGCTCTGGCCAACCCATCCACCAATACATCACGTCGACTGCGATATTGTTCACAAATTTGATCGACACACTCTTGAGGTCCGTTCAAAGCAACCGCAGCAGCAATTTGAATGGGTTGAAAAATACCATAATCCAAATATGACTTAATCCGACCCATAGCGCGAATTAACTCTGGGTTGCCAACCGCAAATCCAACCCGCCAGCCTGGCATGTTATAGGTCTTCGATAACGAATAAAACTCTACCGCTACATCTTTGGCACCAGGAACTTGCAAAATACTCGGTGCCACGTAACCATCAAAACAGAGCTCCGCATAGGCAATATCGGAAATCACAATTAAATTATAGGCCTTGGCAAAAGCGACAATACGCTCATAAAATTCCAATTCAACCACCATCGCCGTGGGATTGGAGGGAAAACTTACCACAAGTGCTTTGGGATGCGGCCAGGAGGTCTCCATCCCACGAACCAACTCAGAAAAAAAATCAATCCCCCGACATAACGGAACATGTATAATATCCGCATTGGATATGATAAAGCTGTAGGAGTGCAGCGGATAGGTTGGATTTGGAACCAAAATTTTATCCCCAGGACCAGATATCGCCAAAGCTAAATGGGCAAGACCCTCTTTGGAACCAATCGTGACTATGGCCTCGGTTTCGGGATCTAACGTTACGTTAAACCGCCTTTGATAATAAGCACAAATCGCCCGCCGCAAACCTAATATCCCCTTAGAAACCGAATAACGGTGATTGCGGCCCAATTGAACCGCTTCAACCAATTTATCCACAATATGCTTGGGTGTCGGCTGATCGGGATTACCCATGCCAAAATCAATAATGTCCTCCCCACGTAAACGAGCTGCATGTTTGAGTTCATTCACAACAGCAAAAACATAGGGTGGTAAACGTTTAATACGAGCAAATTCTTCCATGATCGCCACGAGGAAAGAGCAAGAGTGGAGGGGATTTTTTTAAAAACTATACATCATATCATATACACAATATACTAAATATCAATTTTTTCTGGATCTGCGATCTAAACGATCGCAGATCCAGACCAATCATCTCGGTTTCGCGTAAATAGGACCTTGCTCCATCGCATTTGACGAAAGAGATAAACGATAAGACTCCTCCGCCATTTTCTTGGTTTTGCTCGATGCCATTTGACTGCCTTCATTGGCCTTTGTATCAAACATTTGTTTCGTTTGAGCCGAAGCCGTTCTGATCTTTTGCTTTAATGGATCAGGTGCAATCGCCGCTAGAGAGTTGGTGTTGTTTAAACCTGTTAAACTCATGTGAAAACCCTTTCCTGCCTAAAAACTTAATCTTGACCTTCTGATACTCTTCTCTTATCGGCAATCACGCAAAATACTTTAAAAATTTTTTAACCGGATGGGATTTTTTTCCCATCCGGCTCAAAATTTAACTCAGGATCACTTGGGAAGTAAATCCTTGTGCTCCCGCTTAAACACCGACCACTCACCGGTTTTCGGATCAATTCGGCTGTTGACAAAGCATTTCCAGTTGACTTCATCGACAAAATTGTAATCCATATTATAGTAGAACCCAGGATAACGGGTCTCTTTACGGAACAACATGTGACGAAGATGGGCTTCACCAGCCAAAATCCGATGATAATTTTCCCACGCCCGCATCAACTCATGCAGATCTCTGGCCATCATCTTCTCGGAGTCAATCTTGAGTTCATGAATTTTCTTCACCGCAATTTCCATCATGGTCACATTGGTGGTATACATGGTGCTCACACCCGCCACATATTCATCCATAATCTTCTGCAAGCGCGCCTGCAACATTTTTGGCGT
>JAMOAW010000099.1:0-8433 GCA_039908535.1 Magnetococcus sp. DMHC-6 | reverse complement strand
AGACCTTGGGGGATTGCATCCCCCAACCCCCCTGCTATTTGAAGAAAGCAAAACCGAATTCAAAAGCAAAGTCAAAAACAAAACCCTGGGGGCAATCCCCCAGACCCCTTTTTTTTTATAAATAAAGGGTGGGCGGGGAGGGGATTGCGAGGGGGGCTTTTTCTCCCCTCTAGGTCTTTTCTTTCCATTATCATATACCCCCCTCCCACTCATGAAAAGGTATGACCCGTCCTTTTTCCAAACGCAGTACCTTTTCTCCGAATCGTTGCGCCCGTTCTGTGCGACTGGTCAAGGTAATCATCCCCATATTCAACTCTCGGCACACCTGCAAAAGTTGTTCTGCCAACACCATCTCGCCTTTTTCTCCTAAGAGGGAGCCAGGTTCATCTGCCAGCACCACCCCTGGGTGAGCCGCCAAAACCGCCGCCCACGCCACCCGGCACCGTTCGGCATCGGAGAGTTGCAGTAAAGAGCGATACTCCCAAGCCGTCGCTACCCCTGCCACCTCCATGGCCCATGCCACCCGCGTTTGCAATGCGGTTCCTGTTAATCCCTGTCCTACAGGTGCCAAAACAATCTCTTCGCGGACCGTAGAGGTTAAAAAGTAGGGATCAGGAAAACGAAACAGCACTCCAATGGGCGCAATACGATCCCCTCCTCCTGGAATGCGCAGCGGCCGTCCTTTAAATAAAATCTCCCCTCGGATTGGCACCGTCAATCCGGCCATAACCCGCAACAATACTCCCTTGCCACTCCCCTCCTCGCCCAACACCGCCAGCCGTTCTCCGGCATAAACCGTCAAGTTGATATCGGTGCATAACTCTCGGGTTCGATCTGGGGTGGTTAGAACAAGATGTTTGAGTTCTAGAATGGGATTCATTGTTTGGTACCACCACATTTAAGTGTGGACGATGAACGAGTGCCTGAACAAAAAGCAAAGTCAAGACCTTGGGGGCAATCCCCCAGACCCAAAAGAAAAGGGTGGGGGGATTGGGGGGCGGTTCTCCGCCCCCCAAGGTCTTGATTTTGTAACCATTCAGATAAAAAAATCAAAAACAAGACCTTGGGGGATTGCATCCCCCAACCCCCCTGCTATTTGAAGAAAGCAAAACCGAATTCAAAAGCAAAGTCAAAAACAAAGTCAAAAACAAGACCCTTTTTTTAAGACCCATTTTCCAGCTTCTCCTCTTCGGCCTGCAACGCCTGCCCGGTCAAATGGATATAGAGATCTTCAAGATCGGGTTGTTTGATGGCTAAAGAGTAGAAACGTTCGCGATTTTGCACCAGCATTTTTTCCATCAGTGGCCACAGGTCCTCTCCTTGGACGCGCAGTTCGTTGTTTTGTCTATGCACGATCAAACCAGGGTAAGGCAGGAGATCTTGTTCTAGTTGGTCTAAATGTTGGGCGCGAATGAGTAAAATTTCGCGACCTAAACTGGCTTTTAGCTCGCCAGGGGAGGCCATGGCCAAGAGGGAACCCTGTCTTAAAATGGCCACTTGGTCGGCCTGTTCGGCCTCGGTCAACAGGTGGCTGGTCATTAAAATGGTGACTGCGCGCTCTTTTTGCAGGCGTTGGATGGTTTCCAAAAAGGCGCGTCTGCCCACGGGATCCAGTCCAGTGGTGGGTTCATCCAAAAGCAATATTTTTGGCCAATGCAGCAGCACTTTGACCAGTTCGGTTTGTCTGGCCATACCTCCCGAAAGGGTTTCGACCCGATCGTGCAATCGTGTTTTTAAATCGCTCCAAAGTAGGGATTCCTCAAGGCGTTGTTGAAATAGCGGTAGAGGCAATCCATAGAGATCGGCATGGATGCGCAGGTTTTCCAAAACGGTGAGATGTTTATCCAACGCCGGTTTTTGAAACACCACCCCCATGCGTTGGCGGGCGATTTCAGGATGTTTAAAAAGATCGTGGTTATCGATATCAATCGTTCCGCTGCTTGGTTTGACCAGACCACATAAAATACGAAACAGGGTTGATTTACCGCTGCCATTGGGACCGGTTAAAACAAAAAAATCACCGGATTGAATCTGTAAAGTGAGTTTATGCAAGGCTGTCCGAGGTGGTTTTCCCCTTTTTCCGGGGTATAAGTGGCTGAGCTCTTGGATAGAGACGGCATAAGGGGTACTCTTCATAACACCCTCTGTTGTGCCCACAGATAAAACAGCGCCGAACCAATTAAAAGTATCCCACCCAAAAATAAGGCAACTGGCCAACCAGAGACAACGGCACCCACCAAAAAAGCCACGCTCAAAAGATGGCATTTTTCGTGCGATTTTTCCAAAGGAGAGGGATTTTCAATATAAAAATATTTAAATAGCATAGATAAAGACCAACCCGGTAGATATAAAACACCGAAAAGAAATCGCCAGAGTTCGTGGGCATGTCGGGGCCACGCAAGCAATACCCCCAGAGAGGCCAATGCTAAAAAATTTCCACCCCACCGTCCAGAAAAAAATGGCTCTCCTTTGTTCATCCATATAAACGCCCCTATGCCAGGGGCGAGTGCAAGCCAGAGCCCATATGGGGTGTCTGGATAAAAAAATAGTGCCACCGGAACGCCAACCAAAGTGAGGAACGCCCCGCCTGTCGCCCAAATAACCTCCCCTTGGTTTGTTAAAAGATGCCAGCGAATGGCCAAAATAAAAAGGCCTGCCCAGCCAAACAATCCCCAGGTGAGGTGGGTCCCGAGCATGGCCAGACGGTCATAGGGTAAAAAGCCGTGGGCATACTCTCCCAAAAAGGTCGCCCCCAATAAGAAAACGCCGGTTAAGGCCAACATGGCCAGACGTATCAGTGGCAAAAGGGGGTGATGAGAGCGACAGCGGATGAGCGCGAAGCCAGCCTGAAGCAAGAAAAAACCCAACCCAAAACCAACGCCAGCCGATGCGACCAACAAAAACCAGCGATGCAGTTGGGTGCCAACCCCAAGAAATAGGGTCAACACCCCTACAGTTAAAGAAAAATTTACCCAAGGAATAGCTCTAGGCCATGGGATAGGGCGGTGGGTCCAGAGAGGTAAAAAGTGGTAGGCATATCCAATCAACAGCATGGTTAAAACACCCAAGACAAATAGGTGTACCGTGGCCACCGTTATGGGAGCTAAAGGAATTTGCAATAGATGATCGCGCCAAAAGAGGGAAACGCATCCTGTCAAAACAAGGAAAAGGGTGGCTGTGATCATAAATGGGCGTTGGGGAGAGATGGACAAGGGGGAGAGCCTTTATGGAGCAAATGAGTGGTTGTCGGTATGTAAAAAAAAAGGGTGGGGGGGATTGGGGGGCGGTTCTCCGCCCCCCAAGGTCTTGATTTTTATTCCTTCTCAATGAAATCAGAAAAATAATTATTGATCTTTATTTAATGATAAAATAGTATAAACTTTTATAAGTCATTTGCAAGTATTGTGGATGGCATAAGAGGGAAAACTATTGACACCACATGAGTCAGACCAACCACCGACCAACCCCAAATTAATTCGTTTGCACCGGCAAAAAACGCTCTTTAATTTTTTCACAAAAAATTGACACGGATCAATTCTTAATCGTTTAAGATATGGTGTTATACAAATGAATCCGTTTATACTTCCTAAGCTGAGAATAAGAAATCTTTCTTGATTAAGAGAATTTATGTATCGAAAAAAATGAAGATCTTGGGTGGTCAGAATTGCCCTCCAATCTCCCAAGGTTTTGATTTTTATTTTTTGCCTGAAGGGCATTATGTTTTAACTTATTGTAAAATCGTCGCTAAAAATCAACTTTAGAACACAAGGGAAATCGCCATGCAGAAGAACGTATCTAAACCAGATGAACCCATACCCATGATGCAGCAACTTTTGGACAATCCATTCCTGTTGTTATTTTTAGGGGTGGCTTTTCCTACAGTGCTTTATACCCTCTGGGGAATTATGGAGATCATCTCCATCCCCTCAGTCACTCAATAATTTAATGAATAAGGAAACCTCAATGCGCAATAAAGCAGGAAGGAGGAAAGAGTCATGAGTATTATGCCTCCCTCAGAAAAAATTTGGTGGAACGAACCTGTTCACAAAATTGAGGGCATGTGGATCGCCATAGCTCTTATTTGGTGTTTGGTTCTCTTTATGTGGATGCCGTACTGGCATGTCTATGGCAAACAAAATCTTTCCAACGAATCTTATAAAACCTCACCCGAGGCGTTTGTCGCCAAAGCGGAGGCGATGACCGAAAAGTATAAAGTTCGTACAGAATCTGCCAACAACATACCCGTTGTTCATCCTCCCGTAGGGAGCGATGTTTATCTTGTGGGACGTTTATGGGAATGGTGGCCAATTTTGGAACTAGAGAAAGATAAAAGCTATCGTCTGCATATCTCTTCTATGGATTATCAGCATGGTTTTTCGCTTCAGCCAACCAATATCAATTTGCAAATTCTGCCAGGCTACGAGACAGTGGTGACAGTTACCCCGGATCAGTTGGGTGATTTTGCCGTTGTCTGCAATGAATTTTGCGGTATCGGCCACCACACCATGTTGGGCAAGATCTACGTCAAATAGGGGAGCGTTTTTATGTCTGTCAAAATGTTTCGTCAATGTCCAGATTCGGGCTTATTTTTTCATAAGTCGGCTGAATCTTTAATGAAAGCTCACGCGGTATTGGGTGTTGTTTATTTGCTTATCGGAGGTTTTTTCGGTTTGTTGGTGGCAGCTACCCGTATGCCCTCTATCCATTTATTGGATGCAGAGACCTTTTATTTGGCCCTAACCACCCATGGGACAGCCATTCTTATCTTTTGGGTGATCTTTTTTGAAATAGCGGTGTTGTATTTTGCCTCCTCGACTTTGCTGCGGTGTCGTCCGGCCACGCCAAAGATTGGGTGGGTTGGGTTTGTTTTGATGCTGATTGGGTCATTATTGGTGATGACGGCCTTTTTCCGTGGCAACTCCAGCGTCATGTTCACCTCTTATGTGCCCATGCCGGCCGAACCCATTTTTTATCTGGGTTTGATTCTTTTTGCGGTGGGTGCGCTGATTGGCTGTTTTATCTTTTTGGGCACATTGGTGATTGCCAAACAGGAAAAGACCTATGATGGTTCGATTCCATTGGTAACATTTGGTGCGTTAACTGCGGCGATCATTGCCATTTTTACGATTGCCTCTGGGGCGGTCATTTTAATTCCGACCCTGCTTTGGTCTGTGGGTTTGATTCCCCATATTGATCCTCTTATGTATCGGACGGTTTGGTGGGCGTTGGGTCACTCTTCTCAGCAGATTAATGTTTCTGCGCATGTTTCGATTTGGTATGCCATTGCCGCCATTTTGTTTGGTGCCAAGCCGATGTCAGAAAAGGTCAGCCGCACGGCTTTCTTGTTGTACATTCTCTTTTTACAACTGGCCAGTGCGCATCATCTTTTGGCCGATCCTGGTATTAGTTCCACTTGGAAAGTGTTCAACACCAGCTATGCCATGTATTTAGCGGTTTTGGCCAGCATGGTGCATGGTTTGACTGTTCCGGGTTGTATTGAAGTTGCGCAACGCAAAAAAGGGTTTAACAATGGTCTTTTTGAGTGGCTGCAAAAGGCTCCTTGGGGAAATCCAGTTTTTTCTGGTATGTTTATCTCGTTGATCGTTTTTGGTTTTATCGGTGGTATTACCGGTGTGGTCATGGGTACTGAGCAGATCAATTTGATCATTCACAACACCATTTTTGTCCCTGGTCACTTCCATGCTACGGTGGCGGTGGGAACCACCTTGGCTTTTATGGCGGTCTCCTACTTTTTGATTCCAGTTCTCTTCCGTCGTCAACTGATTTGGCCCACCATGTGCAAATGGCAACCCTATATCTTTGGTGCCGGTATGTTGATCTTGATTCTCTTTTTGTTGGGTGCAGGCACCTTGGGTGTTCCTCGTCGTCACTGGGATGTAAACTTCTCTGATGCCGCGTTGCAGTTTCAATTTGCAGGAACGGCCATTACCATGTTGGGTATTGCTGGACTTGGTGGATTTTTGGCTTCCGTTGGTGGGGCACTGTTCTGTTTGATTGCGGTGGGTAGCCTTGTCTTTGGTAAGCGTTTAGATCCAGGTGCCTCTCTTTTATCCAGTTTTGGTTTTCCCATGGCTGTAACAAGCTACACCATTGAGCAGCCTGGTAAATTGGAATTGACACCTATTGAGCAAAAAGGAAATGGTGGCTTTGAAGCCAAGGGTACCTTTGTGTTGGCCTTGGTATTTTTGGCGACTTTTGTCATCTACTTCTTTATCAACGCCAAATATCTCTCATCGGTTTGGCCGTTGGGTTGATCTTTCTCTTTGCGGAGGGAGCCACTTTTGGTTTCCTCCGCAAAAAATTTATTATTAGATTATGTTGTTTGCATCAAAACTTTAAAAGACATTCACTGCTGCTATTGGGAATTTTTCGAGCATGATACTTTTGATTAAACAAATTCTCATTTTATTTAAATTACGTATTGGTTTTGCTATGGCTTTGACGGCAGGGGCAGGAATTGTGATCATGCCTGGCCCCTCTCCTTCGGCTTTTCACTCTTTTTTATTAATTATGGCGGTTCTTCTTTCGGCAGGTGCGGCAGGGGGTTTGAACCATTATCACGATTATGACATTGATGCCGTGATGGGTCGGACCAAAAATCGTCCTTTTGTGACGGGTACATTGCCACATTCACCTCTTTGGCTTTTATTGTTTGCGGCGTTGCTTGTGGGGCCTGTGGCAGCTGTTTGGCATTATATCAATCCAACAGCGGCAATTTATGTTTTTATGGGGGCTTTTTTTTATGGTGTTGTCTATACGATTTGGCTCAAACGTCGGACGTGGTTAAACATTGTCATTGGTGGATTGGCCGGGAGTTTTGCTATTTTATCTGGGACGGCTATCATGCATCCAGAACCCACGCCATTGGCAATGGCTTTGGCTTTTGTTCTTTTTCTTTGGACCCCCCCCCATTTTTGGAGTTTAGCCATTGCTTTGAAGACAGAGTATCAAAGTGCCAATATTCCCATGTTACCCGTTGTAGCGGGTGTCGATCGGGCGGCGCGGGTTGTTTTTTTTAATACTTTTTTGTTGGCGGCCGCTTCATTATTGCCTGCTTTTTTGGGATTGGGTTGGGTTTATTTAATTGGGGCCATGGTTGGTAGTTGGATATTTTTGTTTAAGAGCATGTTGTTGGTTTGTCATACCAGTTCAGACCAAGCCATGATCAATTTTCGGGCTTCTTTAATGCAGTTGGGTCTGTTTTTGATGGCTCTTTATATTGAGGGTTTTTTTTACGATTTTTCGTGATTTAACCGCATATGTAAATGTATAAAAGACCTGAAAGGTGTTTGGATTCCTTTCAGGTCTTTTTTTTTTAATGTATACAATAAAAATCAAGACCTTGGGGGGCCCAGAACCGTCCCCCAGACCCCCTCTTTTTTTTAATTTTTAAAAAAAAGAGGGGGTCTGGGGGATTCATCCCCCAGGGTTTTGATTTTTATTTTGATTTTTTTGCCCGTAGGGCATCATGTTCATGAAAGGTCAAAAAACAGTGTCGATCACCTCATTGATGTGGATCTTGATTGTTATTTTTAGCAATTTAAATGCGATGGCTCAAACTTTGGAACGCGAGCTTCCCGTGGGTCGGCAGCCGGTATTTGATTCCGAACAAGCGGTTGCCGTCAGCCAGGCGGCCATTGGGCGCATTTTAGACTCTTATGAATTGACCGACCGCAAAGGGCAATTGGTTGATTTAGCCTCTTTTCGGGGCAAGCCGCTTATCATCAGTTTGGTCTATACCAGTTGTTATCATACCTGCTCTCTTTCCACCCGATTTTTGGCTTCGGTGATTGATAAAGCCCGCACCACGTTTGGGGAGGGGAGTTTTCAGGTGGTGACGATTGGTTTTGATGTGCTCCACGATACCCCCAAGGCGATGGATCTATTTGCCCGCCAGCAGAGGGTGGATAAGCAACCGAACTGGCTTTTTTTAAGTGGTTCCGATGCCACAATGATTCGATTGGTTCGCAATCTTGGTTTTCGTTATTCCTCTTCTCCCAAGGGGTTTGACCATTTGGTTCAGGCGACGGTTGTGGATGCCAATGGGGTTATCTATCGGCAGGTATATGGGGAGTCTTTTCCGATTCCGTTATTGATGGAGCCATTACGTGAGTTGATTTTGGGAACCCCACCAGCTGAAGAGACCCCTATTTCTGAGTTATTACGCCGTGTTCGTTTTTTTTGTACCACTTATGATCCCTCGCAGGACGCTTATCGGGTGGATTATTCACTGTTTGTGGGGATGTTTATCGGTGGCTCTATCATTTTTGGGACTTTTATTTTATTGCTGCGCGAATTTCGTCGGCAGCAAAAATCGGGTAAATCTTAACATAGATCAATTTTATTTCGGCTGATTAGCGTTATATTAAGAAATAGATATATTGGAAAGATAAAAATCAAGACCTTGGGGGG
>JAMOAW010000098.1:0-7341 GCA_039908535.1 Magnetococcus sp. DMHC-6 | reverse complement strand
TACCCCGCGTACCAACCCTATAAAAACCCTGTAGGTACACATTTTTTTTGAGCCTCCTGTAACTTCCCGTAAATATTGGCGTATTTCTTAGGCGTTTACTACCCACCCGGAACCCAGGTAGGAGTTGATCGGTCATGCCAGTGACTTCTAACCCCTGGTGGAGTTGTTGCAGGTATCCCTTTGCTCCCAGAAGGATTAAACAAATCAAACTGCTGACCCAGAAGCGCAACATCCATGTTCTCTGTCGTGAGGTGGTTGCCAGCCCTTTTTGAACCATAGAAACGATCCTTTTTAAATATCCGTAAAATACCAAAATTTTGGTTCTGTTCCCTGTTCTTCTTGTAGGCGAAAGATGGATTTATTCTCTAGAATGTAGCGTATCTCCCCGGTTGGATCCAATAGATTGCCAAAAATGCGCGCTCCAGTTGGGCAGGCCGCTTGACAGGCGGGTAGCAGACCCTTTCGGGTGCGTTGAATGCAAAAGGTGCATTTTTCCATCACCCCGATGGGACGCGGTCTATTGCCTAGATAGTGGGTTTCTTCGGTGATCTCTTCTTTGGGAAGAAGGGGGAGGTGCCAGTTGAAATGGCGGGCCCAATAGGGACAGGCGACCCCACAGTAGCGGCAGCCTATGCACCAGTCATAGTCGATGGTCACAATGCCATCTGGTTCGCGCCAAGTCGCTCCGACTGGACAGGCTTGAACGCAGGGCGGATTGTCACACTGCTGGCATTGAACCGGTAGATACCAATGACCAGGTTCTGGAACCTTTTCAGGGTGATAATAGGGGTCGCCCTTCGGTAAAGAACGTTCTCCCTGGGGCATGGCGACTACCCGAATGTTGGTGGTGGTTTCGCCACGGTTGCAGTTATTCTCTTGGGTACAGGCGGTCACACAGTGGCGAAATCCTTTGCATTTGGATAAATTTAGAGCAAAAGCAAAGGTAACGCCAAGGATGGGTTGGGTATCTTTGCAGATGATTTTGCGGCCATAGGTGCGCATGGCTTGCCGTTCGATGCGGGCGAGGGCTTGGTCGATCTCCTCTTTGCTCATGCGTCGGTAGTGTTTTTGCAATAATGTTTGCAACTCATCTCCCACCGCCCCATCGCCGCTCATCGCCGCCAAAACTGGTCCAGTAGTGACGGCCGCTGTGGCAATCGCCATTCCTTTTACGAGGGTTCGGCGCACGGGGTCGATGGGAGTAGAGGATGGGGGTATATTATGGTTTGGCATGGGAAATAAACCTAGATTGCGGGGGTGGTGGGGCAGGGGGGGCTGGCTTCCAGGCTGGCAAGTGCGCGTCATGACAGGCAGAACAAGGTAATATTATTTTCTCTCCTTGCCAGCTTCCCAGTCGTTTGCCATGGCTGCCAAATCGCCAGTCACGGACTTGACGCGCATGGCATTCGCTACAAAATTGCCAGGCCTCAGTGAATGGTACGGAGGAACCTGAACGCATTTGGAGTCTATCGAGTTGTTGTACGAGATGACAGTCGAGACACCAGAGGGCCTCCTGGCCATGTTTTAACAGGAGTTTATCGTGAGGAGCTAACAGGGGGCGGCGTTGGGGTTGGGGGGGTCTCCAGGCATGGCAGTTTGGGCAATGGGCGGGTATGGTTTGACCCGCGAGCTGAAAAGAAGGGAGAGATTCGCCAGCGATTAAAGGCAGAGAGAGTAAACAAAGGGTGAATCCCAGAGCAAACTGGAATTTTATTCTATACACAGTGGTCAAATTCTCCAGAAAAGCAATTGGCAACGTGTCAAATTGACGAAGCGAATAGGCTATGTTATTTCTAATTGCTTAAGATATCAAAAAACAAATATGTTGCGATAGCGTTTTTTGCTTTTTGGTCTGTTGTTTTATGTCGGCTGTATGGACTTTTTTGTAAGGAGAAGGTGATATGAGGATACAGGCAAACAGTTGGTTTATGTTTTGGTTGGGAGTCGTATGGATTGTCGCGATCCCGGTAAAGGCTTCGGATACTCCCGCCATGGAAGGCAATCGTCCCCAATTGCATCGCCTTCCTTCGGCCTCCTGTGGGGAGTGTCATAAGGAGATTTATGAGCAATGGCAAGGGTCAATCCATGCCAAAAGTACGGCTTTGACCGATCCGATTCATGGGGCGGTCTACCAGATGGAGGCGGGGGATCCCACTCAGGAGGGGGTGACGCATAAAGCAACGGGTTCATTTCCTGTCTGTCTGCAATGTCACGCCCCCAACGCCGCCCGTGACAAAACCACCAAGTTGGATGCCGATCCAGTTTATGCCGAGGGGGTAAACTGTGTGACTTGTCACACCATGACCGCTTTTAAAGGGATTCAAGGCGAAGATGGTAAAATGCGTTTAGGGGCGGCCTCTTATGACTTTTCTACCGATCATCTGCAAGGACCAGAGGGGGCCTTGAATGGCAGTCAGCCGGTACCCGCTCCTGGGGGTGGTCCTGAACCCAAGGTCAATACCTTTCCCCATCAGGCCAATCCCATGTTGTTCAAGGGGTCTGATCTCTGTTTGGGGTGCCATCAAATGATGATGAATCCGCAAAAAGTGGCGGTATGTCACATAGGGGATCAACTGTTGGGTAAGACGGGACCGGCACCAACCTGTCAATCCTGTCACATGCCGGTTGTCAATGGGGTGACCAATCATGAAATAGCTGGGGGTCACTCTCCCGATCGGATACGCAAATCAGTGGCGATGACGATTGCGGTCAAACCAGAGGGAGGGCAGATGCAGACGGTGGTAACATTGAAAAATACTCTGCTCCATACGATGCCCAGCAACGCCCCGTTCCGTAATATGGTGGTCAAAGTGACTGCGCGTAACGACAAGGGGGAGGTGATTTGGAGCAATTTTAAAGAAAATCCAGGTCAGGAGGATCCCCAGTCGTTTTTAATTCTCAAATTGGTAGACGATGAAGGCAAGCCAGTCATGCCTCCAAAAGCCACTAAAATTGCCGCCGATACCCGTTTGCAACCGGGAGAAAAGCGGGATTTGACCTACGTCATTCCCGCCTCTGGGGTCAAAAGTGTTCGGGCGGAGCTGTTTTATAATTTAATCACCAAACCCATGGTGGAAAAAATGGGTGATAAGCTCCCCCCAGAGTTAAAAACCCCCGCGCTGGTGGGACGGGCAGAGGCGATGTTGTAATAAAATATCCGTTGCCCTGGCAGAGGTTCCAGGGCAACGGGTCAAGGAGATGAGGATTATTCCGTTCCCCCACGCATGCGATATTGAATGGCTTCGGCTAGGTGCGTGAGTTGGATGTTTTTGCTTTTGGCAAGATCGGCGATGGTATAAGAGCTTATGGATGTTTAAAAATTGTCTTGACAACGGGGTCCACTTCACTATTTGGCATAACTTTTTTACTTTATAGACCACTAAAATTTTAGTTTAGAAAAATTTATAATTTTTTAGAGTAAAAAAACAAGAAAAAAATCAAAACCCAATAAAAAAAATAAACCATTTGGCAAACATATGCAGAGGTCGACTTAAAAAATCCATCAACCGAAAAATAAGGAGAACCGCCGTCCCACGCTCAATTGACCCTGTTTTGCCGCCAATTCTGCATTTTAACATTCCTGTGCCAATAAATTTCAACAATTATTTCAATATATTGCTACGAATATTTCATTTTCTCTTTCCGATGTCGACAGTTCGTTTTCGGTAACACTCGACTTCGCTAAGGTGCGAAAGGGGATCGAACTCAGAATTTTTGCGCATACTGCATAAGTACCTGATTTTTATGGGAGAGGTCGGGGTAAAATTGTCAGAGGTCGGATTGGCAAAACTTCTCTGGCACCGATAGGGAGAGAGGGTAGGGGGGGTGGGAGAAAAATGAGCGTGTATCGAGCTATGGAAAATTGGACATTTGTTTTTGTGTTGTTTGTTAACAGTTGAATTTATTTGATGTTTTTAAATGAAAAAAGCCGCTTTTGAGGGCGGCCTTATCGGATTTGGAATTTGATGCTTTTTTAATTGGTGGACCAAGTGATACGCTGTCAAACGAATTCTCCGCTTTTATTGTGATGCACAACTGGAGAATTTTCGACTCCTGATTGGTAGGCGAAAGGGAATCGAAAAAGTTTACAACATGTTGAAAACTAATTTATATTAATGTTTGAACTAAATACATCTGCAAGGGAACGGGCATCCAGGACAAGGTCGCTCCAGAGTTCGAGGGTCTCTGTGTCTGCCGCATTGACTCTTTCTTGGAGACTGGCAGACAAAGTTCCAAAACGGCGAGTCAATAGGCGGAGAAGCATATCGGCTTTGCCTCTCTGCTCGCCTTTCTGCTCTCCGATCTGAATGCCTTTCTGTTCGCCGATCTGGATACCAGCCAGCATTCCTTCTTCTACACCTCTCTTATGACCAATCCGCTCCACGCTTGTAATATAAGGCATTTTCTTATTCTCCTCGAAACATCCTCTCTTCAAAATGCGGTTCCCGGTTCCCCTGGATTTCAACATGGATCAGCACCCAAAGTTCATCACCGTCGAGTAACCAAACCTTGACTAACAGATCAACACGACGATTACCGGACTCTGCCTCCCGCGTGATCCGGTCCAACTCCTTGTCCAGAAACTCAGGGGTACGCTGCCAATCAATGCTGTCATGAGCTTCTGAGAGAAAAAATGCCAAAAAATCCTTAAAGTACGCCTTCAGGATTTCCTTCCACGGCGAATCGTACTCTGTCGGTTGACTCTGAGTATCATTATTAGTCATCTAAACGTCCTCGAATAGAATGCTTTGCCTTTGGATTAGGCACCGAGAAGGTTTTCGGCTGTTCTGGAAGTGGAAATCCAGAAAAAAGCGTCTAGGTCGTCCATTGGTTACAAAAGAAATCAGGGATTTGATTCGCAAAATGAGCCTTGAGAATCCTCTTTGGAGAGTCCCTCGAATCCATGGCGAACTGCTGAAGCTCGGGTACAACTTGGCTGAATCATCGTTCGCCAAATACATGGTTAAGCCAGTCAAGCCCCCTTCTCAAACCTGGAAAACATTCCTGAAAAACCACGCCAATTGTCTAGTTGCCATAGACTTCTTTACCGAATCACCTTGGCAAAATCCATATTGTGAACGGGTGATCGGGTCTATTCGCAGAGAATGTCTGGATCACGTAATCGTGTTAAACGAAGAACACCTGCGGCACATGTTGGCTGCCTATGCGGTCTATTACCACGAAGCACGTACCCATCTTGGGTTGGCCAAAGAGTGTCCTGAGAAAAGGGAGATTCAGCCAGAAGAGACAGGGAAAATTGTTGCCTTTCCACATCTTGGCGGTCTTCACCATCAGTATCTGCGGAAAGCCGCCTGATTTGATGCCTGTTTCAGTTTGTCAAAGAGCTCATCCATCGGATGCGGTTCCACTGCCCCTTGCCTGCTCCAGAAAAATTTGGGCTATTTGGAGCAATGAAACCTCAATATTGTTTCTAATTCTCTCGAAAATCTGCCTCGGTGTCCAGCAAAATCGGATTTTCCATCTCCAAAAATGCTGGAAATTGAGCCAAATTTGGGGCGGATGAGCTTTTCAGTATGGACAGGTTTTTGCAATTACCTCCGTTTATTATTCCGTTCCCCCCCGCATGCGATATTGAATGGCTTCGGCTAGGTGCGTGAGTTGGATGTTTTTGCTTTTGGCAAGATCGGCGATGGTGCGGGCGACTTTGAGAAGTCGATGGTGGGTGCGGGCGGAAAAACCGAGTTTGCGACCGGCGTTAAGCATGAGGGTGCGGCTGGGGTCGTCTAGTTGGGTGACCCGCTCTAGGTTTTCGCCCTCCAAGGCGGCATTTAACAGACCTGGACCGTTGCGTTTAAATTGAATGTTGCGGGCTTGGATGACACGGGCGCGGACGGTGAGAGAGGGTTCGCCATTGGGAAGAGAGATCAATCTTTCTGGGGGGACCGGGGGGACATCCACGTGTAGATCAATACGATCCAACAAAGGACCAGAGAGACGGGCGCGATAGTTTTCAATGCGCACGGGGCTGCATGTGCAAGGGGTGACGGGATTGCCCAGGTTGCCACAGGGGCAGGGGTTACAGGCGGCAATCAGTTGAAAATCAGCGGGAAAACCCGTGGTGCGGGCGGCCCTGGCGATGATCACTTCTCCCGATTCTAAAGGCTCCCGAAGAACCTCCAGGGCGTTGCGGCCAAACTCTGGAATTTCATCCAAAAACAAAATGCCTCGATGGGCCAAACTCACCTCGCCGGGGCGGGGAGAACTGCCGCCGCCGATCAGGGCCACCCGTGAAGCGGTGTGGTGTGGTGTGCGAAAAGGTCGGGTGCCTACCAGGGGTTGTCCATGGGGGAGTTTGCCAGCTACCGAATGAATGGCGGTGACATCTAGGGCCTCTTCTAGGGTCATGGGGGGGAGGATACTGGGCAGACAGCGGGCCAGAAAGGTTTTTCCCGAACCGGGTGGACCGGTCATAATTAAATTATGTCCCCCGGCCGCCACCACCTCCAAGGCCCGTTTGGCGTGTTCCTGCCCTTTGACATCCCGCATATTGCGTACCCCTTTTTCTGCCTCTTGTAGCCATTGCTGCCAGTCGGTTTCTGGGAGGGGTTGCAGCAATGTTTCGCCGTGCAGATGTCGTGTCAGCTCTAAAAGAGTGGTTGGGGCAAACACCGATAAGTTGGGCACCAAGGCGGCTTCTGGTCCATTTTCAAAAGGGACGATTAATTCAGTCATCTGGGCTTTTCGGGCGTATAAAGCGGTTGGTAGACACCCAGGAACCGGTTTAATGCGGCCATCCAAGGCCAATTCGCCTAAAAAAATACGATTGTCTAAACACCCTTCTGGCAATTTTTCCAGTGCCGCTAGCAGTCCCAACGCCATAGGTAAATCGTAGGAACTTCCCCCTTTGGGCAGATCGGCAGGAGCTAGATTGATGGTAATACGGCGCGATGGCATGCGATAACCAGAATTATTGATTGCTGCCCGCACCCGATCCTTGGCCTCCCGCACCGCCCCTTCAGCCAATCCCACCATATTCAACGCCGGCATGCCAACACAAATATCCACCTCTACCTCGACAGGTCGAGCGGCAATTCCATCCAAAGCCACCGTATTTACTCTGGCAAGCATGTTGTAAATGTCCTTTTGTATCATAAAATGAAAATTTATATTTTTTGAATTAATGCCAATTTGCAATCAAATAGGTAAAATTGAATCTTGTCTCGCGCATCGTGTGCTTATCGTCGCCTTTTGGTAAAAGATTAAAAGATTAAAAGCAAAAGCAAGACCTTGGGGGGTTACACCCCCCAATCCCCCTGTTTGGTGGCATTAAAGTCAAAAGCAAAGTCAAAAGCAAAGTCAAAAGCAAAGTCAAAAGCAAAG
>JAMOAW010000032.1:0-59716 GCA_039908535.1 Magnetococcus sp. DMHC-6 | reverse complement strand
TTTTTTTGCAAGAGAGTCTCAATGTGCTCAATCGCAATAAAACGCTCTATCCAGACATGATCGTGGATGGTCTGGTTGGTCATCGCACCATGGCGGCCTTGGAGATTCTTTTGGATCACCAAGAGGCCAATGTTTTGGTGAAAATTTTAAATATCAAACAGGGCATGCGCTATCTGGAAATTTTACAGCGTGACTCTGGGCAGGAAAAATTTGTGCGTGGTTGGCTTTGTCGCGTGGAGGTGCCCGCAGGGGTGTAAATGGTGGCCTCTTCAAGCTTTGGAGTGGTGTCCAGGCTTGAAGAGGTTTTTTAAAAAAAGGGGAACAAATATGAACGTTTGGAGCGTTATGCCGGTTGTTTCACGAATTATGGACGAGGTCAGCAAGGCCAAGGCCGATGGCCAAGTCACCTTGCGGGAGGTTTTACAAATTGCCAGTAAAGTGGTTGAACAGGCCGAGTTGGGCGATATCGTTGTTTATGATGTGAACCGTCAGGGGTTGAAAAGATGAACGCCGATCCCGATTCAATCCAGATTTTACAGGATATTTTGCTGCTATTAGGCCAGGTGAGTGGCGGACAGGAGGCGATTAAACATCGACAGGAAGAGATGACCCGCTGGCTTGATAAATTGGAAAGTCGGCAGCGCAAGCTGGAAATGAAGATGGCGGTTTTTGTGGCCGGTGGCATGTCGCTGATCCATTTGGCGGAAAAATATTTGGGAGTATAAGGCATTATGGGGATCTATTGTACCACGGCCCAGTTGCAAGCGGTTCAAGGGGATGCAGAGAGTTTCTCCTTGGAGGAGATGGATCGAGCGATTCAGGATGCCGACGGGGTGATTAATTCTTGGTTGGGGTGTCGGGTCTCTCTGCCGTTGACCGTCATTCCCGGTCGGTTGCAACAGGTGGCCTTGGATATTGCCCGATATCGTCTTTATCGGGAGGAGTCCCCGCAGGAGACCCGTTTGCGTTATGAAGATGGGGTGGCGTTTTTGCGGGATTTTTCCGATGGTCGGGTGACGTTGGGGGTGACCGAGGAGGAGAAACCAGCCAAGACGGGGTCGCGTGTGGTTGTGGTGGCGCGTGGTCGGGTATTTGGGCGCGATCTTCTTGATAAAATGGCCTGATGGTGTCGAAATATGGTAACGCTTGAAGTTGATGAAAGCGCGTGGACGCAGTTGTTAAGCCGGTTGCGGGGGGCGATAGATACGGTGGATGCGGGTCTTGAGGACGCTGGATTATCCATTACCGACCGAATTGCCATGCACATGGCGCAAGAGGTGGATCCCCAGGGGCAGCCATGGCCTAGGCTTGCCCCCGCCACGCGACAGCGGCGACAGCGTCTGGGAAAGGGGGGGGCTTCTATGTTGAATGTGACTGGTGCGTTGCGTCGCTCTCTCTATCATCGCAGTAAAGATGAGCAACTCGCGATTGGATTTGAGCGATTTTACGCGCTATACCATGAGTTTGGCGTGCCGGGTAAAAAACTTCCCAGACGCGGTTTGCTTCTGGCCGATACCGCTTCTGGACAGGTGGCCGAGAGGGATTTAGAAACGGTGGTTCAAGGGTTATTAACACACATTCAGGAGGCGGTGGATGGTTGATTTTTTGGAAGTCGAGTCTTTGATCATCGCTCGTTTGACCACCGCCTTGGGAACATCGGTAGCGCGAGTAGCGGGGGTTCGGGATTTAGCGGCGGCCAAAGGGTTGCCCCACCATCATCCGGCGGTGCATCTTTTGTTGGATTCGGCCAATCCGGTGCGAACTGTTGGTCGTGGGCGAACTATTTTAGTTGAGCAGAGGTGGGTGTTGTTGGTATTGGTTAAATCGGTTCAGGGGGTACTCTCCGGGGAAGGTGCACGGGAGGCGGCTGGTCCTTTGATCTCTCAGGTGATTCAATCTATGGCTGGTTGGAAGCCAGAAGGGGATCGATTTATGCCCTTTCAATGGGAGCGGTCTAATTATATGGTGGAATATGCCGCTGGCGGATTTATTTTTTTTCCCCTGCTTTTTTCAACGCAGTTTGTGTTAGATGTTGAGAGATAGTTTAAGATGGTATACTAAAAAGGAGTTTTAATCTTGAGAAAA
Organism: Magnetococcus sp. DMHC-6; assembly: GCA_039908535.1. Taxonomy (GTDB): domain Bacteria; phylum Pseudomonadota; class Magnetococcia; order Magnetococcales; family JADFZT01; genus JAMOAW01. The sequence continues at coordinate 57,631 of JAMOAW010000032.1, read as the reverse complement.
AAATGTTAATGTTTTTTAACTAGTTTAGAAAAACATTAACATTTTTGGATGACTGTTTAAATTTATGATCAAGGTAAAATTTCTGCGACCATCAAATTTGTCCATATATGCGCGATTGTTGATCGCGTTGACCTCAATTTTTACCATTTCTCTTATTGGTACGGAATATTTTTCATATCAACGCGCTCAAGAGGAGGCGTTGGTGAGTATGAAGAGTGTGGCCGAGCAGATTCACGCCGTGTTGATGGCTACTGGGCAGGTGGAACATCAACAATTTTTGGCCAGTGGTTTGTCTGTGGATGAACATACCTTGGGCATGTTGCCTTTTCCTTTATTGTCTGCAATCGCCAGGGAGTTTCCAAATTGGGTTACCTCAGGAATCTCTTTCAATAATGTCTCCGATAGACCACTCAATCCCAACAATCAAGCCGATACAGCTCAGGCAAGTGCGTTACAGTTTTTTCGTGACCATCCTTCTGAAAAAATGCAAATAAAGTTTATCACTTTACCAGATGAAAAATCTTTTTATCACTATTCCCACCCTATTTATATAAAAGAAAATTGTTTGAAATGTCATAGTAAAAAAGAGGAAGTTCCGGCAATTATTCAAAAATTATACGCTTTGAAATTTGATTATAAAGTCGGAGATGTTTATGGAATTATGAGTATAAAGATTCCTGAAAATTATGCTGAAATGACGATTCATTCGCATTTTATGAAAGATCTCATCTCTCATATGTTTTTGTTTTTAGGTGTATTTATTGTTTTTTATTATATTTTGTTGCACCATGTAGTGATTCCATTGAATACCCTTAAAAAAGGAATTCAATCGGTTTCTGCTGGCGATTATTCAACACGTTTTGTTGGTTTATCAGGAGAGTTTTTTCAGATTGGTGAGGCTTTTAATCAAATGTTTACGGCCTTGTCTTTGGATTTATCTAGGAGAACATATATTGAAAATGAATTAAAAAAGAGGGAAAATTTATTGGCGAATGCCCAAGAAATAGCTCATGTTGGTAATTGTGAATGGGATATTGTTAATGAAAAGTTTGTTTGGTCAGATGAATTTTTTCGTATTTTAGGTTTTAAACCCCAAGAATTTATTCCTTTACATAAAATTTTTATGGCTGCAGTTCATCCTGAAGATAGAGATAAAATTGAACAAATTTTGAAAAATATATTCGAAAATAATGAGCTTAACTATGCGATAGAATACCGTATTATTCAACCCAATCAGTCGGTACGTATCGTTCATGAAAAAGTGGAGGTGCAACGCGATGAAATTGGACACCCTATGCGTATATTGGGTGTTTTAATGGATATTACAGAATTGAAAAATAGTGAATATGATCTTAAAAATGCATATAACGAACTTCGTAAAAATGATTATCTTTTATCTTCTATTATAAATAATATGCAAGCAATTTTGTTTTTAAAAGATCTAAATGGGCGTTATATTTTAATAAATAGACAATATGAAGAGGTATTCCAGATTACCAGTAAGCAGATTAATGGATGCACAGATAGAGATATTTTTCCTGCGGAAATTGCGGATATTTTGCAATTTAATGATCGTAAGGTGGTGCGGGATGGGGCTTTTGAAATAGAAGAGGTGATTTTAAAAAAGGGGGAGTATCGTACCTATTTGTCGTTAAAATTTCCATTGCTGGATGCATATGGCCAAGTTTATGCCGTAGGGGGCATTGCCACCGACATTACTGAGCGGAAAAATATTGAAGTAAAATTATCTGAGATGCTCACGCAACTGACCAATCAAAAAGCCCATCTTCGGGCCATTTTGGATAATGCTTTGGATGCTATTATTACAATTAACGCTGATGGTTTTGTTGAAGCGGTTAATCCAGCCGCTGAATCCATGTTTGGTTATTCTAAAGAATTTTTAATCGGAAAGGATATTTCTGAATATATTATTCCTTATGAATTTCGCGAAATGCATAAAAATTCATTAATAAAAAATTTAAAAAAAGATCAATTTTTTGTCAATCTAAAACGTCGAGTAGAATTGCCAGGTTTATGTGCTAGCGGTAAAATTATTGATCTTGAAGTTGGGTTAATTAGTGTATTAGTGAATGGCAAAAAGCAATATACAGCTTTTATGCACGATGTTACCGAGCGCAAGCAGTTGCTGCACTCGTTGCAGGAGACCTTGGCGGTAGCGGAGTCTGCCAATCGAATGAAAAGTGAATTTATTGCCAATATGAGTCATGAGATTCGCACACCTATGAATACCATTATAGGTATGACTGACATCGTATTAAATATGCCTCTTTCGCAAAAAGAGCAAAAAATTAATCTTCAAATTATTCAAAAATCTTCTCAATCTTTGCTTGAATTAATTAATTCTATTTTAGATCTTTCTAAGATAGATGCGGGTATGTTTTTTTTAGAACTCATTCCTTTTGATCTTTTTGCTCAGATTGAAAATGCTTGTGAAACCGTGGCCATTAAGGCTCATCAAAAAGAGATTGAGTTATATTGCTATATCGCTCATGATCTTTCGCAAATATTGATAGGTGATTCTTTACGACTTAAGCAAATTATTATTAATTTAGTGAATAATGCGATTAAATTCACGGAAGAGGGGGAGGTGGTTATCCGTATTGAACGGGCCCCAGACGCGCTACTTCAAGCGCGTCCATTGCAGACGGAGGAGGAGATTTATCTATTGTTTTCGATTTCTGATACTGGAATTGGCATTCCTGAGGATAAACAATCTTTAATATTTAGTCCTTTTACTCAGGGCGATGGCTCTACCACCCGTAAGTATGGCGGGAGTGGCTTGGGGTTAACGATTTGTAAACATTTGGTCGCCATGATGGATGGGGATCTTTGGCTGGAAAGTGTGGAGGGCAGGGGCAGTACCTTTTATTTTACCGCTCGTCTTGGTCTTCAGAAGAGTTCTACGCAACAGTCTGTGGTCAAGCTGGACTCTTTAGCTGGGGTGCGGGTGGTGCTGGCCGATTCTCATCCTACGGGTCGGAATTTGGTGCGTGAAATATTCTCTTTGGCCGGAGCTTCGATAACCGAGTCGGATAGCCTTGTGGCCTTACTTGATCTGCTGGAGCATGCACAGGGCAGTGGGGATGTTTTTGATCTTTTACTTTTGGATGATGGCCTTTTGCAAATCGATTCTCCCGATTTTATTAAGCTTAGTTCACATATTTATTTGTTTAACAAGGTGATTTTAATGTTACCTTCCAACGTGGGAATAGAAAAAATTTCTACGGTGGTGTGGTTGGAGGGGGCCATTTCAGTGCGTAAGCCCGTACACAAAAAACGTTTATTAAATGCGGTATATAAAATATTGGGTAGAGAACCCCTTCAAAATGAGGTAAACTCTTCTTTTGTACGACGGACCAGTTCGGCTGATGTTTTTGATATTCTTTTGGTCGAGGATGCAGTTAGCAATCAACAAATGGCAACGACCATTTTAGAAAAAGCTGGTCATACCGTTACTTTGGCCCAGAATGGACGAGAGGCCATTCTTCAGTTGCAGAAAAAGGCGTTTGATTTGGTCTTGATGGATATACAAATGCCGCACATGGATGGCTTGACCGCCACCCAACAGATTCGCACTCTGGGTGCTACAAATGCCAGTATGGCCCACGTGCCGATTATCGCCGTGACGGCCAACGTATTAAAAGAGGAGGAGATCAGCTGTTTAAATATTGGGATGAATGGTTTTTTAAGAAAACCTTATCTTCCTCAACAATTATTAGATATTATTGATTCAGTTATGAATGAGTCTAAAAATATCAAAAATAAAGATGCGCAAAAAAATAATAAAAATATATTAAAAAATGTTGATTTGGAGCCTCTCCTTTTTGTCGAAAAAAGTGCTCTGTTTATAGCTAAATTTCCGAACTATTTGGAGGAGATCACTAGTGAAATAAAGAATAAAAATGCGCTAAAAATAATAAAAATTATTCATTGGTTTAACGAAACAGCCCAAGAAATTGGGGCTTGGAAGGTTGCCATTCAAGGAATGCGATTGCGTGGCTTGGTTGAGCAGGAGAGTTGGGAGAATGTCACCGAGGGTGTTTTAAAATTAGAAAGTAGTTGCCAGGAGGCAACTCAAGCGATATTAGACAAGGAGGCGTCCAGGGATGAACATATTAATCGTGGATGATGTGCTAGAAAATAGAAAGCTTTTATTGGAAATTTTGCACTCTTATGGGTCTTGTGATTTGGCTCTGGATGGGGTGGAGGCGGTGGATTTTGTAGAGGCCTCTTTGGCGGAAGACAATCATTATAATCTGATTTTATTGGATATTATGATGCCAAAGATGGATGGTCAGACCGCTTTAAGAAAAATTCGCGCCTTGGAGTATGAACATGGCATCACGGGTTCAAAAGAGGCGGTTATCCTGATGGTAACCGCCAACGATTCGCCCCGTTCGGCCACAGAGGCCTTTTTTAAGGGATATTGTACCGATTATTTGAGCAAACCGATCACCAGACAGCTGTTGCTAGCGAAATTGCAAGAGTATAACCTCATTAAAGATCTTGATAATCCTTGAAATATTTTTTAACCTCCTCAGAAGAGATCACACCCATCTCTAATGATTTTTTAAGGCCATCTTTAAGTGTATCTTTAGATAATTTTGGATCGTTAGAAAAATTTTCTGCCATTCGTTTCAGTAATTCTAAACGTTTTTCCGGTGCAAATTGGACCAATCCAACCATGGCCTGAAAAATATTATTGGCATTGAATGTCGCTTCCATAAGAGGATCCTTTTTTCGGCTTTCTGTTTTTGGGTATGTTGAGGTTAACATTTAGGGTGTAGAGCGAGGGCGGCGTTTTTGTTTCCAGATGTAGCCACCGATTAAGGTGAGGGCGAATAGAACTGCTCCTAGGACCACCCAATGGGTGTTTTGTTTGACCCATGCCTGATTTTCTCCGATGATCACTCCCATCACCAAAAGAATGATATTCCAAAGCGTGGCCCCCAATAGGGTGTAAAAGATAAAGGGGGGGAGTTTCATGCGGCCGATTCCGGCGGGTATAGAGATGAGATGGCGGACCCCGGGTAAAAAGCGTCCGGTAAAAATGGAGATCTCCCCATGACGAGAGAAAAAGGTTTCGGTGATGCGTAGATGCTCCTCGGTGAGGAGAAAATAGCGACCATAGCGGGTAATAACAGGGCGGCCTAACCACATGGCTAGATAATAACTCCCCAAAGAGCCGGCAATGCTGCCCAAACTTGAGGCCAATATCGATTCAGCCCACCCCAATTTTCCGGTACTAATGAGGTAACCAGCTGGAATCATTACCAGTTCGGAGGGCACCGGAAAGATGGAGCTTTCCATGGCCATGAGGACAAAAATGGCCACATAATCCAATTGGCCCATGAGTTGAAGTAAAAAATTGGTTACAGCTTCGCTCATGCAATTTTCCTTGTTTTTAGAACATGATGCCCTTCGGGCAAAAAATTAAAATCTTAAAGACAAAACCTTGGGGGATGAATCCCCCAAACCCCCTCTTTTTTTTAAGAATTAAAAAAGAAGGGTGGGGGGAATTGGGGGGGGCGGTTCTCCGCCCCCCCAAGCTCTTGATTTTTATTTTTCCGATACATGAACCTGATCAGTGACAGTCCAGGAGTGCAAAGGGGTATTGGCAACTCAATTTTTTTTTGTTATGATTAGGTTAACATTATTGTAAAAAGCGCAAGTATAATCATGATCATAATTTATTTCAAGAATAAATAGGAATTATTCTTGATGTATCGGAAAAATAAAAATCAAGACCTTGGGGGGCGGAGAACCGCCCCCCAATTCCCCCCCCTTTTTTTTTAAAGTCTTAAAAAAAAAGAGGGGGTCTGGGGGATTCATCCCCCAGGGTTTGGCCTTTGATTTTTTTTTTTGTCCGCAGGGCACTATGTTCAATAAAAGTTTGTTCATGTTGTTAGCTGTACAGAGATCTTAATCCTGAAGCATTCCTTTTTTTATTCCTATGCGAGAACCTATGGAAATTATTATCATTGGAGCGGGTTTGGTTGGTACCTCGTTGGCTATGAATTTATCTAACGAAGGTCACAATGTGGTGGTGATCGACAGCGATTTGGCCGTGATCAAACGTCTTCAAGAAAGCCTGGATGTGCAGGCGATGCATGGAGATGCGGCAGATGGGGAGTTTTTGCAAGAGGCCGGATTAGAAAAGGCCGATTTGCTGCTGGCGGTGACCAATTCGGACGAAAGCAATATTATTATTACGCTCATGGTGCGAGCGATCAACCCTTCAACAAAGGTTATTGCGCGGGTGCGCAAAAAACAGTTTTTGTACAATCCTGGCTTGGCAAAGGGGCAAACCTTAGGCGGGGCCATGGTGTTTAGTCCTGAGCATGCGGCTGTGGATATGGTTTTGGACCTTCTGGCGGTCGATCAGGCCTTTGAGGTGGTCCCCTTTGAAAATGGTTCGGTGCGGATAGTCGGTTTTCGACTTGGGGCAGAGAGTATTCTTGTTGGTCGTCCATTGATCGATATTAAGGAGTTGGCCAAAGTCCGTGCCTTGATCGTTGCTGTGGATAAGGGGGGGGAGGTGGTGATTCCTCATGGTCAGACCATCTTGGATGTGCGGGACCGGGTTTATATCACCTCAGGGGTGGGAACAGATTTGGCACCAATTTTAACGTTGCTTGGCAGACGTCCCGTGCAACATCGTAAAATAGTCATTGCTGGAGGAGGATGGAAGGGGGAGCAGATAGCGGTTAAAATTGAGCAACTTGGCATTCCAACTGTGATCATTGAAAAATCACGTGATCGATGCCAAGAGTTGGCGGCTGCATTAAGTGAAACAATCGTTATTCATAGCGATGCCACGGATCCTTCCATTCTCAAAGAGATGACCAGAGGGGCCTCGACCTTTATCGCTATGACGGGATATCAGGAGGTCAATCTGGTGCTGTGTATGATGGCTAGAAAATTTGGGGCGCGGCGTACCATTGCCTTGATGGACAACGAGGCCTACCTAGGTATGGCACCTTCGTTGGATATTGATGCCGTTGTCAGTCCAAAGTTAGCTGCAGTTGGTAAAATTTTGCGTTTTTTGAGTAAGGGTAAAGTGATTGATGCCGCTACCATGCTCAACGGTAAATTAGAGGCCATTTTTATGGAGATTCAGGAAAATTCCCGTATCGTTGGCACCCCTCTTAAATCTTTGGGAATACCAGAAGCATTGATTGTTGCTGCAGCAGTAAAAAAGGGTCAAATGTTGGTCCCAAACGGCAACTTGGTTTTTGCTCCAGGGGATCAAGCATAGCCGGCGATGAATTATCTCTTTGATCTTCGTATATTAAGTATGTTGATTGCGCTTATTATAGGCTTTCAATTTCCACCAGTTTTATTGGCCTTGGGGTTAGGGGAAGATCCTTCTCCCTTGATTTATTCCATTTTTGTTTCATCGCTTTTTTCAGGATTGGGTCTTTTTTTTACTCGAAAGGCCAGCACGGAATTGCATCCCAGAGATGGATTTTTAGTCACCAGTTTGGGGTGGTTTTTGGCCTCTCGGCTTTTTTTGAGACGGCTTCTGGGTTTACAACGACTGGTTCATCGGCCATGGCGGACATTGAAATATGGCCGCAAAGTATATTGCTTTGGCGTAGTACGACCCAGTGGTTGGGGGGGATGGGGATGTTATTGATGGCGATAGCCATTTTGCCTATTTTGGGTGTGGGTGGCACCCAGTTGATGAAGGCGGAGGTTCCTGGTCCCACCAAAGATCGCATGACGCCCCGTTTGGTCTCCACTGCGCGGGCGTTGTGGGGGGTATATACCCTGATTACAGCGATCTCCATTGTGGGATTTTATTTGTGTGGTATGACCTTGTTGGAGGCTGTAAATCATTCATTTACAGCTATTGCCACAGGTGGTTTTTCTCCAAAAAATTTGAGCATGGCTTTTTATTCACCAGCGGCCCAGTGGTGGGCCATTGTGATTATGGCGGCTGGGGGGATGAACTTTTTGATTCATTATCGGGTGATTTTGCATGGCGATTGGAAAGCTCTCACCTATGAGGAATTTTTGGGTTATTTATGGGTGATTTTAATTTTTACCCTATTTATTGCAGCGGTTCTTTTCCGTTGGAGTGATTGGGATGTGGAAGAGGTGTTGCGTCACGCTCTGTTTCAAGTGGTTTCTATTTTAACCACCACGGGTTTTGTAAGTACCGACTGGGAACAGTGGCCGGCCATTTTGCAGCTTTTGTTGGGTTTGTGTATGATTATTGGTGGTATGTCTGGGTCTACCGGTGGGGGGATCAAGGTGGTGAGAGTATTGGTGTTGCTGAAGACCATTCCGAGTGTCACCGCCCGGCTTTTACAGCCCTATCAGGTGGTTGTTCCAAAGATGGATCGGCAGCCCATTCCCAGGGAAATTTTGGAAAATGCGGTTGCCATGTTTATTTTAGCTCTTGGGTATGTCCTTTTTGGGGGTATGCTTTTAAATGCCATGGGTATGGATTTGCTTTCGTCGATTGGGGCCTCGTTGACCGCTTGGGCCAATGTGGGGCCTGGATACAATGCCGTTGGGGCTATGGACAATTTTTCTCAAGTTCCTGCGTTTGGTAAGATCCTTTTAGGCTCCTTTTCATACCGTTTTTGGAAAAAGTAACTAAGGCCAAACACCACTCTCTGCACAATTTCTGTGTGAGAAAATTCATAGAAAGGGTGCAGAGGGTGGAAAATTTTGTTGGTGTTTTTTTTACCTCAATGTTTAAGTTTTTTATCTTTCGGCACTAAAACTTTTACCCTGGGAGTGTTCTCCTCTCGCAAAAAAGATTCAAGGCCAAACCCTGGAGATTTGGGGGGCGGTTTTCCGTCCCCCAAATCCTTGATGTTTATTTCTTCGATACATCAAGTTAATGTTCAAAAAACTGGAACATCAAGTTTTACGATGGTGTTGTCAGAGATTCGCCGTTGGGAAGTCCGGCCAAGACCTCACTCACAAGTCCTTTGATTGCCACGCGTACCGACTCTGGTATCGGCAGAAAATTTTGGCCACGCAACTGTTTGATAGCGGTATCTATTGTCTCTGGACCGCCTAGATCCACAACATCGTTGCGCAGTGTTGTGGTGTTGTGCATATCCCCAAGGCCTCTTGCCAGCGCGGATGATGCGGTTGAGAGGGTGTTTACCCCTCTTAAGGATTGGCTACTCTGGGCCAATTGTTGGATGGAAACGGATTCCGGGAGAGCGGGTGCCATGTCCATATTTACCTCACTTACTATAAAATTGAAAAAGTTACCTTACTATGTAATGTATAGATCGGTATCTTGTTGGCAAAACATGAGCGAAAATTTATCAAGTGATCATTTTTTGAAAGGGGTTTATGGATCAAGATAATCCACTGGTATCGGTAATTATTCCAGCTTATCAGGCTTCTGCGACGATTGGGGCGACGGTGGCATCGTTGGTGCAGCAAAGGGGAGCGCAGAAGTTTGAGGTAATTGTCGTCAATAGCTCTTTGGATGAGACGGGACTCTTTGTCCGGCAAAGAATGCCTGAGGCGCGGGTGGTGCAACTGACCGAACGGACCTTGCAGGCGACGGCGCGAAATATTGGGGCTCGGTTGGCGCGGGGGAAGTTATTGGCCTTTTTGGATGCCGATTGTCTGGCTGGGGAGGATTGGCTTAAAAATATGTTGGCTCATTATGATTCCAAATATGTAGGTGTTGGTGGACCCATTGGCAATGCTAATCCAGAAAGCTTGATCAGTGAGGCGGGTTATTTGTTGGAATTTAGTGAATTTTTACCACGTCCCTCTCCAATTGAGTTGGAACATATTCCCTCGGGGAATATATTAGTGGATCGGGAGAGGTTTTTGGCGGTTGGGGGATTTCCGCAAGGGTATGCTTATGCCCAAGAGGATCGTTTATTGAGTTATTATCTGACACAAAAATTTAATGCGCGCTGGTTGTTTCATCCTGACATTCAGGTGGAGCATCGGCATCGGACTCATGTTGGAGATTTTTTTAAACATCAGATGGCTATTGGACGGGGTGGCGCGGCGATTTTAACTTGGGCTCCTTTGTCTGGTTATTGGTTAGTTCGCAGGCGTTGGTTGGTTTTAGGTTTGGTGGTTTTATTGCCTTGGGTCAAATTGATGCGTTGTCTGGGACGGGCGGTGCGACATCGTCCTGGGCCTTGGTGGGGGTTGTTTAGGGTGGTGCCATGGATGGTTTTAGGGCAGATGGGTTGGATGATTGGTTTTGTTCAAATCATTATAAAACAAAAAAATAATGTTAATTTCGAAACAGACCCTCGACCCGATTTTTAAACCAAGTGGGTAATCGTTTCCAGATGCGATGCCGCCAGGAGGTTGGTATATATTCTTTGCAACGCAGGGTGGTCTGTTTAACATGGCTCTCGAGGTAAAAAAATAGGGGGGCCAGTGATTTCTGTTGGCCGAGAGTCAGGGAGTGATTGCGACGGGTTTTGGAGGTCCAATGATATTTATAACGACGTGTGCCGCGCATCAAGTCAACTTCGGTGATTCCTTGGGTGATGGCTGAGCGGATCACCATGGCGAGCAAAACAGAGGCGGGGCTGTATTGGGCTTGCTGGGGGTCAAATCCGCTGAGATAATAATAGAGGGTTTTGTTTTGTTTTAAAAAATAATAGGCGGCAACCGGTTGGCCATTCAGTTGTAGTTGCACAAGATATAACGCCCCCTCTTGCCAAAGGCGTGGAGCCAGCAATCGGTGAAAATGGGCGAAGCGAAGGCGTGCGAAGGCTCCGGGGCGATTGCGGACGACCCATGAGGCCTGATGGAGGTTCATAAAGGTTTCTAGGTGGCTTTGGGTATGGTTGATATTGGTCAGGTGATCCATATGGACGGTAAAAAATTTATTTAATTGTCGTTCCTTGCGGCGTATGGATTGCCGAAAGGCACTTGACAACTGGGCCAGATACTCTTCCCAGGAGGGAGGCAGTTCAAGGTAGGGGCAGGGGGCGTTTGTGTGCTGGAGCAGACGAAATGGATCCAGGGCGTGGTTGAGAAGATAGGTAGGCAGGGGGGTGCGTTCGTTGAGGTCGCTCAAGGTAAGGAGTTTGATATGTGGATATTGTTGGGGTAAGAGATTTTGAAAAAAATAGTCTAAAATAGCCGTTTCCCAGGCTGGATGCAGGATAAATCCCAAATAGTCGGCATCGGGTGCTCCTAAAAGATGGAGTCGGTGGAGAAAAAATTTGTATTGGTAGGCAAAGGGGAGGATTCCAACCAACTTTTCAGCATGATAAATTAAAACGATCCACGGTTTTTCATGGTTGGCCAAGCACCACGTATAAAGCCACGCATGGGATTGAAAGGGGGTGGCGTTGGGGTCTTGTTGGCAGAGTTCATTCCATGATGATTCTAGTGCTTGCAGTGGTTCCAAATGGGTAATGAGGTGATGGGAAAGCATGTATGGAAGTCGCCTAAAGGGGGGTAAGGATGGTTGTCTATGGTCAAATTTCTATACAATAGGGGGAATCTCATGGCAGAACAAGTCCAGACGCCGGAGTGGGAAGGCAAGGGGGTGGATTATGAACGTTATGCGATGTATCGCCTGTTTGTGGTATTGGTCAAGCGGTTTGGTTGGCAGCGGGTGTTGGAGATTCCCGCTGGGGGTGAAAAGGCCATGCCATCGCTCTATTCCTTGCCATTTGGGGCCATGGGGTGTCAGGTGACGTTGGCCAATCCAGTAGCGCGTTCTTTGCTCAGTTGGGAGAGATTGGGGTATCCGGTGACTTCGGTTGTGTTGCCTGATATCACTGCGACTGGTTTAGAGGCGGGGCAGTTTGATTTGGTATGGAATTTTATGACTTTGGCCAGAGTGCGGGATAAAGAGGCGTTGGTGCAAGAGATGGCCCGTTTAACAAGTAAGCAGATGTTATTTGTAGCGGTTAATCGGTTTAATTTGGGTTTTTTTTCTCATCGGATGGTTCATCGATATTCTGGTATTGTGTGGAATCATGGTGATGTGGCTTTTATGAATCCTTTTTATACTAGGCGGTGGTTGCAGGGGCAGGGGGTTCGGGTGGTGGCACAGGGGGTGGTGGATGCCCCGCCTTATCCTGACTCTTTGGGTTTTAGAGATCTTCGTCTACATCGACGCAACGAAGATTTGCATCAGTTGGCTTGGGAGAGTCGCACTGTGGATTGGATGCAAAAGGGGGTGTATCCGCGCAAATTGTTTTGGCTTTCGTTGGGGGAGCGGTTGCCGTTGCCTTGGCCATTAAAACTTTTTTATGCCCATTTATTTTGGATAGTTGTTGAAAAAGTAGCGGAAGGTGTAGACGTTGCGGGCTATTGATTATGTGACCAAAATTTTACCTAAAATACCTTTTTACGCGCTGGCCCGTTGGGGGGGGCCGTTGTGGGTAAATCCGTTGACGTTGACCTTTTCGGTAACCTCTGCCTGTCAAAGTCGTTGTTTAACCTGTCATATTGGCCAAAGGTTTGCTGACAATCCACAAATTGTTGCCAATGATTTAACTTTGACTGAGATTGAGACTATTTTTGCTCATTTGGGAGAGGTTTATTTTTTAAATATTTCTGGAGGGGAGCCGTTTATGCGTTCGGATCTACCGCAGATTATTGAGTTGGCTTGTCGTTATTTGCGTCCTCGCCTGATTCACATTCCCACCAATGCTTTGTTACCAAGGCGTTGTGCCGACATGACTGAGGCCATTTTGGCCATTATGGATCGAGAGTTGAGTTCGCATGCGGTATTGACCATCAAGCCATCGGTGGATGGTGTTGGGGAAGAGCATGATCGGCTGCGTGGGGTAGCGGGTAATTTTGTCGCTTTGGAGGAGACTTTGGAGCGGTTGTTGATTCTTCAGAAAGTTTATCCGCGTTTGCATGTGGATGTAGGGACGGTGATTTCGGTGTATAATCAGGATCGTTTGGTGGGGCTTTCTGAGTGGGTTCATGCTCGTGGTATTGGTTCTTATCGGCACGAGATTGCTGAGGAGCGGTTTGAATTTTTAAATCGGGGGGAGGGCATTGCGCCGTTGGTAGAGGATTATATTTATTTGATTCGCCAGTTTCAGGCTGATATTGTGGCCAATATTGGAACGAAGTCGTCGGTAACGCGCATGACTGAGGCGGTGCGTTTGGTTTATTATGATGTGGCTTTAGCTATTTTACAAACGCGAAGGCAGGTTATTTCTTGTTATGCGGGATTGTCCAATATTCATTTAAATTATGATGGGGAGGTGTGGCCTTGTTGTGTATTGGGGGGGGATCGTTCTTTTGGTAATGTGCGTAGGGAAGGGATTCATGTTTTGTTGCGTGGTTCTCAGGCGAAGAATGTGCGGCGGTTTATTGTTCAAGGTGGGTGTGTTTGTCCGTTGGCCAATCAGTGGTTAAATAATGTGTTGTTAACTCCCCGGTGGATGTTAAAGGTAGTACGCCGTTGGTTAGTTCTTATTTTTAAAAATTAAAAACCCCCAGGGTTTTGATTTTGCTTTTGATTTTGCTTTTGATTTTGCTTTTGAACTCGGTTTTGCTTTATTCCAATAGCAGGGGGGTTGGGGGATGCAATCCCCCAAGGTCTTTGTTTTTGTTTTTTTGTTTTTTTGTTTTTGAATTCTTATAAATTATTGAATTGTGTCAGAATGAAAAGCAAAGTCAAGACCTTGGGGGATTGCATCCCCCAATCCCCCTGCTTTTTGTAGGAAGCAAAACCGAGATCAAAAGCAAAAGCAAAAGCAAAAGCAAAAGCAAAAGCAAGATCAAAAGCAAGATCAAAAGCAAGATCAAAAGCAAGATCAAAAGCAAGATCAAAACCCTGGGGGCAATCCCCCAGACCCCTTTTTTCTTTTAATTATATATAAATGGATACCCTCATGCTCTCTCATCAACATAAAATACACTCCTTTCTCCTCCTGCCACTTATTCAAATTGCCTCCATATTTTTATTCATCTGGGGAATCGGTAACTACGATTTGTGGAATCCCTGGGAGCCTAAATACCCGCAGACGGTCGCCGAAATGAGCGAACGCGGCGATTGGATCACCCCCTACTATGAAGGAGAAGTGCGCTGGACCAAGCCTGTTCTACACTATTGGGCTATGGCAATTCCCATCTCACTGTTTGGAAATAATGAGTGGAGCGCACGTCTCCCCTCTGGCGTGGCAGCTACATTTGGAGTGATTTTGCTTTTTTTCGTCTGTAACTACCTTTTTGATAGCACCACTGGTTTGATGAGCGCGGCAGTGTTGGCTACCTTGCCCCAATACTACTTTATGGCCCGACAGGCTATGCCAGATATGATGTTTTGTGTCTTTTTGGCCGCCGCCTTGGGCTTTTTGGCCCAGGCTCTTTTTGATGACACACAAAAGAAAATTTATTTTGTTTGGTCTTATATCGCCTTGGGCTTGGCAATATTAACTAAAGGTCCATTGGCCCCCGTGATCTATTTGGGAACCATTTTACTGTTTCATTTTATTGATTATCCCAATCGCAAGGTCGAGGGAGGTATCCTGGCCCAGGTTAAAATTTTTTTTTCAACCTATCAACTCTTGCCAGGAGGAATCATCTTAGTGGCCGTGGCTGGCTATTGGTTTGTGAGCATGGCCGTGCAGCACGGTTGGGATTTTTTTGACAATGCCATCTTTTTTGAAAATCTAGAACGTTTTATCCGACCCATCCTCAATTTAAGTGGCGATAGCTCTTTTTTTATGCGCACCTTGGTCTTCGGTATGTTCCCTTGGGGAGGCCTGTTGCCAGTAGCCGCTCTTTTTATGTTTGGTGGGCCTGGACATGATTTGGAAATGCGCAAACGGTGGTTTTTTCTGGCTTGGTTCTTGACAGTGTTTTTAATTCTCTCCGCCTCTGGCAGTAAACTTCAGCACTACTTTTTACCCGCTATGCCCCCTGCGGCAGTGTTGATCGCCCTTTTTTGGCGGGATTATTTTAAACCGGAACCAAAAAAATGGATGAGAATTGCCTTTTTGTTCGGCATCTTATTCATAATTCTCCCCATCCGCGATTTTACGTTGCCAGCGACTAACGAAGCTTTGTTTGATTCGTTTATGCGTCATACCCAAGATATTGAAAATATCCCTTCTTTATCGACATTTTTCGGGCTGTTTTTTTGCGCCTGGGCAGCGGTGCTTTTGGCGGGAATGCGTTGGCCCCAAGCTTCATGGGTGGCAGTGTCGGCGGTTGTACTGGCCTTTACCAACGCCATCTATACCAGTCATGTTGTGTTACCCAAACAGTATACCCAGCCCACAATTAAAGCTTATTTGAACTACTATGAACAACATAAAACACTAAACTCTGAAATTTTGGTCTATGCAGCAGCAGCACAATCGACATTATATTATGTAAAACATTATCAAAATTCTAAAAGAAAAAGTCAGTTTTTTGAAGCAAAAGAATTGGCCCGTCTGCATACATATATCGACGAAAAAAAAAGTGATCTCTTTTTAATCCTTGGTAGATCCCAACAGGGGATCTTATCCAAAACTATGCAATTGAAAAAAAATGGTTGGTTACGGGTGGATGATAAAAAATCTCGTTATCTGATGTATTATTTACCACCAAAAAAAATGTGGAATCGAACATCATGAAATAGTTTCTATGAGGGATAGCTATCTGTTCATCTCCAGTCAAAAAACCAATAAGAATATTTGTATCCAATAAACATTATCTCCATTTTTATACGAAAAAAGGGTGGTTGGTGGACAGAACAATAGCCATGTTTCTGTCCACCCCCCCTCACTCTTATCGATTAGAATTTTTCAAATTCATCGTCTGAACTCTCTTTTGAGCCACTCGTGCGCATATCCAGGATTACTTTATTGGTTTTATTATGGTTGGGCTTGGCATATCCAATAAATTTGGGAGCCTGAGGCGTGGGTCTCTTTTGTGGTTTTTTGGCAGCGTGTTGGCGGCTCTGATGACCGTCAGAAACACCAATGTTAAAGAAGGAGATCGCCGAGAGTAACATGTCGGACTGGGCGGAAAGTTCCTCAGAAGTGGCGGCCATCTCTTCAGATGTGCCGGCATTCTTTTGAATGACTTGGTCCATTTGCTGAATGGCTTGATTGATTTGACTGGCCCCTTGGTTTTGTTCTTGATTGGCGGCAGCGATTTCTTGAACCAACTCAGCGGTTTTTTGAATGTCTGGGACTAAATGGCGTAACATAGTCCCGGCTTTTTCGGCTATCTCCACGCTAGAAGAAGAGAGAGAACTGATTTCACCTGCAGCGGCCTGGGAACGTTCGGCTAACTTGCGTACTTCGGCAGCCACAACCGCAAACCCTTTGCCATGCTCTCCAGCGCGGGCGGCTTCAATGGCCGCGTTGAGGGCTAACAGATTGGTTTGGCGGGCGATCTCTTCCACAATAGAGATTTTGCCAGCGATCTCTTTCATGGCTGCAACAGCTTGGGAAACAGCAGCTCCACTCTCTTCGGCATTCAGTGCCGCCTTTTTGGAGATAACGCCTGTGGTCGTGGCGTTCTCGGCATTTTGTTGAATGTTGGAGACCATCTCTTCCATAGCCGAGGAGGTCTCTTCAATGGAGGCCGCCTGCTGGGTGGCCCCTTGGGCCATGGTTTGTGCCGCGTCGGAAAGCTCATTGCTGCCATCTGCCACTTGGATGGAGGCATTCTTTACCTGTGAAATGATCTCTTTTATTTTCTCAATGGAATGGCGCAGACTATAAGCCATTGTCCCAATTTCGTCTTTGCAATCCAGATTAATAGAAGCGGTGAGATCTCCTTGGGCAAATAATTCAATAAACCGTGTGAGAGTACCGATTGGTTTCGAGATGGAGCGTCCAATAAGCCAAGCAGAAATGGCCCCGAATAGCAAAATTATCCCGCTGATGGTCATGGCCGTTGTGGAATTTTGGTTAACCTTTGCGGTGGTAGCAGAGCGCAGTTCATCTGTTTTTTTGTTGCCATCAGCGATTAGGTCTTCGATCATAGGCTCGATTTTGTGTACGGCTTTACGCATGGTTTCTGTGAAGGTGTTGATGTTGACATCTTCTTGAATCAGTTTATGAAAGGCCTCTTGGTAGGTTTTGATATTGTTATTTAGGGCGTTTTTGTCCGTATCGGAGATATCAGAATTTTTAATATTTGCCAAAATTTTGCTGATTATTTTGTCGACTTTTTCGACATATTTTGCATCGGTGCGCAGAAGGTAATCTTTTTCATTTTTACGCATTTCCAGATAATCGCGGAAGATGCCAGTCACAAAATGGGAACTTAGAATTTTTTCTAACGTATGGGCCGTTTTGCTGAGTTGTTCGGCAGTCTCGGCACTGGCTTGTTTGTTGGCCGTTTGTTCGGTTACGGTCTTTGCAAAGGTCTGTTCGTAGGGCTCAAAGGCTTTGAGTAGTTGATCTTTCAAATCGTTGCTTAAGGTTGTCTCTTGCAGGGTTGTTTTAAATTCGGCACTGAGGGCGCGGTGTTTATCCACATATTTATTATCCCCGCGTAGACGGTAATCTTTTTCGGCACGGCGCAGTTGTAGGGCGATGATGGTGAGGTTGGCGGTGTCAAAGTTGTTTAGTTCTTTTTCCAAACCATGGGCTGAGTTACGAAAGGTGCCTTGGAGTCCAGATTCGGCATTGAGGCCCTTTATTTCCAACGATTTTGCGACATTTTGAAACGAAGTTAAATATTCCTCTATGGCGGCATTAATCTCTTTAACATCGCCTTGGAGCATGGTCCCAAAGCTATCGTTGATTGATTTGCCAATTGTATCAATGGATTGGGCTTCGGCGTGAATTTTAGTGACCGATTCGTTGACTAGGTTGACATATTTTGGATCTTTTCTAAGCAAAAAATCTTTTTCTGCCCGTCGCGACTCCAACATGGTAATACCCATATTTTTTGCATGGTCTTTGATGGCGACCGCATGATTTAAAAGCATTTGATACTCTTGTTCTGTGTGCCAGAGGGTGTTTTGGTATAGACTCACGACCATTAAGAATAAAAAGCCTATAAACATAAAGCTAATAGAGATTTTTGTGCTGATCTTGATATTTTGTAGATTGAAGATCCCCATTTTACATCCTTTCTGTTGTGTATTAGTAGATTATTTTACAATTTTTTTTGCATATTAACATACAGAAAAGGTATAAAGAATAAAAAAATTATTTCATGTTATAGTTTTACGTAAAGGGTGGGGTTTTTTAAAAAAAAGCGAAATTAAAATGAGTTTGCATAGATTTTAAATTGTATATACTTTACATATACTCAATGTAACCTGAAGATGGATATGTTTATAATACGGAAATGGAGGTCAGGTCTTTTATGTGAAAAAAGTTTTAAAGACCGCCTACTACCAAAGCCGTTCCGGTCTGCGAGGCGATGGTAACGGTTTGGGTTTCACCGCTTTGTGTGATGGTTACGGTGGGGGAGGCGGATGGGGTGCCCAGGGCATCAAAGCTGATGGTGCCAAAATTAGAAACGATGGCACCATCCGTATCAAATAATTCCACTTGAACGCTTGAGTTATCTAACAACTGGTAGGTCGTACTGGTCAGCCATTGGAGTTTATATCCGCCTAAATTGCCAATCGCCAACATTTGTGCATAACGCAAGTTGCCCGCAAATTGTTCGGCTTGGAAAAATGCGCCCATGTTGGAAGAAAATTTGGGAATGACTGAGATGGCTAGAATACCGACAATGACCATGGTCATGATCATCTCAATGAGGGTAAAAGCAGATTGTCCAGAATAAAAAGAGACAAAAGGTTGAACACCTCTGAAGACAGGGTGTTCAACCTTTTTTTGCAAAGATCCACCTAACCCGCGTTTCCCCCTCTTCCAAGGAGAGGGGAAAAACACAGGTGTTTGGTTCGTGAAGAGTAAACGATTATTTACTGTAAGACTCATCCCAGCTTAACGCCTTACGATCAGAGGTGGAATTACACAAAAGCTCATCGTATACCCGGGTGATCTCTCTTTCCCCTCCCACTTCGCCAGTCGACTTGGAGCGTTTGATGGCAATATTGTAGATTTTGCTGCTATTGTCGTAGGTGACGGTGGCTGTATCCCCATTGGATCCAGTTAAAGTTAATTCACAGTTTTGAGGAGGGGTCGCACCACAGGCTCCCATGGTGTCGCCATGGCCTAAATGTCCAGAGAGGGAGGAAGCGTTTAACTCCATGGTTTGTTCGGCTGGGGTGCCGGGTTTATGGCAAACTTGGTAGGTGGTTTCTGCGCATGCGCTGCTCACATCTTCATCAGGATCAACATCCACATCGACATCTTCATCAGGATCGACATCACTCTCGGTTTCAGCAGCGCAGCACGTACCCATATAATCTTCGCTATGGCCTGAATGACCTGCCAAAGCATTGACATTAACACTCAATGTGTTGGTATTGTGACAAATATTAATGGATCCACTAACGGGAGAGGCGCAGGTGCCAAGGGTGTCGCTTGTGTAGGTGTTTAAATGACTCATCAGCATGGAGGAGGAGATGTTTTCATCTGTCCTGGTTGTTTGTGCATTGAGTCCACTTCCGGTAGTCACAATGTGGCAGACGGCATAGGTGGTTTCTTGTGGACAAGAGTTGCTTCCTTGGTTAACATCTTCATCTGTATTGACATCTTCATCTGTATCGACATCTTCGTCTGTATCGACATCCTCCTCCGTATTAGAAGAACAACTCGTAGGTTCAGTCGTCACCTGTCCACAAGTACGCGTAGTGACATTGTTTTCACATAGTTTTGTCACCGCCCAATCAAAGCTGCCCTCGGCATCATAGAAGGATTGGGTGGTTAAAACAGTGGCGAGGCTCTCGTTGCTGCTCTCTCGGGTGAATTTGGATAGGGTGGCCGCCATGACGGCACCGACGACTAAAACAATAATGACCGTCAGAAGGGAACCGCCTCGTTGTTTTTTATGTTTTATGTTCATGGTAAATTCCTCGGGTAAACGGTTGTTCTTAGGTCAAGGCCGACCTCGTTGATTTTGAGTAAAATGGTGATATAGTTTCCATCTGTGGTAAAGGTAAGGTCACTTATATTTCGAGAGAGTATCTGATCTGCCCCCCCATCTTCGGATCGATAGAGAATTTCGTTTCCGGCATCAAGCCAAAATCGGATCTCCTTTCCGATGCTGGTTATAGAGATATCATTTGCACTATTTAGAGTAAAGGCCGAGGCTGGTATCAGCTCTTTGCTGATTCTAGACATCGCTACAAAACCATCCCGATCATATTTTACCATCCGGGTAGAGGTAATATAGGACATAAAAATTTGGCTCACCGCTGGAATGGCCGTTAACATGATCAACGACATGATGGTGATGACAATGACCATCTCTATGAGGGTAAATCCCTCGAAAGAGTCTGTTGGCAACAAAGCGTTCATCGTGTCCATCCGCCCAATTTTATTTTTGGATAAATAAGTCGGCTGAGGAGTAGGTTGAATTGTCAGACATGGCAAAAACTTCTACTGTATAATTCCAACACGCCGCTGAGGTGGATTGACAATTTCCCACCCCTGGGGTGTAGGATTTATCTATCGTGACCCGACGCCCAAATTGAGTAAAACCAGCGAGGGCATTTTCCGTTTGATTGGAGTTGGGGGTCATATTCGCGGCAAGAGTTTGGGTATTGGTCAACTGACGCCGGTTGTAAAGAATCTCCTCTTGTTTCTCTTGTACCAAAAAAGTCGCCTGCATCATTTTACGTGGTTGCTCCATGTTGGCCATCATGGTGGAAATGGGGGTAACCAATGCGCCCGTGATGAAGGCCAATAAGGTGATGGCAATGATCAGTTCAATGAGGGTTACCCCTGCTGCCCTCTGCTTCAAGTCTTTAGGAAAGTTCGATCTGATCATAGACGTACCTTTTCAAAAACTTGATCCACATCATCTTACCAAGCAAGGATTAAACCATTTTTTTAAATAAACTTTAGCAGGTGCTTATAAGTTTATCTGTTTGATTAATAATTAAAAAAATAAATTGTTTTATTTGTTGTTTCGTGATTGTTTTATCAAAAGAGAGAATTGAAGTCGGTTTTTCCTATATTTAGGAATTGTTAAAATTGACTATAATAGGAACTCTCTTTCCAATTTTTTAAAAGTAGCAAAAAAAATAAATTATAGCAATAGAATTTATTTACGAATAATTTATTGTTTTCCAAGAAAAAAATTCATCATTAAATAACCAGGATCAAAAAATAGGCTGCCCGATTGCAATAAATGTTCATTATAGGCGGTGTTGTGATCGGGTTGGATATCGGTACCGCACAGGGCAAATGGGACTGGATTTGCGTTGTGGGTTTTGATGGCGAGGGGAGTCGGGTGGTCGGGGAGGGCGATAGCGCGGAAGGGGGTGTGGCTTTGGCGTAGGGTGTCCAATACCGGGCCAACCACCTTGGCATCAAAATCTTCAATGGCTTGAAGTTTAAAGTCTAAGCGTCCGGCATGGCCCGCTTCGTCAGGGGATTCGACGTGGATAAACATAAGGTCGTGTTCTTGAAGTCCCGCCAAACAGGCTTGGGCTTTGCCTTGGTAGTTGGTATCAATCCAACCCGTGGCACCGACGACCGGGTGGACCTTAAAGCCAATATGGCGGGCAATCCCGCGCATGAGATCTACCGCAGAGATCACCCCACCCGTTTTGCTAAACCGTTCTTGAAAAAGGGGTAAATTGGGTTTGCGACCATGCCCCCAAAGCCAAATGCTGTTGGCTGGTTCATGGTTTTGTTCTCGACGCTTTCGATTGATTGGATGCTCGGTGAGCAATAAACGTGATTTGAGCATAAGTTCCAAAATAGACGCTGAGTCTGGCCCCTGGGGGAGATGATCGGTCACAACGCGATCGGTGATATCGTGGGGAGCAACACAGGTTAAATCAACACCCCCCCGGTGCCAGACCAGCAAATGGCGATAGCCGACACCAGGGTAAAAACAAAATTGCTCACTTTGTAAGTGTTGATTGAGATGTGCAATCAATTCTGCCCCTTCGGAGGTAGAGATTTGCCCAGCGGAAAAATCTTTCATTACCGCTGGATTCTCTCCCGCCAAGGTGACAAAATTACAGCGAAAGGCCACATCGGTGGCCTGAAGCTCCACCCCCATGGCCGCCGCCTCTAGGGGGCTACGACCGGTATAACCGGTGCGAACGTCATAACCCAAAACACCCAAGTTGGCAACATCACTGCCAGGATAAAAGCCAGCTGGGGTGTTGCGTGACCAACCACCAATTCCCTCTAAAACCATGCGGTCCAGGTTGGGGGTGTGGGCCGCCATGAGAGGGGTGCGCCCTTGGAGTTCTGGGAGGGGATCATCGCTCATGCCATCCCCTAAAAAAATGACGTATTTCATCGTTTTTTAAAATCTCTTTCCGATAGCGAGTTAAGGATGGAGAAGATCTTTGACCACATCGCGTTCGCTGCGCAGTTCATCTAAAACCCGATTAAACTGGGTTTGCGCCCAGGGGGAGAGGGTCAACCCTTCGACCACATTCAATTGGCCTTTGCCATCACTGTGCAAAGGAAAGCCAAAAATCAATCCTTTGTCAACATGATATTCTCCTTGGGAGCAGACGGCATCAGAAAACCAATCTCCTGTGGGGGTGGGGTGCAGGGTTGAAAGGAGATGATCCAAGGCGGCGTTGGCCGCTGAAGCGGCACTAGAGGCCCCACGGGCTTTGATCACTTCGGCACCGCGATTTTGGATGATTTTAATGAAATCGTTTTGCAGCCAAGCTTGATCACCGATCACTTCTTGTAATGGACGGCCTTGGATACGACAATTTTCAAAGTCGGGATATTGGTTGTTGGAATGGTTGCCCCATACCACCAGATTGGTCACCGCTTCCAAAGGTACGCCGGCCTTTTTCGACAGCAGGGTGCGGGAACGGTTGTGGTCCAGGTGCATCATGGCGGCAAAACGATCGTTGGGAACATCGCTGTTGTTCATCGCGATGAGACAGTTGGTGTTGCAAGGGTTGCCAACCACCAACACCCGAAGATCCGCCGCGCCATGATTGAGGGCTTGGCCTTGACCCACAAAAATGGGACCATTGATTTTAATCAGATCGGCCCGTTCCATACCCGCGCCACGGGGACGAGAGCCAATCAGTAACGCCCAGTTTACACCGTCAAAGGCGTGGGCGGCATTGTCGGTGGCTTCCATGCTGACCAGAGTGGGGAAGGCGCAATCGTCCAGTTCCATCATGACACCCTGCAGCGCGGTCATGGCAGGGGGGATTTCCAATAATTTTAAGTGGACCGGACGCTCTTTGCCAAAAATTTCTCCAGAGGCAATTCGAAACAGAAGGCTATAGGCAATTTGACCAGGGGGATGAATCCCCCAGACCCCCTCTTTTTTTTAAGAATTAAAAAAAAAGGGTGGGGGGAATTGGGGGGCGGTTCTCCGCCCCCCAAGGTCTTGATTTTTATTTTTCCGATACATAAAAAAATCAAAGGCCAAACCCAGGGGGATGAATCCCCCAGACCCCCTCTTTTTTTTAGGAACTAAGACCTTGGGGGGGTGGTTCTTCGCCCCCAAAGGTCTTAGCTTTTTGTTTTTCCGATACAGGAACCACAAGGATCCTGCAGGATAATGAATTAAAATAAACTATGGTGAATTCTTGTGCTGATTGGAAGGGACGGTGTGGGAAATGTGCATTTTTTTTAAAGCCGCCTGCACCTGTTGGTCGGCAGCCTCTTGATTTTCTGAAAAAAAGGTTTCTATCAAGCCTGCTTCCAGCAGGTCGCGCCAAAATTTGGCTTTGGTTTCCAAATTGGGCAGTTGGGAACTGATACGTTGTCGCCACTGGCCCAACCACGTGGCCAACTCCCCAAAATTTTCTGGCAGCCAGGCGTTGAGACGTCGGCGTAAATAACCCATCAAGGCCGGGCTTTGCCCAGAGCTGGAAAAGGCCAGAGTGATCGGTGGACGTTTTAGTGTGGCAGGCCAAAAAGCGGTACAATAGCGGGGTTGGTCCACCACATTTAAAAAAATTTTTCTTTGACATGTCTGTTGATAGAGAGTCTCCAAAAAAATCGGATCGGTAAGGGTGCAAACTACCAGCCATTGACCCTCTAAGTGTGTGGGTTGGAAGGGGGATTGAATCCAATGCACCTGTCCCAATTGGACCAGTTGGAACAACTCTGCGGTGAGTTCTGGGGCCACCACGGTCAGTTGGGCCTGGGTGGACAGCAGTGCTTGAATTTTATCGAAGGCCATCTGATCTCCTCCTACCACCAAACAAGGTCGTCCATCTAGGCGTAAAAAAAGTGGGAAGTTTTCTGGTGCAGAGGGTGGAATGGGAGGGGGCATGGATCTCTCTTTGATCAGTAGGGATTGTAAAACGAGCACGAATTTGGTACATCTTCTTCCCTCTTACTAAAAATTTCAACTGTTTCTTAAGGACACGATGGATAAAAATTGCATACCAGTTGTGGATCTTGATGTGCGTGATCTTGAACACCCTCAACCCATGTTGCGTATTTTAGAAGCCACACTCTCTTTGCAGCCCGGGGCGCGCTTGACCGTTTTGCACCATAGAGTCCCCTATTTACTCTATCCCCGCTTGGCCGAACGGGGAGTTCAGGTGGAAACCGATGAACGCGCCGATGGTCTGGTTCTTTTGACACTTTGGCGAGCATCAGACGATGACTGAGGAACAATTAATTGAAAAAGTGGGCCTGTTGGCGAGAAAATATTATCAAAAAGAGCAATTCTCTTGTGCCGAAGCCATGGTGCGGGCCTTTGCCGAAGTATTCGCCCCGCATCGTTATGACCTGGAATCCGTCACCCGCTTGGGAACATGTTTTAATGGGGGATTTTCGGAGTTGCAATCGGTTTGTGGGGTTTTTACGGCTGGATTGATCGTGATTGGTATGGTGGCTGGTCGTGGGAACCCTGGCGATGAAGAGGCCAAAGAAGAGGCCTATACCCTGTGCCAAATCTATCGGCAGCGATTTATGGCGGCGGTTGGCAGCGATTCTTGTCAAGAGTTACTGCTGCGTTGGAAAGATCAGGGCGAAGAGAAGGGGCAGTGCAAACGGCACACCGAGGAGATGACCCGTCTTTTGGCGCAGACCATCCTTCAGGTGGGCTTTCATGAGTTGGATGTGGAGGCGTAAATGGGCGTAGGACCAGTCGTTCAAGCGACGTTATTGCTGTTTGCTTCTAATATTTTTATGACTTTTGCTTGGTATGCTCATTTGAAACATTTGGATGGGCGGGCTTGGTATGTGGCAGCGGTCGTGAGCTGGGGAATTGCCTTATTCGAATATCTATTGCAAGTTCCAGCCAATCGGATTGGCTTTACCGCCTTAACCTTGCCCCAGCTTAAAATTCTTCAAGAGGTCATTACCCTCTCGGTTTTTGTCCCGTTTGCCATTTTTTATATGAAACAACCCATCAAGTTGGATTTTCTATGGGCTGGGATCTGTTTAATGGGGGCGGTTTATTTTATGTTTCGATCGTGAGAGACCGACAATTGGAGGTTTATAATGGATACCAATTTTCGGTACCATAACACTCCGCGTAACCGTTCACCGAAGTAAAATTAATAAAAAAAAGGGGTCTGGGGGATTGCCCCCAGGGTTTAGTTTTTGACTTTGCTTTTGAATTCGGTTTTGCTTTCTTCAAATAGCAGGGGGGGTGGGGGATGCAATCCCTCAAGGTCTTATTTTTGATTTTTTTTATCTGAACGGTTACCACTCCGTAACTCTCTCCTCTGTTTTTTTGCCCCTACTACCTTATACTCTCCATTCAATCTAAGGCATTTTAGAAAAATCGAATAATAAATTACCCGCGACACTCTTATGTTCAGCATAACCTTTATTGAATACGGCGATACCCCCTAAAATTTGGATGCCCGGGGTAAAAATAACATCATCGGTATAACCGGTATTCAGTTTGCGCGCCATTTCCAAATGCCAAAATTGATCTTTCCAAATCCCTTTAGCAGTGACATCTGTGAGGCTGCCCGAGCCATCTTGGGTTAACGTAAAACTAGACATCCGGTTTTCTTGTTTATTCGCGCTGGGAGTAAAGGTTTTATAAAAGGGGGCGCCTTCATCCATTGTTTTTTTTATGTAAACTTTGTCAATTCCCTCTTCTCCATATTCGGTGGCATCTGTTAAAGGATCGGTAGAGATGGTTTGGTACATATCTTCGGCAAGGCCAGCCAGATTCGAACGCCCGGCAGACCATCGCCACAAATCTGTTTGGTAGGTGGTGGGTTTTTTGGGTAACATACAGGCATCATAGGTACCAGATAAATGAAAACGAATGGCAAACATGTCATCGCGCATTTTGCTCCGTCGATATTTATTGTCATGCCACTCCCAGGGGCGATCCTGGAGATCTGGATTGTCGTCTGGCCAACGAACCGCTATAAATAGACGATCATCGTGGATGCCCATGGCGAGTTCTATGGTAAGAGAACCGGTTTGGTTGGCCTCGTCTTTTTCGAGGGCGGGTTCCACTTTAATATGGTTCCAATCGGTGGCTGGCACCGCTGCCCATTCGGTTAAGTCACCGTCAACCGTGGGGAGAAAAGAGAGTGGACGAATGATCACCTGTTGGGCACTCTCTGCACCCGCTGGTGCAGAGAGCAAAAGGCCTAAGGTTAAAACAGGCAACAGAAGACGACATTTGATTATATGCAACATAATCAGCCTTTATTGAGTTCGAGCAGAAAAAATTATTTGATTGTAATCGTGCCTTCCATTCCCTCTTTCTTGTGATCGTCAATTGTGCAAAAGACACTGTAGGTACCTTTGATGATCGGTACAAAATACAGGTCTAATTCTCCGCCGTTGGCCATGAGTTCCAAAGCAACAAGATAGGGCACTTTAATCTCAGCATCCTTTTTGGATTCGACTTTGCGAGTGGCAATGGCTTTGAAAAATTCAGTAGCCGTAAAATAGTGTTTTTTCTCGCCAATATTTTTAATAGTTAGTTTGTAGGCTTGGCCAGATTCAAACTCTAATTTGTTGGGTGTGTAGGAAAATTCGTCCAACTCAATGGCGATGGATTTCATGTTTTTCCAATCGGTTTTTTCAAGAATTGCCAAGCGGTCGGCAATGGGATCTTGGTCGGCTAGAGCCGGAAGGGTAAAAGTGGTCAAAGCAGCGGCAGCTAAAAAGGCAGTAAACAGTTTTTTTGCATTCATTGGGTGTGTCTCCTATTTATATTTGAATGATTTCGTTTCGACCAAAAAATCAGCAGCTACATATCGGCAGAATAAATTACATTCATTTTTTCTGAATTTAATTTATTTTATCTGCAATTTCATGCCAAAGAATGACACGATTGCGACCAGCTCTTTTCCCTTCATACAAAGCTGAATCGGCAAATTTTAAAAAACTCTCCGGGTTTGCTGCTTGACATTGAGGCATGGTCACACAGCCGATACTGATGGTGACGTGCAGGCCATCCACTAACATTTGTTCAACATGTTGTCTAAAATTTTCTGCCGCTTGGTAGGCCCCTTGAGAACCCGTATTCGGTAAAATAAGACAAAATTCTTCACCACCATAGCGACAGGCATAATCAGGTTTACGAAATTTTTGATTGGCTATTTTGCCAATTTCTTCTAATACCCGATCTCCCATATCGTGTCCATAGACATCGTTAAATTTTTTAAAATGGTCCACATCAAAAAAAAGCAAGGATAATTCTTGATTGTAACGTTGACAACGATCAAATTCCTTTGCCAAAATCTCTTCCAAATAGCGTCTGTTAAATAATCCCGTCAGTTTATCGGTAAAGGACATGAGTCGAAGTTTTTGTTCAAGTTTCTTTTCTTCGGTCACATCGCGAATCAAAGCGGCAGAACCTAAATGGCGATCTTTGTCAGTTTTGATAGAGGCCGCGTGAAAATTCATGATGCGATTTTTATAGACTAACGACTTGGGCATTCCTTCACCGCTATTTTCTAAAAATGCCTGTACATATTCAGGATCGTCGACGATATGCAGAAAACCTTCGTTTATAATTTGTTGGGCATTCTTATCTAAAAGGCGTTCAGCCGCAGGATTAACTAAGACAATCTCTCCAGCCTCATTAGAGACAATAATGCCATCCTGAGAACTTAAAATGATGGTGGTTAGTTTATTTCTCTCTTGATTTAAATGATCATGGCTTTTGACAAGTTCTGAAACCATCAAATTAAAATTGGTCGCCATCAGGCTCAATTCATCGTTACCAATCACCGGAATTTTATGTTGATAATTTCCATTAGCGACAAAGGTCATGGCATTCGTTACATTTTTTACCGGACGCACAATTGAGTAGCGAATTAATAAATAAATTAGAATCAAGCTGCCAATGAGGGCGAAGACCAAAATTTTAATCGCCTGGACTCGTGTCAATGCAATGGCCTCATTGACAGAATCCAAAGAGGTGGTAATCAGAATAATGCCACGAACAGAATGCACCGACCCGTGGCATCGTTGACACTCTTTGTCGTTTAAAATTGGAATTAAATAGGTCAATAGACTGGATTCATCTACTTTGCTTTGGTAAGAGACATTAAGGCCAGTGGAGACGGCTTGGATCAATTGAACATTGTCCTCTGGCAAAAGTTGATTCACCTGTACTGCTTCACGTCGGATAAAATCCTCTTCACCCAAACGGCGATTGACGTCATCAATGGTCGCATTATCCAAAAAAGCTTGTTTTCCATCACGTCGAAGAATATCAAACGCTATTAAAGATTTATTTTTTTTTTGTGATGCCGCATAGGCTTTTGCAATATCAGCGTATCCGGCTAACAT
This sequence comes from Magnetococcus sp. DMHC-6, assembly GCA_039908535.1. GTDB lineage: Bacteria > Pseudomonadota > Magnetococcia > Magnetococcales > JADFZT01 > JAMOAW01. The sequence continues at coordinate 28,901 of JAMOAW010000032.1, read as the reverse complement.
AATGGTTTTTAAACCGAAATTGATGGAATTCGTTAAATTATCCATGTTGGCATGATGACGTTCCAGAATGGTAAATTCCTGGCTCTTTGCATAAAAGGTGACCATGCCGAATAAACTTAAAAAAAAGATGGCCCCGACTAAACTTAGAATTTTGGTGCCAATATTAATTGGTAAAATTTTCATAAATGCTATAAATCTTTGAAAATAAATTGTTATCTGCATGAATCAACCAGTTGGAGGGGAAGATTTATTTAAGATGTTAAAAAAATATCCTTTGCTATCCTCTGCTATCCTTTTTATGCAGAAGCATTCATATAATATCTCATTCAGGCAGAGAGTTAAAGGAAAAGCAACTATCACGGTAAATTCGAAATTTATGTCTCGGAAAAATAAAAATCAAGAGCTTGGAGGGGGGCAGAATCGTCCCACCAAGTTCTTTAAAAAAAAGAGGGGGGCTGGGGGATTCATCCCCCAGGGTTTGGCCTTGGATTTTTGTTACCCGAAGGTCATTATATTAACTGTATGTTTTTTTTATATTTTATATGATATGTTTTTAATAAATTTTTTGTTCAATTGCCCATCTGTCAATCAAAAAATTGCATCCCCTTTCATCCCTTTTGATCGGACCTCGAACAGGTTAAAATGGTTCATCGTCTCTTTTTACATTTTAAATAAAGGAACCCAAACTATGTCTGACCATTCAAAAGTTAAAAAAATCACTCCTGATGTCGTTTATCGTCTCGGAATAGCCACCGCCGCTATTTTAATTTTGGGAGGTTGGTTTCTTTTTTCAACTCCAAAGGAAAATCACTCGTCCCCCCATGCGCAATTGTCTTGGGTTACCATTGTTTCATAATGAGAGCAACGTCACAAGCACAACCTTGGCGGCCTCGTCTCCAAGAGGCCAAAGAGTTGATACAAGATGGGTTGATTCAACAGGCACTCGAAATATATCAGGCGTTAATTCGTGAATTTCCTGATCAGGCGGACCTATTGACGGAAATGGCCCGTCTGCTGGGGAAATTGAATTATCTTCCCTTGGCTATTCGTTTTTTACAGATGGCCATTTTAGTCGATCCAACCCACCGTGATGCCCTTGGTCTCATCGCCTATTTTTACCATGATTCAGGTGAATTAGAGGCAGCGATTCGTTATTATCAATCTGCCATTCAACATTCTCCTGAAGATGCTGGGCTGCAAAATAGTTTGGGGCAACTGTTTTTACAGTGTGGTAAATATGATTTGGCTCGCCAATCTTTTGAAATCTCCCTAAAAATCACTCCTGATGATCCTTTTGCCCATTGGCGTTTGGGTTGTTATTATCTTACTTTGGGGGAATTTTTAACCGGATGGGCCTATTTGCATCGCACCTTTACCCTTGGAGCCTGTTTCCGTGGTTTTTCACAACCCTACTGGGATGGTGCCGAACTGGCCGGAAAAACCCTGCTGATTCATTGCACGGGAGGTCTGGGCGATACCATACAATTTGTCCGTTATCTTTATCCTCTAGCCAAACAGACGGGACGGCTTCTCTTTGAGTGTCAACCCCGTCTGATGGGATTGTTTGCTTATCTGGAAAAGGAGATTCCTGGCCTCCAACTGTTGAGGCAGGATCAAGATCCGTTGCCCTTTTTTGATACCCACACCCTGATTTGGTCTCTGCCCCATCTCTGTGGTCCTCTGCCTGAGGCGTTCCCACTGCCGCAAGGGTATCTTAAAGCCGATCCCAATCGGATCAACAGATGGAAAAAACGTTTGCAGGAACTTCCTGCTGGAACGCGCATTGCCTTGGCCTGGGAGGGAGCTTTTGACACCTACGAAAAACGTTCCCGCAACATTCCCAGGCAGATGCTGGCTCCTTTATTAAAAGTTCCCGGCATACAATGGATTTGTTTACAAAAAATGACCTCACAAACCAAACCAGCCGATCATCATACACTTCAAGTTGAATATAACATGTGGGATGTGACTCAACAGATGGATCAAGGCGAAGAAGAGGGGTTTGTCGATACGGCGGCACTCATGACTGTGGCAGATTTGGTGATCACTACCGACACCTCTTTTGCCCACTTGGCAGGAGGATTGGGTTGTCCAACTTGGCTTTTGTTAAAAAAATATCCCAGTTGGCAATGGCTGTTGGAACGCGTAGACTCCCCTTGGTACAACTCAGTACGCCTTTTTCGTCAAGAGCAATCAGGAGAGTGGCGTACACTTTTAACTAAAGTTGCCATCCATTTGCAACAGGCCATTTTGAAGAGAAATTTTTTTGTATGACTATTCTGATTCCAGTATCCATCGGTGAATTGTTTGACAAACTGACCATCCTGTCAATCAAAGAAGCTCGTATCACAGATCCAGAGAAGCTTGTACACATTCAATCTGAAAAGGGATTGTTAAACCAGATTGTCGCCACCATTCCCGACTCTTTGGCGTTACAAAATTTGGTAGCACAACTGCATAAAACCAATATGGCTCTTTGGGAGGTGGAGGATCAACTGCGCGTTTTGGAACGAGAGAAAAATTTTTCTGAACTTTTTATCCATCTGGCCCGTCAAGTATATACCCTTAACGATCATCGTTTTTTTGTCAAAAGTCAAATAAATCAAATGTGTGATTCGTGCATCATCGAAGAGAAATCTTATGCCGCTTATTAAGCCTGAATCATCAATACAAAATCGGCGGGGGGATTGGATTCAAACCAGTTCGGGAATTCAATTTTGGCCGTTGGATCCTTGCGTCCAAGAGGTGAATGTGGAGGATATCGCCCACTCTCTCGCTCTGTTGTGTCGGTTTAATGGGCACTGTCGGCGCTTTTATTCGGTTGCCGAACATTGTGTTCACGTAGCCAGCTTATTGCCCCCCTCCTTACAAAGAATCGCTCTTCTCCATGATGCCTCGGAGGCTTATATTGCCGATATTCCCATGCCAATCAAGGGGAGTTTAATCGGTTACAAGGAGATAGAACATCGGTTAATGCAGGTGATTGGTGAACGTTTTGGATTCCTCTGGCCCATGCCTAAGGAGGTCAAAGAGGCGGATTCTATTTTGTTGGCTACGGAAAAATTGGCCTTAATGGGAGCCCAACCCGCCCCGTGGCACCCTTTGCCACCGCCATTGGATAAAAAGATCATCAAAGGTTGGCCACCAAAAAAGGCCGAAAAAAAATTTTTAGATACATTTTATAAACTCGGTACCACCACATTGAAGTGTGGACGATGAACGAGTGTGAACAAAAAGCAAAGTCAAGACCTTGGGGGCAATCCCCCAGACCCCTGTTTTTTTAAATAATAAAATCAAAAAATAGATGACCACGGTTAAGTGTGGTGGTACCATAAACTCCAATCCATTCAAAAATAAAAAAATCTACCCCAAAAAACGTCTTACCCGGGGCAAAAAATCATGCAATAAAATGGGTTTGGTGACAAAGTCGTTGGCTCCTATTTGAAAAGCCTTTTCTTTGGTGAGAATGGATTCATCGGCGGTGATAAAAAGAAAGGGCAAACCACGCAGTTTGGGATCGCTCCGAATAGCGGTGAGGAGATCAAATCCAGAGAAATCGGACAGCATTACATCGCAAATGACCAAATGTGGCATTTGCGAGGTCAATATTTTTTTAGCCTCCAGGCCCGAGCTGGCCTCTAAAAGAGTGACTTGCTCGTTGACAAGATATGTACTCAGGAGTAGACGCAAATCGGCATCGTCGTCGACAATCAACACACGAGGCGTTACTTTTGGCAGGCGAATCGTAAAGGTGCTCCCTTTATCCTCCTGGGAAACAGCGGTTAAGTTCCCCCCTTGGGCCTTGATTAATTCCAACGAGAAGGGCAGGCCAAAACCGGTGCCTCGCTCTCCAGCGGTGCCAATGGTGGTGGTTTTTTCTTCCAGTTTAAAAAGGCGCGACAACCTTTTTTCCCGAATGCCTACCCCGGTATCTTGAACGGCTATGGAGGTTGGTTTGCCTGGGGGTTGAAATAGGGTCAGGCGATCTCCAGGGCGACAAAATTTTACGGAGTTGGAAACAAGATTGCTCAATACTTCGCCAAGCAAGCTTGGATCGGCATACAAACGCATATGTTCGGGAAGATCATTGCTGATGGCGACCTCTTTGTTTTCTGCCAAGGGACGATAGCGATTCAAGGTTTGATCCGCTAAATGGCGGGCGTTTATAAAACGCAGTTGTGGTTGAATTTTTCCAGTTTGCAGGCGACTGATGTTGAGCAGTTCATCCACCATCTCCAACATTTTGCGACTGCTCTCCGTCGCCCAGTTGACCAGATTACGTTGTTTTTTTGTTAAAGGGTTTTTTCGATCATTGGCCAATAGCTCTAAAAAACCAAGAATAGCGGTAAAGGGACCACGTAAATCATGGGCCACTAGAGAGACAAAACGATCTTTAAGATGGGTGGCATCTTCGGCCTCTTTTTTGGCTTTCAAGAGGGCGTTGTCCGCCCGCTTGCGTTGGGTGATATCCCGGGCAATCCCGACAGCATACCAATTTTTATCAATCTGAAAGGCCGATAGGGACATCTCGACAAAAAATGGGGAGCCCTGTTTGCGTAATGTTGTCAGCTCATTGACACGATTGATCCATTTGCCTTTTCCAGTACGGCTAAACTGTTTAAATCCGGTAGCAAAGGCCTTTCTAGTGGCCGGTGGAATGAGCAACGCCCCAATATCTTTACCAATGGTCTCCTTGCTGGTAAAACCAAACAGCCGTTCGGCCGCAGGATTCCAAAACATAATCCGTCCCTCAGGGTCAATCATTAAAATGGCATCATGGGCGGCTGAGGTGATAAAATTTAATTGTTGGCGGGTTTGATCCAATTCAGAGGTGCGTTCTTGGACCCGTTTTTCCAATTCAATTTTAATTTGTTCCAAGGCATTGTTGGCCGCCTGTAGGGCTTGTTGGTGCTGGATACGCTCTAGGGTATGACGCAAGGCACGGGTTAAGGTATCTACGTTAAGATCTCTTTTGCGCAGATAATCGTCGGCACCAGCCCGCAGGGCAGCAACGATGATCTCTTCACCTTCCATGGCCGTAAATAGAATAAATCCGCCCAGAAAACCTGCTTGTTTTATCCGACCGATCAGATCGGTCCCCATTTCGTGGTCAAGATGATAATCGATAAAGCACAGATCAGGCATATTGGTGCCGATGAGTTCTATCGCTTCATCCCCATGGGCGCAGGAGAGGGTATGCATGTTCCATTGGGTCAGTTTATTTAATAAACCAACCAAAAGGGTTCTTTCCAAAAGATTATCATCCACCACAAGAACACAAAGAGATTCAACCATTTGGTGTTTTACCTTAAAAAAAATATTAGATTCGATATTTGTGTAAGATTATAATAGCGTTTATTCAAAGATCCAGTTATGTTACCCCTCTGGATGGTCAATAGATGATCTCTTCTCTGGGAATGATACACGGATGGACACAAGACTACAAAATAATAATGTATTTTCTCATACAAAAATGATCGCCATTTTATCTGATATCAAATTGTTGGATTGTTCCATTTTGGATCGCATTCAGTTGACCTTGCCAGCCCAACAGGTTAGTCAACTTAAAGAGCTATTTCGGCAAAGTAGTCACCAATCTTTAACAAAAATGGCGGTCGCATACCAAAACGCCGATTGGTCGACTTTTATCAAGGCAGCCCACTCGTTAGTCGGTGCTTGCGAAAATTTGGGTTTATTTCGGTTGGCACATTTGGCACGCTGGATTGAACACTCTGCTCAAAACAATTTATGGGAAGCTCTTCCTGAATTATTAAATGCCATTGGTCCATTGCAGGAAAAATCTATGAAGGCTCTGGAGGCTTGGTTTGCCCAGGATTGATTTTTTTTGAGCACCTTTTAAAAATAAACGACGTTTATTGCCAACATATAACCTGCGCCATGAACGGTGACCAAATAATGGGCATCCCCATTAGAAAGATCAAGTTTTTTACGTAAACGGTTGACCATGACATCTATGGTGCGATCATTGCGCAGAAGTTCTCGCTTGGAGACCGCCTCTGTTAGGGTTTCCCGAGTTAAAACCGTGTTGGCATTTTGTACCAGAGTGAGTAACAGTAAAAATTCGCCATTGGTCAGACGGACATATTCCTGGTTTGGAGAGGTGAGTTTATGTTGATGGGGATCCAAAATCCAGCCACCAAAACGATAATAACTCTTTTCCGGGGGTAGGGTGCCTTTTTGACTGGTGCGATTGAGTAGGTTTTTGACGCGAATCAGGAGTTCTCGTTCATGGAAGGGTTTGGTGATATAATCATCTGCTCCTAGTTCTAGTCCGGCAATACGGTCTATCTCTTCTTTGCGAGCAGTGACGAGAATAATTGCAATGTTGGATATCGTTCGAAGGCGCCGAGTGAGAGAGAGGCCATCTTCGTCGGGTAAATTGATATCCATCAGGAGTAAATCTATTTTATTCTGATTTAATATTAACCACATATCAGTACCAGTCTTTGCTTCTGATACCTGATAACCAGCCGTGCGGATATAGCCAGCAATGAGAGCCAGGGTTACAGGCTCATCTTCAACGACTAAAACATGAAAAGAAGGTATGGTTTTAGATGTATTATTCATAAACTAAATCCTTGATATATTTAAAAATTTTTTCAAAAATATATAATATTTTATTGTAAATTATTAATATAACATCAGTTACTTTGATTTTCCAGTATATCTAAAACCGATTTCTTTTGTCGCGCAAAAATTGAAATACTTCTTCTGGAGACGCCTGTTGTCGTCCCAGATGGGTAACAAATTCGGGGTCTTGGCAACGTAAAAAGGGATTGAGACGTTTTTCCTGGTTCATAGGAGTGGGCAATACGGTTGGAGAGTGGGAGAGTATTTGGCGATAGTGCTGCATGAGGGTAGTGAGTTCGGTTTGGTCCAGACCCAGTGTGAGGGTAAATGCCAGATTGAGCAGGGTGTATTCATGTCCTGGGAAAAGGCGTTCAACGCCGGAAAGTTGACTTAAACGCGTTAAACTTTGCCACATTTGGGCATGGGTTCCTTCAAATAGACGCCCGCAACCAAAGCTAAAGAGAGTATCCCCAGAAAAAAGAGCATCTTGGGCCTGATAGACAACATGACCAAGGGTATGACCGGGAACCTCTAAAACCAATATTTCGACCTCTCCCAGGGTTAAACGGTCGCCATCACGGACAAGAATATCCAAGGGAGGTAAGCGGTGGGCCTCTTGCTGAGGACCGATAACCTGTATTGTTCCACCTTGGCGCAAATCTTGAACGCCTCCAGTGTGGTCGGCATGGTGATGGGTTAATAAAATATGCGACAAGGTCAACCCATACTGAGCCAAATGGTGGCGCACAGGATTGGCTGCACCAGGATCAATGGCGGCCACAGAGTCTGCTCCTGTGGCAAACAACCAGATGATATTGTCCCCTAAAGCTGGAACAAAGGTCACTATCAAAGGAGAGTTGAGCATGGTCCAATCCTTCTTTTGATTATAACGGAGGAAAAAGATAATTTTTAGGGTAAACAAAAAAATATTTTATATTTTATCTCTATGCAGCAAAAAAAAGCAATAAATGAGATGGGAGGGATGAAAATCGAATCTATCTTGCTGTTTAGGGGCATTAAGGATTAAAAAGAGGGTATGGAAGCCATTCGATTGCAAAGTTGGTATGCGACCTCACAGGGTCAAACCGTCACCCAAATTATTGGCGATGCCATGCAAGATTGGTTGGGTAGACACCGCGTGGAGCGAACCTTTGGCTTTGGTTATACCCAGCCATACATGGATCGCCTTTTGGATTGGACCGACACATTATGGGGGGCCTCACCCGCCGAGATGGGGGTGGACCCTTGGCCAATCGGGGGGGATAACCGGATCGCATTGGTACGACCCGATGCCTTGCCGTTTCCTGATGCCCTCTTTGACCGTGTCATTGTGACCCACCTTCTGGAGGGAACCGACTCGCCTAGAGCCGCCTTGCGGGAGAGTTGGCGGGTTCTTAAACCGGGTGGGCGACTTTTTTTAATGGTGGCCAATCGGGGGGGGCTCTGGGCGCAACGGGATACTACCCCTTTTGGCTGGAGCGGCTCTTTTTCTCCCGGACAAATACAGTTCCATCTCCACGACACCCTCTTTTTACAACGGCAATTGCGTTACGCCCTTTTTATACCCCCGTGGTCAGGCAATAAACGTTGGTTAAATGGTGCTGGGGCTTGGGAAAAGGCGGGACAGCGTTGGTTCGCTCCGTTTGGCGGGGTGATTTTGTGTGAGGCAGAAAAAGTGGTATATGCCTCTTCTTTACTGGTCAAACAAGTGGAATCCTCTCATACACGCCATTCCATGGTGGTGATACCCACCAAAGCCCGTGCCGAAAGAACGGTTCAAAAAAGGAACAGACAGGAATGACCGATATTCAATTGATGCACCGTTTCCTAGATGATATGGAAGTAGAGAACGGATTGGCCAAAAACACCTTGGAGAGTTATCGACGTGACTTGGAAGGGGTACTGGAAATTTTTATACAACGCAAAGTCGGTTTTTTAAACGCCACCCGAGAGGATATCCAATTTTTTCTATCCAATCTGGCCAAACGCCAGATGGCGGGTAGTACAGTGGCGCGCAAAATCTCCTCTTTACGGCGTTTATATCGTTATCTGGCATTGACTGGCTTGCGGAAAGAGGATCCGACTCGACTTTTAGACTCACCAAAAATTATTCGGCATCTACCCAACACCCTCAACGAAACCGAAGTAGAATCTCTGTTGGCCGCCCCTGATCGGAAGACCTTTCATGGCCTGCGGGATGCCGCCATGTTGGAATTGCTCTATGCAACGGGGTTACGGGTAACAGAATTGGTCTCGTTAACCACCGATGGTTTGGATGAAGCCTCTGGATTTGTTCGCGTGGTGGGCAAGGGAGAGAAAGAACGGATCGTGCCAGTGGGAGAAGTGGCCATGGCCTTGGTCGCGCTTTATCAGCGTCAGGCCCGTCCTGGATTGTTAAAAGGACGATATGTGAAGGCACTGTTTGTTAGCAATCGTGGACAAGAGATGACGCGACAAAATTTTTGGTATATCATTAAAGAATACGCCGTCGTTGCGGGTATATTAAAGTCGATCTCCCCCCATTCATTGCGTCACTCTTTTGCCACCCATTTGGTAAATCATGGCGCGGATTTGCGGGCGGTGCAGATGATGTTGGGTCATTCGGATATTTCAACCACTGAGATTTATACGCATGTCGCCCAAGAACGCATGAAACGTCTCCACGAACAATTTCATCCGAGGGGATAAACGGTGGAGTTAGAAGCGCAGCCAAAGCCAAAAAATAAGGTGTTTCAGGGCATTTCTTTAGCTTTCGCTTTTGTGATTGGTTTGCCGTTTGTCATCTTTTTGTTGCCCATGTGGTATGTCTATCGCTGGAGTGAAATCAGGGCTGGACGCAAGCCGCCCAAGCCTCCTTGGTTTGAGTTGCCCGTTTTTCGACACCAACAACAATCTGTGACTTCTTCCGTATTGCCCCCTAAGAAAGTTGCCCTTGAGGGCCATCATGATCTGGCAAGCGTATCGATTATCCAAGCCCCTATGCCAGTAATCGGAACCGGTCGCGTGGCGTTGGTCACCGGTGGGGGGCATCGTCTGGGGGCGGCCATTTGTTTGGATCTGGCGGCTTTGGGATTTAAGGTGGGTGTGGCCTATCATCAAGCTGAGGCGGCGGCCCAGGGTGTGGTGGAACAGATTCGCGCCCAGGGCGGACAAGCCTGCGCCCTCTCTTTAGATTTGCGCAACCCAGCCAGAATTTCCTCAATTCTCAATGAATTGGAACGTCAATTGGGTCCTATAGATCTTTTGGTCAACAACGCCGCCCTTTTTCAACCCACCCAAGCCGAAGAAGAGAGCTGGGAAGGGTTGGAGGGGATGATGCAGGTTAATCTCATTGGTCCCTTTTGGTTGGCCTTGCAAGCGGGTCAACAGATGGGAAAACGGGGCGGACAGATGATTCAAATTTGCGATATTTGGGGCCAACAACCCTTAAAAGGGTATGCGGCCTATTCGGTTTCCAAAGCGGGTTTGATAATGGCCACCCGCGCTCTCGCCCGAGATTTAGCCCCTTTTGTGCGCGTCAACGCCATTGCCCCAGGGGTGATTTTGGCTCCTGACGACTCTGAACAGGCCAAGGCTTTTCACCATTCTCTAGGCCGCACCCCCTTGGCCTCTCAAGCCAGCCCAGAAGCGGTGATTCGAGCCTTGCGTTATCTCTTGGCAGCGGATTATGTCACTGGAGAGGTGTTGAGTGTGGATGGGGGGCGGCGGTTGGTGTGAAGGGAAAGAGGATCATACAGGCTTTAAAAACGCGCAATAGAGGAGATCCGACTGATGAGATCGTTCATGTCGTCTAAGCGGGCGACCAGTCTGGAAATAATGCGATCTTTAATCTTCTCTCGAATTTCCGTTCCAAGCCGTTCCATCAATTTACTATCCACATGAATGACATAGAGTCGTTCACTGGCAACGACATTGGAAATGCGGGGACGACCGGTTAAAAAGGAGACCTCACCGAAAAAATCTCCTGGACCGAGTTGGGTCAACACTTCAGATTTGCCCGCTTTGACAATGCTGACGGAGCCGTCCAAAATAATATAAAAGGCTCTATCCATGGCGCCTTCGCGGACCACATATTCACCCATTTTATAAACTTTGATATAGGTATCAAAGGCGGAAAAGCGTTTTTTTTCATATTCTGTAAAATTGCTAAAAAATTCTAAAACTTCCATGGTTTTCAATAATTCAATCCGTTTTTCTTCCTCTGTTTCGGGCATTTTAAGAGCTCCTTTTTATATTCATTGTAGCTTTGTTATGAGGATGACGATCCATAAACGATTGACTATACTGTTCGCTTATACTGCGTATAGGGCATTTAGAACAGAAAAAAACGTATCATTCCAAAAAATAAAATAACAGATCAACGCAAAGGGTAAAGGATGTTTTCGCATCAGGTATTACATCGCAGCCAATGGCACCATGAAATTATTGAGGTCGTCGAAAAAGATGGCGTGCGATATCTCCATTTTGGCAACCATATGCGCCAAAGTGCCATGTCGCTCGAAGATCCACACCACCTCGTTCTGCCTTATACCCGTCACATGATGGCCTGTTTAATGTTTATTCCCTCTCCAAAGCGGATTTTAATGTTGGGTTTAGGGGGGGGATCCATGGCCAAATTTCTTCATCATCATTTTCCGCAAAGCTCTGTAGATGTCGTGGATATCAATGCCCGGGTGATCGCCGTGGCGCACCAATTTTTTTATATGCCTAAAGACGAACGTATCCGTATTCATTTGATCGATGGTGAGCAATTTATCGATCAAGCGCAAACGGGGCAAAAAAATGTATTTGATTTGATTTTAATAGATTTATTTAATGCAAAAGGGCAAGTATCTTCGATACATAATGCCGAATTTTATCAAAAATGTCATCAACTTTTATCGCCGGTTGGTCTCATCGCCATCAATATGTCTCGTGCCAATGGATCGAATTATCAACATATTTCGACGACCATTCAAGAAAATGGGATGACGACACCGCTGCATTTACCGGTCGGAGAGACCCTCAATGAAATTATATTTTCTCCAACCCTCCAAACCACCCCGTTGGTTTGGAAAAACTTGCAGCCCAAGGCGAGCGCGTTGGAAAAACAATTAAATTTGGAATACTCGCATTTTTTGCAAAGAATGGTTAAAGTAAATACTCCATTGTGGAGACGATTATTTGAAAAGGGTGGCATATGATACGTTTTGTGTTTGGGTTGTCCCTGTTTGTAGGGATTGGGTGTTTGATTGTTTGGCTTTATTTATCTAAACAAGAGAGGGGGATCCATCCTGACCAAATAGATCTTTCCAATCGAGTGACACAGTTGGAAGTGGAAAATCGGACATTACAGGCCAATCTAGGGCGTTTGGAAGGGTTAGAAGAAAAATTAAATCAGTTACAAAATACAATTTTTGTCAAAAAAGACGACAACTTTGAAAGTCGAATGGGCGATCTGGAAAAAAATCAGTTTCGCCTACTCAACGGTCAAGTCAGTGTGCAACGGGGCGACCTGCAATGGAAGCTGGAAGATATTTTTTCCAAGCGACGGGTCTACCAAACACATGTCTCATTCCCAGAACCCTTTCCCTCGCCTCCCAGTCTCGTGCTGGGCCTCACCCAACTGGAAATGGGTGAGAATGCCATGGGTCTAAAGGTCCAGGCCAATGATATTGATGCAAAAGGGTTTAATTTAATTTTTGCGACCCAATCCGATAACCGTGTTCGCAATGCAGCTGTCGATTGGTTGGCCTTCTGGCCCAATAAAACCGTCCCAACAGAACCCATGCCTACCGTTCAGGGGACGGTTGAAATAGCTAAATAGGATAATGCGATGCCTACGACAAAATCTAGAACTCAAACGGCTTCAGAAAAATTACTGCTTCGTATCAAAGAAATTTGGGAGAGTCAGGATTTTAATGTCCATCAATTCGAATTAAAACAAATTGAGGTCGATGCGAAAAAATTGTGTCTTAACGCAGACTGGTCGATTGTCTCGCAAGCTTTTACCATTTTGGGTTTTATATGCGGCATGAAGGAGGATGTTGCAGGCGTTTTGTCTAACTTTAATAATGCGATTAAATATCAACCTTCCGATTCTTCTGTTCATAATAATTTTTCGGTATGTCTTGATTATTTTGGTCGATATTCTCAATCATATAAAGAATCCAAAATAGCTTTCGAGGCAGACCCAACAGATCTTCAATATGTCCGTTTGTGCGTTCAATCTTGTTGTGCATGTTGCCGATTTCGAGAAGCAAATATTTTATTGGATACCTGGAAAAAATTTCAGCCGGAAAATGAAGATTTAAAAAAATATGCTTCTTTTATTGATGAAGTTATAAAATATCTTGATGAATACCACCTGAAGGATGATGAACTTGAACGATTACAAAAAATTCAGGAAGACGTTCTGCTCTCTGCCGGTATGCGTCCTGAAATGTTTTTCTTTCAAGGATATTATGACGAAATGGATGATATGCGATGTTTTTATAGAGAAATATTTTTAAACCAACCGGTGGAAAAAATTGTAGAATTAGATAATCTTCTTGACCAAAAAATGGCAAAAGCCGATCCTCCGATTCCTTTTTTGGTTTTAAGGTCAACTATTTTTAGCTTTACATCTGATCCTTCTCCTTCAATAAAGAGTTTTGGAAATTAATGAGTATTGAACCGGAAAATTTAATAAATCTGGCAGAAAAACTTGTGAACGATGGCACCGAGGAGGTCGATTTTCGCTGTGCGGTCAGTCGAGCCTATTATGCCATTTATCACGTATATAAACCGCTTGCAGAAAAATTACCCCCTGCTTCAACGAATGGGAGAACCGGAATGCATCAGGCTTTGATCGATCGTTTTTTGGAATCATCTCATAACGATGATCGTTCTATTGGCTTAAAAATGAAAAAATTTAAAGAAGCGAGAACCGAAGCCGATTACAAATTATTTACAAAATTCAGTCAACAAAAGGCGAAAGAAACCATTATTAAAATAGAAGAAATGCTCAAACAATTCAAAAAAAATCTGTCGGAATCTGCACGTTAACCTGTAATCCTCCCAACTGGGCCGATTGTTCAAAAAAAATTTTGCCCTCGTACTGGTCCAAAATGTCGTGAACAATGGCCAGTCCCAAGCCATTGCCCGTGACATTTTCATCGATGCGCCGTTTACCGGTGCGCAGGCGCGCCAGGGTCTCTTCGGAGCCGCCAGGTCCATCGTCTTCAATTGTAAAAAAAAAATTCGCTCCCGGTTCAAAAACAATTCGGATCTGTTTTGTTGCCCAATGACAGGCATTGTCGAGCAAGTTGCCCATGAGTTCCAAAAAATCTTCTCTGTCGCAAGAAAAACGCAACTCTTTGGGAGGGGTGAACTCAAACGTAAGGGGTTTGTTGCGATAGATCAGGGTGAGGGCCTCAATCAATTCGGTCATCTCGTGGGGAATATCGAGTTCCTGACCAGGGGTGAGGCGACCTGCGACCCGGGCGCGTTTTAATTCTCGGTTGATCAATTCTTGAATGCGGAGGGTCTGCTCATGAAGGAGCATTTCTATTGGCTCTGGTACCTCTGGGCTGTCGGTGGTTTGAATCAAAAGGGTGAGGGGCGTTTTTAGGGCGTGGGCCAGATTGCCCAAAGCGTTGCGGGAGCGTTCCAGACGACGGTTCATACCCTGCACCAGGCGATTGATCTCTTGTACCAATGGGGTGAGTTCCGAAGGGAGATTTTCCTCTTGCAAGGTGCTGATTTGCCCCTCTTTAAATCGTTCAAGCTCCTGACGGGTATGTTCAAGGGGGGCAAGACCTCGTTTAAGGAGAATGGTTTGTATGGTCAAAAGACCGGTTAGAATGACCATAGAGATCCAACCAAACCGTTTGCGCAGGTTGCTTAAACTCTTTTTTTGAAAGGTGAGATCTTCGGCAATGGTGATGGTAATCGGATGGCCCTGTTTGCGATACCCTTTGGTCACCGCTAAAAGAGGTTGATCCTGGGGACCGTTTGGATGGCGATGGAGGGTTTGGCCTGCGACGACGGGTTGCAACTGAATGGTTTGATCCCAAAGAGAACGGGAAAATAAAATACCCTTCGGCGCGTCAATACGATAATAATGGCCGCTGTAGGGAGGACGATAAACAGTGCTGAGTCGTTCGGTGGCGAGGCGTGGGGTGCCATCTGGATCTAAAATTAAAATCGTTATAATTTCATCGGCATCGTGTTCTAGACGCGAAATGAGGGCCTCTTCAGTCATGAAGGTGAGAGAAATTTCGGCCAGCAGCCATAACAGGCCAAACGAAATGGCCAAAGAGACAATTAATCCCCACCGTAACTGTGCTTGCAGAGATTTCACGCTTTTTCCTCACCAAAAACATATCCTTGTCCACGTCGGGTTTGAATGAGTTCTGGGCCTAGTTTATTGCGCAAGCGTCGAATATAAACCTCTAAAACATTGCTGTCTCGATCTTGATCGTAGGCATAGACATGTTCGGTCAAGCGACTTTTGGAGAGAATTTTTCCAGGGTGGAGCATAAAATAGCGCAAGAGGCGAAATTCTGTACCGGTGAGGGAAAACTCTTGGCCATTTTCTAACATGACCATTTGCCGATCTTCATCCAACGTAAAGGTCGCATGGGTGAGGGAACCAGCCGTTTTGGAGGTGTGGCGGCGGGTGACGGCCTGAATGCGGGCCAAAAGTTCATCCATGTGAAAAGGTTTGGCCAGATAGTCATCGGCACCAGCTTTAAGCCCCTCGACCTTTTCTTTCCAGGAGTCCCGTGCCGTGAGAATAATCACCGGGACAGGATTGGCGGCCTTGCGCCACTCCTTGAGGATCTCCAGACCGGGTCGACGTGGGAGTCCCAGATCCAGAAGGATTAAATCATAGGGCTCCTCGGTGCCTAGATAGCCCGCCTCTTCGCCGTCGTGGGCGACATCGGCGGCATACCCGGCGGCGGTGATGGCCTTTTGTAAGCCTTGCGCTAAGCGTTTATCATCTTCAACAATCAATATTCGCATGTTAATCCTCTATTTTTTCGGAAAGGAAAGTGCCCTTTGCGGCATCAAAATAGAGCTTTCGAATGATGCCGTCTTTACCTAAAATTTCTACTTCATAGATAAAATGATCCTCTTTCCTTTCCAATTCCACCTCTAAAATTTCACCAGGTTTTTTGGTTAATACCTGTTTAAGGATTTGTTCAAGTGAGAGAATTTTTCCATGTTGGTGTAGATGACGGGCGCGCTCATGATCCTCTTTATCCTCCGCTAAAACACCCGTCATCCACAAAAGTTGGAGAAGGATGAGAAAAAGAGTTTGCAGACACAAACGTTTCATATCCTGCCCCTATTTAAAATGATGAGAGGACTAATCTTCCCAACGCCCAATACCTGGAATATTGATTTCGTCTTCCTCAAAAGATCCTCTAGCGGCGTTGGGATGGCAGGTGTTGCAGCTACTTAGTTTTATTGTTTCTTTGTCACTTTTGGCAATTTTAGTTTTAATCTCCTTGTGGTCCTTTGTAAACCAGCGTTGCTCTGAAATGCGTACAAGAGGCTCTTGTTTTGTAGATTTAGAGGGTTTAGAGGATTTTTGTAAATAGGTTGTCAAGCGCGTTTGAATCGCACTATCCAATTCGGCATTTTCGCCAAAATGGTTGGTCAGGTCACTCATCAATTTTTCCCACGAGGCGGTCGGGAGGAGTTTGGGGGGATAGGCGATATGACAGGCCCCGCACTCTTTGACATATTCGGGATCGTAGGGGATCGGACGGGTTGATTTTTTTGTGCCATGTTCCTCTTCGGTTATGCCCGTAGAGACGATCAACGCGGTAGAGGCAAGAAAGGTGAGAGCGAGTAGAGTTTGAGCGGTTTTTTGCATTTTTTTTCCTTTTTAAAATAGAACGTCAGAGGGATCATTTATAGAGATTTTAAATAGGCCAAAATGTTCTCTTTTTCGGTTTGGGTACACTCCCGGTCCAGGGTCCATTTGCAGTTGCGTTTAAACCATTTTTCAATTTTTTCTGGATCGGTATAACGTTGTGGGTTGACGCTGACGGCCATGGGCTCAATGGGTTTTCCGGTGGTGATGTGACGACCAACCTGTTTGAGATCTTGGCTATGGCAGGTGGTGCAGCTTTTGATTTCACCAGCCTCGGTTTTTCCGAACGATTGATGCCATAAAGCCTCGCCGGCACTTTTATCGGCAGACCAAACCAGGGAAGAAGAGGCCAACAGAATGGCGGTGAGCGTTGCTGTGCAAAGAGAAGTTTTCATTTTCATAGATTGTTTCCTTTATTTTTCTTTATGGGTTAAGGGTGATTTGAGTTGGAGAGGAATATGGATGGCATCGTCATCAAAGGTCCCAGTATCGGCATCGATATGGCAAGCCGGGCATTGGACGGGACCACCTACTTGTGGCGCATTCCAGACGGTTTTGGAGATTTCGGCATGTTTTTTAATCCAGTAAGGGGTTTCGGTGATCCGCAAGGGCACCTCTTGCGGGGCAAGAGAGTGTAAAATTTTATAAGCGGCTTCGCTATCCAGTTGTTCGGCGGCGTTTTTGGTGGCAAACTTTTGTAAAGGATCCAAAATTTCTTGGTCTAAATCAAGATTTTCGCCAAAATGTTTCGCTGTTTGAGTAAAAAGTAAATTCCAGGAGCGGACAGGTAACAAAGAGGGAGGAAAGGCAAAATGGCAATCACCGCACTCTTTGACCCAGGCCTGCTTGGGATTGGATTTTAGCATGGCCAAAGTTTCTGGGGCTGGAGCCAGACCAATTTTAAAATAGTAAGCCGAGCCAACTCCGATCATCCCTATTAAAAAGAGGGCTAACCCCCAATGGCTGGGCATGGGCTCTTCGGCTCCTACTCCTGGAAGTTTGTGACCATGCACCATCGCCGCCGCCAAATTTTCTTTGTGGGCGAGGCTTTCCACCAAAACACCCGTCAAATGGGCCACCACTCCGAGCAAAAGGAGAATCGCGATGATCTCATGAATTTCCGAAAGGAGATCCCCCGTTTGGGTATCGATCAGGCCGCGCAGAGGTCCGATCCGATGCTCTTCTCCTCCCATAATCGCCAATCCCAACCCCCCTTCCACCGCTCCCAGCGTCAACAACCCCACCACCGACCACCCTCCCGCTGGATTGTGACCAGCAAAACGGGGGGCCTGACCGCGAAACAGGGCGAATACATAGCCAAACACCTCGTTAAATGGTTTTAAAAAGCTATGGAAACGGTATGGAATGGGACCCAAAAAACCGCGCCAAATACGAAACAAGGCCAATCCCAAAAATAAGCTGCCCGTATAGACATGAATTTTCATCAGATGCTCTTCTAAACTGGAAACCCAAGAGGCTATAAACGCCGCAGCCAGCATCCAATGGGTCAACCGAGTCGGTAAATCCCAAACCTGGAATGTTTTTGACAAACTTCTTTTGCTTTGTATAGGGAGAGTGTAGCGGGGAAAAATGAATTGAAACTGAAACAGTGATTTTTTTTTTGCTTTGTGGGGATTTTGTTTATGGAGTATTTAAAATAATTACAAATATTTTTTTAATGCCTCTGTTCAAGTATGAAAGAAAAACATGAAAGAAAATTGAGATAATGTGCGTATTCTGAATCGCGTCATAATGATCGCGTGTTTCTTTGAGAATCAGTTTGAAAGCATCAAAAGTAGAACGCTTGAGATGTCCTGATGCCTGAGGGACGACATTTATTTCTTCTTCGCCGTAATACCAATGACGGGAGATGTGATCAAATGCGGCATTTATTTCGGTAAGTAACTCAAAAGGGAGGATATTATCAGCAGAGATACTTCCATAAAGAGGTTTGCATTCGTTGTAATAAAAATCGAATAATTCTTTAAATGTCAATGGTTTTTTCAACGTAAGGCCTTATCCAAGGCGCGTTCTACACTTTTATGATCAATAATTTTATCACGCAGCACGTTACCACGTCCTATCAAAGGAAAAAAACTTAAAATTTTTATTGGGCTTAAGTGACGCTCCTCAACTTCGCAACGTTGCTGATCACGTAGTCCTGCATAGTGTAATGATGGATGTTATGGTATCTTTGGGATAAATTCCAACCTTTAACCGAGGATACAATGCAATGATTTGTCCAAACTGCGAGTCAAATAATTTTGTGAAAAATGGCTTCACGTTAGGGGGAAAACAGAATCACAAATGCCAAGATTGTGGGCGTCAATTTGTGCAAGATCCTCGTCCGTTCAATAGAATTCCTCAATCAACGATTGACCTGATTGAGGACCTACTTTTAGAAAAAATTCCACTCGCTGGCATAGCCCGCGTGACAAAAGTGTCTGAACGCTGGCTTCAATATTATGTCAATGAAAAGTATGGAGCTGTACCTCGCGAACTGAACGTCGTTTCTAAAAAAAAAGGCCGATTAACGCTTGAATGCGACGAAATGTGGTCATTCGTTGATAATAAAGGAAATAAACAGTGGATTTGGCTTGCTATTGATCGTAACACACGAGAAATTGTTGGCTATCATATAGGCAAGAGAGACCGTGATGCGGCTGAAGCCCTTTGGAAAAGTTTACCTCCAGTTTACCGCCAGTGCGCTGTTTGTTACACAGATTTTTGGGCCGTTTATGCCCTGGTTTTTCCTTGCCAACGACATAAAGCCGTTGGCAAGGAAACAGGCCATACCAACCGCATGGAACGATTCAATAATACGCTGCGTCAACGAGTGTCGCGTTTAGTTCGTAGCACGCTGTCATTTTCCAAGAAATCTGAAAATCATATTGGGGCGATTTTGCTGTTCATTCACCACTACAATGCATCTCTGGAGATTGCATGATTATCATTACACTATGCAGGACTACGGCTGATCAAGAGGAATATTACGCAGATATGCCATCGTTTTTCCGGTGGCTTTCTCTAATGAAGATTCGTATTCCATTTGTAGATCGGTTGACATCACACCATGACCTCATCAAACATAATAACAAACATATTAGAATTGCAACATAAATAGAGAACTCTATCATAAATGCAAGGAAAATAATTTTACTAAAAAATATGATAAAATTATTTGTCTGAACTTTAAAGTTTTTAATAAAAATTTCAAAAAAAAATCGATGATTAAACGTATCGTTTTGCCATCCTGCGCCGTGCTGGGATAAAACGCGCGGGAGAGGGTCTGTGTTGCGTTTGTCGCCAACAGGGATCACAGAGGGTGTGGGTATGTTTGGGTGGTAATTTGTTGCCACATTTTGAACAATTCCGAGCTTGTTTGCCCTTTTTTTGCAAAGCTTGTATAATCCCTTTGTTTAATTCCCGCCGCGCCGTTTCTGCTTCTTTGATATCGGGAAAAAGCTCTTCAAAATGGTGGTGCAGCCAACAATAGAGATTGACAATTCGAATTGCCGTTTCCATGCCATCCAATAAGCCATACTCCCCCAAAGGGGTCAATGTTTGCGCCAAGGTGAGAGGATGAGAACGGGCAACGGCGGTGATCATGGTTTCATAGGCTAAGACCGCTTGAATGGCCCGCAAAGGAACCGGGGCAGCGGATAAGATAAAACGCGTGGCCAAATCTAACGATTTATGACGGTCGGCCAAACGGGCTAAAACCATTTGATCTTCTAAATCGGCAAGTTCAAAAATTTCTGGATCCGGTTTGACCGAGGTAAAAAAGAGGGCCAACAAACTGGCCAACGTGGCATTTTTTTTGTCTTGCAACGTGGCAATGGCTAATAAATGTTCTAAATTAGGTGCTAAATGGGCGCGTTCAATGGGGGGAGCTTTGGTGTTTAAAGCATGGGTAATAGGATGAATCGCTATGCGAAACGTCCCAACAAATCCTACTTCATTTTTACCAAACCGTCCTGCCCGACCAGCTATTTGCCGTACCTCCATAGGAGTGAGGGGAACCTCCTGACGATTGATAAATTTTCGATCTTGATGAAATAAAAGGGTGCGAATGGGTAAATTAAGTCCCATACCAATGGCATCGGTGGCCACCAAAAACGGGGCTTGGCCAGAAGCAAACAGATGGGCCTGTTGACGGCGTACCTCTGGAGGCAGTGCCCCATACAGCACGGCAACCCTCTTTTTTAAACGACGCTCCATCTCCTCTTTTAACCCCAGAACCCCCGCCCTGGAAAAGGTAATAATGGCGGTTTCTGGTTCTAACTGCTCAAAATGCTCCACAGGATGGCGTAAAATATGCAGTGGAGAGAGTCGCTCAAATAGGGTGATCTCCACTGGATCGTCGGTCAGAGTCAACAATTTTTCCACCGCAGGCCGAGCCTCTGGGGCTCCGACCACATAGACTTCTGGGGCCTGCACGCCTAGAATGGCCTGGGTCCAAGCCCACCCACGATCCACATCTCCCAACATTTGCACCTCATCAATTACACACACCTCATATTGGCTATACATGGGCAACATTTCGATGGTACAGGCCACATGTTTGGCACCATCGATCAAAATGCGCTCCTCTCCCGTCACCATGCTGCATGGCACCCCCCATTCGTTCAACGTATCTGCTACCTCTAGGGCCAATAAACGCAAAGGGGCTAAATAGATGCCGCTAGGGGCATCGGTCAACCGTTTGAGGGCCTGATAAGTTTTACCGGAGTTAGTCGGTCCCAAAAAAAGATGAAAAATGCGGTGTAACTGACGCGCCTGAAACAGCGCGTGGAATTGATCAATGCGGGTAACTTGTGCAATTTTGTTTTGAAAACGAACGGTTTCCAGTCGTTTATGAAATCGACCAAAATAGTGCCAATAGGGAATCAAGTTAAAAAAATCGGCTTCGCTCTGTTCATTTTTGATCAATTCTTGGTCCACCTGTTGGGCCAAGGGGATCTCTTCTGGGTCACAATCGACCAAGGCACTTTGCAACCGCAGGTGACGAAATTGGGCTATGGCCTGAAACCACGGTGCGTGGTCTGGAACTTTAAACGGAAGGGTTAAATTTTTCGCCCGCATCGCAAGGTCGGTGTATTGCTCTAACAATCTTTCGCGGTCGCGCTTTAAATTTAAAAATTCCCATTCGGCCTCTGGAATTTGTTTGAGATTTTTTTGCAGCAAATTTTCTACCCATTGACCCAGTTCGACCTCTAGGGCCTGCCAGCTCACCTCCCATTTGTGCATTCGTTCCAAAGTTTTTTGCTGCTGCTGGGCCAGATAATCCTCTTCAGTGATGGTTTGCTCAATGGCAAAAAGATGGATCTGCCCGTGGTGCTCCACAAGGGTGCGCGTGGGTTTGATGCCAGGGAACATCCGCCGATGGCGTTTTTTCCAGCCTCGACGGGTATAGAGCGTCTCCATATCGGCTACAGACCACAACAGCGTCTCGCCAACCAAAGCCACAGGTTGGGCCGCACAACGGGGTGCGAGATACCCTTCTTCCAACCCTCCCTCCGGCACCAATCCTGCTTGGCGGGCGGATGACAAGTCTGGGTAAGAGATTAATTGTGATTCCACAAGGGAATAAGTTTGAACATCCGTGTCGGATGGAATCAAGGTGGTATCCGTTTCAAAAATGAAAAGAGAAATAAACGCAAAATATTAGAATACCATTTTAGGAAACAAAAGCCTAGGCCACCCAAGTTTGGGTTCCTGCCACCTCGGTGGTATTTTCTGTCGAAGCGGCCTTTTCGGTATGGGCAGAAAGAGAGAGATCGCTCTTCATAGAACCAGAATCCCTTTCACCAAATAGCTCTTTCATTAAAATTTTGGTCAATCCCATTTTCATTTCTGTATCAGAGATGATGGGCGCACCAATCTGAATGACCGCTTTGTTTCCTGAAGAGAGGTCCACGCGATCCCTGGGCATTCCCAACGTGACTTGAAGAGAGGCTTCGGTGGGTTTTTTTCTGGACCACGGGGCATTGTCAGTGGTTGCGGCTATTTTTTGTATATCCAAAATGATCATTTTTTATACCTCCTGCCTGAAATCGCTTGTTGATCCTCTCTGTGAAGGATAGAATCACCAGACTCTATTGATTTAAGATCGGTACAACTTAGGGAAAACTTTAGATAATTATGTTTCGGTTTATCAACCGGCTAGGTGCCAACGAACACATCTTTCTCTCCATTATTGCCACGATCATCGGCTTAATGGTCGGCTATGGGGCGATTTTATTTCGTCGTTTGATTGAATTTTTCCAATTTATCTTCATGGGAAGCGGTCGAGAAACCGTGGTGGAAACCCTCATGGGTCTGCCCTGGTGGCATATTTTGCTCATGCCTGTCATTGGTGGTCTTGTCGTTGGCCCTTTGGTTCATTTTATTTTTCCTGGCTCCCGAGGCCATGGCGTTCCTGAAGTCATGACAGCCGTGGCCTTGAATGGAGGCAAAATGAGACTCAAAGATGGCCTTGGCAAGATGCTGGCTTGTGCCATGTCTATTGGGAGTGGCGGATCGGTGGGCCGGGAAGGGCCAGTGGTCCATTTGGGGGCCACGATCGCCTCATGGTTTGGACAAAAACTCCATATGTCTAGCAAACATATGCGCACCATGGTTGGTTGCGGGGCAGCAGCCGGCATCGCCGCTTCGTTTAACGCACCAATTGCGGGTGTTATGTTTGCCTTAGAGGTTATCTTGGCCGATTATGGTCTGGCTACCTTCTCCCCCATTGTTCTCTCTTCGGTCATTGCCACGGTGATTGCCCGGATACATCTGGGCAATTTTCCCGCCTTTATCGTTCCCCACTACACATTGGTTTCTGCTTGGGAAATTCCTTCGTATGTTGTGTTGGGATTGCTATGCGGAGTCACGGGCATTTTGTTTATGCATACCATTTTTACCTGCGAAGATCTTTTTGCCAAGGTCCCTATTCCCCGCTATTTGCGCCCCATTATTGGTGGCTTAGGACTTGGGGCCATCGCCTTGGTCTTTCCCCAGGTGATGGGCGTGGGTTACGACACCATGAACTTGGCCTTGCTTGAAGAAATGGCGGGTCCACTCATGTTGGTCTTGATTTTTGCCAAAATTATAGCCACCGCCATCACCCTCGGTTCTGGCTTTTCTGGTGGGGTATTTACCCCCAGTCTGTTTCTTGGGGCCATGGTGGGAGGGGCCTTTGGCACCTTGACCTATCACCTCTTTCCCGCTCTTTCTGGCGGGCCAGGGGCCTATGCCTTGGTGGGCATGGGAGCCATGGCCGCCTCTGTTTTGGGTGCTCCAATCGCCTCAATTTTGATTCTATTTGAGTTAACCGGCGATTATCGCATTATGTTGGCCCTGATGGTGGCCTCTATTGTGGCCACGCTTTTAATCAACCAACTCTATCGCGACTCCATCTACACCGGTTGCCTGCGCCGTAAAAATATCGATTTATGGTCGGGTCGCGAATCTGGACTGTTGCGCCATATATTCGTCTCCTCCATTGTCTGGCGCACCTGCGAGGTCATTCCTGAGACGCTGAACATTCGCCTTTTAAAAGAAAAAATTCGCCATTCTCAAGAAGAAAATTTTCTTGTCGCCGATAGTGCCGGGGTTTTAAAAGGGATCATCTCCTTCCAGGAGATACGCGGAGTCGCCTTTGAAGAGGGGTTGGAAGATTTGGTTTTAGTACGCGATATTGCCATGCAAGAACTTATCACCGTCACCCCATCCAACAATTTATACGATGCCTTTCGACGCATGGGATCTCACAACGTCGAACAACTTCCAGTGGTCGCCGATAACAATCCCAACCAAGTTTTAGGAATTATCACCGACCACGATGTCATTCGAGCCTATAACAAAGCCTTAATTGAACGTGAATCAGGGACCACCCAAGAATGAACCAAACTACATGGAATGATATGAATAATCCAACCATTCTTCAAGGACTTAATCCCCATCAACTGGAGGCGGTCTGTTATGGAGATGGCCCCTTGATGGTTCTAGCAGGAGCGGGATCTGGTAAAACCCGGGTTCTCACCCGCCGCCTTGCCTATCTCATGGACCATCGCCACATTCGACCAGGAGAGATTCTCGCGGTTACCTTTACCAATAAAGCGGCACGCGAGATGCGTGAGCGGGTGATTGGGTTGTTAGGTCTCACCGAAGATCAAATTCAACACCTATGGATAGGCACCTTTCATGGCATCGGCGCGCGCATTTTGCGCATTGATGGCCTTCGACTTGGCTATGATACTCATTTTTCCATCCTTGATGCCGACGAACAGTTAAGCCTCATCAAACGCATCACCAAAGAGAAAGATTTTAACGATACCTACTGGACACCAAAACGGTTGGCAAACTCCTTTTCACGCTGGAAAGACGATGGTCTGACTCCTGAGAGACTGGGAGACAAACAGATCCGTTTTTCCCACGATCGGGTGCGTATTGCCTCTCTTTTTAGCCTCTATCAAACGGCGCTCAAACGTTCCAACGCCATGGATTTTGGGGATTTATTGGTCAATTGTCTGGAGCTTTGGCGCCAAAATCCAGATATCCTTGAAAAATATCAACAACGTTTTCGTTATCTTTTGGTGGATGAATTCCAAGATACCAACCATACCCAGTATCAATGGCTTCAATATCTTACGGGCATTCACAAAAATTTGTGTGTGGTGGGAGATGATGATCAATCAATTTATAGTTGGCGCGGGGCCAAACTCGACAATATTTTGCGTTTTGAGGATGCCTTTCCTGGCACAAAGATCATTCGTCTTGAACAAAACTATCGCTCTACCGCCCATATTTTACAAGCCGCCAGCCATTTAATCACCCATAATTCCGGTCGCATGGGTAAAACCCTCTGGACAGAAGGAGAGGCGGGACCACGTTTACAAAAATATACCGCCGAGGATGGAGAAGATGAAGCACGTTGGGTAACAGGAGAAATTCGTTCTCACTGTGATGGTCATTATGAACGGGCGGCCATTTTGGTCCGCGCCGCTTGGCAAACCCGTGCCTTTGAAGATGCTCTCAACCGCTCTTTAGTCCCTTATCATGTTGTGGGTGGATTAAAATTTATGGAACGAACCGAGGTCAAAGACGCCATTTGTTATTTACGTTTGGCCTACTCTGGACGAGACGATCTGGCTTTTGAGCGTATTTTTAATGTGCCAAGCCGTGGTCTGGGACCCGCCGCCATCCAAGCCATTCGGCGTGGGGCAGTGGAATCTAGCTCTGACGGCTCTTTGCTGGCCGGGGCCATCTGGGTCTTGGAAAACAAAGCCATAGGCAAGGCTGCTTTGGGCCATTTACACGAATTTATCCATCTCATCCAGACGGCCGCCGCTCAACTGCAATCGGAGACGCCACCTGGCCATGTGTTAAACTTTTTACTTAAAGAATCCCATTATCTGGATGCCTTGGAAGGGATTGAACGGGAAGAGGAAAAACGCGATAATTTACGAGAATTACACTCTTTATTGGAAGGCGAGAGCTCTTTAGTTAGCTTTTTAGAACGGGCGGTTTTGGAATCTGACCTCGGTTCTGATCAAAAAGAGCGTTCCTCTCTCTCTCAAGTGACCATCTCCACTCTTCATGCAGCCAAGGGGTTGGAGTTTCCTTTTGTATTTTTAGTGGGCATGGAAGAGGGGCTATTACCGCACAAACTGGCCATGGAAGAGGAGTCAGGCATAGAAGAGGAGCGTCGTTTAACCTATGTGGGTATGACCCGCGCCAAAGAGAAGCTTTTTTTAAGCCATGCCAATTATAGACGTATGTTTCAAAACACCGAAACGGCCCTTCCCTCGCGCTTTTTACGGGAAATTCCTAGTGCCACTTTAGAGACCAAAGGTCTTAAAGTATCGGCACATCGTGGATTGGGTGCCCCCCCTTCTTTCAGAGCTCGGTCACGCTGGAAATGACGACTTCTCTGCCCATTCATGTGATTGGGGCCGGTTTGGCAGGCTCGGAAACTGCTTGGCAGTTGGCCCAAAACAACATTCCAGTGACGCTTTACGAAA
The DNA here is from genome assembly GCA_039908535.1 of Magnetococcus sp. DMHC-6. Classification (GTDB taxonomy): domain Bacteria; phylum Pseudomonadota; class Magnetococcia; order Magnetococcales; family JADFZT01; genus JAMOAW01. The sequence continues at coordinate 2,453 of JAMOAW010000032.1, read as the reverse complement.
TGCGTCCCATTCGTTTCACGCCCGCTCACACCACCTCGCACTGTGCCGAGTTGGTCTGTTCCAACTCTTTGCGCTCGGACGATCCTTTGCACAACGCCGTTGGTCTGTTACATGCTGAAATGCGTATGCTCAATAGTTTGGTGATGGCCGCTGCCGATGCCAATCGTGTTCCCGCTGGTAGTGCTCTCGCAGTGGATCGGGAGAGGTTTTCTCAATGGATCACCCAACGTTTAGAGGCACATCCCCTTATCACTTTGGTGCGTCAAGAGGTATTGCACCCCTTTGAAGAGGGGATCACCGTCATCGCCACCGGCCCTCTCACTGAGGGAGCTTTGGCCGAGTGGATGCAAACCACTCTTGGACAGGAGCGTTTGGCCTTTTTTGATGCCATTGCCCCCATTGTCTCTTTCGATTCCATTGATTTTTCCAAAGCCTGGAAACAATCGCGCTGGGATAAAGGGGATGGGGACGACTATATCAATTGTCCTTTGGACAAGACCCAGTATGAAACTTTTGTCACCGAATTATTGGCCGCCCGCAAAATGGCCTTTGCCGATTTTGAAAAGACCCCCTATTTCGAAGGGTGTCTGCCTATTGAGGTGATGGCCGAAAGAGGCATGGAGACCCTGCGTTATGGTCCCATGAAACCCATCGGCTTACAAAACCCCCATCACCCAGAAACAAAACCTTGGGCTGTGGTACAACTGCGACAAGACAATCAGATGGGAACGCTTTGGAATATGGTGGGTTTTCAAACCAAACTGTTGCAATCGGAGCAAAAAAGAATTTTTTCGATGATTCCAGGCTTGGAGAGTGCCGAGTTTATGCGTTTTGGGGCCCTACACCGCAATACTTTTCTAGCCAGTCCTTTGTTATTGGATTCTTTTTTGCGACTGAAGAGTAAACCAAATATCCTGTTTGCAGGTCAAATTACCGGTGTGGAAGGATATGTGGAATCCGCCGCCATGGGATTATGGGCGGGTCTGTTTTTGGTCTATGGATTGGGCAGCAGTGACCGCCAGCCTCTCGTTCCTCCTCCCTCTACGACGGCTCTTGGATCGCTTTTGCGTCACATTACAGGCGAAGCGGTGGCAAAACATTTTCAGCCTATGAACGTCAATTTTGGGCTATTCCCACCGCTGCCCGTTGGAATCAAAAAAAACGAACGCAAAACCGCCATGGCCCAGCGCGCCATGCAAGATCTTAAAACATGGTTTGAAGGGAGGTAACCGTTCATATATTAAAAAAAAAAAGGGGTCTGGGGGATTGCCCCCAGGGTTTTGCTTTTGCTTTTGCTTTTGATTTTGCTTTTGATTTTGCTTTTGATTTTGCTTTTGACTTTGCTTTTGACTTTGCTTTTTCTTTTGATTTTGCTTTTGATTTTGCTTTTGACTTTGCTTTTGACTTTGCTTTTGACTTTGCTTTTTCTTTTGATTTTGCTTTTGATTTTGCTTTTGACTTTGCTTTTGACTTTGCTTTTGACTTTGCTTTTGAATTCGGTTTTGTTTTCTTCAAATAGCAGGGGGGTTGGGGGATGCAATCCCCCAAGGTCTTGTTTTTGATTTTTTTATCTGAACGGTTACGAAGAGAGAAGATAATGTCCTGCGGGCAAAAGAAAAATCAAAGGTCAAACTCTGGGGGATGAATCCCCCAGTCCTCCTCTTTTTTTTAATGATCAAAAGAAAAAGGTGGGGCGGTTCTGGGCCTCCCCCCCCCCAAGGTCTTGATTTTTAATTTTCCGATATATCAAAAAGAGTTATCGAAGTGACGTCAATATCTCTGAACACAACTGCTTTTTTCTTTTAAATCTTTAGGTAGTCCAGTATTTGCGAGGATATATGGCCCCGGAATTTCCATGAAGCCACATTATAATCTTTGTCAATTTTTTGTAACCGTTCAGATAAAAAAAATCAAAAACAAGACCTTGGGGGATTGCATCCCCCAACCCCCCTGCTATTTGAAGGAAGCAAAACCGAATTCAAAAGCAAAGTCAAAAGCAAGGTCAAAAATAAAGTCAAAAGCAAAGTCAAAAGCAAAGTCAAAAGCAAAGCCAAAAGCAAAGCCAAAACAAAAGCAAAGCCAAAAGCAAAGCCAAAAGCAAAGCCAAAAGCAAAGCCAAAAGCAAAGCCAAAAGCAAAGCCAAAAGCAAAGCCAAAAGCAAAGCCAAAAGCAAAGCCAAAAGCAAAGTCAAAAGCAAGACCTTGGGGGATTGCATCCCCCAACCCCCCTGCTATTTGAAGAAAGCAAAACCGAATTCAAAAGCAAAGTCAAAAGCAAAGTCAAAAGCAAAGTCAAAAGCAAAGCTAAAAGCAAAGTCAAAAGCAAATTCAAAAGCAAGACCTTGGGGGATTGCATCCCCCAACCCCCCTGCTATTTGAAGAAAGCAAAACCGAATTCAAAAGCAAAGTCAAAAGCAAAGTCAAAAGCAAAGTCAAAAGCAAAGTCAAAAGCAA
>JAMOAW010000097.1:0-7427 GCA_039908535.1 Magnetococcus sp. DMHC-6 | reverse complement strand
GATGGATTTTGTGGTGACCCAGCTCTCTCCTCAAGAGACTCAAGTCATGGCGATTCCCCCTGATGGTTCTGTTTTTGCTTCGGAATCTTTGGTTGTTGAGGATATTTTAGTGCCAGAGGAGATGGAGGAGTCTTCTTCTCCTGTGGTAGGTGGAACTTCGGTCGGTGATTCTGTTCTTCCCCCTCCCCTGCCCTTGCAATTTACCCGCGAATTTTTGCTGGCCCAAGGAGGTGGTGATAAAAAAATGGCAGTCAAGCCAAACTCTTCTCCCCGCGTCCTGGCTCGTCATGGCAATCATGGGGAAGATTTGGGTCTTTATTTTATGGCGGGTTTGAATATACTCAAAGACATTTCTGCCTCTATTATAGATAAATATATGGGATTGTTTTCGGTTAACAGCGATATACGTTTTCGTTACTACCGAGACAAAGGGATTCAATTGTTGCATAATCGTCAATATAGCGTGGCGGCTCGCAATCTTGAGCGGGCTTTAAAGGAGTCTCCAGAGGATCGATTCACCCTGGGCAAGTTGGGAATTTGTCTATTTCGAGCGGGACGTCAAGAGGAGGGCCTTCGATTGATGGAGGAGGCGGCCGCTGATACAGAAGTTGAGATTCCTGGTTTGGAAGCGCAAATTGGCCTAGCCTATTTTCGCCTGGGTGATTATCAAGCAGCGGCTTTGCGTTTAGAGAGGGCGGTTTTGGCCGCACCTGATCAGGTGGAGATACACTATCGATTAGGCATGGCTTGGGACCATTTAAAAGAGTTCACCAAAGCCATAGAGGCGTTTCAGGCCGCCTTAAAAATAAGCCCAGAGAGTGTAAAAATTTTGCGTGCGTTGGCTTTTTCTTTGGAACAAGCTGGGTTACGTGACGATGCCTTGCTCTGTTTCAAGCGGGCGGCGGATGTCGATGCCATGGGTTTGGATGCTTAGATGAATTGCATAGGTTGATGTGAAAGACGATTTAAACAACATGATCCATAGTATGGATCCGACAAGCAGCGGCAGTGAGCGTATGCGCCGCATGAAGCGTGCCTTGCGTCAAATTTATATGGAGGAGTTTGAGTCTAAATATGTCCGTTTGGCTCCCATTCGTGCCAAAGGGGTGATTATTTTTTCGTCTATAGTTGCCATTGTTGCTTTTATTATTACCACATTTTACAATTTTAATATATTTGTTGATTTGGAAGAGAAAATTTTTGCTGCGTCTGGTCTTATTGAAGTTTCTTTGCAGCATCGTACCGATTTGGTCGAAAATTTAGTTATTTTAACGCTCAATCAATCGGCTTTGGAGCAAGAGGTCTTTCGTCATATAGCGGATGTGCGGGCCTCTATTGGGGATATGGACACAACAATGGTTCAAAACAGCCCGATGCCAGAAATGGTTACCAACGCTCCATCCCTTGTAGCACCTTTGGCAAATATGTTGGGAATTGTAGAGCAATATCCAAAAATATCCTCTGCGGTGACTTATCAGCAACTGATGGATAAGTTGGTAGAAATCGAAGATCGTTTGATTAAAAGTCGTGATACCTATAATTTAGAAGTACGCACGTATAATCAATTAATTACCTCATTTCCTTGGTGGTTTTTAGCCTATATTACCGGTTTTGAGCGGCATGCTTATTTTTCGACGGCTGATAATTTAAAATTGGCCAAATGGCGTGTCACGAGAATAGACGCGAATCTTTTTCAACGTCTATTACCGATTAGGGAACCAGGGGTGCAGGGATCTTCTCAGTAATCGAAAAATAAAAATCAAGACCTTGGGTGGCGGAGAACCGCCCCCCAATCCCCCCACCCTTTTCTTTTAATTCTTAAAAAAAAGAGGGGGTTTGGGGGATTCATCCCCCAAGGTTTTGTCTTTGATTTTAATTTTTTGCCCGTAGGGCATTATGTTCTTTTTATGTATAGATATGAAACGCTAGCGTATAGACAAGCAAACCGCTTATAGAAACATAAAGCCAAATCGGCAGGGTCCACTTAGCCCAGAGTCGATGGCGGGGGTATGGGGTGTTGGGTTCCATGGTTTTCCAGGGAGCGCGAAGGATGGTTACCAAAAGCATGGGGAGTGTGAGGGCGGCCAATAAGACGTGGGAGGCCAAGATGGTAAAATAAACAGGTCGAATCCAGCCCAACCCAGCAAATTTTACGTTACCTACCGCCCCATGATAAATTAAATACGAAACTAAAAAAATCGTTGAGACCAAAACAGCCGCCATCATCCATTTTTTATGTTTTTGGCGGTTCTGGTGGCGGATGGCCAAAAAGGCCAAGGTCAAACAAACTATGGTGGTAAAATTTAAGAAGGCTTGTACATGAGGCAATAGGCCAATGATAGGGTTCATATGGATGGTTTAGATCCTAGTTGTAGATGAAAATGGATAAATAAAATAAGGGTAAAAACCAATATTGCCCCTACTTGATGTAAAGAAGCCAAAGCAATTGGAATGCGCAAAAGCAGAGTGGATATACCCAATGCGATCTGGAGAATGGCAGCCAAGAGTAGGAAATGGGTGCTCATACCCACCAACCTGGGTAAATTTTGTTTTCGAGACCAAAACCAAAAGGCCAAAATAGAACCAAACGTTATGGTTGCCAATAGTCGATGGTTCCATTGAATGGCCGGGATATTTTCAAAGATATTGAGCCAAGCCGGTTGTAAATCCCAATAGGCCTCTGGAAACCATTGGCCACCCATGAGTGGAAAGGTATTGTAGCTAAAACCCGCTTTGGCCCCTGCTACAAAACCACCGCTCATGGCTGTGATCGAAACCAAGCTTAAAACCCCCCAGGAGCCATGTTGTAGGCCTTTGGGAAGTTGAACCCGTGGTGAAGGTATCTGTTGCCCAAAATAGAGCCCAAAGGCCGTCCACATCATTAATGCGTAGACCAAGAAGGCCAAGGCCAGATGGGCCGTTAGGCGATAAGCACTGACATGGGGATTGGCAACCAAGCCACTTTTGACCATCAACCAGCCCATGACCCCTTGTAATCCTCCCAACACAAACATTCCTCCCAATTTAATGGCTAAGGGACGATCTATTTTTTTTGTCACAAGAAAATAGATAAAAGGCATAAAAAACACGAAGCCAATCAAACGGCCCAATAGACGGTGTAAAAATTCAAGCCAAAAAATCTCTTTAAAACCATTTAAATCCATTCCATGGTTAATGTGGCGAAATTCGGGGGATTGTTGATATTTGGAAAACAAATCTTGCCAATCTGCTAAGTTCATAGGGGGGATAATACCGGTGATGGGCTTCCATTCGACCATCGAAAGACCAGAACCGGTCAATCTGGTCAAACCACCCAAGGCCAACATGGCAACGACCAGACCACTACAAATGAATAGCCATTGGGCAATGCGGCGTTGATCTTGGGGGGGCATGGTGACTTCTCCTTTTTTTTCGATTTATCAATGTAAGAACATAATGCCCTGCGGGCAAAAAAAAATCAAAGGCCAAACCCTGGGGGATGAATCCCCCAGACCCCCTCTTTTTTTTTAAGAATTAAAAGAAAAGGGTGGGGGGATTGGGGGGCGGTTCTCCGCCCCCCAACAGAGACCTTGGGGGGATGAATCCCGCAGACCCCTTTATTTTTGGCAATTTCCTCGTGATCCCTGCAGACAGCGGTCGCCATTAAACCAATAAGCCCCCCCCAGTTGGGCATCGGTAAAATCTGTCTCGGTCATATTGGCACCAAAAAAAACCGTTCCACGCAAATCTGCTCCTTTAAAAGAGGTTTTTTTTAAAAATGCTCCCTCTAGGGTGGCCCCTCGCAAATCGGCTTGACTTAAATTGGCACCTTCCAAATTACTCTGTTCTAAATTGGCTTTACGTAAGTCAGCCCCCTTCAAAACCCCTTCTAAAAGATTTGCCTCCTGTATCTGTGCCTCTTGTAGATTGGCAAAACTCAAATCAATTTTTACTAAATGCGATTTATAAAAGCGAACCCCTTTTAGTTTAGCCCCCTGCAAATTGGCCCCCTGCAAATTGGCCCCGGATAAAAGGGCCCCTTGTAAATCCACCTCATGCAAATCCATCCCACGTAAATCACACCCCACACAACGCCTATTTTTTAACAATCCCTCTTGTATAGAGAGATCCATCCCCTGCACCGCAAAGGAGGGAAAAAAGAGTAAAAAAAATAAAATAGAGCGCATTATTGACATCTTCCCTTTGATTGGGGCAAACAGGAACGACCATCCACCCAGGTTGCTCCTCCTAAAAGGGCATCGGTAAAAACAGCCAGATCAATATTGGCCCCTTGAAAATTGCTGTTTTGCAAATCAGCCCCGCTCAAATTGACCCCTTTTAGAAAGGCATGGGTAAAGTTGGCCCCCACGGCCTTTGCATCGGTCATATTGGCTCCATATAAATAGGCCTTGGTAAAATCGACTCGATTTAACTGTGTATGACGTAAATCTGCACCTGTTAAATCGGCCTGACGCAGATCTGAACCGGTCAACTCTGCCTGTTCCAAATTGGCCCAAACAAATTTTGCCTCGGTAAATAGACCATCGTTCATTTGACTTTTAAGCAATAAAGCACCACTTAGATTGGCTTTGGCCAGTTGTGCTTTAGGCCAGTTCAGATATTGCAAATCACATCTTTGACACTCATTTTTATTTTTTAGTTGTTCCAACATCTCGTTATTAAAGGCACAAGATATCGATGGCCAAAGGCTTAAGGAGCCAAAGGCCAATAGAAATAGAGTAAAAAAAAACTTTTTCATACCGGTACCATCCTTATGTTGATCTCTCTTTTTGTTGCAAGGTTTCATCTGGGAACCAAGCCAGAGTCGCGCGAAAACGCACCACATCTCCAATCACGATCACCGCTGGTGGTAAAACGCCCAGCGCATGAACATCGGCCATAATGGTCCCTAAGGTGGTGACCAAAGTTTGCTGTCTGGGTGTTGTGGCCCAACGAATGACCGCCACTGGGGTATCGGCAGAACGTCCAGCCGCCATAAGACGGGCCACGACTAGCTCCAAATTTTGCATCGCCATATACAAAACCACAACTGGAAAAGCTCTCGCAACACTCTCCCAATCAATGCGTGTAGAGGGTTCCCCATTGATATACGAGGCGTTTTCGGCTGATTCATGGCCGGTAATAAAGGCCACGTTGGCGTTGATATCCCGATGGGTAATGGGAATACCCGCATAGGCTGGTCCGGCAATACCAGAGGTTAGACCAGGTAAAATACGAAACACAATACCCTCTGCGGCCAAACGGCTGGCCTCCTCCCCTCCCCGACCAAAAACAAAGGGATCTCCTCCTTTTAATCGCACGACCCGACGGTTCGCCTTGGCCAATCGAACCAACGTTTCGGTGATGTCTTCCTGATGCACAGATGGGCATCCTCCGCGTTTTCCAGCATGGATTTTTTCACAGCCAGTTGGAATTAATGCCAATATCTCTGGTGAGACCAACGAATCGTGTACCACCACATCGGCCGTTTGCAACGCTTTTAAGGCGCCAATGGTCAATAATTCTGGATCACCGGGGCCAGAGCCAACCAAAGCCACGGTACCAGGTAATGGGAATAAATCCTTTTGATAAACATTCATGTTAATGGCTTGTCCCCGCTGAGAGAGAGATTTTGTTGTAAACATTATATTTACCAGAAGGTTTGTTCATGGGTATCCTTTTTACTTCCTGCAAGGTATTGCCATCATAAACCACGACGGCCCCGTCTGGGCTGGATTCCCAAATGCTTAAAAGGGCGTAGCGACCATCTCTGGTAAATTCAACGTGGGCCGAGGTTTTGCCAGGAGCAGGTCGTAAGGTTTTGACAATGTCTAAGGTGGATTTATCAATAACTTGTACGGCATCTTTGTTGGGACCGAAAAAGACATCCACCCAGGCATAAGGGGTGTTTTCGTGGCTACGCATAAAAAATCCGGGTCCTAAGGTGGAAATTCGTTTTATAACTTTCCAGTTTTTTAAATCTAAAACCGTCACCTCCCCCTCTTTGAGATTAGGGGTAGCCATCAGGGTGGTCTCTTTATATTTCCATGTGATGCCGGAACTTAGATGCGGCATGCCAGGAATGTCGATTTCAGCTATTTGACGACCGACATCCATTTGTACCACCTGCCCGGAAAGACCACTGCGGGAGGCACCAATGAGGATACGATAATCTTGATCGAAGAAAAAATCATCAATAATCGTCTTCAAAAGGATGGTACGGATGGGAAAAGGGCCTTTGGCAATGGGGGGTGCTTCGCCAGACTCAAGTCGATAATCGTGGACCATGGCGGTATAAATAGGACGTGCCTTGTCATTATAGGGAATTTCCCAAATTTCTGGAATATCTTTCAACGCCACAATAAAGGTATTTCGAGGAGGGGCGGTATAAACAGCACTTGGACGGGAACTTTTGCCTTTTTCATTGACCACTGGAATGAGTTTGGCCAAAGAGAGATCTTCAGCATTTAAAACCACTAAGGATCTGGGTAAGGCATTGGCAGCCATAACAAATTGGCCATCTCCAGAAATGGCAATGTTGCGGGTATTGATTCCAGCGCGAATTTCGGCCACCAATTTGAGACTATAAAGATCAAATTTGCTGATCCAACCATCGCGGGAACACCAGTAGGCAAAACGGCCATCGGGAGAATATTTAATGCCGCCATGTAAGGCAAATCGAGTTGGAAAGCGAAAAATAGGTTCTAAGCGGTCGCCATCTAAGACGGTGATGTGGTGATCCCCCAACTCCACCACCAAAAACAGATTTAAAATATCCGCTTTATGGACCGGTTTATCGGGTAACGTCGCTATAGGAGTGCTCACCACCAAGCTGGAATGGATCTCTGCTTCACTCCAAATTGGCGTGGCGATCGGTGTAAAGATATATTCTACCAGGGCCTGCATCTCTTCTTTAGATAATTCTTTAGCAAATCCAGGCATTTGTGTGGCTGGGCGACCATTGGCGATAACCTCGAAAGCTGCGCTTTTGGGGAAACGGTCTAGATTTTCTGGTAGTAGTGCCGGTCCCATGGCGCCCAAGCGATCTGGGTGATGACATTGTGCGCATTTTTTTTGATAATTTTCTGAAACTTCTGTTTGAGCTTGAGCGGAAGAGACCGACCAGATTAAAAACAGACTGAAACCAAAACGAAATAATAGGTTCATCTCGTACTCCGTAGGGCGCAAACTGAATATATCGGAAAATAAAACCAAGAGTTTGAGGAGCTAAAAAACCATCCCCGTATCTTTTAAGTCAATATATATCGAAAATAGATTTTTACTCAAGGTATGCAAAGAAAATCTAGCTTTAATAAGCCGCTGAGAACATGATGCCCTGCGGGCAAAAAAAAATCAAAGGCCAAACCCTGGGGGATGAATCCCCCAGACCCCCTCTTTTTTTTTAAGAATTAAAAAAAAAGGGTGGGGGGATTGGGGGGCGGTTCTCC
>JAMOAW010000031.1:0-33826 GCA_039908535.1 Magnetococcus sp. DMHC-6 | reverse complement strand
GTGATCCAAAAGAATCTCCAAGGCCGCCATGGTGCGATGACCAACCAGACCATCCACGATCATGTCTGGATAGAGCGTTTTATTGCGATTGAGCACATTGAGACTCTCTTGCAAAAAAACCCCGGCGGTGTGTACCCCCATGTTGACGGCGGTATCAAACAACTCCTGAGCCACACTTTCATCTTTGATACGATCCCCTTGCAAAGGATCCCAGTATGACTGTTTATAAAACAGACGCGTCTGGACCCGCAAAACGGGATCGGTCGAAAGTTGCGCCTGATGAAAACGACCTTCGGACTTCCAGCGATCAATGATCGGCCAACCAGACCAGTGGGGATTGAAAACCCGACTGATGCCAATGTAGGTCTCGCCTCCCCGATCCATAGGATCATTGGAATATCCACCCTCCATTCGAATCGTCCGCTCAAAAGCTTTGAAAAATTGAGCCATTAGGAGACTTTCAACCGTCGCACAGCCTCTGGTCGCGTCACCACGGGTAAAGGATTGGTCTCCACCCGCAAAAAGGTCGCTGGGGGATCCCGCTCTTGCCAAGTATCCACATACCACTCTTGCGCCACCAATCCATCCGGTGTCTCACACGGTCCATTCACCACCTCAAACGCCGACTCTTCCGAAAGGATCAAAATTTCATCGTCGGGGATATAGACCTGATCGGTTCCAGCCAAATCGGCATAAACTCCTACGAATTTATGGATCACCACTCCACTCAAAACCCGCAATTCACCCGTCGCCAACAGGGTGTTGGCAGAAGCGGTACCGGTGAGAAGCTCCAATACTTTGGGATGATTGCGAATCATCTTATAAGCCGAAATACCGGCATAAGCGTGCATAATCCCAGGCACACCACCCAAGGCACGGGCCAAAGAGGTGCCCACATCGTCAAAAACATCCACAGGGTTGTCTTGAGCGGCATCGGAGAAGGTCACGTTTTCCACGGACGGAACGTCATAGGTTGCAATGACCGTCCCCTTGCCATCCACCACTTGACCAAAACACCCTTTGATAGCCATATACTCCTGAGTTCGATCAAAACGACGACGAATATCGTCCAACTTGCGCACATAAACCTGCTGTAAAGTACGAAGATTTTGCCCCCCAGCCTCCCGCAGACCAATCAGATCAGAGGCTTTAATGGTGTCATGTTCCGAAAAACGGGGAATGGTCACCGTGACACCGCTTTCGGTGCCGTTTGGAGCCCGACGGGATTGGACGCCATGGGAAATGGCCACCGCCAACCCTTCTGGACCATCGACAATCTCCAACTGAACATTGGGCGTCCCCACCTGACGACGACGGGTAAAATGACGATCTAAAATAGGTGTTTGCACAGGTCGACGTTTGTCGATGGCACCGGTCAATACGCTGGAACTAAAAGGCATCGCAACGGTCATAGGGTCAATCCTCCAAAATAAGCAGACCGAGCAGATTGCCGGTCACATTCAAAGCCGCAGGGAGCCCAACCAGTTTAGAGCGGCGCACAGCCCCGCTTTGTAACACTGGCATGGCGGGATACTCAGAAGCACCGGTCACCACATCCCCCTGATAAAGCACCCCTGCTAAGCGGTAGATCGATTGCTGATAACGCACCAGCACATTATTGGTGTCCGAAGTTGGCGCACTGGCAAAGACAATCTGATCGACCCCATCGGGACCGGTGCCGACCGAAAGGGTCCAATCGGCACTCTCCACATCATCCACCTTGGCAAAAATGGTTTCGGCGGCGACGCTGTGGTGACCAAGGTCAAAAGTGCTCTTGCTGCCATCCCCAGAGAGAGTGACCGAACGAACGGTCTGATCCAACGGAGCAAAACGACCATTGGCGGAATAGAGCCCCAACACCTGCCCCAACGCGAGGGTCAAGTTGGCCTCCAAGGTCCGGTCGGCGATATGGTGGCCATTGCCAGCCAGCAATACCGAGGGATCAATAGGGGCGGTAATGGTTTCAGAAGCAAATTGTGGCATAAAGATCCTCTTTTAGTAGGGTAGTTTGCTCATGGACTCAATGAGGGAGGCATCTGGACCAGTTTTACTGGCATCCACACCCATCAAGGCCTGTTCTTGAAAAAGTATTTCAGGATGAATGGGTTTGATGGTCCGCAAATCGGCGGCAACAGCGGAAAAATGGCCAGGATCCATCTCCAGATAGGGTTTTGCAGCCTCTACTGACCACTCCTTTCCGAGTTGGGCAAAAAGTTGTTGTACCATTTCGATCCGACGTTCTTGGCGTTCTTGAGTGAGTTGGGCATCCAAGTCGCTGGCCCGTTTTTGTTCTTGTTCGAACAAGCGTCGATAGTCAGGTTCGGCGGGTTGGACCGCCTGGGCGATCGATTGAGTTTGTTCAGATTCATTTTTCGTCATGCCATCACCTTTGTGCTGAAGGAATGAAAACTGGGTTTCAAAAAAATCCCGCCCCATGACATGGGCGGAGGTGAGAGGGTCAAATCCAGTTGGCGTGAAGCTCACCTCACGCAACACCGAATTGCGAAAGACCACCCCTGGGCCGGTGAAGGGATGGTTGTTGACGATAACGGTATCCTCCTTTGTAATTTGGTCAATCCGGCCAGGCTCGATATGCACCGACATTTGCCAAGGAAATCCCTCATCTGCCAAGTCAGCCACCTGCTGTCCGGCCTCGGTTCGACTGGAGAGACGCCCTTGAATGCGCACCCCCTCCCCAATCTCAACCGTTTCCGAAAACCCAGCTATGCGCGCTCGATCATGGCCAATCAGCATTGGCAATCGATTATTAGAGGTGGTCGTCTCCAGATCAAAAATTACCTTACCCCAATACCAATGGCCGGTAATTTCATTTCCAGAGTACGCCACCCCCTCAAATCGGCGAACATCGTCCTTCACTGTGAGTAAAACTGGCGCCTCAAAATACAACGCCCCCTTTGGAATGGTATGTGTCGTTTGTGTGTTCATGGTCAGCGTTATAACAGACCAAAAAACAAAGGATCATACAGGAGATAACAATTGATACAGAAAAGTGCGGGGGAAGGAGTTCAGCGGTTTTTGTGGTGGAACTGGTTATTTATAAAAGAGTTATGTAAAATAAACCGATGTCAATCTAGCTAAAAATAAAGAACAAAATAATAGGTAAAAATGAACCATCAATAGCACCTCATTTAACCGTAGTCGAACCACGCACTCCTCTGAATGGATACCCCATGGCGGTATTCCTGGAAACGCGGACCTCTTCCCCATACTCGCAAGATATGGGTATATTTATTTTTTTAAAATTAAATGTTCCACAATTCGAATATCTACTAAAAAATAGATTGCAAACGCGAACGATTCTCATTACAATAAAACCAATACCCTTAATCACCAAAAAAATGGAGATGCATACTATGGATGCTTTGAATGTTGAGTTATTGAATACAGCTCAAAAAATGCCAGATAATATGGAAAAACCGGTGCGGGATAGGTTGGGCTTGACGAGTAGAACGCGAGGAAGCGTAGGGGTTAAAAATCGCAAGGTGGGGCGGGAGGCGGTTAAGGCGGGGATGGCGGCTTCATTGGCTGTGTCGTTGTTAACGGGGTTGAAATTATTACGACCTATGGCCATGCATCCGGTGGCCAGTTGGCTCTTTTTGGGACTGACGGTGGCGCATACCTTGATCTATGAAATGCCCGTGAGAAAAAATCAGACAGTCAGAGGGAAAACCGAAATTGAATAAGCTTATCCGCGATTTTCGCACCATACAGAGAAAGGACGCACATAAAAAAATTGGCAACGCCAAATTTTTCGCAGGTCGGAAAAAGGAAAAATATGGAACACTGGCTTACGAAAAAACCGACATCATCTCTCTAATCTATTGAAAAACATTTCTTGAAGATGAATATTATGATATCCTGACAATAAAATAGAAACATAGAACTAAAAAGCGCGAGGCTCGTTAACCGCCCCCTTCTCCATTCAATATCATATCGAGTAAATCACATGACCCTGCCTGAATTTAAACACCTCTTAGAGGAGTTCGAAGCAGATGGACGCCAAGCCCTTGGAGTCTACCTCACCAAAGAACAAGCCGTCGATCTGCGCTGGGAGCTGTATCAACTCTATGGGAGCGACCCCGGTCCCCATCTAACAACACTCTATGGCCTGGGTGTTCTGGCCACCGACGCCCCCTTTCTGCGCTTTGAAACCTAAAAAAACAACCTATTTTTGAAAAAAGGCAATCCCACTATGTTTCCTAAAACCCCTGCCATTACGCTGTATGACCCATTAGGCGAGCTCCTCGGTGCCGGTGACGGACACTTTACCTACACCTTCGACGATGCGGTTAAACTGGCCGGTCACGCCTGCCCCACCGTTGTCTCGGCCTTTTTAATGGCCTGTAAAGCCATCGAACTCCTCTTTCCCAACGAAACACCCCAACGTGGCGATATCGGCATCCAGGTGTGTGGCTCAATGGAAGATCAGGTGCATGGACCCATCACCCAAGTGTTTACCTTATTAACCGGAGCGGCCGCTAAAAATGGGTTTCAGGGGTTGGGAGGACAATTTAATCGCAAAGATTTGTTGCAATTTCAACTCAAAGAAAAGCCCTCGTCTATTTTTACGTTTCAACGCCTCTCAACTGGGAAATCCATCCGATTACAAGCCAACTTGACCGCTTTTCCCCCCTCCCCAATCATCGGTACCCTGCTACCACGCATCTTGGGAGGAGTGGCTTCAGAAGAGGAACAGGCAACATTTCGCACGGCTTGGCGGCAAAGAGTGGTGAATATTCTACAAGATGCCGGGGGACAAACCATCTGGCAAGTTTAATTTATGTATCGGAAAAATAAAAACCTTTGAAAAAAGAAAACCACCCCCCATAATTTTATGTTTAACTTCTTCGCCCAAAGGCCAACATGTTCTTTACCCCTAAATTCAACGAGATTCAAAATCACCACTCTTCCATGTCTCTTGAGTTGTCATGTCCGTCAATTGCTCTTTGATTTTTATAATCTCTGGCAATATCGCTCTAAAATGGCCAACCAAATCAGGATCAAAATGAGTCCCGCTGGATCTTTCCAATTCAGCCATGGCCTCCTCCACACTCCAAGATTTTTTATAGGGTCTCTCCGAGGTTAACGCATCAAAAACATCGGCAATGGCACAAATATGCCCAACCAAGGGGATCTCCTTGCCTTTTAATCCGTATGGGTAACCACTTCCATCCCATTTTTCATGGTGCGTCAAGGCAATCAAATGAGCCGTATTGAGGGGTTCTTCATTATGACCATATAACATATCCGCCCCAATCACGGTATGTTTTTTCATGATTTCAAACTCTTCGGCGATTAACCGCGCCTTCTTCAATAAAATGGTATCACTCACCCCAATTTTGCCCACATCATGCATGGGAGCGGCATTCAATAAAATTTCACACTGCAACTCACTTAAACCAATAGATTTGGCCAGCAAAACGGCATATTTACTCATCCGAATCACATGCAATCCCGTCTCATTGTCACGATATTCCGCCGCCATGCCCAAACGTCGAATGATTTCCAATCGGGTTTCACGCAATTTTTCATGGGTGGCTTGTAACACAGACTCCATACGCCGACGCTCTATGATCGTGGCCAGGGTATGAACAATGGTCTGGAGAATCGACTCTTCATCCGCATTACGGATATGTCCTGCAGGCAAATAAATATTTAAAACCCCTAATAATCTTTTTGCAAACATAATGGGAACACAATAATGACTGTGAGGTTTCATCCCTTCAAATTGAATTTCATGCTCTTGGGAATGATCGTCCGCAAACAAAAGCTCTTGCGTTTTGGCCGCCCGACCACACAAACAATGTCCAAACGCAACCCGTTGGCATGACTTAACAATATTGGAAGGCATTCCCCTATGAGCCACCAAAACCAACTCCTGAGAGGCCTCATCAGCAAGAAAAATACTCCCCTGCTGTTGCTTGGCCAACCAGGGCAATGTGTGCAAAATATCCAACGTCACTTCCAACTGAAGTTCAAGAGATAATGGCTCCAGTGCCGTCTCTAACAGAGAACTGATGGTCAAACGCACGCGATAGGCCTGATCTTGCTCCTCTTCCAATCTCTTCCGCAGGGTAATATCCCGAATTATGCCAGAAAAAAATGGCTTTTTGGCCACCTCCCACGTGGCCAATGAGACTTCCAGGGGAAACTCTTGGCCATTTTTACGCAACCCTCTCAGTTCAACAACTTGACCACGCAATTTTAACGCCTTCGACTCTCTAACTTTCTCCATCCCCCTCTGATGTAAAGAACGAAACTGGGGCGGCATGAGTATGGTAAGAGATTGGCCAATAACCTCCTGGGGAGAGTACCCAAAACAAATTTGTGCCCCATGATTCCAAGAAAGAATATTACCATCTGCATCCGCTGTTATAATGGCATCCTTAGCGGCCTCGGCCAAAGAACGATATTGATCCCCTATTTCCATTACCTGCTGTTCCATCTGCTTGCGCTCGGTAATGTCCTGAACTGTCCCAATCATGCGCAGTGGTTTTCCATCATCATCAAAAACAACTTTACCATATTCCATCACACTCCTCAGAGAGCCATCCGGGCGCAAAATCGAGTGTTCAATTTTAAACATTTGGCGGGGGTTTCCCAAAGAAAGCTGCACCAACTGCTGAACAGTTTTGCGTTCATCCTCTGGAATTAAAGACAAAAATTTTTCATAAGTAGGCGTGAATTTCTCTGGTAAAAGACCAAAAATACGATAAACCTCCTCAGACCAAACCAGTGTCCCCCGATCTATGCACCATTCCCAACTTCCCAAATGGGCAATCTTTTGTACTTCGGCCAAAGTTGCCTCGGTCTGGTACCTTTTGGCGATGTCCTTTTGAAGAGCCTCTTTCTGACCCCGAATGGTATTGGTCAAACGATTAATCAGATAATGAAGAAAATAAGCCGACAGAAAAACAAATACCCACTCATGAGACCGCTGCACCAAAAATATCGGATGGATGTCTAAATCAAAAATAAAAGGCGCATAGTCAAAAGCAATCAACCACAAACTGCTCACGAATAAATATAAATAGACAATCGTCCGCGACGACAACGACAGGCGGCGTCTTCTGGCACGCCGATCATTGATAACGTATTTCCTTCTCCAAAAATTATCCATCCCTTATCCATGTACTTTAAAAAAAAAAAAATCTTTCAGATTACGTTCAGAAAGCAAAAAATATTAACAAAATGTTTTAACCTATTTTACTTCATAGTTCAATTATTTTTCTATCTCCGATAATGTTACAGGTTGACAAAAATTTTTTTTTACCCATAATTTAAGAAATGACAAACAAAATTAAAGAAAAATAGATATAAAATAAGCCGATGATAAAGGATATTCTCCTCACATCCGATCAAATTCAGGCCATTTTTACCGCATTCCAACAGACCAATCCCACCCCAAAAAGTGGTTTACAGTTTCAATCTCCCTTCGAACTACTGGTCGCCGTGGTATTATCCGCCCAATCCACAGATATCGGCGTGAATAAGGTCACACCAAAATTATTCGCGGTGGCTTCCACTCCCGAACAGATGATCGAACTGGGCGAAGATGGGGTGCGTGAAATAATTCGAAGTTTGGGACTTTTCAACAACAAAGCCCATGCACTCATCGCTTTGTCAAAAAAATTATTAGATCACTACCAAGGTCAAGTCCCAAACAACCGAGCCGATTTGGAATCATTACCAGGGGTGGGACAAAAAAGTGCTGGCGTGGTTCTCAATGTAGGGTTCGGTCAGCCAACCATTCCGGTGGATACCCATGTCTTTCGCGTGGCCAACCGAACTGGCCTCGCACCAGGAAAAACCCCTGAAGCCGTGGAACAAATATTGTTGCAGGTCGTACCTAAATCCAAACAAAATCATGCCCATCACTGGCTTATTTTACATGGTCGCTACATCTGTAAAGCCCGCAAGCCACTCTGTACCTCTTGCCTGATTCGCCAGTGGTGCCATTTTGTAAAAGAACAGGATGCCCTGCGGACAAAAAAAAATCAAAGGCCAAACCCTGGGGGATGAATCCCCCAGACCCCCTCTTTTTTTTACTCATTAGAAAAAAAGGGGGGGCGGTTCTCCGCCCCCCCCAGGTCTTGATTTTATTTTTCCGATACATTAAAAAACCATCCGCGCCAACCCCTCCTGCAACGTGGTATCGGCAGTAAAACCAAACGCATTGTTTAACATTTGCGGATTGCCCATAGAAGTATGAATGTCACCAGAACGAGGGGCCTCATGTTGCAACGGAACTTCGCGGCCAATGACAGAAAAAAGAGTGTGTGCCAAGCCAAGAATGGTGGTGGTGCGACCTGTGCAAACATTAAAAACCCGCGCTGGATCCCGATGACATCGCTCCATGCTGGCCATTAAATAACGCACCACATCCCCCACATATACAAAATCCCGGATCTGATCCCCCCGACCATAAATCCGCAAAAACTCCCCCTTTAAAATCCGATCCACAAAAATAGAAATGACACCCGAATAGGGAGAACTGGGATCTTGGCGCGGACCATAAACGTTAAAAAAACGCAAACCCAATGTCGGAATCCGATGAATCTCCCAAGCCACACGGGCATGAAGTTCCGAACCCAACTTGTCCGCCCCATACGCCGTCAAAGGAGAAGTGCGAGAACTCTCCACCAAAGGTTGATCGGGATTGTCCCCATAAACCGCCGCCGAAGAGGCATACACAACGGGAACCGGATGCCCCTTTCCCTGACAACGGGCGGCATTCAAAACTTGAATCGTCCCGGTCTGATTGACCCGATGGGTACCCAGCCAATCCTCGTTGGACTTCGGAACCGAAACCACTGCCGCCAAATGAAAACAGCCATCCATCCCAGCCATAACCGCTTGCACCATCTCTGGCTCGGAAACATCGCCAATAATAATCGAACAGGCCTTGGGGGGATTCTCCCGTTTACCACTGGAAAGATCGTCTAAAATAAAAACCTCATCCCCACGCGCCACCAACGCATCGGCTAGATGCGAACCGATAAAGCCACAGCCACCCGTGATTAAAAATTTTGCCATTCTCTCTTCCCTCTTCGTAATCGTTCACCGAAGTAGCATTTTACGTTAATTGAAACTCAATGATTTATTGCTTTGGCGTAATCGTTCATATATTAAGAAAAAAAAGGGGTCTGGGGGATTGCCCCCAGGGTTTTGCTTTTGACTTTGCTTTTGACTTCGGTTTTGCTTTCTTCAAATAGCAGGGGGGTTGGGGGATGCAATCCCCCAAGGTCTTGTTTTTGATTTTTTTATCTGAACGGTTACCCCTCTTCTATTGCAAATCCATTCCATAGAAAGACCTGACAATTTGATCTTGATCAGAGGGAAATAAAGTTGCCATATCTGGACCGGAATTCAGTGCTGCCACCAATGTTCGAAAACGCAATCGACAAGAGAGACGTTGTTTTTGATAGCCGATTTTGACCTGCACCAATTTTTCGGTAATCTCTTGACCAGATAAACCCACCTTAATCCGAATGCGTCCCTCTATTGCTCCACCTCTCTGCGCATCGGAGAGTTTTAAAAAACCTGGAAAATCTACCGGATAACCGAACTCCCGTCCCATCACCAAGGAGACCTCTCCCTCTAGGGCCAAAACCAACGATTTATCCGAATCTACCCAGAGTGAAATATCTAAAAAATCGTGACCAATGGTCAACAACACCCCACGCAAAGAGACACCAAGACTATTTTCAATCCAAACAGAAGAACCTGAAATTGGCAATTCGCTGCGTTCAAACCCAGAAAGGGTTTTTTCACGCAAAAAATCCATCCAAAGCAATCCCACATTTTCAGGCGGTTGCAAAATAGCCACCCCCAAACCAGAGGTACCGCTGTGAACTACTTGGCAGGGCAACTCTTGACACAATCCATCCACAGCAACCTGCAAAACCCCTTTGGCTCCTTGAGATACCATTGGCAAGTGCGGATTCAAGATGAGATAAAGTCCACCAACGGAATGAAATCCGCCTTAAACAAGATACGACTTTGCCGCCTTCTTGCCGCAATAGCAAATGATTTACTCTCTTTTATCATGATCAAAAATGCCTATAGCAACGTATAAGAAACAACTCCTTTTGATATCCAACACCAACTAAGGCTCTATTTGTCTCCCTTTTCACCACGATACAATCGATCCAAAATGATAAACAATCTTTGCCGATCGACATGAAAATATTCGATCAACTCATTGACATGTTCTAAAATCTGAGCATTCTTCCCTGCCCCGGCATTCCGAGCATCAAAGGCGGCCTGTGTCATCTCCATGGCTCTCTTTTTCATACTGGCGAAGACCTCCACCAGCTCCGCATAATCGGGGTTATGCCCAAACATATTTCTGCCCTCGGCATCCAGCCACTTTTGAAACGCCTCGGTCTTCTCCCGAATGGCTTTTTTACTCGTTTCAGCCTCATGGCTAGCCAAGGTCTTTTCCAAAAGTCGAATCCAACCCAAGAAAAGCTCTTTGAGTTCACGAATGGCAAAGATTCCTTCATCCGAGATCGTCAAAGAAGAACGCAATTTATGCAACGCATTGGCCGAATGGAGCGTAATGTCGGTCACATGACCAAATGCAGTGGCCGCACCCGTTGTCTCACGGGCCAAATGAATCACCCCTTCAGCCAAAGCAACCACCTCACCAGCCGATTGTTCGCTTTCACTAGCGGCCGACAATGTTTGCGTTACAAAATCTTTGGCCTCCTGCGCAATCTGCGAAGCTTGATCAGAGGCCTGGGCCCCAGCATTGGCAGAGTCGGCTATTTTGGTAGCGACTAAACGGGACGCATCGGCGGAATGGGCCACCTCCACGGCGGCGGTCCCCAACTCATTGGCACTGCGCAAAACCAAATCAGCCGTGTTCGTGACATCCTCTACCGATCTGGAAACGGCCCGAATCGAGTTCCCCTGCTCATCAACCGCAACAGATATCTCCTCGTTGGCTTGCCGAATCCGTTCCACCATTTGCACCACCTGTTCCGTCGAAGAGGCCACTTCAGAGGTTTGGTCGCGAATTTCACGAATACGGTGCGAAATCATCGTCGTGGCATCGGAAGTTTGCCGCGCCAATTCTTTGACTTCATTGGCCACCACCGCAAACCCTTTTCCAGCCTCCCCAGCCCCGGCGGCCTCAATAGAGGCGTTAAGAGCCAACATGTTGGTCTGCTCGGCAATATTATTAATCACCTCCACCACCTGACCAATCTCTTGTGCAGAGACCCCCAACTTTTCCATCACCTTAAGCGTAGCTTGGGCATAGCTGGTGGCTTCATCATTTTCACGATTGGCATCCGAGCAAAGCTTGCGAATACCATCCAAAGAGATCACCATTTCGCGAGATTCGGTGTTTACCTTGGCAATGGCCGTATGGATCCCCTGTAAATTATGATTCACATCCTCAATGTTGGCACTCATCTCTTCTGCCGCCGCAGCCACGGTCGCTGCTGCCTCTTTACCCTGCTCGGATTCGTTGACGATGTTGGCCAAACTTTCGGTAAGTTGCTGTGAAGAAAAGGCTATCGCCTCCATGCGATCATTGACCTCTTCCATTCGAAACTTAATCCCCCCCACATTATCGGCCAATTTACGATTAGCTCCCTCCACACTCACCGCCTTTGTACAGATCTCTTCGGCATCTTTCTGGACGTCGCTACGGATGAGGTTTAAACCATTGGCACAGGCGGTCACCGTTTCTGATTGCAACGCCAAATCCCTGGCAATTCGGATTAAACTCAAGGCCATTGTGGCAATAGAGGCCCCCAGTTCGGTCAATTCCCCCGCTGGCAAGTTGGACTGATCCACCTTGCGGGTTAAATCGCCAGTGGCCAAAATACGCACATCCTCTGCCAAACGTCGCAACGGCTTGGAAATCCGGTCGGAAACCAACCAAATGACCGGAACAGCGATCAACAAAGAGACAATCGCAATCAAAGCCATCGTCCACCCCATCTGGTCAATCGCCTCTTGACTGGCCATCATTAAGCCTTGATAAGTATTTAACTGGGCAATGCTCCATCCAAAAAACGGTAAGGAACGATAAGAAATATAATAAATTTGACCATTTTCATGGTACAGACCCGTCCCTTCCTCGCCTTTTTCCATCTTGGCTAAAATTTCTTTGAATTCAGGAGTTTTTCCCAGAGTGTCTGAGTTTGGAAAATAATCTTTCAACTCTTGAGGAGAGTCGGCATCGGTACCGGGTTTTAAGCGTAAATCCAATTTTTCCGCGCCCGTGTCGGCAATCAATATCCCAGATTGATTCATCACAAACGTCCGTTGTGTGATCTCATGCCCCTCTTTTGCATGCCCAGCAGGCATCACCCCGATCACCTCTTGGAAGGTGGAGACCGGAATTTCAAAATGTAAAAAAGCCGGCTTGGAACCATCTTTGAGGATAATCGGTGCCGTATACGCAAACACCCAGGTCTCGGCATCGGGAGACATATAAGGGGTTTGAATATGCACTTTGCCCGCCTCCAATTGAAAAGAGGGTTCAAAAAAATCGGCACTGTTCTCCTCACTGGAAAAATCGTCATTCGGGGCAATATTGCCATTGGTCAAGCGGGTGTGTTCCTGACCCGTGCGATCAATGATACAGGTCTCTACAATCGGAAACCGATGTTGCAGGCGCTGAATCCAAAGATCAATACGACCTTTAAGTGCCGTCTGGGCAGAGCTAAATTGAATCACATGGTTGGCATTGTATACATTTCTACCACGGGATTCATCCAGGCTAAAATATTCCACAAGCTCAGGATATTCCAATGCCAACAGCAGCATATCTTGGTTGCGTTGATGCATGGTGATAGATCGATGGGCAATGTCGTTCACATTATTACGCATCGACTCAATAGCGGTCTGCAAAACCGCATCTCGAGTGACATAATAAGAGAGGATCCCGGAACCGGTTAAAATAAGAAGAATAACCGCCGAAAAAGAGATGACGAGACGTTTTTTAAGATTCATATGTCCTCTAATAAACTTCCAAAAAGAGATATCATCCGCATATATTCTTAACCGATGTCAAGAAAATAAAATACAGCCTTGCATCGTCAGGGATACCCAAAAACTCAATAACGGGGTAAAATGTTAACGAATTATAATACATTCACCTTCTCAACCAAAAGGTTTTAACAGGAATGGATGCAAAAAACAATCACTGGGGCGCAGCACTCATCGGAATGATTCTTATTTTTACCAGTTTACAACCCGCATTCGCCATGCGAAATGCCAACCTGACCCTACTTTTTAATCAATATCAAACCACTTTGGACCAATTTATCCACGAACTATCAAAGAGATCCTGGCAGCAGGCCGAAAATCAGGCCAGCTCCCTTTTGGAACAATCCCAAAATTTTTTAAAATTGGGCCTGCAAAATGAAAATCACACGTGGGAATATTATGCCAGCAATTTGGTCCATCATTGCCTGGAACTTCAAGAGGCGGTCAAAGGTGAAGACTCCGTAGAAGCCATCTATCTAACGGCCATTTTACTCAGCCATATTGGTCAAATACAATCCTCTGTTCCCCGTTGGTTGGCAGATTACATGAATGATCAAATCCAAATTATCGAAACAAGCCTGCAAACTCGCAATACCAAAGCCGTCAGAGATGCCGCAGAAATTATCCACGATGGCGCAAGTAAAATCATCTTTTCGATCAGTTCAGCTCCACACGAATATACCCATACCCGCTGGGTGACCAACATTGAAGATATGAACCGACTGGGTGATGCCTTGTTGGGAGAAGTAAATGATGGACAATGGGAAAATAGCAAACAAAAACTGGAACAAATTCGTTTTTTATATCATCAATGGGTCACCAGCTTCCAACCTCCTACAATGGATGTCACACCGTGAGTCTCGCGCGACGTTTTTACAATTATCTCCTGCCAGTCGTTTTATTTTTCTGGATTTTTAACATGATCCAAAATGGTTTATCCTACCGGGATCAGATCAATTTTTACACAAAACAGGCTATGGAGGCCAATATCGCCGAGCTCGCCGTTGTTGCCAAAGATCCCTTGTTTGAATACTATGCCCAAGAGGTCAAAAAAGGGTACCAAGCATATGCTCAAACCACGCTCAAAGACATCCAGCATTTTTTTAATCAAATAATTGAAAATTCCAAACTATACCATCGTTTTCCAGACCACATGATTTTATTCTCCCCAGACTGGCACATTCTAACCATCGCCACCGCCAACCCTGATCACGCAGCCAAAAGTCAACATTTCCACGAACAAAAAAATAGCGAAACTTTTTATACCCACTACCAGGACTTTTCCAAACCTTTCTCAGAATTGGTCAACGTCACACACAACACCGCCATTCCCCTGGGAGAGGATCTCAATGGCGATGGACTCTTAACTCAACCAGAAATCTATGCCTTTTTGCACTCCTCTTACCAATTGCCCCTGGAGGCGTTTCAAAAACAGTCTATGGAACATATGATTGAAGAGATCTTTTTAACCACGGGTCAACTGATCCTACTCACCCTGCTGCTTTTTTGGGTCGGTCGATCGGTTCCTAAACCATTCCAAACACTTAATAATAAAATTAAAGCCATCGCTGAAGGGCATTTTGACCAAGACTTTGCCACAGGATTAAAAATCAGTGAATTAATCGCCCTTGGGCAAGCCTTGGATCAAATGAAAGAGGCAATTGGCCAACGGGAACAAGCCTTAAAACATTATACAGATAACCTAGAGGAGATGGTCCAAAAACGCACCAAACAACTCCTTCATGCCGAACGCCTCGCCTCTTTGGGAACCTTTGCAGCGGGCATGGCTCATGAAATAAACAATCCAAACTCCTTTATTTTGGGAAATATTAGCTTTCTTAAACAATATTTTAGCCTAGCTAATCCCATCCTAAAACGCCACGCATCCGAAGACAACAGTGGTCGCGTAGGACGATTTTTAGATGCCATTCCAAAAACACTGGACGAAATCACCGATGGCAGTCAACGCATTACCCACATTGTCGATAGCCTCAAACGTTATTCCAAAGGAGGGATGGAAACCGATAAAGTGGACTGCCGTCTGTTCGATCCCATCCAAGATGCCGCAAATTTGCTCATCCATGAATTTAAAGCGGGTATCGCGCTCAACATGGAAGTCCCCCTAGATATTTTAATCCACGTCGATCGACAACAATTTTCCCAAGTGTTCGTCAATCTGTTCCGCAATGCCATTGAAGCCATGCAGGCCAATAACAGTAACCCGGAAAAAAAGATAGACGTGACAGCTAAAAAAATAGATAATCATGTGTGGATCTGGGTTAAAGATAATGGATTGGGGATTCCTGAGGAGGTGGCAGGGAAAATATTCGATCCTTTTTACTCCACAAAAGGCAAAACTAAAGGCAGTGGACTGGGGTTATCCATCGTTGAAGGGATCATCCATGACCACCGCGGACAGATCACCGTCTATTCCCCGCCAGGTCAGGGCGCAGAATTCTTAATCATTTTACCTGGAATTCATTAAATGTATCGGAAAAACAAAAATCAAGACCTTTGGGGGGCGGAGAACCGCCCCCCCAATTCCCCCCCACCCTTCTTTTTTAATTCTTAAAAAAAAGAGGGGGTTTGGGGGATTCATCCCCCAAGGTTTTGTCTTTGGTTTTAATTTTTTGCCCGCAGGGCATTATGTTCAAAGGGAAAAAAATGGCTTTGCAAAAATTGAACACCTCTATATCCGAGCAAAATTATTTAAAGGGAGAACTCGTCAGCGACATTAAACATGAGTACATCAATGGTGAACTCTTTGCCATGGTTGGCGCAAAGATAAATCATAATCGTTTGGCGGCAACTATTAATGGAGAATTCAGGATACACTTGAAAGGCAAATCATGTGATTCTTTGCAATCTGATTTTAAAGTGCGAATCGGAACAAAATATTTCTATCCTGATATTGTCGTAAAATGTGATCGTGACGATGATCACGAAGAGTATACAGAACACCCTATTGTTATTGTTGAAATCACCTCTGAATCAACCCGAAAGTTTGACAGAACATACAAACTTGACGTTTATAAAACGATTCCATCCTTACAAGAATATGTTATCGTCGAGCAAGATTATGTCATGATCGATATTTATAAACGGCTTGCAGATAATTGGCATCACACAAAATACACGCTTGGTGATTCCATTCATTTCGAGTCAATTGGCTTAACTTTGACAGTCGAAGAAATTTATCATCGGGTTGATAATGAAGATATGCTTATTTATCTGGGAAAAAACAGTAAAATATCCGTTTAAAAATCACCGTCCAAAAAACCTAGAAAGATCCAACCCGATCTCCTTGCGCTCTTTTTTTATAGGTTCTGGATAAAATTTACGCATGTTTATTTGACTTCTATCCTCCATAAGCTTGGCAAGTCGATTCCGGTCCAATCCAGAGGCAAAATTTTCTATCTGACGGGTAGCTTCCGTAGATAGGTTCAAAAGTCGCACCCGAAAATGTTTTACCATCTCCCGACCATCCACCCCAACTGCTGATGTCACGCTGACCACTCGTCCTTGAACATGCAACACAGGAAGAGCGGGCAGAGCCAACATCACCTTTGTAGTAATGTGGGGTTTAAACCAAACGGGGACCAACCGCGAAGAAAGAGCTACCGTCAATTCCAAAGCAGAAAGTCGAATGACATCCGAATAGACCTCCTCGCGTTCACTCGCCCCTTGCATCGTACAACGAATACCACTAACAGTTGTGACTTCCACCCCAAATGTGCTACTCAAAGAGTGTTGCGTGGCTTCTAAGTAGGCCGCCGTTAATTCCATGCCCAGGGCAGATGTGACATCCAAACCCAACCCACGGGAACTCACATGGACCACACAACAAGGAAAATTTTTTACATCCTGACCAACAAAATGGAGACTCAAAACCGCTTCGTCCCCAGTTTTAACCTCTACCAGATGGGTATCAACCACTAAAAAACAGCCGCGAATAGAGACGTTTTCTGTCTTTCCAATCAATACCTTACCGTTAGGTAAACGCAAACGCGCCTCTAATTCAAATTTGATGCGGTCATATTTTCGATTTTCTCGACCCTGAGATGAATTATCCATTTTTTATTTATCCATCAAAATTTTCTTTGTCCCCACATCACAATTCTACTCTTTATCTTGAGTGCAGATTATCCGATAATGGCAAGAAACGTCAATAAATTCTTTTAAAAAGCTTGCTTCGTGTCATCTAAAACATTTCCTAATTCCGTCAATTGCTGTAAGATTTATACATTCCAACCGTTAACAAAAAGGAGATTCACAGATGAGTGCTTTTGAAAAAAAACTGAAAATTATGATAGTAGATGATGAGGAGATCATCCAAAACAGCATTGATCGATTTTTAGCTTTTCAGCCACAATTCCAAGATGCCCAAATTATACTGGCCTCTAGCTTTACAGAAGCCTTGGATAAGGTAGAGGAGTTCAGCCCGCTGATCATCCTGCAAGATATCAACCTACCCGATGGCAATGGCCTACAATTCATTCGACAAATCAAACAAACCTACCCCTACATTCAATTTATCGTCATAACGGGAGCCAGTGACCTCAATCGTGTCATGGAAGCTCTCTCTTTTGGAGCCTCTGATTACATCAAAAAACCCATTGACATGGAGCAACTCTCCACCATGATCCAAGAGGCCAAAAACCGTTGTGACCGCTGGGGAGAACTCCTTTGGAATGAATACCAAGCCGAAGAATCTATGCCCGAAGGCGAAGAATAGTTCTTAAAATAATGTTATATATACACCCTCACATTCTTTTATAAACCACCAAATGAAAGCCTTTGAATCTTTGGAAAATTCTCCCGTAAATAGCACATCAGAAACCACTCTCGAATGGACTGAGTCCCATTTAAAGCGACGCATTTATGCAAGAATGCTCGGAAAAATTCAGGTCGTGGTGACCATGAATAACGGCATTAAAATGTGGGGTGTCACCCGCGATATCTCCCTGCAAGGGGTCTCTTTAACCACCCACATGTCCCCCGCTGGACTCACCACTGGACTTAGAGGAAACGTCCGTTTTGGAGGACCAACGGGTAAACATCTCCTGGATTGTACCCTCATCTATGCCCAAGGCAACCGCTTGGGTTTGCGCCTGGATGCGCACATTGACATCGTTCATAAAACATATCTGGAAACTTTATTTGTCGAACAACAGGTGCGCATCGGAGCTGAAATCACCCAAGAGGATGATTTTTTGGCTGAAATCCACAATGAAGAGGGCAGTACGGCTCATGCTCTGTTGATTAAACTCAATACCAGTCACATAACGCTGCAACTTTTTCCAGACTCTCCTTCATTTGCAGTCGGTCAAGCCGTTGAATCTCACCTCACCGCTCCTCATCTTACCACCCCCGTCATTCTTCCAGGGGTGATTCGTGCTGTTACGCCATCTACCGAGACCAACAACTTTGAAGTTGAAATCGTCTTTACCATTCTATCACAAGAGTCGGTCGGACAAATTCGCGCTATTATTATATCCCTACATAAAAAAAGGCTCAACACCATCATCCGCAAATGGGGGAGCATGCAATCCTTAAGTTCCGATGCCGAATCAACCTCACCCGTAGATATCGGTAAAGTTCGCCAAGATCTCAAACGCTTTTTTGGGCGCGATACCGACTAACCAAGCTCATTAAAAATATACTTTTCCCCCGTAAAATAGTTACTGACAATTTTTTTGTGTCGCGTTATACTGTTCGCGTAATAAGAACTATTTCCCATCAAAAATTATCTTAAAGAGGTGGAAATGTACAGGCTGCCTCACCCTAAAACCATCTCCATTCCCATATCCGGTTTTTCTCTCATCGAATTCATCATGGTCATCGTGATTTTAGCTGCTCTTTCCTCGGTCATAATCGAAAAGATGCCGGGCGATGCCCTCTCTTTGGATGCCGCCACCCGGCAAGTGGCCCAAGACATTCGTTACACGCAAACTCTAGCCATGTCTGGAGAGAGCAACCACTCTTTTATATATTTTGACAACGATACCTACCAAATCAAAAATCAAGCTGGCTCAATTATCGCCCAAAACGATCTCCATGAAGCCTCCTTTACCGCCAATTTTGGAACCATCACTTTTAATCGACGCGGATCCCCTGGCACAACAACCGTGACACTCACAATCTCGGCGGGATCAGGCCATAAAAATGTTGTCGTCACCCGCAACACCGGAGCAACAGTGATCCAATGACCAAAATAACCTCTGCCCCAAAAAAAACGGTGATACTCGGCTTTACACTGATTGAACTGCTCATATTCATGGTCATCGTCAGCATTGCCATGTCTGGAATCGTCCCGCTATTGATGGAGGTCACCAACACCTCATTCATTCGCGAGAGCACGCAGGCTCGATTTCTTGTCGAGGAAACACTGGAGGATCTACGGGCCGATGTGGAAGAAAAAATAGATAACGATACCCCAACCGTTACCGATAGTTTTACAAATATTTACAACATCAGCACCAACACCACCTACCCCAGTACCACCGTTTTAAATATCGGTGCAGCCATCAACTTTAGCCGCAACATCACCCTGACTGGTGCCACCTACACAGGAAACACCCTCACCTGTAATCCTGGAACAATTCCAGTCGATTATGCCTGTGTCACCGTCACCGTTACCAATGCAACCACTGGCGAAATGCTGTCCAGTGGCAAAACCACCTTCAGCAAAATACCATGAACCGCATTTCACACCCTACCTTTTTAAAACGCAATAGCGGCTTCACCCTCATGGAAATGGTGCTCACTTTGATTATCTTGAGTATTCTCTCCATTGTTGGTGCCCATATTTTAGGAAACACCTACAAGGCCTATTTTACCGCCCGTGACCTTATTCCGTTAACGAGTCAGGGAGAAGTGACTATGGAGCGCATGCTACGCGAGCTGCAAGGAGGTCGATGCGCCACCCTCACGCAACCATCTGGTACCGCTACTTTGCAATTTAATAACTATGAAAACAACACCATTCTCTTTAACCAATCCAGTTCCACACTCTATATGAAAACCAATACGTTGAGTCCAGACCTTCTCGCCCAAGACATTTTAGCCAACAGTTTGACCTTTACCTTACTCTCCAATTGCCGCGTCAGGATCCAATTCACCCTAAACGCACCCCTTACCTCTTTTTCGGGGGGAGGAACGATAGAAATTCCGTTTCGGACAACCGCCTACGTGAGGAACAACACATGATCATTCCACGCACAAAACATCATGCCCTGTGGGCAAAAAAGTCACAATCAAAACCCTGGGGGATGAATCCCCCAGACCCCCTCTTTTTTTTTAAAATTAAAAAAAAAGAGGGGGGGGAATTGGGGGGCGGTTCTCCGCCCCCCAAGGTCTTGATTTTTATTTTTCCGATACATAAACATCAAGGCTCCATGCTCATTATGGCGATTATTTTGATCGTGCTTCTTGGCACGGTTGGCCTTGTGATCTCAAACATGTATATCAGCGGTTCCAATACTGCGGTACAAAATTCTACGGGAGGCAAAGCCTTTGACGGCTCCGAAGCCGCCGCTCTGATCGCCTTAAAACAGATGATCACCAACGACTGCCACCCTTCAGCTATCCCAGGAGCCACCACCGCTGGCAACGTCACCACGCTGACGCAAAATGTGGACAGCTTAGGAACTTATACTGTAACCATCACAGGCACCAATCCCACTGGCTGGAATATTCAAGCGATCAACGCAGGCAGCGTACCCCGCTCCCCCATCCGTAACATCACCTGCACCCCGGGTTCTGCTCATAGCGTTACACCTATTATTGGAGGAACAGGATTGTCGATCGGCAACAATGTCACCATGAATGGGAGCACCATTGCCAACACATCTGGTGGTACCAATGATTTGGTGACGACAACGGCTGGCACATATCCAGCCACCGCGATGACCTTTCCAACCCTGCCCACCTTCCAGGTCAGCAACAATGCACAAGGAAACAGCAGTGCGGCAACCATCAATCCAGGACAATGGAATAAATTGACAGGTTCTGGAATGACCCTCAACAACTCCACTGGATCTATTTTCTACATTACAGAAATCAGCATTGGTAACAATACCACCCTTACACTAAAACCAGGAAACTATTATATTGATAAAATAAATTTAGGCAATAATGCCAAACTTTTGATCAACCCAACAGGAGAAGTGCGTCTTTATATAAAGACAGAATTTAAATTTGGCAATAATAACGAAATCAACAAAGATGGTCTCCCAGAAAATCTAAAAATTTTCCTATACGATTATGGAAAATTTGAATTGGCCAATACCTGCAACTTTTCTGGTCTTGTCATCGCCCCTGGAACACACACAGAAGTAAAATTCGGCAACTCCAATAATAATTATTTCAAAGGAGCTGTTGCCTGCGGAGGAACAGTTGATATTAACAATAATCTTAGTTTTACCTACACAGATGCCTCTTTAACCGCCATGGCAAATGAAGGGGTTTCTGTCACCTATTCCGGAAGCAGCAGCTCTGGAACCATCCAGATCAACACTTGGCAGGAACCGCTGAATTAACAACGCCTGCTCCTTGATGCCCTTTGGGCAAAAGAAAAATCAAAGGCCCAACCCTGGGGGATGAATCCCCCAGCCCCCCTCTTTTTTTTAATAATCAAAAGAAAAGGGGGGGGGGGAATTGGGGGGCGGTTCTCCGCCCCCCAAAGTCTTGGGCACGCGTTCATCGTCCACACTGAAATGTGGTGGTACCAAAAAAAGGGTTCGCATAAAAAGCTCATGCTCATAAAACACCAAAAGCCAAGCGGTTTAACCGCTTGGCTTTTGGTGGGGGAGCAAATATCTGGCTTCAAATACAAAGCCAAATATTTTTTATCTTATTTACTGCAACTTAACAGTACCATCAATCACTTGTCCCGACACTTTCGTTCCATCAGCAGGGATCAATTTGGTCAATTTACCATTGCTAGAAAAGCCCAAATCAATCTGGCCAGTAAAGCCAAGCTCAAATGTGTAAGTACCACTGGTATTTACTACTTTCAACGAACTGTTACTGGGCTCATTATTCTCAACGAGTTCAAGGTACTTATTTAGATCAATCTTTAATTCTGTTCCACTGCTGAATATTACGTTATTCAAACCAGTCGGAGAGGCAATTGATCCAGAAACGGACTTACCATCACTATCTTTCCCAGAATATGCCACTTTAGCCGCTGGGAAAGAGACTGTAACATTAGATGGAGAGACAGAGGCAGGATCAGCCCCAGCCGTTACGACAATCGACACCGGAGAAAGAGAGGTCGTTATTTCCCGTTTGCCGGATTTATCCTTCATATATACTGACAAACCAGTGGTATAGGTTTGGGTGACAACGGCCTTACCAGTACCATTATTGTAGCCCTCAACCATACAACTAAACACAACATCACTTTTTGATGCGGTGGGAGTATTTGCAACAGAGCCTGAATCAGAATAGCTAACGGTATTTGAACCGGAGGTTCCAAGGGTAATAGAGTTACCAGAACAGGCAAGACCTTTGATGGCAAAAACTTCCTCCAAATTTACGGCAGAACACGTATTACAATTAGTGCTAACTGCAGTTGTTACTGCCGTATTAATTGTCGCAAGAGCGGTCGAACTTGTCACACCAGTACCGGCACTTGAACCCTCAATAAGGGCTGTCATTGCCGTTGAATCAGCAGCAACAGTGGATGAAAGAGCAGCTGCAAGATCAAGATGCTGGGCAGCCGTCAAGGGGGTGGTTGAAGTAGCAACTATTGCATCTACAACCTTTTTGACCTCACCAACAGAATCACTTTTCGCAGCTTTGGAAGAAGTATCCTTCAACTCAGTTGCACTGTCAACAATTTTAGCCGATCCAGTAAACTTACCAGTTGTAATGGCACTATTAACTGAAGCTTGAACAGTTTGCGTGGTTGTAGCAAGTTCAGAAGCGGCCACTTCCTTATAGACGGTCATGCTATCTTTATTCACGACCGAGGTAACCGATGTGGGCAAATTAGTAATCGCCGCACTTAACAACGTATTTGTCTGAGTACTACTTGCCGTAGCGGAGGTAGAAATGTCTTTGATAATCGTTGCATTCTCTTTAACCGTTGTCGCCACGCTCTGCATGATCCCAGTGAAAGCTGTCGTGCTCAAGGTTGTTGAGGAAGTAGTGGTGCTGGACTCGGCCAACTTGACAACCGATGAATAAACCTGTGAGACAACCGAGTTGAGTTGGGCAACTTTTGTGGCCAAAGCTTTTTCAGCATCGCTACCTTTGACTTCATAGGGGTCTTGTTTCATCACTGCCGCAACTGCGGCATCCACACCGCCAGTGACATCAAAGCCAAGGGATGACAATAATGCTGAACGTTCTGACGCAGGTGTTTCGGCAAGAATTGTAGACAATGGGCTGGCAAAGGCAGGTTTACCATCTTCAGGTGGGAAAGATTTAAGCACCATGTTCATATCTTGACCAGTCATGACGTCATAAGATCTTCCATCTGTAGCTGGAGACAGCACCATAGTGACACAATTTGGATATTGATTTACATTATACTTGTATTTACCATCAAGCCCTGTACGAAGATTTAAAGCTTTAAAGGCAGAATCTTCCGTACCGTCACTCTTTAGACAGGATACAACGGCATTCGCAATTGGACCGTCCACCGCAGAACCTTCGACTTCTGTTACCGCTGGTGTCGTATCTTCATTGCTGCCACCGCCACCACCACAAGCCATAACACCCACCCCCAAAACCAAGGTACCGGCCAAAGATAAGAGCTTTACATTTTTCAACATTATTGTATTCCTTTCATTTGTCATGTTTTGACTCTCAACCTAAATCGGTCCCAAGTCTTAAGTTTAGCATTGTATACAAAAAATTGTGTATTTTATTTTCACTAATCCAATTTGAATATGTAATCTACCAAAGAGCCATATAAAATGTCAAACAAAAAATATATTATTTAATAATGGAAAAAATTTATACAAAGTTATACATCATCCACATATTACAATAAAAATTAAAAATGAGAACTTTTTCTTCTCGATTGTATACTAATCTATCACCATTCCAACCAGTGAGTAGCCAGGGTTTACGGGGAGTTAACTTTGAAGGAAGGAGTTTAAGCAACTTTTTGATTTCCCATATTCATTTTTAATTTCCAACCAGTTATGTTAATCTATCACTAAGTTTTGATAAAATCAATTTTTTTTTTCATTCAATGAATTAAAAATCAAATCGCATGTTTCTTAAAGAAAAATCACCAACTTTATCTTCATTTTAGCAAATCAATTACAAATATCTATATGCCTATTAATTTTCTTTTTTATATATCGAACCAAAAAGACACATACATTAAATTTAATGGACAGATCATACGGCATAGTCCATAAAGGTAGCTTCCTCGAATTTAAATTAAGGAGCTTTTACTTAAAATCAAAGCCAGAGCCTAATCGCACCCAACACCAACCCCGCCAAAGTCAGTGTCGCCCCAAAAGACCAAATCGCAAAACGATCAATTCTCTGCAACAGCGACTCAAACCGTTTATCGGCTTGCTCAAATCGTTTATCCACCTGCTCAAATCGTTTATCCACCTGCTCAAATCGTTCTTTCATCTCCTCGCGAATCAATTCAAATTGTTTGTCCATTTGTTCAAACCGCTTATCCACCTGTTCAAACCGCTTATCCACCTGTTCAAACCGCTTATTCATCTCATCACGCATGATTTCAAACCGTCTATCAGACTGTTCGAACCGTTGGTTCATCATCGTGAACCCCTGCTGCATCAATTCGCGCTGATGCTTGAGTTCTTCTTCCACCCGAACAATGCGTTCACGTATCTCAATCTCATACATCATCATCGGTTTTTCCAAACCACGATCAGACATCCAGATGCTTAGATGAGGCTTCAGTTGTTGAATGATGAGATCTATGTCCGACTGTGGTAAGGACATCTGCACACTCCTCTTTCACCTTTAATCCAATAATAGGACAATCATGACTATAGAATATATCTTTTTCAAAAAAAAATCATCAACTTTCGAATAAATCCCCTGTATATCCTTTTCCCGCCTCTTGAGGTGAAACTCCGGTACCAACAAAGACCGCTCCGCTTAAAAAACCATGGGGCAACATCGCCCCACGAGAAGCCCGTGAAGCGGTCCATGGAGTCAAATCCATTAATTGCCGCGTTTTTCGTCCTGAATCCAGGGTCAAACCTTGCTCAGCGGTAAAAGTAATCAAATCAATCAAATGTTCACCACGCAATAATTTTTGAATCCTTACCCCTTTGCCACGTCCAAGCAGAGGAAACTCCTCTAAGGAACAGACCAATAAACGGCGACTTTGAACAATAGACCCTACCCAATCCCCTTGCACCAAATGGACATGCAAAAGGGTATCCCCCTCTTTATAAACAATTAATTGTTTGCCACGCCGGTGGCTGGTCACTAAATCTACCCCTTTGACCCGAAACCCCTGTCCCTGCTTGGTAGCGACGAAATATTCCCGCTCCGAAGCCACAGCCAACGCCCAAACGATGCGATCGCCATCCTCCATTTCAAACATGCCTCCCATATGCTCCCCATACCCTTTCCCCGAAGGAAGACGGTCCGCTAAAATGGCAAAGGCCTTCCCAGCCGCCGAGATAAAAGAGATCATATCGTTGGTTTGGGCCAAAACCACCATAAAAAGCCCATCTTCTTCTTTAAAACGCAATTTTTTGATCGATTCGGGATCGTGACCTTTAATCGAACGCACCCAACCCTGTTGCGATAGAATAACGGTCACTGGCTCCTTTTGCACCAAATCTTCAGGTTTGAGGGAGACCTCTGGGGCGGCATCGGCAATCAATGTGCGACGCGGATCAGAAAATTCTTTGCGCGTATGAATTAACTCCTTACGAATGGCCGACCACATCAACGTCGCATCGGCCAACATCGCCTGTAATTGGGCCGCTATGGCCTGTTTATCTGCCATCTCTTTGCGAATATTGATCTCTTCCAAACGGCGCAAATAACGCAACCGCATATTTAAAATGGCCTCTGCTTGAATATCGTCTAAAGAAAATCTTTTCATCAAAACGGGGGCGGGATGATCGTATTCTTTAATAATAGCCACGACTTCATCAATATTAAGATGGGCTATCAAATAGGCCGCCAATAAATGCAGCCGCTCGCCAATTTCTTTAAGATCGAAACGGGCCCGACGCGTATGGACCTCAAAACGATGCTCCAACCAAGCAACCAAAAGCTCCTTCAGGTTCATTAACTCTGGTCGGGTCGCCGCCGTAATCACATTTAAATTGATAGGAATCCGTACCTCAAGCTCGGTATGACGGAACAGATAGGCCATAATCACTTCCGGGTCCAAACGGTTGGAACGAGGTTCCAAAACAATTCGCACCAATGCGTCCGATTCATCCCGAACATCGGACAACAACGGGGTCTTGCGTTCAACAATTAAATGCGCAATGCGTTCGATCAGGCGAGATTTTGGTATTTGGTAAGGAATTTCAGTCACCACCAAATTCCAAAGCCCGCGCCCTAAAGACTCCACGTTCCAACGCGCCCGCAGACGCAATGTCCCCCGCCCGGTTTGATAAACCAATAAGCGTTCTTTACTGTCTGAAACCAGCACCCCTCCCGTGGGAAAATCAGGACCAGGCAACTTTTCTAACAAAGAGGCAATCGGAACTTTTCTATCCTCTAATAACAACAGACAAGCATCAATAATCTCCCCCACATTATGCGGAGGAATCGCCGTGGACATGCCAACGGCGATCCCCGTTGAGCCATTGGCCAATAGATTGGGAAAACGGGCTGGCAAGACCACCGGTTCTTGTAACGAGCCATCGTAGGTAGGTACCAAATCCACCGTATCCCGATCCAAATCTTCCAACATCGCTTGGGCAATCAACGTTAACCGTGCCTCGGTATAACGCATGGCTGCAGGTCCATCTCCATCGATGTTACCAAAATTGCCCTGTCCATCCACCAGAGGATACCGAACAGCAAACTCCTGGGCCAAACGGACCATGGCATCATAGGCGGCTTGATCCCCATGAGGATGAAATTTACCAATCACATCCCCCACCACCCGGGCCGACTTTTTATGGGGAGAGGTGGCATCCAGACGTAAAATCCGCATGGCATATAAAATGCGCCGATGTACCGGCTTGAGTCCATCACGCACGTCCGGCAACGAACGACTGATAATGGTTGATAGGGCGTAGGCCAAATATCGGGTTTCCAGCTCCAGGCGCAAAGGCACCTCCTGGATCACATCCCCGATGTTCTCTGGTGGTTTCACTGGGGAGACCTTTTGCGACTACTGGTTGGGGGTTGTTCCGATGGGGATTCTCCAGCTGTTTCTACCGTAGGCTTTGCCTCTTTTTTGCTCACCACCGGCACGGCGCCATGACGAGCCGGGATACCATGCAGCAGACGCACTTGATCTTCCAGGGCATTGCGCAATGGAACGTTATCACGCAAATAGCGTTTGGCGTTCTCTCGTCCTTGGCCGATCCTTTCGCCATTGCAGGCATACCATGCACCAGATTTATCAATCAACTTATCGTCCACCCCCATATCCAAAATCTCCCCTTCCAGAGAGATCCCTTCCCCATATTGCAGATCAAACTCGGCCATCTTAAAGGGAGGAGCTACCTTATTTTTAACCACCTTGACTTTACAACGGTTGCCCACCACCTCCTCTTTGTCCTTCACAGAGTCGGTCCGGCGAATATCCAGACGGACGGAGGCGTAAAATTTCAAGGCATTGCCACCCGTGGTGGTTTCCGGGTTACCAAAAGAGACCCCAATTTTCTGGCGAATTTGATTGATAAAAATCACCAGCGACTGTGTTCGTGAGATGGAACCCGCCAATTTACGAAGGGCCTGAGACATCAAACGAGCTTGGAGCCCCATATGGGAATCTCCCATGTCCCCTTCGAGTTCTGCCTTGGGTGTTAAGGCGGCCACCGAATCCACCACCACAATATCCACTGCCCCAGAACGAACCAGCATATCGACAATTTCCAGGGCCTGTTCACCAAAATCGGGTTGAGAGATCAACAATTGATCCACATCCACCCCCAACCGGCGGGCATAGGAAGGATCCAGAGCGTGTTCAGCATCGACATAAGCGGCCACCCCGCCTTTTTTTTGAATCTCTGCCACCACATGCAAAGCCAATGTGGTTTTACCCGAAGACTCTGGACCAAACACCTCCACCACCCGACCTCGAGGTAACCCACCAATACCAAGTGCCATATCTAAACCTAAAGATCCCGTGGAGATCACCGGAATATCCCATACAGAATCCGCATTCATCCGCATAATGGAGCCTTTGCCAAACTGACGCTCAATTTGGGTAACGGCTGAATCCAATGCTTTCGCCTTATCCTCTTCTAATGCCATGTCCTCTCCTTTTGTTTATATAAAATTGCAAAATATGGATAATTCTCTCATTGCCAAGTTCACAGGCTATTTTGAGATTATAAACAAATATTTTCTCCTGGATAAATATGTCATGGATACTATAGAAAGAATTAAAGAACGAAAGATACCTGACATCCGCAAGAAAAACCAGTGACCAAAAGCGATATGCCTAGCAAAATAGAACATTTGCTATTAAGATATCCTCTCTACTAACGACTATAGCATACAATTTTCGTCGATATTTTGACAGTTACACGTGCCATAACCCATACATTTTTTTACAATACAAAAATTATCAGGGGGTTTTCATGAGCAGCAACAAAATGGGAATTGCAGAACTTCTCGCCTTTGGCGTTAAAAACGGTGCTTCAGACCTGCATCTCTCTTCTGGTATGCCACCGCTGATTCGTGTGGACGGAGATATCCGGCGTATTGACGTTCCCCCCTTAGACCGTGAACAAATTCATGACATGGTCTACGATATCATGAACGACAAACAACGCAAAGAGTTCGAAGAGAGATGGGAGGTTGATTTTTCTTTTGAAATCCCAAATTTAGCCAGATTCCGCGTCAACGCCTTTAATCAAAATCGCGGACCAGCAGCGGTATTTCGTACCATTCCGTCGACCATTCTAACCCTTGAACAACTCAACTGCCCGGCCATTTTTAAAGAATTTGCCGATACCCCACGGGGCATTGTACTGGTCACAGGCCCAACCGGTTCTGGAAAATCCACCACGTTGGCCGCCATGATTGACTATAAAAATAAAAGCGAATATGGCCATATTCTCACGATGGAAGACCCCATCGAATTTGTACATGAATCAAAAAAATGTCTTATAAATCAACGCGAAATCCACCGTGATTCCAAAAGCTTTGAAGCCTCTTTACGCTCGGCCCTACGTGAAGATCCTGATGTGATTCTCGTTGGTGAAATGCGCGACCTAGAGACCATCCGTTTGGCTCTCTCGGCAGCGGAAACCGGCCATTTGGTCTTCGGCACCCTGCACACCACCTCGGCGGCCAAAACCGTAGACCGTATCGTTGATGTCTTTCCAGCCGCTGAAAAAGATATGATCCGCACCATGATTTCTGAATCAATTCGCGCAGTTATCTCGCAGACTCTCTTAAAGAAAAAAGGCGGAGGTCGGGTTGCCGCCCATGAAATTATGGTGGGCACTCCCGCCATTCGTAACCTGATCCGCGAAAACAAAGTCGCGCAAATGTACTCGGCCATTCAAACAGGACGCGCCCATGGGATGCAAACTTTGGAACAAGGATTGCAAGACCTTCTCCAGAAAGGTATCATTACCAAAGATGCCGCCCAAGATAAAGCCAATCACAAAGATTTCTTTAAATAGGTTCTGGAATAAAATGGCATGAAGACAGCACTTTCTCGTTATAAACTGGCAACATTTTTCCTGGCTGCTGCCTTGGCTGGTGGATGCGTTCCACCTCAATCTTACAACGGAGAAGGACAAAACGCGGCGGCCTCCGAAATGGCCGAAGTCGATCTCATTCGAATGAGTCATGCCCTAACCGATGCGATGGTCGCTGAACTGATGAAAAACCATCCTTCATTTCACCGTCGCAAACCCATTTTGGTGACCAGTTTTGTCAATCGCAATTCTTTGGATCACTCTTCGGCTCTGGGACTCTTAATCGCCGATCATGTTGCCAGTCGTCTAACTCAACAAGGGTTTACGATTGTCGAGCCAAAATTGCGCAATAACCTATCAATACGTAAAGATGAAGGGGAATTTATCCTCTCTCGTGATATTGACAAACTTTCCAAAGAGAACCGCGCCTATGCCGTTATCGTTGGAAATTATACCGAGCAACGGAATATTTTGGATCTCACCACCCGGATGATTCAAATCAGCACCCGTGAGGTCATCGCCTCGGTAGATGCCAAGGTTCCTCTTGGAGACAACACCCGAGATCTACTCATTCAAGTGGGTGGCAATTCTGCTTTAAAGGTTGTAGATCGATGAATCTGCATCACCGTAGGCTGTGGATCGCCGTCTCTCTTTTGCTCCCTTTTGGGATGATGGGTTGTGCGCAGACCCCGAGTGGATATCCTATGGTCTCCCAACCGCTCACTGTACAATCTTCACCTGATATCTCTCTCATCGTTTATAATGCGGCCGATGCCATGGTGAGGGGTATAGGTCGCCGTTTACCCACCTCCCATGCCATAGTTCCGGTCAGTTTCGTCAATCAAGATAACCTCAACGATACCTCCTCCTTTGGCCGTCTTCTCTCCCGGCAAATGGCCTCTCGGTTTACTCAAGCGGGATATTCTATGGTAGAGGTCAAGTTACGCAAAAATCTTCTGATTCGCAATCAAGAGGGAGAGTTTATGCTCTCCCGAGAATTATCCAAAATTGACCCCACCCTTCATGTTCAGGCGGTCCTGGCTGGTAGCTATACGGTGGCTAAAAATCAAATTTATGTAAATGCACAGTTGATTCGTATCGCAGACCATGTAATTCTAGCTTCTCAAGATTTTATACTGCCAAAGGGTGAAAACATTCGCGTCTTACTCGATGCATCGGAAAAATGAAAATTAAGACCTTGGGGGGGGCCATGAACCGCCTCCCAATCCCCCCGCCCTTTTCTTTTGATCATTAAAAAAAAGAGGGGGTCTGGGGGATTCATCCCCCAGGGTTTGGTCTTTGATTTTTCTTTTGCCCGCAGGGCATCACGTTCAAAAATAGTCAAGAGGGAGACCGTATCTATGGATCGTGACGAAGCTATT
The DNA here is from genome assembly GCA_039908535.1 of Magnetococcus sp. DMHC-6. Lineage (GTDB taxonomy): Bacteria > Pseudomonadota > Magnetococcia > Magnetococcales > JADFZT01 > JAMOAW01. The sequence goes on along the minus strand of JAMOAW010000031.1, from coordinate 2,604 downwards.
AAATTTATGCTTGAATCTTTAAAAACAATGAAAAAGCAAGGAGGTTCCGACCTGTTTATCACAGCAGGTTTTCCTCCAGCCGCCAAAATTGACGGACAGATGGTTCCCCTGAACAACCAACCCTTAGAAGCCGGCCAAACGCAAATGTTGGCGCGTGCCATCATGAATGACAAACAAGTCAAAGAGTTTGATGCCACTAAGGAGTGCAATTTTGCCATCAACCCCCCGAGCGTCGGACGTTTTCGTGTCAATGCCTTTGTTCAACAAGGGCGAGTAGGTATGGTCCTACGCACCATCACCACCGATATTCCCGATTTTGACCAATTGGGTCTACCACCCATTCTTAAAGATGTCGTTATGAGCAAAACCGGTTTGGTTTTGGTGGTAGGTGGAACGGGTTCAGGTAAATCGACCACTTTGGCCTCCATGCTTGGCTATCGCAACAAAAATTCCAAGGGTCACATCATCTCTATTGAGGATCCCATTGAGTATGTCCATCCGCATATCAATTGTTTAATTACCCAACGTGAGGTGGGTGTGGATACCGACTCTTGGCACGCCGCACTCAAAAACACCTTGCGTCAGGCTCCCAATGTCATTCTCATCGGAGAAATCCGCGATCAAGAGACCATGGAGCATGCCATCAACTTTGCCGAAACTGGCCATCTGGCACTCTCCACGCTGCACGCCAATAATGCCAATCAGACCTTAGACCGAATTATCAACATGTTTCCGACGGCCAAACGTCAGCAATTACTGATGGATCTCTCCTTAAATTTACGTGGCATCATCTCCCAGCGTTTGATCAAAAAAAGAGGTGGAGGCCGGGTGGCCGCTATAGAGATTATGCTCAATTCGCCATTGATTTCCGATTTAATTTTCAAAGGTGAAGTGCATGGCATCAAAGAAATCATGAAAAAATCCAACGAACTCGGCATGAAAACCTTTGATCAAGCCCTCTTCGACCTCTACGAAGCCGATCTAGTCACCTATGAAGATGCCCTACGTTCCGCTGATTCTGCCAATGAACTACGCCTGAAAATCAAACTGGATGGCAAAGAGTCTAAAGGTCGCGATATGAATGAAGGCCTGAGTGGTTTGGGGCTAGTGGCAAAAGAAGAAGATATGGGAATTTGATAGATGTTTGAACATAATGCCCTGCGGGCAAAAAAAAAATCAAAGGCCAAACCCTGGGGGATGAATCCCCCAGACCCCCTCTTTGTTTTAATGGTAGGGGGATTGTGGGGCGGTTCTCTCCCCCCAAGGTCTTGATTTTTGTTTTTCCGATACATTAAATATTCTTAATGGAGTCACCACGTGAATATCACCCCCTATCTAAAACTAATGATCGAAAAAGGGGCTTCGGATCTTTATTTTACGACTGGAACCCAGCCGAAAATGAAACTGGACGGTAAATTGGTCTCTGTAGGCAAAGATGAACTCAATCCAAAACTCATCCATGATGCCATTTTAGGCATCATGGATGAAGAACAAGCCCGTTTTTTTGAAAAAAATCTAGAAATCGACTTTGCCATTTCCTTGGGGAATGAGGGACGTTTCCGGGTCAATGCCTTTCATCAAAAAAACAGTACAGCCATGGTATTGCGCTATATCCGCAGCAAAATACCCAACATTGAAGAACTCAAAGTGCCAGAGGTTTTACAAGAATTAATCATGGTAAAACGTGGTCTGCTGTTGATGGTTGGTGCCACAGGTTCTGGGAAATCAACCACCCTTGCCGCCATGATTGATCATCGCAACAGCACCTCAAGTGGGCACATTCTCACCATCGAAGATCCGATCGAATTTGTCCATCCGCACAAAAAATCCATCATCAATCAACGGGAGATTGGTGTCGATACCCTCTCCTACGCCAAAGCCCTGAAAAGCTCTCTACGTGAAGCCCCAGATGTTATTTTAATTGGGGAGATCCGTGATCAAGAGACCATGGAAGCGGCTCTGGAATTGGCGGGTACTGGCCATTTAGCCATTTCCACCTTACACGCCAACAACGCCTATCAAGCCCTGACCCGTATTATAAACATGTTTCCAGAGGCCAAGCACAAACAGCTTTTTATGGATCTGTCGTTATATCTACGCTCAATCATCTCCCAACGCCTTGTACCCAGTTTAGATGGTAAGCGACGCGCCGCCGTCGAAATCATGATCAACACCCCCCACTTGGCCGAATTGATTCTCAAAGGGGAGGTGGATGAGATGAAAGATGCCTTGGAAAACAGTTCCGAAAAAGGGATGCAATCCTTTGATACCGCCCTTTATAAATTATACCAAGAAAAGGCCATTTCTATGGAAGAGGCCCTCAACAACGCCGACTCCAGGGCCAATTTAGAGTCTAAAATGCATTTTGGATAACTCCTGCAAGGGGGGGGGGTACCACCACACTTAACCGTGGTCGTCTGTTTTTTGGTTTTATTATTTAAAAAAAAAGGGGTCTGGGGGATTGCCCCCAGGGTTTTGCTTTTGCTTTTGCTTTTGCTTTTGACCTCGGTTTTGCTTCCTTCAAAAAGCAGGGGGATTGGGGGATGCAATCCCCCAAGGTCTTGACTTTGCTTTTTGTTCAGGCACTCGTTCATCGTCCACACT
>JAMOAW010000096.1:0-12723 GCA_039908535.1 Magnetococcus sp. DMHC-6 | reverse complement strand
TATATGTCGTTGTTGTTGAAGTTCCAATAGATGAGGAATTAGAGGAGCTAGAAGAAGTTCCACGGTAAATATTATATTGCGTTGCTCCAGGAACCGCCGTCCATTTGATAGAGACCTCAGTCGTAGAGGTTCCATTTGAAGCAGAAAATCCGCGCCTTAACAAAATAATAATAGGCTGTTCCAGGATCTGCAGTGGAATCGTTAAATGATGTCATATTGCTTTCTGCCAGAAAGGTCGCCGTTGAGGAACTGGAAGAACTCCCACGATAAATTGTATATATCGTAGCCCCCTGTACTGGATCCCAAGAGATGGGCACACTGCTTGTAGAGGTTCCATTCTCGGCAGAAACGGAATCGGGTGTATTAAGCCCTTATTTGAACTTGAGTAACCGCTACAAGAAGTGCTGTTACAGGCTTTTACCCAGTAATAATAGGTGACTCCATACTCAGCAGCTGTATCAGAATATGAAGTGGTTGTCGTTTCTCCCATTTTTGTGGAAGAGGAAGAACTGGAAGAGGTACCACGATAGATTTTATATTTGGTGGCACCAGATACCGCTTTCCAAGTAATACTGATTTTTGTTTTAGATGTCGCATCAGATGCAGAAACAGATGTCGGGACAGATGGGGTTGCCGCTTGTGCGTCAGATACATAGCCGACGTTTGCATACAGACCGAATAGCATTGACAAGAACATGGTTGACTTTGAGAGTATGGAATGATTATTCATCTTTTATCCTATTGTTAGCGAAGGAATTGATTTGTTATTATGGTGTTTCAAGAGTCGTAACTCTTTGCGCTAAATCGTTATATTTTAACAATAAATCGTTATATTTTTGATAAATTGTGTCGAAATTTTCATTTACTTCTGAGGATTTTATGGTTGTGGATGGAGTGAAGGAGTGGGGGACTGTTAAAGGTGTTGTTTCGGATTCACATATAGAGGATGCTATACTATAATACTTATCGTCATTCCAACCAATTAAATTAGAATAATTTGATAAATAATCTTCATCACCTGAATTATTTGGTTCACCAGATGATGTATGCCAATTCGTATAATTCCATGGTTCACCCGTTATCCACTTCCATGTTCCTTCTGACTCTGCATCTGAAGCACCAAACCAGCTAGAAATTCCTCCATTTTCAATTATAAAATTATATACAAAATTATCTTCTTCTTGTGATGTAATAGTCGCAAGATGTGCTCTAATAGATTCACAATTAGCTTTTGCCTCAGTCCATGTCATTTTCGTATCAACATAGGTATAAGTATGCCCATTAAATTCACCTGTTGTTGCTGCCTGAGCATTTCCAACAGCTAATAAAGCAAACAATCCACATATAGCTAAGATGCGCGTAGTCTTCATTTTTTTGTCTCCGAAAAATATGTAGGGGGATTTTTTTTGCAAAAGAAAGATAATTGAAAATTCAGCTTAAAGCAAAACAAAAAAACAAAAAAATTGTGATTTTTTCATGACGTTGTTTGGCGATTTAGTTTTTGATGTGTGCTGAGCATATTTGATAGCTTGGAGGTAAAATTCCTCTATCCAGCCTGATGGGATGAAGGATTAACGTCGCGCAAGGGCTCAGATCGTGAATACGGACATCTTCGATTCCAGCTCGCGCCAATACTCTCTCCCAAGCATTTTGTGATTTCACCATTTGAGACGCAATGGTGTCCAAACTGCGAAGCAAAATTGCAATGGCCATGATGACCTGGGCGTACTATCTAGTTTTGGTCAAATCCATAATATTTTTACATAAGCAAACTTATGCAACATCCTTAAAATAGCCTCAATTTAAAATTTTTTTTTCTTAATGTACATTTTCGTACCATTGGACTTTAAACCCTATAGCGGATTGGTCAGATTTAATTGGGATTTTCTGGAATTTTTATAGTATGTTTACATCCATTCGGAAAATATTGATCTTTTTTCTCATAAACGCTCGTTTTTGAGAACGTTTCCCATTTTATCCATGCCCCACACAAATCAATGCTTTTTTATTCTCAAAAATGGTTTTTGAAATTAAATTCTCAAAATGGTAACATTTAATGAGTTTTAAGAACAACAAAGTGGCTGTCACATTTCGATAGAAAGAATCCCCATGTTAATCGGATATGCGCGTATTTCTACGGTGGATCAAAATTTAGATCTTCAGATTGAAGCGGTCGGTGGGGGGGGCAGAGCCAGAATGCGTTCGGCTAGGCGAGAAAAGGGGAGGCTTTGTAGCCAGACGGTTCCGGTGCCACGAAGGGTGGTTAGAAATAACCCTTCACCACCAAAAAACATGGATTTTAAACCTCCAGCCATTTGAATGTCATAATCAATCCCTGGGGAAATGGCCACCAAGGAGCCCGTGTCTACCCGCAAAAGATCGTTGTGGAGCTCCTTGCGTACGATGGCTCCACAGGCATGGATGAAGACCACGCCATCGCCAGTGAGTCTTTGCAGAATAAATCCTTCGCCACCAAAAAAACCGGCACCCAATCTTTTTGTAAACGCAATGCCCACTTGGGTGCCTAGAGCGGCGGCCAGAAAGGCATCTTTTTGGCAAAGGATCTCTCCACCCATTTGGCCTAAATTTAAAGGAAGAATACGGCCAGGGAAGGGAGCGGCAAAGGCAACTCGTTTTTTTCCTCGGCCTTGGTTGGTAAAGTGGGTCATAAAGAGGGATTCACCGGTTAATAGGCGTTGGCCAATGTTGAGTAAACCGCCCAAAAAACCGCCCGTTGGATTGGATCCATCTCCCATTTTAGCTTCAAAGACAATGCCATCCTCCATGTAGGTCATGGCTCCCGCTTCGGCAATAACGGTTTCTCCAGGATCCAGTTCCACCTCTACCAGTTGAATGTCATCGCCGATGATGTCGTAGTCTACTTCGTGGCAGCGCATGGCTTGAGTTCTCCAAAAATAAAAGAAAAAAGAGGTCAGGGGGAGTCCCTTTGGATGTCGCCTTCGATTTTGTTTTTCGTTTCGACATGATTCTATGTTAGATTATAAAAGAAATATGTATAAAATAACAATCCACATGGAGGAAACGCATCATGTCTTTTGAACTCCCTACTTTGCCTTATGCCTTGGACGCCCTACAACCCCACGTTTCTAAAGAGACATTAGAGTTCCATTATGGAAAGCACCACAAGACTTACTTGGATAATTTAAATAAATTGATTGTCGATACCCCCTTTGCCCAGATGACCTTGGAGCAAATAATGATGGCCTCTTCGGGTGGCCTGTTTAACAATGCCGCGCAAGTTTGGAATCATAGTTTTTACTGGCAGTGTCTCTCTCCACAAGGGGGAGGCGTGCCGACGGGTGATCTTTTGTTGGCCATTGAAAAACAATTTGGCACTTTTGAGAGATTCAAAGAGCAATTTACCCAGACGGCCATCACCACCTTCGGATCTGGTTGGGCGTGGTTGGTACAGAAAGAGGACGGCTCTTTGGGGTTGGTCTCTACCAGCAACGCCGCAACCCCTTTGACAACAGGCGTCAAGCCACTTTTAACCTGTGATGTTTGGGAACACGCCTATTATATCGATTATCGCAATGCGCGGCCTAAATATTTGGAGGCGTTTTGGCATTTAGTGCATTGGCCGTTTGTGGAGTCTAGGCACAACCAGGGATAATTGTCATTCATGACCTTTAATCCACAAGATCCGGCCATTGTTCGGGAGTCGACCCGTTTGGTCCGATTATGGACCGATGCCCCAGAAACGGAGGTTACGACACGCCTGAACGTGGCCCAACTTGTGGAGGCGTTTGCCAATGAGTGGTCCCAACGACCGAGCATCTTGGAGGAAGGCTTGTTGCAGTTGGAAGGGTATCATTTTATTAAAAAGTGGCGTTTTAAACGTTATTATCGGAGTGCGCTATTTTTTGTCTGGCAGCAGGCGATCATCTGGGTCAAAAAAGAGCAAGCGCACAGAATCGTGGCGCAACTGGATTTTGCTTTTTTTTCCAAAATGGGGATGTCGCGCAAAGAGTGGGTCAAAATGGAAAATGATCTGATTTTTTTTTCCATGTTGCTTGATAACATGAAAGAAGAGGGGTTGATAAGTCTGGGTTGTTATCTGACGCAACGGGTGCTGGGTGCTTTAGATAAGGATCCCAACCGCCTACGCTGTTCGGTGGCCTTGACGATGCATCTAGAGCAAAGGTTGGATGTATTTAAAGAACAAGCCGAGCGAACGGTTCTCTAAAGAAGGGAGGATCGAGAAAATGGACGAAACTCAAGGAGCTTTGTGGTTGGTAATTGGGGTGGCCTTTATTTGGTATCACAGCATGAAGGCCAGAGAAGTGGCTCTTGCGCTCGCTTTGTCCACCAGTCTTGAGATGGGCATGAAATTGGTAGACGAGACCATCTCGTTAAGCCATGTAGGTCTAGGCCGCGATCCTTCCGGGCGGCGGTGCCTGCGGCGCATTTATAGCTTCCGCTTGTTAGATCCCCAACAAATTTTTCATACGGGTACCCTTATTTTGACCGGTATTCATTTGGAAACGATTTTGGTTGAGAGTAAACAGAGGGATTTTTAGAGCGGGATATGACAGAAAGGGTTCGATTCAAGGTCGCATAGTGGGAGCGTCTGTTCAATGGATTTGACCATTTCAGAGAGTGGAAACTCTCTTTTTTTGAGGCATGATGGCCCTACTGTCCAAAGAGGAGAATTTCCAACGTAACGTAAACTTTATTTCCTAGACATCCATGGTTTTTTGTTCAAAAAGCCGCAAAGCGCGATGGATGGGTTCATAGGCGGCTATCAGGCGATCCAATTCGACTTTTGCTTGCTCCCAATCGTTTTGGCGAATATGATGATGGAGGGTTTCGGTGGGTTGTTTGAGTTGTGGAAACAAAACGTTGGCCATGCTGCCCTTTAAAATATGGGCCTTGGCACGGGCACTGGCTTGATCGCGGGCATGGACATCCTGAACCAAATTTTCAATCAATTCTGGCAGTTGCGCTATGATGACTTCAACCACTTCCACAAAATGTTCTGGCTCTAAACCCAAGGATTGCATGGCGTTTTCTACATTGACATCCTCTTGATCTGGTGGTGGGACAATTTCATATATCTTTTCTGGTGGTAATTCAATGATCTCTGTGGAAGCACTCAAAGAGAAAAACTGTTCTAGTTTAGACGCTAAAAGAGCGCGGGTAACGGGCTTGGACATAAAATCGTTCATGCCGCATTTTTGACAGGCCTCCCGACCTTCACGGGTAATATCGGCTGTAAAGGCAATGATCCAGGTTGGAGATAAATGCAAATTTTTTTCCATCTTCCGAATGGCTCTGGTGGCTTGATAACCATCCATTACTGGCATTTGACAATCCATAATAACGATCTCAAACCGTTGCCGCTGACAAATTTCTACAGCTTGAAAGCCATCGGTAACGGTAAAGATCAACTCAGGATCGGCCCCCAGTTGTACCAACATGCCCTCAGCTACTTTTAAATTGGCAATCTGATCATCCACTACCAAAATCGGATAATTGGTCAAAATTGTTTTGGTTGTTTTGTCTCGGTTCTCCTGGGCAAATAAGGTTTGTTTGTCTCCCTGCCCAGATGAATTTATCGTCCGAAATGTTTGATCTTCTAAAGCATTGCGTGCCGCATCAATTACTGTTTGTAACCTGGAGATGCTAAATGGCTTTTGTAAACATAGGACATTTTCGCGATGGATGTTGTTTTTTTCCTGAGCGGATTCCAAAAGATCGGTTAACAGAATAATGCGCGGAACACCAAATCCATTTTGACGAAATCGATCCAAAAATTCACTTATTCCCATCCCTGGTTGATGGTTGAGCAAAACCAAATGGTAGGGCAACCCTTTTTTAACCGCATCCATCAAGACGGTCTCGGCTTGCGCTATTTCGTTCATATATCCCGCATGAACGTTACGAGATTCCAGAAAATCTTGCAACATGGTCAATTGCAGGCCTCGACTGGCCACCACTAAAACGCGTAGCCCAATCATGTCCTGATGTTCAACCACATCTTGAAAATTGGACATTTCCAGTTGAATGGTAAAATAAAAAACCGATCCAGATTTGCTATAAGGGTTGATATCCACTTGGATTTCCCCTTTCATCATAGCGACCAAATGTTGACAAATGGAGAGTCCCAGACCGGTTCCTCCAAATTGGCGGGTATTGGATCCATCGGCTTGAAAAAAACGGGAAAATACTTTTTCGCGTTCATTGACTGGAATACCAATGCCGGTATCTCGGACCTCGAATAAAAATTCGGTACTCTTGCCACTGCCTCCGACAGGACCGCCATACAGCTCTACCGATCCTCCAGCTGGGGTGAATTTGATGGCATTGCCAATCAAGTTGGTAAAAATTTGTGACAACCGATTGGGGTCACCACAGACGCGACTGGGCAATTGAACTGGGAAAAATGCCGTTAATTCTAACGATTTTCCCTGCGCTAAGGGAGCTAAAGAGCGTGTTACATCATCCAAAAGATCGCGTAGGTCAAAATCCACGGAGTCCAGCGTAAACTGACCGGCCTCGATTTTTGAGAGATCCAAAATATCGTTAATCAACACCAACAACCGTTTGCCAGAGCTAAAGGCCAAATCCACATATTCACGATGTTGTGCCTCCAAAGGGGTATGCCCCAACAATTCCAACATGCCCAACACGACATTTAAGGGGGTACGAATTTCATGACTCATGGTGGCCAAGAAGACGCTTTTGGCCTGACTGGCAGCCAAGGCCTGATCGCGCATGACGGCCAAATCTTCGGTACGTTCTCGAACGGTCTCCTCCAGTTCCCCCTGTTGACGCAGGAGTTTTTCCTCGGCCTCTTTGCGGCGGGTGATATCGGTTTGAATGCTGACAAAACGGTTGAGTTTGCCATCGGACCCCATAAATGGGACCACCGTGGCATCCACCCAGTAGATTGAACCATCTTTGCGACGGTTGCTAAAGGTTCCTTGCCAGACATTTCCTTTAATAACCGTATCCCATAAATTTGTGAAAAAGGCCTGCACATGTAGACCAGAATTTAAAATACGATGATCCTGCCCCAACACATCAATGGGATCGTATTGGCTGACCTGCTTAAATTTCTCGTTAATATAAATAATACCACCGTAACTATCAGAAATACTGACAATGGCGTGTTGTTCCAACGCGATGAGCAATTGTTCTTTTTCTGCGAGAATTTCATTTGTTTTTCGGATTTGATTGGCTATTTTGGAGACTAACTCCCGGTTTTCTCGATCTAAGCGCAGCAAATTTTGTCGCTCTTGGTCGACTTTAGACAACCATTTTCGTAAACCGGATACCCACAAGACGATTCCCACTAAGTTTGTGATCCCTCCTAAAACTCTCCCTTCTTCAGAGACGATCTGCACGACACTGCCGAGCAATAACCAAGCCAGACCTAAAAAAAGCCAATGTCGCTCTTTTGACTCTTCTCGCTCAAAATTTCTCTTCCAATTGAAGAGCATCAAGCTTAAAAACACCAGCACTGCCACGGCCAAAAATTGAAACCAGAGTTCGTTCATCGTTCGTTTAATCGTTTCCTCATGAGAAAGTCCTGCAAATGCCCTATAGAAAAAGGGGATCACCACCTCCCGCAGTTTTGTCTGATAAATCCGGTTGCCCAAATTCACATATTGACGTATTCTTCACCAATATGAAAGCTTGGATTCTTACTCCCCAGAGCCGGCACCGCTGGCAGATATTTAAAAGGCACCGAAGAGGATATCTATCTCTTTGGATTATTTCTAACGATCAGCCGCTGTTGGTTTATTACCAAGGAGGTTACTATTTTCCTCTGGTAAAGGTCTACCCAGAAACCGTTTTTGGGGGAGATTTTGCAACGGAAACCGATTTTCGCGATCCTTACATTTTAAACAAACTGCGCAATAATAACAATTGGGTTCTTTTTCCCCTCAATCCACACCGTTTTGACTCCATCAACACCGAGTTAACCCGCCCGGCCCCGTCGCCTCCTGACGCCCAAAATCTGTTGGGAACCGATGACCGGGCGCGGGATGTTTTGGCTCGGTTGATTTATGGGTTTCGCATTTCGGTATTGTTTGCAATGGCTTTGACCGCTATAGGCACGCTGCTTGCCGTTCTGATAGGGGCGATTCAGGGTTATTTTGGGGGGCGAATAGATCTTTTTTTTCAGCGTTTTATCGAAATATGGGGCAGCCTGCCTGAACTTTATTTACTGATTATTTTTGCTGGTATTTTTAATCCAAGTATTGGTTTATTAGTGGTTTTGCTCTCTTTATTTGGCTGGATGGGGTTGGCCGATTATGTCCGAGCCGAATTTTTACGCGCCCGCAACATGGTTTATGTCAAGGCAGCACGGGCGATGGGGGTACCGGATTCCACCATTATGTTTCACCATTTACTCCCCAACGCTTTGACCCCGGTGATCACCTTTTTACCATTTCGCATCTCTGGAACGATTTTGGCATTGACCAGTTTGGATTTTCTTGGTCTTGGAGTGCCGCCATCTACGCCGAGTTTGGGGGAGTTGTTACGACAGGGCAAGGGCAATATTGACGCTTGGTGGCTGTCGATTTCGGCTTTCGCGGTTTTGGTGATTTTGTTATTGCTGCTTAATTTTATTGGTGAAGCTTTGCGCGATGCCATGGATCCCCGTCAAGAATGAGTCCCTTACTTTTACAAGTTGAAGATCTTTCCGTGCGCTTTTTGAGTGGCCAAAAGCAGGTAGAGGCGGTCAAGGGGATCTCCTTTGCCATCCATTCTGGAGAAACTCTGGCTTTGGTCGGGGAATCTGGGAGTGGCAAGACAGTTGCGGCTCTTTCTCTTCTCAAACTTTTACCTGCGCAAGCCCACTGCCATGCCCGAACCATTCGCCTCGCTGGTCGAGATATCCACGCATATAATGAATTGGAGATGCAAAAAATTCGTGGCAACGAAGTAGCTATGGTTTTCCAAGAACCCATGACCGCGCTCAATCCGGTGCAAACCATTTTTCGTCAATTGATGGAGCCGCTGATTTTACATCAAGGCTTAAGTTCCCAAATAGCCCGCCAGCGGGCTATTGAACTTTTGGAGAAGACCGGGGTAGACCATCCCCGCCAACGCCTAGAGAGTTATCCCCATCAGCTTTCTGGGGGGCAACGCCAGCGGGTGATGATTGCCATGGCGTTGGCCTGTCAACCCAAGCTATTGATTGCCGACGAACCGACCACGGCATTGGATGTCACGATTCAGGCCCAGATTTTAGAACTTTTAACCCATTTGCAAGCTGAATTGAAGATGGCCGTTTTGCTCATCACCCATGACCTGCCGATGGTACAAAAGATTGCTGATCGGGTTTGTGTGATGCGTCTGGGTGAGGTTGTTGAGAGCGGTTTGACGTCGACGCTATTTAACAATCCACAACATCCATACACGCAAATGTTATTGGATAGTCTTCCCTCGCCTCATCCTCCACCGCGCCCTCAGGTACGCCCCATTCTTTATGAAGCGCGCCACGTCAGTTGCCATTTTCCCATCAAACGGGGGTTATTTGGCCGCACGGTGGGATATACCAAAGCGGTAGATGACGTTCATTTGACGTTACGTCGAGGAGAGACTCTTGGGATTGTTGGGGAATCTGGAAGCGGTAAGACCACTTTAGGAGAGACCCTGTTGCGTTTGAATAGGGGGCGAGGAGAGTTGATGTTTGATGGGGTAGATTTACAAAGCATGCTTCGTCAGCCATTAAGGTCATTGCGCCGTCGGTTACAGGTGGTATTTCAAGATCCCTTTTCTTCTCTGTCGCCACGTTTTACGATTGGGCAGATTATGGAGGAGGGTTTATTGGTCCATGGTCTAGAGCCAGACGCCGAAAAAAGGCGTGCGCGCATAGTCGCCATTTTAGAGGAGACGGGCCTTTCAGGGGATATATTAGACCGTTATCCCCACCAATTTTCTGGTGGCCAACGCCAACGCATCGCCATTGCCCGTGCCATTGCCTTAAAGCCAGATCTTTTGGTCCTAGATGAACCCACCAGTGCGTTGGATCTTTCTGTTCAAGCGCAAATTCTTTTACTATTGCGTCAGTTGCAACTAAGCCACAATTTAGCCTATATTTTTATTTCCCATGATTTACGGGTAATTCGTTCGTTATCTCACGATGTTTTGGTTCTTTGTAACGGCCGAATGGTGGAGTATGGTCCCACGCAAGAGATTTTCGATCATCCTCAAGCCCCCTACACCCGCCGCCTTCTTTCCGCCGCCCTAGAACTCTCCCCCCGCCCTTCTTCTTAAAAAAAATATTTTTGAATACTCTAAAGACTTGACCCCTACGAATTTTTCCCGTTAGTATAGTCGCCGTTGTTCAAAAGCCGCTTTAGCTCAGGGGTAGAGCAGCTCACTCGTAATGAGCAGGTCCTCGGTTCGAATCCGAGACGCGGCTCCAATAAAAACAAGCATTTACAGCCACTCACAAGGTGGCTGTTTTTGTTCCTGTAACGCGCCATCTCTCTTGACAGAAAGTGACGACTCGTTTGACATTTTTTTTAGCCCTCTGTAGCGCGCCATCTCTCTTGACAGAAAGTGACGACTCGTTTGACATTTTTTTTAGCCCTCTTGTAACGCGCCACTTCTCTTGACATAAAATGACGACTCATTTGACATTTTTTTTAAGCCTCTTCAAAAAAATTACGTTTCTCTTGACTTAAAAAAGACTCTTTTCCTCTCTTTTATCTTTCCAAATTTTGCATTTCTCTTGGCTAAAAATTGTCATCCTGAGACTTGGATGTGATAGTTGCGTTTGATGGTCTCTGGGGGATTTTTAGGGGGGGAAGTGTAAATCGGCGCGCCAGTTGGCGAAATTTTGCGGTTTATTTGGCACTAAATTTCTGCATCGATGCAGAAATTCGACAAAAATAATGTTCTTTGGAGTGTCTGGAGGGGGCTATTGTCCCCTCCAGAGAGATCCTTTCTAACCATAACTCAAACTCTCACGATCCTCCCACACTTGGTCAAAATTGGCTTTGCTGTTGGCAAAAATGATTGAGCTGGGGTTTTTGCCGACATCGTAGATAATTTTTTGAATCATCCAGGCAGGGGCAGATTCGGCAGCACCGGGGGCGGCTTTGCCGATGTATTGGGCATTGCCATAGGCATCATTGGCAATACGGGTGGTTAAAAATTGACTGCCTTCAATCGAAGTATCAAAAAGATGTTTTTGCAACTGGTCAGTATTAAACATAATTCCGCATCTCCTAATAAATCAGTTAATAATGCCCTAATAACTCCACAGGGCTGGCCGAGAATGTTTGGGGTCGTTTGGGAGGGTATCAATATGGATAAATCGGGTGGAATGCGACCCTTTTTGACTGATTCCAATACCATTAAAACCATGTTGCAATGCCAACACGAGAAGTTTATAAGCCTCTGCGCCAGATACAGCAATGTCTACCGCTTTGCCCGTTGTGTGTGGGCCCATCGTGCCAGTGCTGGAGGTTTTGGCGTTATGGGTTGGGCAACGATAAGCAGAGGAGAGTTTCATCGGCTTACCATAAGCAACACGCAACTCCTCCAGTCGCGCCATAAAATCCGAATCCATCTCCATTCGCCCACACTGGCAATGACAAGATAACTCTTCCTTTGAAAAATGAGGCCAAGGTGTACCAGTCATCTCTTTATCCTTTCAATTAAAATTTATCTCAACATTTCAAAATCATCGTGCAAAAAAAACAATATTTCACGCACACGCTTCATTATTGCGCTCTCCTCATCGCCTGTTCCAACGCTCGAACCAAACCATTTGCCACCGCTTCATCTGCCACGACTGGATATTTCCCTCCGCCTACGTTCAGATTTACGTTCACCGTTTTGCTAGATTGCCCAGAAATGGCAGGAATTGGGCCGCCGCTTGCCCTTGTTATGGGTGGTGATGGCATTCGGCTGGAAATGGCGTGGTTTAAGTTATCCATGAAGCCGTAACCATAATGATTGACAATGCCGGGCGGTAAAACCCATTCACCAGGGGTAAGTATGGTGTCGACTAAACCACCCAAAGCAAATCTGGGAATTTTTTTGGATAAAAGGTCTCGTAAAAAACCACCCCCATAATAGTTTGCGGCTGATTTACGGATAACGTATGAACCCGCCCGTAATGCGGCTGGTACAGTGTCTCCACTGCCAACTCCAGGCACAATCGCACTATATAACGGTCGAAATACCGCCCCACCAGATGCAAAACGAGCAATATGTTCGGTTAACCCCCCGCTTGCTTTCAATGAAATAGATTTGTGAAAAGTGGTGATTGTTATCGTTTTGTCTTGAATTTTGGCCAAACTGGAAATCACATCGGAAAGACTATTCAACGCACCAGATGTGAGTGCGGTTATATTAATTGATCTATCAACAATATTAAATAAAGCACTCTGCACATCGTTTAAATCCCTGATCGCGCTAGAAACGGTGACATTAACCGATGTGAGCTTTTTATCCGGCACCGTATCAACCGCTTCCTTAACTTCCGCAATAGGTGTAGTAGCCCCTTCGGTCTGGGCCGTTACGGTGACATTCTTATCCGGCACCGCCTCAACTGCTTCCTTAACTTCCGCAATCGGTGTAGCGGCTCCTTCCGTGGCCGCCGTAACCATTATTGTTTTGTCCGGTACTGCCGCAACCGCATTTTGAACATTTGCAATCGGTGTGGTGGCTCCATCGGTGGCCGCCGTAACCGTTATTGTTTTGTCCGGTACTGCCGCAACCGCATTT
>JAMOAW010000030.1:0-41599 GCA_039908535.1 Magnetococcus sp. DMHC-6 | reverse complement strand
CTTTTGACTTTGCTTTTGACTTTGCTTTTGACTTTGCTTTTGACTTTGCTTTTGACTTTGCTTTTGACTTTGTAGCCCCCAAGCAGGGGGGTTGGGGGGTGCAACCCCCCAAGGTCTTGCTTTTAATTTTTTCCATAGGCGTGATGTTTACGACATGCACATATTGTCCGAGACAAGGTCCCATATTTACCCATTTGATTGCAAATTGGTATTAAATATCAAAAAAAAAGGTGGGGTGGGAGTGGGGGGGTCGGTTTTTTGTCCCCCCAAAGTTTTTAAGCACTCGCAGAGCTCTTTTTAGTTCTACGTGTCTTTTTCCCAGTTTGCAATTTTTCTCCCAAGCGATTTTTAATGGCCAATTCTCGCCGGCGTTGTGAATAATTAGGCGCGACCAGTGGAAAATCGGCTTCAACGCCAAAAGCCAGCCGATATTCACGTTCTGTTTGGTTATGGGCTTCGATAATGTGCCTTTTAAGGGTTTTACCCGATTTTCCGCAGTGCAGACAGGTGACAAGATCAGGGGTGACCGCCTCTTGAATAGAAAGAAATGGGGTAGGTTTATTGTTGATGAGTTCAGTAGAAAAATTTTCTTCTGTAGCGATAGGGGTGGTTTGGGTGACAAGATCAGGAGAGATTGTTGCTAAACGGTCGGGTTCGTTCTGTTCTTTTCCGCTAATTTCACACAAGGTAAGATGAATGCCTTTGATAAAATTTGGTAGATCTTCGAAGTTAATTTGATTACCAACAACGAAAGATTCAACGATACGGGTGGTTTGTTCGATAAGCGACATATAAGGCTCCTTCTTTTTTCAAAAATGAATATTATCTGTCTAGTTAACATATTTTTTAACTGTTTTCAATACGACTTATATAGAAAAATAATATTTCTTTGTTTTAAAATAATTGGAACATTTTAAGATTGTAAAGATGTTTAACAGTTGGTGAAGGGGGGGTTTCTATTTTGAGTATCTATTGGTATGATAGAGGATATTAAAGACCGGGTGGGTTCAGAACCGCCCCTCCCATTTCCCTCACCTTTTTTTAGGAACATTTAGACTTTTATATGGCTGATTTATCTTTAAATATAATTTGGAACGAGGCGCGTAAGACGCTGGATGATTTGACCCATTTGGCGATGGATCGCACGGTGCGGCTGGCGGTTACCGGATTGAATCAAAGTGGAAAGACGGTTTTTATCACCTCGTTGATTCATCAATTGTTAAATGCCAACGCTGGGGTGGGATTGCCTTTTTTTCAGGTGGTTAATTCTGGTCGTTTGCGGGGAGCAAAAATTATTTTGCAGCCGGATATGGATATTCCCTTTTTTCGGTATGATCAATTTATTCAACCGTTGCTTTCGGCGCGTCCCAATTGGCCCAATGCCACCGATGGAATTAGCGAAATCCGTTTAGCTCTTCGTTTTCAGCCCGATGGGATGTTACGCAAGTCGTTCTCTTCAGGTTCCACGCTCTATTTAGACATTATTGATTATCCGGGGGAGTGGTTGTTGGATTTACCCATGTTGGATCAAGATTTTCAAACATGGTCACAACAAATATTTCAATTATGCCATGAGGAGCCGCGTCGGGCCTTGTCAGCCAAATGGCGTCAATATTTATCGGGCTTAAAACTTTTCCACATCGCTCAAGAAGAGACGTTACGGCAGGCGACGCAGTTATATACGGAATTTCTTCATGCTTGTAAATCGAAAGAGGTTGGTTTAAATTTTTTACAACCGGGTCGTTTTTTTGTCCCTGGTGAGTTTAAAGACACCCCTTTATTGACCTTTTGTCCTTTAGAAATAGTGCCAGGCCCTGTTACCCCTGGCAGTATCCAGGATATTATGACCCAACGCTTTGAATCGTACAAAGAGCGGGTGGTTGGACAATTTTTTAAAAAGCATTTTTCCAGTTTTGATCGACAAATTGTGTTAATTGATCTTTTAAAAGCCCTCAATTATGGTCCCTGGCATTTTGCGGATACGCGCAATGCGTTGACGGCCATTTTAGAGAGTTTTAATTATGGTCAATCCAATATTATCAGCCGGTTGTTTAAACCAAAAATTGATAAATTGCTTTTTGCCGCTACCAAAGTTGACCATGTAGCCGCCAATCAACATCACAATTTAGAACGTTTGGTCAATCGATTGGTGATCAAACCGGCCAACGATGCGGTCTATTTGGGGGTAGAGGTGAAAACCATGGCGATTTCATCGATGGTTTGTACGGAAACCGTGGTGCGGGAGCATGAGGGGCGGCGGTTATCGTTTGTGCAGGGGACGCCCAAGGGGCGGGATCAGGAAATTTTATTATTTCCTGGCGAGATTCCAGAGAATCTTCCTACCCCTGCGGATTGGGCAGAGAATCGTTTTAACTTTTTAGAGTTTAAACCGCGCCCGGCCATGGATGCCGAAAGTGGCCAACTGCCGCATATTCGATTGGATCAGGCTTTGGAGTTTTTATTGGGAGATAAATTACTCTGATGAACCAAAAATCGTGGCAAGCCCCGGTGGAATTGGTGGTGACAAAGCGCGACAAGAGCGCTTCTCTTCCTGCCGTTGCGCCGATTGGGCCAATTATATTACCGGTGACAACTCAAAAAAGTGTGTCGTCTCCAGCCTCTGTTGCCATCTCTCGTCGGGCCGAGGAGGAGGAACTGCCACCGTTACCTAAAATGCAAAACAAGCCCTCGGCCTGGAAATGGTTGATGGTGTCGGCTTCTTTGTTGGCACTGTTGGGCATGAGCAGTGAGATGATTGTCTTTATTCGCGAGCGGTTAGAGGCCAATCTATTGCAAGGTGGAATTTTTGTTTTATTTTTTGCAATTTTGGTTTTTTCTCTCTTTTTCTTGATTTTTCAAGAGATGGTGCGTCTGCGTCGGTTTGGCAAGTTGAACATTTTGCGATTAGAGGCCGAACATTTGGTTCGAGCGCAGACTTTTGGTCAGATCAATGGATTTATTAAAAATTTTTCCACCTTTTACAGGACGATGCCCGATACGGAGTTATATTTTAAAAATTATCATGAGGGGATAGACGATTATCTGAACGATCGGGAGCGGTTGGTATTTTTGGCCAAACATGTTTTGCATCCTATAGATCGGCAAGCCTATGCCATTATTGTGCAAAATGCTGGGGCAACGGCGATTTTAACCGCCACCAGCTCTTTGGCGTGGTTGGATGCGTTGTTGTTTTTATGGCGTAATTTGCGTATGATTCGCCAAATAGCCAGTTGTTATGGCTGGGGACCTGGTTTTTCGGGTACCATTGTTTTGAGTCGTCAGGTGATGCGGGGATTGGTTATGGCGGGGGTAACCGATTTAGCCACGGACCAAGGGGCCTTTTTGTTGGGGGAGTCGTTGACTTCGGCGGTGTTGGCGCGAGCGGGACAGGGGATTGCCAATGGTTTGTATACGGCCCGCATTGGTTTGCAAACCATGCGTTTGTGCCGTCCCATTCCCTTTTTTGACGAAGAGGCACCCAAATTAAGTTATATTCGCAAAGATATTTTAATTGCTCTCAAAGATTTATTGCGTCCGCCGAAAAAAGATAAAACAGAGGTGATCGAATAATTAGCAATATGTTTGGAAGTGGGGATCTCCTTTTTTGTCTTTTTAATGTATCGAAAAAATAAAAATCAAGACCTTGGGGGGCGGAGAACCGCCCCCCAATTCCCCCCACCCTTTTTTTTTACGTTTTAAAAAAAAGAGGGGGTCTGGGGGATTCATCCCCCAGGGTTTGGCCTTTGACTTGGGGGGGGGGCGGAGAACCGCCCTCCAATCCCCTGAAGATTTATCCTAAAGTTAAAAAGACTAGAAATTTATGAAAATTTGCATTATATTAGGTTTTAATTTTTTGCCCTCTCCTCTCTTTTGTAAAGGAAATTTAAATGAAAATAAAATCGATGGCGATGTTTTCTGTTTTTCAATTTATATTATTCATTGGATTTTCGGTTTTTTTAATAGATCTCCCCGCCGCTCATGCCGCCCGTGCGACCGCCATGACCGCTCCGAAAAAGATAGACGCTACGGACGGAAAATCGGCAACAGAAATTACCCTCTCTTGGACCGCCGTGCCTGAGGCAACAGAGTATAAGGTATACAGAGGCACAACCACCAAAGCAAAAGAGTCGAGCGAATTGGCCGCTGTTGCCAATACTTCCTATACCGACACCACTGGCAAAGTTGGAGAGTCATATTATTATTGGGTAAAAGCCTGTAAAGAGAGTATATGCAGTGCCTTTTCCTCCAAAAACAAAGGCAGCCTCAAATCCCCCAAGGTGAACAAAGAGAGTCAAACTGAAGTTAAACCAGCCAGTTGATTGTTGCAAAAGAGCCTGGGGGGCTCCAAATCGTCCCCCAGAATTTTGTTTTTTTGTGAAAAAGAAAAAAAATATGTTGACCACGGTCAAATGGGGTGCTACCAAACCTTGCCATTCGAGCGTGAATTAGATATAATCCTAAAATAAATTTTAAATCGGGGTGTAGCAACCGCCCCCCAATTCCCCCCACCCTTTTCTTTTAATACTTAAAAAAAAGAGGGGGTCTGGGGGATTCATCCCCCAGGGTTTGGCCTTTGATTTTTTTTGCCCGCAGGGCATTATGTTCATTCTTCCTGTTCCTTTGTGCGGATTTCGGTTCGGCGTTCGTAGCTCAACGGATAGAGCAACGGCCTTCTAAGCCGTAGGCTACAGGTTCGAGTCCTGTCGGACGCACCATGTTTCCCTCTTGGCTCTTTTAAGAGCGGACGGGTAAAAAAAATTATAAATGACCAAACATGGTTGAATGTGAGAGGCTTTGGTGGTATATACAATTTGGTGATAAATTTTTTTTTAAACTCCTTTATGGCGGACGTAGCTCAGTTGGTAGAGTCCTGGATTGTGATTCCGGTTGCCGCGGGTTCAAGTCCCGTCGTTCGCCCCAACTATTCATAAAACCTTGGGGGGCGGAGAACCTCCCCCCAATCCCCCCCACCCTTTTTTTTTGGTGGGGGGGATTCATCCCCCAAGGTTTTGCCTTTTATTCTTTTGCTCGCAGGGCATCAAGATGCGAAAGTGGCGAAATTGGTAGACGCGCTGGACTTAGGATCCAGTGCCGCAAGGCTTGGGGGTTCAAATCCCCCCTTTCGCACCACCTCCACTCGTTGTAGGACGCGATTTCATGAACTCCTTTCTGCTCTCCATTCCCTCTGGAATGCCCCGACGCTTGGCCATTGGTTGGTTGTTTTTGGCCCTCTATTCATTGGTGGGGGCTGGCTTGGTGGTCGTTTTAATCCTGATTGCCCGTACCCCGTTTATCCTCAATCTCCTCCCCTGGACCGGCTCTTTTCGGACCGCCTTGGTCATCCATGTCGATCTGTCTGTCTTGGTTTGGTTTCTCTCCATCGCTGGTTTTTTGGCCTGCCTTAACCTGCGGGAGCAAAAAGGGTGGTTTGGGTTTGGAACATTGCTCCTGGCAACAATCGGAGCCGTTTTAATCACCTTCTCCCCCTTCTTGGGAGTAGATGCCCCATTTATGAACAATTATGTGCCCGTGCTGGGCAATAACGCCTTCTTTTTGGGGTTGGGACTCTTCCTCACCGGAGTGGGCGGGATGGCCGGGTTTGGAATCCTTAACTCCAGAGTGGCCAGCACCGGCGAGAGAGCCTTGTTATGGGGGTTAAAAACCGGTCTATTTATCCTATTGCTCTCCTTGGCCTCCTGGCTCTGGAGCTATCTCACCATGCCAGCCAACGTCGATGGCTTGCTCTATTATGAGGCCCTGTTTTGGGGTGGGGGACATATCTTGCAGTTTACCCACACCCAATTGCTGGTCGTGGTCTGGTTGTGGCTGGCTACCGCTGCGGGTGGCCATATCTCCTTGACCCCGAGAGTGGCGGTGCTGCTGTTTACCTTGGGAGCTGCACCCGCTCTGCTCGGCGGGGTGTTTCTTCATTTAAATTATATCCCTGGCGATGTTGAATTCCAGGTCGGCTTTGCCAATTTAATGAAATATGGCGGCGGTGTGGCCGCCCTCCCAGTCGGATTGGCTCTCTTGCCAACCTTACTCACCCGACCCAGCAGCGGCGAACAAGAGCCTACCCCATTGCGGCTGACCCTGTTTTTATCTTTGCTACTGTTTGGCATCGGTGGCGTGATCGGCTTTTTAATCAAGGGCATTAATGTGACCATTCCCTCCCATTACCATGGCTCTATCGTCTCGGTAACTGTGGCCTATATGGGTCTGATTTTCTACCTATTGCCTCGTTTGGGATTTCAAGCTCCCAATCGGCGGTGGGCAGTCTGGCAACTGTGGTTGTATGGCGGTGGATCGCTTTTGCATGTCTTTGGCTTGGCTTGGTCAGGGGTGCTGGGCATACAACGAAAAACCGCCGGAGAGGCGCAGGGGTTGGAAACCATGGTGAAAAAAATGGCTATGGGTCTTACCGGCTTGGGCGGTTTAATTGCGGTTATCGGGGGAATTTTGTTTTTAATAATTTGCTATCGGGCTGTGCGGTCTACAAAATCAGGTGGGGGGGCAGCTCTTCTTGATGCCCTTCGGGCAAAATAAAATCAAAGGCAAAACCTTGGGGGGCGGAGAACCGCCCCCCAATCCCCCCCACCCTTTTCTTTTGATCCTTAAAAAAAAGAGGGGGTTTGGGGGATTCATCCCCCAAGGTTTTGCCTTTGATTTTTTGCCCGCAGGGCATCATGTTCTTTGTTTTGCCACCAAGTGTAAATGGCCGATTCTCCACGAAAACGTTGATCTTCATCTAAACCATACCCAACCAGACGCACATCCGGTACTTCAAAACCCAAATAATTAATGGGCCTTGGTTCGGCTTCATTCACCGTTTTATGCAGTAATACCGCCAAACGAATCTCCCGTGCGCCTAAAGATTCTAACCAAGTCAATAAACGGTGCTGACTTCCCCCTTTGTCCATCAGGGCATCCACGACAATTAAACAACGACCCTGAATCAACGCTTGATCCTCTTGTGTGATCCAATTTTCTTGTTGAGCGGCGCGGGCCGAAATAAAAACAACCGGTAAAGGTCTTGCCATGGCACGTAAAAGGTCGGCTCCAAAGAAAAACCCTCCCTTCAGAACTACCACCAGCACCGGATCCAATTCTCCTTTTGCAAGCGTCTCTAAATCTTGCGTAATTTGTTGGGCCAACTCTTGAATGCGTTGCTGGAGATGGTCAGAATCAATCAGAAGGGTCATCTGTTGGAGTTTGTCAGGCATGGCAATCGGTTTCCAGTCATAAAATTAAAATGTCACAAAAAAAATCGGTACCACCACACTTAACCGTGGTCGTCTGTTTTTTGGTGTTATTATTTTAAAAAAAAGGGGTCTGGGGGATTGCCCCCAGGGTTTTGACTTTGCTTTTTGTTTAGGCACTCGTTCATCGTCCACACTTAAATGTGGTAGTACCAAAAAATCAAAGGCCAAATCCTGGGGGATGAATCCCCCAGACCCCCTCTAAATTAGGGAATCTTTTTAAGAAACCGTTCCAGAAAATTTAAATTATAATTCCCTTGCACAAAATCCCCATCCATTAAGATACGTTGATGCAAAGGAATGGTGGTAGAGATACCATCAATGACAAATTCATACAAAGCCCGCCGCATTCGGTGAATGGCCTCGTTGCGGTCACACCCATGCACAATCAATTTGCCAATCATAGAATCATAGTGGGGGGGAATGCGATATCCCGCATAGGCGCTGGAATCCACCCGAACACCACCTCCGCCAGGAGGATGATAATTGGTGATTAAACCAGGGGAAGGGATAAAGGTTTCAGGATTTTCGGCGTTGATTCGGCATTCAATAGAGTGACCCGTAAACACAACCTGCTCTTGCGTCAAAGAGAGTGGTTGACCGGAGGCAATACGAATTTGCTCTTTGACCAAATCTAAACCGGTGATCATCTCAGTGACGGGATGCTCGACCTGAATTCGGGTGTTCATTTCGATAAAATAAAACTGGCCATCGGCATATAAAAATTCAAAGGTTCCTGCTCCGGTATATCCCACCGCTTGCGCCGCTCCAGCGGCCAGACGTCCTAGACGATCCCGCTCCTTTTGCGATACCGCCGGGGAAGGGGACTCCTCTAAAACTTTTTGATGCCGACGCTGCAAAGAGCAGTCCCGCTCGCCCAAATGAATGGCATTGCCATAACGGTCGGCCAAAATTTGAATTTCAATGTGGCGTGGGCCGGCCAAAAATTTTTCAATGTAGACTTTATCGTTTTTAAAAAATTGCATGGCCTCGTTTTGAGCCACCGTATAGGCATTGATCAGAGCCGCATCGGAATGGACCACCTTCATGCCCCGTCCACCCCCACCCCCCACGGCCTTGATGATCACCGGATAACCCAAACGGCGTGCCGTGCGCAGGGCGTCTTCATCTGACCAAATGGGGTTATCCGAACCAGGAACCACCGGGATATTCGCCGCAATCATGGCGTTACGGGCGCGAACTTTGTCGCCCATTAAACGAATGACTTCCGGTTCAGGGCCAATATAGGTCAGACCAGAGGCCTTGACAATTTCGGCAAACTCGGCATTCTCAGATAAAAACCCATAGCCAGGATGAATGGCTTGCGAGTCGGTGATCTCGGCGGCGGCCATGAGAGCCGTCACATTTAAATAAGAGAGATTCGAAGGCGGTGGGCCGATACAGACCGATTCATCGGCCAGTTTGACATGCATGGCATCGGTGTCGGCGGTAGAATGGACCGCGACCGTTTGAATTCCCAACTCTTTACAGGCCCGATAAATACGCAAGGCGATTTCGCCGCGATTGGCGATGAGAATTTTATTAAACATAATCGTTAATCCGGTTCAATGAGGAACAGTTCTTCACCAAATTCCACTGGGGTGGCGTTCTCTTTGAGAAGACGTACCACGCGACCCGAAACTTCCGATTCAATTTCGTTCATCAATTTCATCGCCTCAATGATGCAAACCACCTGTCCTTTGCGCACCATGTCACCCACCTGCACAAAAGGGGGCGATTCCGGCGAGGCGGCTTGATAAAAGCTTCCTACCATCGGCGAGGTAATGGCAACCGTGGTGGTTTCAAGCTCAGGTACGCTGGCCGTTGATTGGCCAACCAACGTTGGCTGTTGTTGGTGCTGTTGTTGAGAAACCATCGGCAGATAGGCAGGCATGGGCTGGGACGTATGCACCACATTCGTTTGACCAATGACCCCTCGTTGTACACGAATGGTCTGTCCCTCTTGGCTGATTTCAAGTTCAGAAATATCGGTTTTAGAGATAAATTTAATTAAATTTTTAATCTCTTTGAGATCCATCGGTTTTACCCCCAATAAATGATCACTTTTACCCATTTAGGATAACGCCTTCAGATGCAAGATACCAGCTTCAATCGCAAATCGATATCCAATTGGACCTAAACCAACAATTTGACCCAGGGCGATGTCGCTGATAAAAGATTTATGCCGAAATGGCTCCCGCTTGTGAACATTGCTCAAATGCACCTCAATGATAGGTAGAGAAACCGCCAACAGGGCATCCCGAATGGCAATTGAGGTATGCGTGTAGGCTGCAGGGTTGATGATGATTAAATCTTCTTTTTGATAGGCCTGTTGAATGCGGTCCACCAATTTTCCTTCGTGGTTGGATTGAAAAAAATTCAGTTCGGCCTCCAGTTTCTGGGCCACCTCACGACATTGTTGTTCAATTTCTGTCAAAGTGACGCGTCCATAAATGCCCGCTTCTCGTTGGCCTAAAAGATTTAAATTGGGACCATTGAGAATTAATAGATGATACCGGGTTGTCATGCGTCACTCCATGGGCAAAATTTAGGCAAAGGATTGTGCAACATTTTTTTTAAGCCATTTTTGTTGTAAGCCAAGTAAAAATTGGATCTTTTTTTGCTTGGTTGTCATAGGTTTTCTGGCTAAATGACCAGCACAATCTGCCAGTTGCTTCAGTTTATTCAAATGGCGTAGTGGACGATTTTTAGGATCATCCGTTTGTGCGCGAATTTTTTCTTGAAACTTTTGTAACGCCAGGAGCCTCTCGCTTTGGGTATTTTTTTCTGTTCGGCAGGCAATCTGTTTTTGAAAAAGGTGCAACGCATCCAAGACCTTTTTATGTAAATTTTCCTGTGGATCGACAAAAATGGCTTGATCGATATGAGACAGGGCGCGGTTTAATTGATTGGCCACCTCGGCATCTTGAAGGGGGCGTGCGCAATATTTTTTTTCAAACATTCGGGACGCCACGAGCAAGGCCGCCGCTTTTTGGGGCGCGTTGAGACACCACAGATCAAGTAAATCACCCGCTTGTGTCAACTGGTTGTGCGCGACCAAATCAAATAGGCGCGTCAAAATTGTTTCGGGGTCAGAATCCATTTGCACCTCTGTCTCACTTCAGGTAATTTTAACACGACATAAGATGCCAGATTTTAATTCAATCAGCAATTTTTTTTAAAATTGTTAACAAAAATGGTGTATAGAAAAGAGGTAAAATGAAAATTATTCTTAATGGAGAACCATTTGAACAGCACGCCTTAGGGACAGTGGCGGAATTATTAACGAAGCTGGGCTTTGATGGCAAGCGGGTAGCGGTGGAACTCAATTTAGAGGTGGTGGGCAGAGAACGTTTTGCCACAACCCCCCTTTCTGAAGGAGATAAAGTGGAAGTGGTGCATTTTATTGGCGGTGGTGAGGAGTCACCAGACGCAAGTGAAGAAGATCTGTTGACCATTGCTGGGCGATCTTTTAACAGCCGGCTTTTGGTGGGTACGGGTAAATATCGAGATTTTACCGAAACGGTGCAGGCCATTGAAGCCTCTGGCGCGCAAATCGTTACCGTTGCCGTGCGCCGCGTGAACATTACCGATCCCAAAGCACCTATGTTGAGCGACTATTTAGACCCCAAAAAATATACCTACCTGCCCAATACCGCAGGCTGTTATACCGCCGAAGAGGCGGTGCGCACTTTGCGGTTGGCCCGCGAGGCGGGAGGGTGGGAGTTGGTTAAATTGGAGGTGCTCTCTGACCAAAAATATTTATGGCCCAACACCCCAGAAACCCTCAAAGCCGCAGAAATACTCATTGCCGAGGGATTCAAGGTGATGGTCTATACCACCGACGACCCCTACCTATGTCAACGTTATGAAGAGATGGGGTGTGTGGCGGTCATGCCTTTGGCCGCTCCTATTGGTTCGGGTTTAGGCATTCGTAACCCCTATACGCTGCGTATCATCATTGAACAGGCTAAGGTGCCGGTTTTGGTCGATGCGGGCGTTGGGACCGCCTCTGATGCCGCGATCGCCATGGAGTTGGGGTGTGATGGGGTGTTGATGAATACCGCAATTGCCGCTGCTAAAAAACCGCTTCTCATGGCCTTGGCAATGAAAAAAGCCGTGGAGGCGGGCCGCCATGCCTGGTTGGCAGGACGGATGCCGCGTAAACTCTACGCCTCGGCCTCCAGCCCTTTGGATGGTCTTTTTTTCTAAAGGAAAAAGGAGCGCGTATGACCTCATCTCCCCTTGTAAAATGGGACTGTCGCTGGCCAGACCCGGTGGCTTTGCAAGTGGCCGCTGAGCGCGTTTTAGCCACGCTCTCTCCCAACCATCCCGATATCAACCCCCAGTTGTGGGTTCAAGCCCGGCTGACCCCTCCCCGGGATGAACTTCCCAGTGCCATTTTAATTACCCCCTGGGCCGTAGAACGCATCTATTGGCATTTACCTGGTACCCTTCCCTCCATTCAATCCGCCACCCCTTTGCAGGTGGATGAAGCCGGAAGGGTCGCTAAAGGCCAAGGGGTTATTTTGCGGGGTAAAGAAAAAACAATCCCGGTGTTGATCGCCTGGGAGCCAGAGACGGGGCACCATTTTGTGCAAACCATACTCCATCAAGTGACCCACTTAAACAGCAACGAATCCGCTATGGCCGCCGCCTTAGCTCAAGAAAATCCTGGCATCCACGTTCCACGCTCTGTTTCGAGTCGTTTGGAACAACCCATGGATCGGCGGGGATTGTTTCGGTTGTTTCGCTCTTAGGGGGCGGGGGTGTTCATGACCTGGATATTGCGAAAAAAGGTTTAAAGTACCTTTATGAGTACCGCTAAAACGCTAAATCCAGCGATCATGATCCCACCCACTCGTGTCACAATACGATATTTATGATTAAGAGAGTATCCATTAACGGTACCATCACATTTAAGTGTGGACGAAAAAGCAAAGTCAAGACCTTGGGGGATGGCATCCCCCAATCCCCCTGCTTTTTGAAGGAAGCAAAACCGAGGTCAAAAGCAAAACCCTGGGGGCAATCCCCCAGACCCCTTTTTTTTTAAAAAATAATAAAATCAAAAAACAGACGACCACGGTTAAGTGTGGTAGTATCACATTTAATATATACAATTCTATATTATTTATTTTAACTCACTTCCTCTTCGGCAACCACCTCTCCCACCACCATTTTGGTAAATATTTTTCCAACAAAAGCCTCTCCTCCAGCGTCACGGGCACCACTCTGGGAGCTAAAAGTAGGAGAGAAAGGCCGTACAAGAGGGCTAATCCGATTAAAACAAACAAATTTGGATTGGGGTAAAGACGGGTGGGGGCGGCGAGGAGGAGGGTTAAGAGGAAAAAGGAGAGGGAGAAGCGCCAGGGTAAAGGGGTGTGCAGAGGGCGGGTGATGAGGTGAAGGTTGAGGATGGCGGCCAAAAATGCCGTGCCACCGGTGGCTAAAACCGCCCCCATGGCTCCAAAATAGGGAATGAGTAAAATACCAAGAAAGAGATTTAAAAAACCTTGCAAGGCGTTAAGATAAAGAAATAATTTCTCTTTTCCCATGGGAAATAGTAAGGCATCGGTGGTCTCTCCAGCCAGGAGAATCACCCCGATCTGCAAGCCAGCAAACAACCATAAAAGAGGCACGGCAGCCAGATAGTCAGGGGTATAAAAGGCGTGTATCAGGTGATCGGCGTGGATCCATAAAAAAACCAATACCGGAATGGCCAAGAGAATGGAGAGTTTTGTCATCCATTGCCAAATACGGCCCAGACCTGCCATTCCATCCCGCGCCAAAGCCGAGGCGTAGAGGCTCACCCCCAGACGTTCCAGAGAAGAGAGCAACACCAAACCGCCATACATGACCAACATATAGGCGATTTCATAGTGGGCAATGGCCCTTTTATCCTTGATTAAAAAGAGCAACAGCAAAATATCAATGCTCTTTTGCCGCAAATAATAAAACAATGTCCCCAACCAAACCCAACACCCAAATCGCCACACCGAAGCCATGGGAAAAGGGTCTGGCGTGGGTTGCAGAACCCCCCAAGAGCGGTATGCATAAAAAATGCATTGCAACGCATGGACCACCACCATCAACCACAGCATCGCCTCAACCGTCAGACCGCTTTCAATGAGCCAAAGAACCCCCGCCAACTGTACCAAAGAGACCCCAATCTCCACCGCTGAATAATAACGCATATCCACCTGGGCAATGACGATAAAGATAAATCCATCCATCGTCGCACGCACTAAAAAGAGCAAAAGGAGGCAAGATAAATAACGCTCATGGATAAAAAATATCAGCCAAGAAGTGTGTCTTTGGAGAAGAATCAGGATACAAACGGTTGCTAACAAGAGTATAAAACGGCGTGTAAGAATCTGCCGTGTCAGATAGCTGCATTGGCCAAGCAGGTTTTCATGGCGCAAACGGGGAATATAGGTGCTAAAGGTGGTGTATACACCCATATCGGTTATCTTAATCAACAGCTCCACCACTGCGATCAAAGAGACATATACCCCAAAAGAGTCGGCCCCCAGGGCGCGGGCCACCAAAATGGAGATGACAAAGGTGAGA
Source organism: Magnetococcus sp. DMHC-6 (assembly GCA_039908535.1). Taxonomy (GTDB): domain Bacteria; phylum Pseudomonadota; class Magnetococcia; order Magnetococcales; family JADFZT01; genus JAMOAW01. Next base: position 27,770 of record JAMOAW010000030.1, on the reverse strand, counting down.
GCTGTGCGTCCCCCCATGCCCATCTGGCCCCATAAAATGGCCACCAATGGTCGCGTATTCAAGCTCATGGCACGATCTGACGCGCCATGTCTTGATAAAATGCGGCGATTTTTTCTATATAGAGGCGGCCAGAAAAAAAGGCCCGCGCCCGAATCTGTCCCTGGTGGCCCATGGCTTGGGCCCGTTGTGGATCGTGGAGCAAGGTGAGAATGGCCTCGGCCAAGGCTTGAGGATCGTTGGGGGGTACCAACAGACCGGTTTCACCATCTATCACCACCTCGGCCAATCCCCCCGTGCGACTGGCAATCACCGGCAGACCCATGGCCATGGCCTCCACCGTGGTCATGGAAGAGCCTTCGCTGAGGCTGGGCTGAAGATAAATGTCCAGGTCTTGATATAAATGCACGTCATGAGTCATTGCCCCTGTTAAAAATACCCGACCTTGCAGATCGGGCAAAGAGGCGCGTTGTTGTAGCGTCGTCCATAAAGGACCAGCGCCCATGACGCGCAGAGTGGCACCAGAATGTCGAAGAGGTGGGTAAAGAAAATGGTACAAAAAGATGGTCGTCATAAGGGGCGGGCAAAAGATACAAACCTCTGCCTGGATGGCTGTGAAGGTGACCCACCGCCTGTGAAACAACGATAATCCCATGGTTAAGACGATTCATGCGGAGATTTAAAATAGGGTAAATCAGATGATCCAACCAGTTTTCATCAGCGGTTAACCCCCGCCATTTCAGAGGGTGACCAGTGGCCGCTCGCCAGTCCCCCAGGTCATGGTGTGTGGTGACAATAGCGGTGCGACTATACCAGCGCGCCGCCAATCGGCCATGAAAATTGCCTTTGTTGTTGTGGGTATGGACAATATGAGGCTTAATGTTGCGGATTAACCGCCATAAAGCGATGGTGGTAAAGATGTCATACAAAGACCCCGCTCGGTTTAAAGGGAGCAAGTGGATCGGTAAATTTATAAAAGAAGCTGGAATTTCGGCCAAGGTGTTACGGATGGGGCAAAGAAAAAGTTCAAAATGATTCGGGTCCAAGCGTTGTGCCAGCAAGCGCAAGTTCTCTTCAATACCACCGTGGGGCAGTAATTGCGTGGTGATGTGTAAAATGCGCAATCGGGAACTCATGCCAGACCATGAAGATAAAAACAGGTGGGGGGATGGGTGGGATCTATGGGGAGGAGAGTTTCATGCCCATCTATGACCCAACCCGCCACCTCTTCGCCCACCCCATCCGTCACCCGACTGGCCACCATTCCGACTCGAATCCAGAGGATGTCGGCAGATTTGGCCAAAGAGTGGTTGACATGAAGGTGTATTTGCACCACACCATCGGTACGTGTTTCGACATCAAGGTGACAATGCAAAGACCACGCAAAAGAGTCCAACGAGAAAAAACGGTGCATGCCATTTTTTTTGAGTTGGGTGAGGAGGGCTGCAAGCCAAACAACTTCGCCGCGAACCAAGTCAAAATCGTGAAAAACCAAGGTAGCCGGATAACCTGCCGCACTCCAAGCCAGTAAATGGGCCATTTGTTCGGGATAACACCCTGGCAAAAATCGGTTTTCTGTGTAGGGCGGCGCGGTTAAAGGGATGGTTCCCCGACTGGAGAGCAACCAATACCCCGCTTGTTGGGCCAACAATGGGGTGCGTGGGGTCCGTTCGTGGCCTGATGGGACAAAAACATGCGGGCGTCGCCCGCACCAATCCTCAATGCGATCCGCGCTTAACCTCAAACGGCGTAATAATTCGGCATCGTATAATTCGTGGTCGGGACCGCCAAACTCTCGATACCAATGGGAATGGGTATAGCGGTCTTGGGCACGAGACCACTGTCGTTCGTTGGGGGTCAGATGGGTTAATCCGTGGGACAACGGGGTGATCAAACCAGAAACGATCCCAGGGATCATGGCCGCAAATAGGGCGGCATAGTCATATACAAGAGCAGGGCAGAGACGTTTATAAACTACCTCTTGGGAGAGATGGTGATCTGCCGCTTGGCGTTGGGTGGCCTCTGAGCCAGCGATGAAAAGGCGTCCCCGTTTTAAATCGCCATCATCCACCCAATGCGGCACCATCGCCACATTGAGGTGGGCTTTTTCCTTCTCTAGTAGGTGCAACACCTCTTGCCAAAGGGTGGCGGTGGGCACGCCATCGTTATACCCCTCTAAAAAAACCCGTTCCGAAGAGCCTGGATCGTCCATGCGCAAGGCCATTGCCCCTTGCCAGCACCAACGAGCGGCCTTGGCGGGAGTGGTTTGTTCGATGGTCTGACGCAAAAAAAGATGCAGCGGCGCAGGGTGGTGTAATAGCAAAGCTGGATGAAAATTAAACAATATGTTATGGGCTTCACCAAACATATGATCCAATATGGCCGCCATACCTCCGCGCCATTGAGCCAAAATGCGGGTGTCACAGGTGTATTTAATGTGATGTAAGCTCCAATTTTGCCATAAAAAACGCCCTAAAGGGCGCAGACCAACATCCGCGCCAGAGGGGGAAAAGGGTCTGGAGTGCCGAGTAAATAAAATATTTCCTTGAGGGGTGTGCAGGAGTGCCGGGGCCAAATGGCGTCTGCCCCGATCATGCACCCCAAACGCCGCCAACGCCATGGTATCGGTCAATAAGGCCACATCCGCAATGAGGGATAATCCGTATTGGCGGGAGAAGTTTAACAATAACGTGCGGATTGCCAGAGATAATTTTTTCCAAGGTAACGCCAATAAAATCGCCGAAAAGCGTAACTGGTCGCCATCCAAAAGGAACGTCTCGGTCAAGGCCTTGGCCGGGAGAGCGTGATGGGGAATGCTTTGCCCCACCAACCAATCTTGATAGACACCCGCTCTGGAATGGGGAAATATCCAATAGGGTTCCAACCAAGGGCGTTTTTGGCGAAAATGGTCGGGATGGAGCAATAAAACAGCAAAGCGGCGTCTCATGGCGATGAAACATCCTTAACCAGCCATTCGGGTCGTATTTTTTGGGCCATGGTGTGTGGATGGGCGAGTAAAAACTGCAATTCACGGGAGCGGGCGCGCCATTTGATCGCCACGACCAGAGGGAGCGTTACCCCATAAAAAATCAGATACCAGCTCTCCAATCCCAACAACGAACTCACCATAAGCATATAAAGCATTCCGACTTCCGAATGGGGGAGGGCCAAAAATTGGCGAAGCGTGGGACGCATGGCCGCGGTTTCGGAAGAAGGTTCTGAGGCAAGATGGGTGGGATCGGGTTGGTTGAGAAGAAAAAGCAATAACACATTTTTGCGCAATCCTTCGGCCTGGGCCGCCAAGGCGGTCGCTAAAACACCACACAAAAGCGTAAAGGTCGGAATCCCTTCCTGAAGCAGAAAGCGGACGGTTAATCCTGCAAAAATCATGACGAGAAAAAGTTGATGCCCAAAAAGATCCAAAAAATCGCCCCAGGTTGAAAAAAGGCTTTTAACCCGCGCCAACTCCCCATCCACATGATCCAAGATCCAGGCCAGCCAAAAAAACCATGGGGCGGCTAAGGTTAAAATGGGGATGGGGCACGCCAAAGCCATTCCCCCCAAGAGGGTCAGCAAAACCCAAAAAAAAGTAACTTGATTGGGGGTGATCGCGGTACGATATAATAAAAATGTCAGTCGGCAGGAGAGGGGACGGGAAAAATAGAGTTGCTCCCAGTGGACGGGATCAGCAGAGTAGGCCTGCGATTGCCATTCGGCTTGCCAAGCGATGCGGCGAAATTGGGCAAAGTTTAAAAAAAAAGGGTGGGGGGATTGGGGGGGATCCGGTTGTTTCAGAGGAGATTCACCCCCCAAGGTCTGCCGATCATCCTTTCTCAGGTTCGATGTGAAAGGAGGGAAACAGCTCCATAATTCGGCTAATTTCCCCGTCATGATACATCGCCAAAAATGCTTTAACAACTTCAGGATCAAAATGTACCCCCGCACACCGTTCAATTTCAGCCATCGCCTTGTCCACAGGCCAAGGGTGCTTGTAAGGACGCAAGCTTGTCAAGGCATCAAAGACATCGGCAACGGCCACAATACGGGCCGCTAAAGGGATCTCTTCCCCTTTGAGTCCCTGTGGATAACCGCTCCCATCCCATTTTTCGTGATGGCAATAGGCCACATTTCGGGCCAATTCAAACCAGGGGTCATCCCCCAAAATTTCCAGAGATAATTGAGGATGGGTTTTGATAACCGCAAATTCGTCGGCGGTTAAGCGGTCTGGCTTTTGGATAATGCGATCTGGAATGCCTAATTTACCTAAATCATGCAACTTACTGGCCAAGCCCAAGGCACGGGATTGGTTGGCGGTCTGGCCCACTCTTTTCGAAAGGTTTTCTGAATAGTGGCCAATTCGGTTGATATGGTTGCCCGTCTCTTTGTCTTTTAATTCCGAAGCCACGGCCAGCATATCCATGGCGTGTTCATGGGCAGAGGTGAGCCGGGTGTTAAATAACTCTAAATTTTGATAGAGGCGAAAATTTTCAATAGCCGCGCCACATTGATGAATAAATAGTTTTAGCAAGCTTTTGTCGTTTTCGGTCAAATCTTCAATTTGTTCAAGATAGACAAAACCAAATCGTTCCGTGCCAGCCTGTATAGGGAGACAGCAGACCTTTTTGCCATCCATTTCTGTGATACAGTCGCCACTTCCAAGGCATAATTCTTTGATGGAATCGGGAATATTTGTGATGTCGCTAAAAATTCCCGTTCCGATGCGAATTTGTAAATCTTGATAGGTTGGATCGGTCAAACCGGCAAAGGCCAGTAGGGCAGAAGGCTCTGAAAGGGTGGCCCGACCGGTGATAAAGCTGCTTTCGTTCATGCGGCAGAGGGTGACCACCTGGGTTAAAATGCCTTTGAAAAAATCGTTCAAAGATTGCAGGCGGTAAAGTTCTGGGGCACCTTTTAGAATATATTCCAGTCCTGCGCGGTTATTTTGAATGATCATCAGGTCACAATAGGATTTAATTCCAGAACGGACCGTGGAAAAGAGCTTTTGGCTGGTGAGTTCGGTTTTTTCTTTATAATCGTCGATGTCATAGTTGACAATCACCTCGCGTTCGGGGGCCATGCCTGGTTGTCCCGTCCGAATAATGAGGCGAATGGTGAGATTTTGTAATTCTTGACGAATATATTTTACCAAATCCAAGCCTGCCGTATCGCTCTCCATAACAACATCAATCAAGGCCATGGCAATATCGGGTTCGGTCGCTAAAATTTGCCGAGCTTCGATTCCACTGTAGGCGTTGATGATTTTAAGTGGACGTTGCTGAAAGCGAAAACCATCCAAAGAGAGGGCCGTTACCGAATGGATATCGGGTTCGTCATCCACAATTAAAAGTTTCCAAGGGGTCTGTTTACCTTGATTTAACGCATCTGTGCCACCGCTGTTTTTTTTACGAATGGTCCTGATTTTTCGCTCTTCCATAGTATTTTTTCCTATCATGAACATAATGCCCTGTGGGCAAAAAAAAAAATCAAAGGCCAAACCCTGGGGGATGAATCCCCCCAGACCCCCTCTTTTTTTTAAGGATCAAAAGAAAAGGGTGGGGGGGATTGGGGGGCGGTTCTCCGCCCCCCAAGGTCTTGAGTTTTGTTTTTCCGATACATGAACACACCCCCAGCGTGAACGAATCCCAAAGGGGTTCTCCTATACTAAAAAAGGGAAAGAAATTTGAAATTGAGTTCCCATTCCGAGTGTGCTTTGACAGTTTATTCGTCCATGTAGTTGGGAGGTGATGATATTAAAACAGATATATAAACCGAGCCCAGATCCCCCCGAGTCACGGGCGGTGGTGAAAAAGGGTTCAAATATTTTTTCCAATGTTTGTGGGGCCATTCCTTTTCCGTCATCTATAAAATTTATATATAAAATATGCTCAATGGTATGGGCTTTAATTAAAATCAATCCGGGTTTCTCTCCATGGTTATAGGCGTGTTTATGACTATTCATGAGGAGATTGGTAAGCACTTGCCCCAAGGAACCTGGCTGGGAGCGTATTTTACAGTTATGGGGACATTCAATTTTAATGGTTATAGAGCTTCTTTTAAAAACATTGTGCACCGAGGCGACCACATCTTCCAGGGTGTCTCGGAGGTCAAAGAGTCGGGTCTCTTCGGAAGCCTGATCGGCGGAGGTTCTTTTAAATCGCGTGACGATATCCGAGGCACGGCGGAGGTTGGAGATCACCAAATCTGAACTGGTTGTTAATCGTTTAAATAACGCCTCCAACTCCCACTCTTCGATTTCGTCTTGTTCCAACATTTGTGCAAGGCGTTGAATAGATTCAGGTATGGTAGAGGTAGAGGTGAGGGCGACACCTATGGGTGTGTTGATTTCATGGGCAAAGCCAGCCACCAATCTTCCCAGCGAGGCCATCTTTTCGCTGGAGACCAGTTCCGCCTGGAGACGTTTTAAATCGCGAATGGTCTCTTCTAAAACCCGGTTGGTGATTTGTAAATGTTCGGTGCGCAGCGCAATTTTTCTTTCCAATTCCCGCGTGTGTTGGCGCAAAGCCTCTTTCATGGTTTGCAAATGGGTGGCCAGTTGTCCAATTTCATCGTGGCCGCTTAGGGAGATGTTTTCATCGTAGTGACCATTGGCAATTTTGAGGGCATGGTTTTGTAAAATGGTGATGGGTTTTCTGACGCTGAGAAACAACATAAAAATCATTCCACCCATCAATGCAAAGATGAGAGAGGTGCCCATTTGTAAATGATGTAATGCATTTTGATAGCTCTCTTTTTGCAAAGCAGTGGCTTCATTTTTAAGTTTGAACAGGACATCTTTTTTTAACGGGATAATTTTGTCCAAAATGTCGGTAATAATTTGCATGAGATTGGACTTTTCTTTATCGAAATCATCCATTTCTTCGCATAAGCCTCGAAAGACTTGGGCATAGAGGTTCAGATCCTGTTGCAATTGTTGCCCCGTTGCGCTGTTTTGTTCGGTAATGGCAGGGATAAAATGCATCATATTGGACAAGGCGATGTGATATTTATCCAAGCTCTCCTGATGTCGCCGCATAAAATAGTCTTTTTCACGGCGGCGCAGCTCCAGCAGGGCCACCATGAGATCATCTCGTTGTAGTGTCTCCAGGGTGCGTTCAACCCGATGGATTGTCTCTCTGAGGGTTCCCTGCAACCCCTCATTTTCGGTGAAGCCAATGAGTTCCCGTTGGGAAAAAACTTTAATAAAGCTATCGCGCAATTGATCGATCTCGGAATTAAAATGGTCTAAAATGTTTAGTAGAGATTTTTTATCAACGGATAGTTTGATGGAATGGTGTAAATCCACTTTAAACTGATCAATAAGAACTAAAAAATCGGTCTTTAAGCTATGCAAATTCGCATTATATTGGACCGGCATGTTATTGGTGTTCATGAGAATTGTTGGTGAGATATGAATATTGACGATCCCTTCGCTTAACATTTCTTGGATAGCGATGTTAAATTTAAAAATATCGCTGATAATTTCATTGATGGATTCCTGAATATCGTCAAATTTTTTTTCTTCGATAATGGATTGCGAAATATGCGAAAAAATCAAAAACTTCATATTTATAGAAAAAACATAAAACAGGGCTAGGGTTATTAATAATATAAAAGTTTTTGTTTTTAGGGTGATATTTTTTAACTTCGGCATTTTAATCGCCACCCGTGAAAATTATTAAAGCAAGAATAAACAATTATTTTTCTATCATGATGGAAAAGAGGCTCAACTTCCAGGGAGAGCGTATTTTTTTTCTGAAAATATTGGATAAACTTCCAAACGGTCTCCTTCATTTTTCCACGGGTGATCAAAAGGAAGGGACGAACGATTTTTCGGGTTTCCAGGGGGCGGACGCGGTCTGGATATAATTTTAAAAAAGATTCAGAAACCGCCCCAATGCCGCCAGTTAATTTTGAAACCAGGCCCAGTTCTGTGACCGTGGAATCGGTATTGATGGTATTTTTTGGGTAATCGGCATGATCCATAATCTCTTTTTGGACAACGAGTCTGGTTCCAGAACCTGGATGAGAGGTGACGATTGTGATGGGCTGGTTTGCTCCCCCGACCTCCTGCCAATTGGCAATTTTTCCGGTATAAATATCTTTTAATTGGCTATCGGTAAGTTTTGTTACGCTGTTTTCAGGATGGACGATGATGACAAGATGGTCTACGCCCACGGGATGTTCTTCCAGGGGTGGGCTTAAAGGGTGGGGTAGAGTAACATTTGTCAGGGGAGTAGAGAGGGCGGCGACATCGGCCTGACCATTGATAAGCATTTGTAAACCCGATGTTGACCCAATGCTAACGAGTTGAATTTGTGTGTGGAGGTTTTCTGTTAACTTTGTAAACGTTGGTTCAATGAGGCTGATCATCATCGTTGAAGATCCAGCCACGATCAAAGGGTTGGCCAGTGCGGTTTCGAACGATCCAAAAAACAGGGCGCAAAGGGTAAAAAAAATTTTTAAATGATGGCTATGTAAGGGAATAAATTTCATATTTTTCCTTTGTTAACAATAATTATAATCCTAAATTGAGATACATTAGCTTAGTTTGTAAAATTATGCAACAATAGAAATCATACTCATTACGAAATCGATCGGTGTTCGGAAGGGGTGGCAGGGCGAGCCAAACAAAGAAAAACAACAAAATCACTGGTTTTTTACAAAGAGTTGGTTTATCCATAGAGGTGGATTTAACTTAAAAAGGCCAATGTGGTAAAAAAATTGGAAGGTGGTTAATAAAAAATGAAAACAAAACAAATCTCTATTTCGATACTTGCCCTTTCCTCGTTGGTGCTCATGAGCTGCTCCAGTCATGTTTGGAACAGCCGCAACAAAACCGATGAATCTGCCTTGGCCAAATTTGGCCAAAAGAAGGTCTTAGATGAAGCCAAAGAAAAAGGTGATTATGATGCGGCCTCTCAGGAACCGGGGAACTCCAGCCTGTTTAGTTTTGGTAAATCTAGTGAAAAATCGGCCAGCATGGAGGAAATTCGCGCCAATAAGCTCTATGCTGGGGCGTTGGATGTGGTGATGGAACTTCCTATTCAGGTGGCCAATCGGGCTGGTGGTTTGATCGCGACGGATTGGAAAATCGATCCCCAGGATGCTACCCAACGCTATCGATTAAATATTCGGGTTTCCGGTCAAGAGCCTTATGGTGAGGTGAAAGTGGTGGTGCTGAAGCAACAGTTGGTCAAGGATGTGTGGAGCGACGCGCCTTCTGATCCTGATTTAGCCAAACAGATTGAAAAGGCCATTCGCAAACAGGCCGATATTGTGCGTCAATAAAAATGGGGTGCCGTCACATTTAAGACCTTGGGGGATGGCATCCCCCAATCCCCCTGCTTTTTGAAGGAAGCAAAACCGAGGTCAAAAGCAAAATCAAAACCCTGGGGGCAATCCCCCAGACCCCTTTTTTTTTAAATAATAAAATCAATTTTCCGAAACATTAAATAATTCTGCGCGGTAATGGACGGGGTGGCAAAGGGAGCACAAGGTTAATATCGCTATGGGTGATAGGCGGCATTAAAGGGAGATATTGACCATTTTTCATTTCAACGAACACCAAATCTCGGTTGGTTGTCTTAATCCGTTCTATCAGGGCATTGGCCATACTGCTGGTGGTGTGGGCCAGACACACTCCATAGCCGGTGGTTTCGGTGGCAATAATGGAAAATAGGGTCATGGCTGAGGTCATTTTGGCCAAGGGATCCTCTTTAAAGTATCCCAACTCCAGTAAGCCATCCGCAGCACCGCTCACCACGGCTGGATAGAGTCCGCGGTCACGATGATACTCCAGGCAGGCGCGACTGATGGATAAAAATAGACCCAAAAGAATGGTGCTTTCGTCATTGGGAAGTTCTTGTTTGACCGTATTTTCGCGCAAGTAGCGCAATTTGACTAGAAACCATAAGATGAAACTCAAAAAAAGCAGAGAAAAGAATATGGTCGCCATTTTTTGTCACCGCTCTTATATTAGGTTATCCCATTGTTGTTGATTCTAACTTGCACCATCAACCCTTTATCATACAGAAAAAATATGTCAATATCACCCAACTTTCCCGATTTGAGATTAAAAATAAAAATGCATTAAAATCGAGTGCATTTTTGGACGCATCGCGTATAATAACGGCTTTTCGGCTTTTATATATAGACCCAAACCCAGCGGAGGAAAATTGATCATGGCTGATAAAACATTAGATGCGAAAGGGCTCAACTGCCCACTGCCCATTTTACGGGCCAAAAAGGCTTTAAATGCGATGGATCCAGGTCAGATTTTGGCTATTGAAGCCACAGACCCAGGTTCTGCGAAAGATTTTGAATCTTTTTGTAAGCAAACGGGCAACGAATTGGTCAAGGCATCGGAAAACGGCAACGTATTCTACTATGAGATTCGTAAAGTCTAAGGAGACGTAGATGGCCACGCAAAAAAGAATGGCGATTATCGCGACAAAGGGCACGCTAGACATGGCCTATCCGCCTTTGATTCTGGCGACCACAGCGGCGGCATTGGATTATGACGTCACTATTTTCTGGACCTTCTATGGTCTGCAAGTTTTGAAAAAAAATCGCAGCCTTAAGGTTTCCCCGGTCGGCAATCCGGCTATGCCCATGGATCCTTTGCCAGAAGCCTTTATTCCAAATATTCTCATGTCTTTGCCTTTTGTCGAAGCGGCGGCAACGGCCATGATGAAGGCCAAAATTAAAAGCAAAGGCGTGGCTTCTATTGATGAGCTGTTTGATATGGCTATGGAATCCGATGTTAAAATGATCGCCTGCCAAATGACCGTTGATCTATTTAACTTCAAACATGAAGATTTGGTCGATGGATTGGAGTTTGCCGGTGCCGCACGTTTTTTTGAGGTCGCCCAAGGGGCCGATATCACCCTGTTTATCTAAATAAGGTCAATCAATAAAATATCCCGGTGGTGTTTCTGGGAGCGTGGGTATCCTGCCTGTGCGTTTATTTTTTGGAATTGCCTAATCAGACCTTGGGGGGGCGGAGAACCGCCCCCCCAACTCCCCCCCACCCTTTTTTTTTAACTCTTAAAAAAAAAGAGGGGGTCTGGGGGATTCATCCCCCAGGGTTTTAATTTTTTTGCCCGCAGGCCATTCTGTTCTTTTTCTCCTTGAAATAGCTGTTATGTTGGTATAAAAAGAAAGTTTTGGTATTTTCTCTCCTTAGAGGGCCAAACAAAATGACAGCAGAAAAGATCCACCCAGTTATGTCCACCTACGCCCGTTTACCCATCTCTTTCGTCAGGGGGGAGGGGGTGCGGCTTTGGGATGAGAATAATCGAGAATTTTTGGACTTTCTTTCTGGGATTGGTGTCAACAATCTGGGTCATTGTCCGCCCACCGTGGTGGCCGCCATCCAGGATCAAGCCAAAACATTGATGCATACCTCCAATCTCTATCGCATTCCTCTCCAGGAGCAGCTGGCCCAACGCTACGTAGAGAGCTGTTTTGCGGATCAAATATTTTTTTGTAACAGCGGTGCCGAGGCCAACGAGGCGGCGATTAAACTGACGCGTAAATTTATGCGGGACAATGGTCATTCCAGCCGGTTTGAAATATTAACCGCCTTGGGAAGTTTTCACGGTCGTACCCTGGCCACTTTGACGGCCACTGGCCAAGAGAAGGTGCAGCGGGGGTTTGATCCCCTGATGCCTGGGTTTCGGTATGTTCCTTTTAACGATTCATCTGCGATGGAAAAGGCCATTGGGGTTTACACAGCGGGGATTATGGTGGAACCTATCCAAGGGGAATTTGGTGTTGTTCTTCCCAAACCCGGCTATTTGGAGGAGCTGCGCGCCATAGCCGATCGGCATGGCTTGTTATTGATTTTCGATGAAGTCCAGACCGGTATGGGGCGTACGGGCAAACTTTGGAATCATCAATGGGGTTCTGTAACTCCAGATATTATGACTACCGCCAAGGCCATGGCCTCTGGGCTGCCTATGGGGGCCTGTATGGCGACCCAACGGGTGGCGCAATCGTTTAATCCTGGCTCTCACGCCACCACCTTTGGAGGCTCACCTTTGGTATGCCGGGCCGCTTTGGCTACTTTAGAGGTGATGTTGGCCGATGGATTTTTAGATAAAGTGGTCGAAAATGGGGTCTATTTCCAGCACCGTCTGCGCGAGTTATCGTTGCGTCATGAACAAATCAAAGAGGTGCGTGGTCAAGGGTTGATGCTGGGTTTGGAACTCAACTCTCCAGCCGAAGAGATTTTGGGAGTTTGTCTTTCCAGAGGATTGCTGGCCAGTTGTCAAATGGGCACCATTTTGCGCTTTTTGCCCCCGTTGATCGTCCAAAAACAAGAGATTGACCAAGCTGTTGCTATTTTGGATGGCGTATTAACCGATTTTTACTAAAAAAAATGGCTAGGGTATTCGGGTAACAAATGATATGAGGATTAACAATCAAAATAACAAAAGAGATCTGCTCTCCTTGGTGGATTTGGATGCCTTGGAAATGCAAGCTCTTTTTAGTCGGGCGGCTTGGCTCAAAGAGGCGCGTCAGCGTGGTCATGCCCCGCAAACCCTGCAAGGGCGTGTGCTGGGCATGATTTTTGAGAAGGCCTCTACCCGGACCCGGGTCTCTTTTGAGGTTGGCATGCTGCAATTGGGTGGGCAGGCTCTGTTTCTCTCTTCTAAGGATATCCAATTGGGTCGTGGGGAGACCATATCGGATAGTGCCATGGTGTTGTCGCGTTTTTTAGATGGTTTGTTATTGCGGACCTACTCCCATGAAAATATTGAGATCATGGCAAAATTTGCCAGTGTACCGGTGATCAATGGTCTTTCAGATACGTTTCATCCCTGTCAAATTTTGGCGGATATTTTTACCTATATTGAAAAGCGTGGCTCTATTCAAGGTCGGCGGGTGGCCTGGATTGGGGATGGCAACAATATGGCCAACACCTGGATACAAGCGGCGGTCAAGGCCCGTTTTCATCTGGTTTTGGCCTGCCCAGAACATTATGACCCGGATCCAGCGGTTTTGATGGCGGCTCAACAGGCCCTTGGGAACGATTCTGAGGCCTCTATTCAATTGGTGCGTGATCCACGGGCAGCGGCTGAACAGGCCGATCTTCTGACCACTGACACCTGGATTTCCATGGGTCAGGAAAAGGAGCAGCATCAACGGTTACAGGCATTTCAAGGGTACCAAGTAGACCAATCGTTAATGTCTCTAGCCCATCCTGATGTTTTATTTATGCATTGTCTTCCGGCGCATCGTGGCGAAGAGGTGAGTGCGGAGGTTTTGGATGGTCCGCAATCGGTCATTTGGGACGAGGCAGAAAACCGGTTGCATGTCCAAAAAGCGGTTTTGGAATGGCTTTTGTCTCCCTGTCCTTTCTGAGATAACATTTTTCTCCATTCATAAGGATACCCAGATGACGGATTCAGTAAAAAAGGTAGTTTTGGCCTATTCTGGCGGTTTGGATACCTCCATCATTTTGCGTTGGCTTCAAGAGGTCTATCAGTGTGAGGTGGTGGCCTTTGCGGCGGATTTGGGGCAAGGGGAAGAGTTGGAAGAGGCGCGCATAAAAGCTCAGGGGATGGGGGCTGCGGAAATTTTTATAGAGGATCTCAAAGAAGAGTTTGTGCGTGATTTTGTTTTTCCCATGTATCGAGCCAATGCGTTGTATGAAGGGGTTTACCATTTAGGCACCTCCATTGCGCGTCCTTTGATCGCAAAGCGGCAAATCGAGATTGCCAATGCCACCCAAGCCGATGCCGTGGCCCATGGGGCGACGGGAAAGGGGAACGATCAAGTTCGTTTTGAATTGGCCTATTATGCCTTGCGTCCAGACATTCGGGTGATTGCCCCCTGGCGCGAGTGGGATTTAAATTCACGGGATCGTCTGTTTGACTATGCCAAGCAGCATGGCATTCCGGTTCCCCGTGATAAACGCGGCGAGGTCTCTTATTCGATGGATCGCAATTTATTGCATCTCTCCTTTGAGGGAAAGGCCTTGGAGGATCCTTGGCAGGAGCCAGATTCTGACATGTTTGTTTTGTCGGTCTCTCCGGAAAAGGCCCCGGATCGGCCTACGTATATCGAACTCACCTTTGCCAAAGGGGATTTAGTGGCGATTGACGGGGAGGTGTTGTCACCGGCGATGCTATTGGACCGTTTAAATAAAGTTGGGGGAGCCAATGGCATTGGTCGTTTGGATTTGGTAGAAAACCGTTATGTTGGCATGAAATCTCGTGGGGTTTACGAAACGCCAGGGGGGACGATTTTGGGTATTGGCCATCGGGCCATGGAGTCTTTGACGTTAGATCGGGAGGTGGCTCACTTAAAAGATGAGCTGGCTCCTCGTTATGCGGCTTTAATTTATAATGGTTATTGGTTTAGCCCAGAACGGTTGATGTTGCAATCCATGATTGATGCCTCTCAGGCGTTTGTTTCTGGGGTGGTTCGTTTAAAATTATATAAAGGCAATGTGACGGTTGTGGGGCGGAAATCGGATCATTCGCTTTTTGCACCAGCCATTGCGACGTTTGATGAAGATTATGGGGCGTTTAATCAGGCCGATGCAGGGGGCTTTATTAAGCTTAATGCGTTGCGGATGCGCATTGCGCGTATGGCGCGTCGTTAATAAAAAAAAGGGGTCTGGGGGAGTGCCCCCAGGGTCTTTTTTGCCTTTGACCTTATACCACTGTGCGTTCAATAAAGTATTGTTGGAGGGGGCCGGGGAGCGTCACGCTCCCCGGCGGAGGTTTGGAGGCAGAGCCTCCAAGGTGTTGTTTTTGACTTTAATGCCACCAAACAGGGGGATTGGGGGGTGTAACCCCCCAATGTCTTGCTTTTGTTTTTAATCTTTTGGCCGAAGGCGACGATATGGCCGGGGAGTTGGGGGGCCGAGAACTCTCCTCCAATCCCACTCACCTTTTTTTAAATCATAGGTTCATATGGCAGATTCTGTTAAAAAGCTTTGGGGGGGACGGTTTTCGCAACCTACCGATGCCTTTGTCGAGTTATTTACCGCTTCTATTCATGTGGATGTGCGCCTTTTTCGCCAAGACATTCGCGCCTCACAAGTTCATAGCCAAATGTTGGCGCGCGTGGGTATTTTAACCCAACAGGAGGCGGCTACCCTTTGTCAGGGTTTGTCCGAAGTCGAGCAAGAGATTGAGCAGGGAGAATTGTTATTACAGACCTCTCTGGAAGATATTCATATGCATGTGGAGAGCCGATTGGCCGAAAAGGTAGGGGGTGTGGCGGGTAAGTTACACACGGCCCGTTCTCGTAATGATCAAGTGGCCACGGATTTACGTTTGTATGTGCGTGAGGAGGTGGATGCCATTTTGGTTGCTATCCATCATCTGCAAGAGGGTTTTTTAAATTTGGCCAAAGCCCATATTGAAACCATTTTGCCCGGCTTTACCCATATGCAAAACGCCCAACCCATTAGTTTTGCCCATCATTTATTGGCCTACTATGAAATGTTGGCGCGTGATTATGACCGTTTTTGGCAAGCCCGGGGGCGGATGAATCGGTTACCTCTTGGGTGTGCCGCTCTTGCGGGCACCCCTTATCCGGTGGATCGGGAGTGGGTGGCGGAACAACTTGGTTTTGAGGGGCTGTGCGAAAATTCTTTGGATGCCGTTTCTGATCGGGATTTTGCCATTGAGCTTGCTGCCCATGCGGCCATTTTAATGATGCATCTTTCGCGTTTTTCCGAAGAGTTAATCCTTTGGTCTTCTCCTATCTTTGGATTTATAGAACTTTCGGATGGTTTTTGTACGGGTTCCAGCATTATGCCTCAGAAAAAAAATCCCGATGTTCCTGAGTTGGTGCGCGGTAAAACCGGTCGGGTAAATGGTCATTTAATGGCCCTGCTCACCCTGATGAAGGGGTTGCCCTTGGCTTATAATCGGGATATGCAGGAGGACAAAGAGGCGGTTTTTGATACGTTGGATACGGTGCGTGGTTGCCTGCGGGTGATGGGTGATCTTCTGCCTGGCATGACCATACATCGAGAAAAAATGGCCGCCGCAGCTGGGGCGGGATATACGACGGCGACCGATTTGGCGGACTATTTGGTGCAAAAATCGATTCCATTTCGGCAGGCTCATGAGATTGTCGGGCGCATTGTTCGACGAGCGATTGCGGAAAAAATCACGTTGGAGCAAATGACTTTGGCTCAGATGCAAGAGGTGGATCCACGGATAGAGGCCGATGTGGCTTTGGTTTTGACCGTTGAGGCTTCGATTAATGCGCGTAAAGCCCGTGGTGGGACCGCCTTTGCAACGGTACGTGAGGCGATTCAACGTATTGAGGAAAAAAAGATTTCCCACTCATTGTCGAACATGATGCCCTTGCGGGCAAAGAATTAAAAAAAAAGGGTGGGGGATTGGGGGGCGGTTCTGGGCCCCCCAAGGTCTTGATTTTTGATTTTTCCGATAATGCCCTGCGGTCAAAGAATTAAAATCAAAACCCTGGGGGATGAATCCCCCAGACCCCCTCTTTTTTTTAAGTATTAAAAGCAAAGGGGGGGCGGTTCTGGGCCCCCCAAGGTCTTGATGTTTATTTTTCCGATATATAAAAATTGGAGCGGGTGAGGGGAATCGAACCCCCGCTTTAAGCTTGGGAAGCTTAAGCCCTACCATTAGACGACACCCGCAAGCGATATCTGCTGATCATAACAAATAATTTGTTCTAGTCAATTAAAAATGTCGATTTTAATATCCGCGCGTTGCATTAAATTGAGCGTAACGCAAAGCCACCTTGTGCCTCTTCACATTGAATGGGAATCGCCAGCATGATATTCTTATTTTTTCTTTTTAGAGGGTTGCTTTTTTGCACAGGAGAAATAGATGCATTTTTTAGAACTTGGGTTACAATGGTTGGATCGCCAATCCTGGTTGGGATTGGGTTTGATTGCGTTGTGGTTAAGCATCGCCCCATACCCCATGCAACCAGAGCCGCATTTGTTAGAAAAATTGCGGATGCTGGTGGCGGGCACGTTGGTGAAGCCTTTAGATATTTTTGATCTTTTTTTACATGGTATCCCAGTGGTACTGGTGATTGTAAAAGCCATTCGGCAAATTTTCCCAAGTATATCATAGCCCATGAATATTGTCTTGATTGGTGCGCGTGGGGTGGGTAAAACCAGCCTTTCGTGGAGGCTCTCTCGTTTGACTCGACGTTCAGTTCTCTCCACCGACCTTTTGATCTCTTATGACCATCAAGGGCACTCTATTCCTGCCATTGTTGCCCAAGAGGGCGGCTGGGGATTTTTTCGGGAGTTGGAGTATCAGGTGATTCAAAAGGTGGGGCGGTTGGATCAAATCGTTATCGATACCGGGGGAGGGGTGGTGGTGGATTTGGATTCTGCAGGTGTTGAAATTTTTAGTCAGCGTAAGATAGCGGCTCTTAAAGAAAACGGTTTTTTGGTCTGGTTGCAGGGGGATCCAGCCCGTTTAGCGCGTCAGGTTGTCGCCGATCTGAATCGTCCGGCATTAAGCACCTTGCTGAGTGAAGAAGAGGTTATGCGGCGTCGGATGCCCTTTTATGCGCAGGCCGCTGATTTAACCGTGCAAATTGAAAATCGTGATCCGCAAGAGCTGGCCAAAGAGATTTTGGCCAAAATTCCCTTTTTTGTCTAGATTTAACATCGGACCTTTTTTTATCCAACCTGGAGAATTCGAGATGAGTCGTTCTGAAACTCTTTTTGCCACAGCTTGCCAGTATATTCCTGGTGGGGTGAACAGCCCAGTTCGGGCCTTTAGAGCCGTTGGTGGAACCCCCCCCTTTATTGCCTCTGCCCAAGGGGCCATGCTCACCGATGTCGATGGCAAAAGCTATATCGACTATGTTGGCTCGTGGGGTCCGATGATCGTCGGCCATGCCCATCCCCAAGTGGTTCAGGCCATCCAAGAGGCGGCCAAGCGGGGCACCTCTTTTGGAGCCCCGACCGAGGCTGAGGTGCAATTGGCAGCCAAAATCGTTGAACTTGTCCCCTCCATAGAGATGGTTCGCTTGGTGAATTCAGGCACCGAGGCGACCATGAGTGCTTTACGTTTGGCGCGGGCAGCCACGGGTCGGGATGTGATTATTAAATGTGAGGGGTGTTATCATGGTCATGCCGATGGTTTGTTGGTGGCGGCGGGTTCAGGTGCTGCCACCTATGGGGTGCCCTCTTCTCCTGGGGTTCCCAAGGCCACGGCACAAGATACCTTGACGGTCCCATTTAATGACCTCAACGCCATTGAAAAAATATTTTTTGATCGAGGTCAAGAGATCGCCGCCATTATTGTGGAACCGATTGCTGGCAACATGGGGTGTGTGTTGCCACTTCCCGGTTATCTGGCTGGATTGCGTGAGCTGTGTGATCAATATGGGAGTTTGTTGATTTTGGATGAGGTGATGACTGGATTTCGGGTGGCCCGTGGTGGTGCACAAGAGATTTATGGTATTCGCCCCGATTTGACCACATTGGGAAAGATTATTGGCGGTGGCTTGCCTGTTGGGGCTTATGGGGGTCGTAAAGATCTCATGGCGCAGATTTCTCCTTCGGGATCGGTCTATCAAGCGGGGACCCTCTCTGGGAACCCTCTGGCCACGGCGGCAGGTTTGGCCACATTGGATATTCTTTGCCAACCCGGCTTTTATGCCACCCTGGAAGCGCGCGGCAAGCGTTTGGCCTCTGGGGTGACAGAGGCTTTGCGTCGAGCGGAGATTCCGCATCTTGGGTATCGGGTAGGGTCGATGTTTGGTCTATTTTTTTCGGATCGCACCCGGATTACCAATTTTGCAGAGGCCTCCACCGCACATCATAAACGGTTTAATCGTTGGTTTAATGGTATGTTAGAAAAGGGGATTTACCTAGCATGCAGCCCTTATGAAGCGGGATTTCTTTCGATTGCGCACAGCGATGACCTGATTGATCGCACCATTGAAGCGGCCAGCAAAGTTGCCAAAAAATTGTGAGTGTTTGTCAAAAAAATGACGTAAAATTTTGTTTTTTTACTTGTTTCGGCTTGGAACGGGGAATTCCAGGTCGAAACAAGGGGTATCGGCATCCAAATATAGATTGGCCTTATAATTGCTAATACAGCCAAGTCTTGGTTTGACCGTTTACCAACAATGGACTTGTTCCGCTTTTAAAAATGGAAAGAAAAAAATGTTTATGGATTCCCCAATTTTGGCGATTAGTGGCTACTTTTTTATTGTGCTGTTGATCATCTTTATTCACGCTTTTGCGGATTATCGAGACCGGAATCGTTATCAGCAAAAGCTTTCGCGTAGCAATGGGATTTTTCCACAAAAACAGTGATAAAAATCATTTGCTAAGGTTGTTCACCCATCACCTGATCAAATAATTGTGCCAACTCCTGTGCACGGGCCTGTCTGGAAAACCTTTCTATAGTACAGGCCTGAACAACAGGGGCCGTTCCTTGCCGGATGGCTGTGAGAAAACCCGGTAAGTTGCGCACAATATTTTCTTGATCTGCCACTCCAGCCACAGGTGTTATACCTACTTGGCGCAATAATCGATCGGTATCTCCCCCTGGGCCTGTTAAGGCCAGAATGGGTTTTTGGACCCGAAAATATTCAAATAATTTGCCAGGAATTTGCGTTGAGAGGTCTGGTCCTTGAAACAGGAGCAGGCCATCTGCGTTTATCATTTCTTGCAAGGCCTCTTTAAAGGGGAGGTAATTTTCTAGAAAAACCATATCGTTTAGCTGATTTTCGGCAATGATTTGAGCCAAACGTCGTTCATCCCCCGATGCGCGCAGGCGCACTAAGAGACCGATGGCGGTGGGGCCATGGGTTGCGGCCACGATTCCCAGTTGTTTGAGATGACCCAAGGCTTGTAAAAAAGCGGTTGGATCACGATGGGCGGGGTTGGGATAGAGGTGTCCGCTGTGCAGCAGTTCGAGAAATTTTTTTTTTGGTTTATTTGTCTCGGCATGTACAGAGGAAAAATCGTTTTCGTCATAGCCATTGGTGATGACCGTCAGGTGATGTTGGGGCAACTGTGGGTAACGGGAATGATAAAGATCGGCCATGCCAGGGGTGACCACCACCGCTTTTGTGCAGCTGGTAAGGGCGCGTTGTTCCAACCAACGGTAGACCTTACGCACCCGTTGATCTTCTGGATAGACCGGTGTGACCATGGGATCTCGAAAATCGGCAATCCAGGGTAGAGCGGTCAAACGATGCAAGGTAAGCCCGATTAGGTGGGCGGTGGCGATAGGGTGTGTGGACCAAATCACCTGGGGGCGATAGCGTTGAATCATCCGCAATCCGGTCGGAATGGCCCCCAACCACCAACTGGACCAACGATCGGGCAAGGCCAACAAACGTGGAAATCGGCCAGCAATGGCGAGATGGCGCGCTGCATCCAAGGCGAAGGCGCGATGAATGGGCATAGAGCTGGGTATATCGGCCATTTGCTCCGCGCCGGTGAGCAGATGGGCGCGAGGATGGGCCGTCAAAAGGAGAGGCTCCCAGCCAAAAGTGGGCAGATCGCGGGCAAATTTAAGCGTTCTTTGCAGACCACTGGCACCACGCGCGGGTGGAAAGTGAAACGCTATCAGCAATACGCGTTTTGATTTAAGGTTGGCCATATTGTATAAGATATCCCTAACTCAAGAAGGTTATTTTGCTTTTAAAGTTTAGGATAGCGTATTTATATCCTGTTTTTCTATAGTATCGGTTGATTTAAGAAGGGTACCACCACACTTAACCGTGGTCGTCTGTTTTTTGGTTTGATTATTTAAAAAAAAAGGGGTCTGGGGGATTGCCCCCAGGGTTTTGTCTTTGATTTTTTTATGCCCGCAGGGCATCATGTTCATGTCGTAACCATCACGCCTATGGGAAAAATTAAAAACAAGACCTTGGGGGGTTGCACCCCCCAACCCCCCCTGCTTGGGGGCTATAAAGTCAAAAACAAATTCAAAAGCAACACCTTGGAGGCTCTGCCTCCAAACCTCCGCCGGGGAGCGTGACGCTCCCCGGACCCCTCCAATAATATTTTATTGGACGCAAATTGGTATGAATGATCTAACCGACTGTTGAAAAAAGGAGGATTATGGCTCATATTCGGGTTTGTGGGGGGGGCTGTCGGGGGATTCATTTGCAGGTGCCCAAAGGGGATCGGGTGCGACCAACAACGGAGCGGGTGCGGGAGGCGATTTTTAGTATTTTGTTTGAACAGATGCCGGGGGCGCATGTGATGGATTTATGTGCGGGTGCGGGGAGTTTGGGGATTGAAGCGTTGAGTCGTGGGGCGGAATTTGCTTGTTTTATAGATATTTTTCCAGATTCTATTCATGCCATACGCAACAATCTTGCCGCCTGTCGGTTGACGGAGCGGGCCACCTTGCACTGCGGTTCGGTTTTAACCCCAACGACCTTTGCCCGATTAAAACAGCACTATTCAAAAATTTTTCCTTTTCATTTTATTTTTCTGGATCCACCATATCATAAAGGTATGATTCAATCGACGTTGGCCACCCTAGCCGACAGAGAGATTGTCCACCCGGAGGGGTGTATCGTTGCCGAACATGAAGCCGAACTCCCTTTGCATGCCGTGGGGCCTCCTTGGCGGTTACAGCAGGCCAGACGCTTTGGAGATTCGGTGGTCTCTTTTTGGAACTGGCAAGAGGTTGCAAAAAAAAATTAATCGATCTATAGGATTCCCTAAGTTATGCAAACAGTAGCCGTTTATCCAGGAACCTTTGACCCCGTGACCTTTGGCCATTTGGATATCATTACGCGTGGCACACGTCTTTTTGACCGCTTGATTGTCGGGGTGGCGGTTAATTTGGAGAAGAAACGCCTTTTTTCACTGGAACAACGTTTGGAATTTTTACAAGAGAGCGTGAGCCACCTTCCGGGAGTCGAGGTGTGTCGATTGGAGGGGTTGTTGGTCGATTTTGCCGATCGGGTTGGGGCAACGGCGGTCTTGCGGGGGTTGCGGGCCGTCTCTGATTTTGAGTATGAATTTCAAATGGCCGCCATGAATCGCAAATTAAATGCCCAGATGGAGACCATTTTTTTAATGTCGAGCGAATCCACCACGTTTATCTCCTCTCGTTTGGTCAAGGAGATCGCCATGATGGGCGGTGATGTTGGCCCGTTTGTTCCGATCGGGGTGGCGGCGGCTTTGACTGCAAAAAGCCAACACTTTAAAGAAGAGCAATTGTTGTGATGGCACAGCAAAAGGGGCTTTATATTCGTACCTTTGGCTGTCAAATGAACAGCTACGACTCCACGCGCATGGCCGATCTGTTGGCGCAAAGTCATGGGTATGGATTGGTGGAAGATCCGGCTCAGGCCGATTTGGTGATTTTTAATACCTGTCATATTCGCGAAAAGGCTGAGGAAAAATTATTCTCCGAGTTGGGCCGTTTGCGCAAAGGAATGCGTGGGAAAAAAACCCTATTTGCCGTGGGTGGCTGTGTGGGACAGGCGCAAGGGGAGTTGATTTTTCGTCGCGCTCCCTATGTAGACTTGGTTTTTGGGCCGCAAAATTATCATCTTTTGCCTAAAATGTTGGATCGTCTTAAGCGTGATGGGGGACATATTGGCGATAGCTCCATCCCGGAAGAGCCTAAATTTGACCTTTTACCGCAGCAGAGCAGCACCAGTTCGGTGGCCTCGGTGACGGTTCAAGAGGGATGCGACCGTTTTTGCGCCTTTTGTGTGGTTCCCTACACCCGTGGTCGGGAGTGGAGCCGGCCTGTGGAGGATATTTTACACGAGGTGACGGGATTGGTGTCCCAAGGGTGTTTGGAGGTGCAACTCTTGGGACAAAATGTCAACGCCTATCAAGGCCGGGATGCCGAAGGGGTGGTGTATGACTTGGCCCTTTTGATTCGTCGGGTGGCCTTGGTTTCTGGTGTCAAACGGATTCGTTTTGTCACCTCCCATCCGGCGGATATGAATGCCGATTTATTGGAAATTTTTGCTGAACTCCCGGAATTGTGTCCTTATTTGCATTTGCCGTTGCAAAGTGGTTCAGACCGTATTTTACAGCGTATGGGTCGGGGCCACACAGTAGCGGAATATTTAGAGTGGGTGGACCGTTTTCGTCATCTCTGCCCGGATGGTGCCATAGCTTCTGATTTTATTGTTGGCTTTCCAGGTGAGACCGAGGCCGATTTTGCCGAAACTTTGGCGATGGTCGAGCGGGTGGGGTTTGACCATGCCTACTCTTTTCAATACTCCCCCAGGCCGGGAACGTCGGCCTTGGAGCTGGATGGGGTGGTGAGCAAAGAGGTGGGCAGTCAACGGCTGGCTGTTTTGCAAAAGGTTTTAAATGACGTACAGTTACGAAAAAATCGTCAACGGGTGGGGCGGATTGAAGCGGTTTTGGTGGAGGGTGCCTCGCCACGTCATCCAGGGGAGTGGGTGGGACGCGCCCCCGATTTTCGTCGTGTCAATTTTCCCAGTTCGGAAAATTTATTGGGGTGCATCGTCTCGGTCAAGATCACCGAAGGGTTGCCCAATTCGCTGCGTGGCATTTTGGCATAACAAGATCTTGGGGGGCCCAGAACCGCCCCACCCTTTTCTTTTAATTCTTTAAAAAAAAAGAGGGGGTCTGGGGGATTCATCCCCCAGGGTTTGGCCTTTGATTTTTTTTTGCCCGCAGGGCATTATGTTCAATGAGATTGGGGGGTAACGCTGGATAACATGGGGATGAACCACTGTCTACTGAATTAATCGAATTTCCAAATAATGCCTTGGCTCTCGCTCTATTTGGCGAGTGTGATGCCCATCTTAAACAGATTGCCGCGCATATGGCGGTGAAAATAGATCCTTTGGGCAACGCGGTGGTGATTCGTGGTCCAGAGAAAGAGCGGGTGGACCAAGTACGCTGTTTATTGAATACCCTTTATGCCACTCTGGAACAAGGGGGGCGTGTGAATGGTGAATCGGTGGAGGCGGGTATTCATGCATTGGCAGAGGCGGGTTCTCTTGGTAAACTGTTTGCAAAAGAGTGGGTGCTTAAAACACCACGGCGCTCCATAGCACCCCGAACCTCACGGCAGGCGGCTTATTTGGAATCGTTATCTAAAAATGAGCTGACCTTGGCCATTGGTCCCGCAGGGACGGGTAAGACCTATTTGGCGGTGGCAGTGGCGGTGATGGCCTTTTTAGAAAATCGCCTCAACCGTATTATCCTGACCCGGCCAGCAGTGGAAGCAGGAGAGCGGCTGGGTTTTTTGCCAGGGGATCTGCAAGCGAAGGTGGATCCTTTTTTACGTCCACTTTACGATGCCCTTTATGATATGCTTGGAGCAGAGAAGGTGGAGCAGATGCTGGGACGCAACGTTTTGGAGATTGCTTCGCTGGCTTATATGCGTGGTCGAACCTTTCATGACTCCTTTATTATTTTAGATGAGGCGCAAAATACCACCTCTATGCAGATGAAAATGTTTTTAACCAGATTGGGAGAGGGGGCACGGGCCGTGGTGTGTGGCGATATCACGCAAATTGATTTGCCTATAGAGGGAGTTGGGGTGGTCTCTTTTTCTTCAGGGGATGTGGTTAGGAGTTCTTTGGTGCGTCGGATCGTTCGCGCTTACGAGACGGCGGCGGTCAGGTCACGTTTTGCAACGGTTTCCAGTTTATGATCCAAGAATGGACCAAAGAGGAGAGCAAAGGATTTCGAAGGCTTGGGGATAGCCCTAAGCGGCATCTGCAATCTTTGCCTTCGGTGCTGGATGGCACCATTTTTATAGTTTTAATACTGCTTTTGACCCTCATCTACTCCCCCGCGGTTTTGCGACACTCCTATTTACCTGAAATTGGTGAAATTGCGAATCATAATGTGCGGGCGGATCAAGATCTTTTGATCGAAGATAAAGAGACCACCCGTAATCGTCGTCAAGAGGCGGCTTTGGCGGTGGCTCCGGTATACGATTGGGATCCGAATATGCCGGAACCCATTATTCTTTTATTTGAAGATGCCTTAAGTTGGCTTGAATCCATCCGCACCAACATTTCTGAAACCTCCAAATCCACCTTTTTAGACTCTTTTATCCAAAAAATGGAAGAGCAAGAGGTTACGCCAGAGATTTTTGATCTTCTATTGGCGGAACCTGACCTGATGGCCGTTGCCCGACAGATTCGGGCCTGGGTTTCCCAATATAATGGTCAGCGTGTGGTTGGTGGTCCTGAAAATTTAAAAGATATGCAAAAGAAGGTTTATACGATCCATTCTATTGTGGATAACTTTGAAGAAAAGCTGTCTGGTTCGGAAAATCTGATTGATTTATCTGGGATGCGTCGTCTGTTGGCGGAAAGTGCCATTGAGCGTTTGGCCCCCATTTCTAAAAAATTGCGGACATGGATTGTGACACAAGTACAATCTCAAATTCGTCCCAATTTGGTTTTAAACTTGGCTGAAACCCAAATGCGTCGTCAAAAAGCCTTTGATGCGGTGGAGCCTGTTTTTTTTCAAGCCAAACGGGGACAGATTATCGTTCGAGAAGGGGCGGAGATTACCGAGGCGGTGCGCTTAAAAATAGATGCCTTGGCATTGACGTTGACTTTGTTTTTATTGCTAGGCCATTTTTTTATGCGTTTGACCCATCCATATCTGCCTGGAGAGCGCAAAAAAATATATGTTTTGGGTGCTATTCTTTTGGTGACGGCGCTTATTGCATCGATCACTTTTGCCATA
The DNA here is from genome assembly GCA_039908535.1 of Magnetococcus sp. DMHC-6. Classification (GTDB taxonomy): domain Bacteria; phylum Pseudomonadota; class Magnetococcia; order Magnetococcales; family JADFZT01; genus JAMOAW01. The sequence goes on along the minus strand of JAMOAW010000030.1, from coordinate 2,113 downwards.
GGGCAAGGCTTGTCCAACCTGCTGCAATGGCCGGAAAAGTGGGGTTCTTATTTGCCGCATCCCTCTATGGGGGCTGCCTTGGCCATTTTAACGATGAGTGAATTACCCGGTTGTGCCCTTATTTTGGGGACGATTTTATCCATATTGGTGGCTTTATTGGCCGATGGTGGTTTGCCTTTTTTTATATATCATATGATTGGTTCGTTGACGGGTGCCATTACTTTACGTTCCAGTCGTCGCCGTTTTGATGTGTTGCGGGCGGGGGTCTGGATCGGTTTTATGCAAATGTTGGCGGTTCCGGTGGTGGAGTCCTTGGATGGCAGTGCCCCATCCTGGGATTGGTTGATGGGGGCTTTGATGGCCTTTACCAGTGGATTGTTAGCGGCTTTGTGGGGATTGGCATTGATTCCTCTTTTGGAATCATTGTTTAATGTCATGACCGACTCACGTCTTTTAGAGCTGGCCAGCGGGGATCATCCATTGTTGAAACAGCTCTCTTTGCGTGCGCCTGGCACCTATCATCATTCGGTGATGATGGGCAATCTCACTGAGGCTGCTGCTGAGGTGATTGGTGCCAATCCTCTATTGGCGCGGGTGATGGCCATGTATCATGATATTGGCAAACTTTCCAAACCCCACTATTTTATTGAAAATCAATCTGGAATAAATCGTCATGACCTGCTTTCGCCGACCATGTCCACCAAGGTGATTATGGCTCATGTCAAAGATGGGGAGGAGATGGCGTTGCGTTATAAACTGGGGGAGCCGATTCGAGAAGCGATCATCACCCATCATGGCAACTCGTTGTTGCAGTTTTTCTATAATAAGGCACTTCGGCAGGGCGAACAGCGTGGTGAGACGGTAGAAGAGATTCCTTTTCGTTATGGGGGGCCCAAGCCAAACATGCCAGAGTCGGGCATTTTAATGCTGGCCGACTCCGTTGAAGCCGCTGCCCGTACTTTAAAATCCCCCAATCCAGCGCAAATTCAGGCCATGGTCAGGCGCATTGTGGCAAGTAAAATTGCCGATGGACAACTGGATGATTGTCATTTAACTTTGAGACAGATTTCTCGTATTGAAGAGGCCTTTTCCCGCGTTTTAACCCTTGGTTTTTATCATCATCGCATTCTTTATCCCGATCAGGATAAACAGACAAAAGAGGGCAATCGCAATGCTGGCAACCATCCTGATAAATCAAGATCATCCTGACTGGCCTGATGTCGAAGAGCGGATTCGGGCGGCTGTTTTTGCCACATTACACCTGTTGCCAAGCGATGATCCGTCCGTGCCAGTTGTTGAGGTGGGCATTACGTTGACGGGGGATACCCAAATACAAACCTATAATCGTTGTTATCGCGGGGTTGATCGGCCGACCAATGTCCTCTCTTTTGCCATGGAGGATGAGACCACGCCTTTGCAGCGTGTGCCAGGAGAGCCCCGTCTGCTAGGGGATATTCTGCTCTCTTACGAAACCATCACCCATGAGGCCACGCAGCAAGGCAAAATTTTTTTAGATCATTTGACCCATTTGGTTGTGCATGGTGTTTTGCATTTGCTTGGTTTTGACCATGAACGCTCGGTCCAGGCGGCCTTCGAGCAGGAGTCTTTGGAAATTGCCATTTTGGCTGGGTTAGGGATTGGGGATCCTTATGCGTGATCGACTGTTGAATATGATGCCCAGTGGGGAAAAAAAAGCCAAGGCCAAACCCCCAGTCCCCCAACCCCCCTGCTATTTGAAGAAAGCAAAACCGAATTCAAAAGCAAAGTCAAAAACAAAACCCTGGGGGCAATCCCCCAGACCCCTTTTTTTTATTAATATATGAACGGTTACGAAATAAACAGCAATGAACATGGATAAATGGTCTTTGTGGATGAGACAGCAAAAAAATATTTTTTTTGGCGTGTTTATGTTGGTGGTTGGGGCGCTCTCGGCGCTTGGGTTTGCACCTTATGGAATTATTTGGTTATTGATTCTTTGTTTGGCAATTTTTATACGCATTTTAGCCGTTAGTAGTTGGCTGCAGGGTGCTGGCTGGGGCTTTTTATTTGGTATTGGTCATTTTTATTTGGGGTTTATTTGGCTTTTAACCAGTCTGCATGATTATGGCGGTCT
>JAMOAW010000029.1:0-35563 GCA_039908535.1 Magnetococcus sp. DMHC-6 | reverse complement strand
TTTAATATCAATAAAGAAGATGGTATCTTTGGTGATCAAAAAAATTTACAGAGGTTTATTTGTAAAAAATGTTCTATGCAGTTGAGTGCTAGAGAATTTTATGAACATTATATGGTATAAGGTATAAAAAATCAAGACCTTGGGGGATTGCATCCCCCAACCCCCCTGCTGTTTGAATAAAGCAAAACCGAGTTCAAAAGCTAAAGTCAAAAGCAAAGTCAAAAGCAAAACCCTGGGGGCAATCCCCCAGACCCCTTTTTTTTATTGATAATTTTTATTTTTATTTTGCTTGGGAGGAAAATGGATGAAAGGGGATGTGATCGGGGGGGGGCGGGTGTTGGTGACTGGAGCTGGGGGATTTATTGGGGGGTGGTTGGTACGCAGGTTGTGTCGGCAGGGGTGGCCAGTGCGGGCGTTGGTGCGGCAAAAGCCAGCTTATTTGGAGGAGGGGGTGGAGTGGTTCGTTGGGGACTTGACGGTGCCCAAAAGTCTGGTTGGGGTGGAGGAGGGGGTGACATGGGTGATTCATGCCGCTGGACGATTGGGGGGGTGGGGGGTGTCGGCAAGTGCATTACGGGCGGTTAATGTTGAGGGGGGAGTGATGTTATTGGAACGTTTTTCCAAGTTGCCACCGCGTTGTTTTGTTCATTTGAGTGCAGGAGGGGTGTCTGGTCCGTTGGGGCGGGTGTGTGGAGATGAAACCACTGTGAATACCCCGGCAACCGATTATGAACGTTGTAAAGGGGAGGCCGAAGAGGTGATGTTGAGTCGGGCCCAACAGTTGGGCATTCCTCTTGTGGTGGTGCGTCCTACCTTTACCTATGGCCCTGAGGATGGGTGGAAATGGCCGTTGTTTCGAGCGATTGCCCGGAGGAGATTTGCTTTTATCGGATCAGGGGAGGCGTGGATTCATCCAGTGCATGTGGTTGATGTGGTCGAGGGGATATTGCATGCCATGTTTGGTGGTCAAAATGGCGAGATTTATTTGATTGGTGGAGAGGAACCGGTCACTTGGCGGTATTTGGTTTGGACCATTGCTAAAGCGGTGGGGGTGACTCCACCAAGGGTTTCTATCCCTTTATCTGTGGCGCGAGGAGCCGCTTGGTGTTTGGAAGGGGTGGCGGGTGTTGTCCCGATTCGTCCTTTGGTGACCCGATCACGTATTTTAATGTTTTCTGGCGGTTATGGTTATTCTATTGCCAAAGCTCGGCGGGAATTGGGGTATGCCCCGGTTTATGATTTGGAACGGGGAATTGCCGAGGTCGTGGCCAGTTATCAATCTTTGGGTTGGTTATAAGGGGGGGCTTCTCTAGACAAAACCCCTTGCCAGTGCCTAAAATAATCTAGGCTTATGTTATGTATCATTGGAATAATAGAAATTAAGACCTTTTTTTTAGGGGGGCAGAATCGCTTCTCATCCCAATTTGCGTTCAATAAAGTATTATTGGAGGGGTCCGGGGAGCGTCACGCTCCCCGGCGGAGGTTTGGAGGCAGAGCCTCCAAGGTGTTGCTTTTGAATTTATTTTTGAATTTATTTTTGACTTTGTAGCCTCCAAGCAGGGGGGGGGTGCAACCTCCCAAGGTCTTGCTTTAATTTTTCCCATAGGCGTGATGTTTACGACATGCACATATTGTACGAGATAAGGTCCTATATTTACCCATTTGATTGCAAATTGGTATCAATCCCTCAGGGTTTCGTTTTTTTGTTAGTGGTTAAAAATAATATAAATCAATGAAAACAAAGGTAAAAAATTCATTTCAATGGTTGTTTGGTTTGTTGGTTGAAGGTCCATTGCCTCCCATGCGGGCGAGGATTTATCGAAAGTTGATAGAGTTTTTGATTTTGGCATCCACCATTATTACGGTAGTTAATACAGTTCCTGATGCATGGGGAGTCCATATTCGAGAGATTCACCTGATAGAAATTGTGACGCTGATCGTTATGAGTGTAGATTATCTGTTGCGTTTGGGCGCAGCCTGTTTAAAAGTGGACGATGGGAGATGCGCGTCATCCCTGCCCCCGGTGTTTCTTTATATGTTCAGTCCCTATGGTATTTTTGATTTTTTGGCGGTGGCTCCATTTTTATTTGGAGAGTTGGTGGGAATCTCTGCGGATGTGGAGATTGTGTTTGGAATTTTGCGTTTTCTCAAGCTTGCTCGTTATTCCACCGCACTGGAAACGTTATGGGAGGTGGTCTTGATTGAGATACGGCCTTTGGGGGCCGCGTTGTTTATTATTATTTTATTGACTCTTTTTACCTCTGGTCTGCTTTATTTTTCTGAGCGTGCGGTTAATCCAAATTTTGATAATTTGCCTAAGGCGATGTGGTGGAGTATCGTGACATTGGCGACGTTAGGGTATGGCGATGTTGTGCCTATTACGGCTTTGGGCAAGATGCTTGGCAGTGTAGCGGTGGTTTTAGGGTTGGTGATGTTTGCGTTACCCGCCTCTATTTTGGCCACCGGTTTTGCCGAGGAGATGCGCCGGCAAAATTTTCTTTCCACTTGGAATTTGATTGCCAAGGTGAATTTATTTAAAGGGCTCTCTGCAACTCAAATTGCCGAGGTTGCCTCTTTGTTAAAACTCTATCGTTGTATTCGCAATGAGGTGTTGGTGCGGGAGGGAGATATTGGCGAGAGTATGTATTTTATTGTCAGCGGTCAAGTGGAGGTACGCAGCAAAGAGTATCGGGGTATTTTACGCAGCGGCGATTTTTTTGGCGAAATCGCCCTGATTGAGCAATGTCCTCGCACCGCTGATGTCGTTGCCCTTAGTCGTTGCCAACTTTTGGTATTAGAGTCTCGTGATCTCAACACGCTTGCCGGTCAACAACCGAAACTCATGGAAATTCTCCAAACGACGGCCCGTAAACGATTGATCGAATCGGAGAGATCAAATTAAGAGCTTGGGGGGCGGAGGATCGCTTTCCAATCTTTCAGGGTTTGGCCTCTGTTGGAGGATTTTTGGGTTTGTTTTAGGTGAATTTTTAAAAAAAATTATAAAATGTTGCATCTTGAATTCAAAAGGTGTATTTTTCGCCAACTTACCCACCTATTAAACCTATCCAAGCGCGACGCGATATCATGTCTATACAAACCATGAAGATTTTTTCCGGCTCCTCTAATCCAGAGTTGGCCACTCGCATTGCCGAACATCTTTTTGTTCAGGTTGGCAGTGCCACTATTAAACATTTTTCGGATGGGGAAATTTTTGTTCAGATTAATGAAAATGTTCGTGGCCGAGACGTTTTTGTGATTCAATCCACCTCCACTCCTGCGAATGATCACATCATGGAGTTGTTGATTATGGTGGATGCCTTGCGGCGGGCTTCGGCGGGTCGGATTACGGCGGTGATTCCCTACTTTGGATATTCGCGTCAGGATCGCAAAGAGGCCGGACGTACCCCTATTACAGCGAAGTTGGTGGCCGACCTTTTGGAGGCGGCTGGGGTGCAGCGGGTTTTGACCATGGATCTACATGCTGGTCAAATTCAGGGATTTTTTAATATGCCAGTGGACAATATTTATGCCACACCGGTATTGTTAAATGTGGTGCGTCAGTTGGGATTAAAAGATTCGGTGGTGATCTCGCCAGATGTGGGGGGGGTGGTGCGGGCCCGTTCTTATGCCAAACGTTTAGATGTGGATTTGGCAATCATTGACAAACGTCGTCCAGCATCCAATATTGAAAAGAGTGTATTATTGTCGATGATATGGTGGATACCGCCGGAACGATGGTTAAGGCAGCGGATGCATTGCTGGCCCATGGAGCCAAATCGGTCATCGCTGTGTGCAGCCATGGGGTGCTTTCAGGATCGGCTGTTGAACGGATAAAAAACTCGGCATTGGATCGTTTAATTGTGACCGATACCATTCGGTTATTAGACAAAGTGACGGTTTGTGATAAAATTAAGGTACAAACCGTTTCAAACCTGTTAGGGGATGCGATACGCCGAATTTCTGATGAAGAGTCGGTGAGTTCCCTGTTTGTTTAGTCTCATTGCCGGGATTTACCTGGCCAAGAAGAAAAGGAGAGTAAAATGGCGTTGATTCAAGCCAATTCCCGGGCAGGTACTGGAAAAGGACCGGCCTATCAAATGCGCAAAAACGGTCAGTTGCCCGCTGTGTTATATGGCGGTGGTCAGGATAACCTCAATCTCTCTTTGAATTTAAAAGATTGGTTAAAACTCATGGAGATTGAGGGGAGCAACCTCAAAACCCATCATCAAGAGATGGTGATTGATGGTCAAATTCGCACGGCGGTTTTGTTGCGTGATCTACAATATCATCCCCTCACTGGGAGACCCGTGCATTTGGATTTTATGCGTTTTGATCCCAACAAAAGGGTGCACATTTCTGTTCCTGTTGAGGTTTTAGGTGAAGAGGCTTGCCCTGGCGTTAAATTGGGTGGTTTGGTGCAGGTGATTCGTCGTGAATTGGAAATTCACTGTATGGCGGGAGATATTCCTGAAAAGATTGAGGTTTCTGTTGCTGGTATGGAGATTGGTGATACCATTCATATTCAAGATATCAAACTTCCCAAAGGGGCGGAAGTACATACCGATGTTAATTTTACGGTGGTCGCTTTGTTGGGTATGAAGGGTGAAGGAATTGAAGATGTGGTAGCTGCTCCAGAGGTTGCGCTGGCTTCCAAAGGGAAGGCAGTTGCTCCCGCTGCCAAAGGTAAAGCGGCCCCGGCTCCTGCTCCTGCTCCAGCTGCTAAAGGTAAAGCGGCCCCGGCTGCTGCTCCAGCCCCGGCTGCCAAAGGAAAAGCCCCTGCAGCCAAAGCGGCCCCTGCAGCCAAAGCGGCCCCTGCGGCCAAAGCGGCCCCTGCAGCCAAAGCTAAATCCAAAGCTTAGTTTTTTTGTCAGGAATGGTTTCGGTTGTTTGACCGTATTTGAATCCTTTGGTATTGATAATGGCCGATTCCCTTCTTGTAGGTCTTGGAAATCCTGGGGAGCGTTATCGTCACACGCGGCATAATCTTGGCTGGGACGCATTATGGGAGATTTTGCGGACGGTTGGGATTGGCGGTGAGACGAAACGTTTCCAAGGTTTTTTTATGGAGGGCCGTTTAGAATCTCATCGTTTGTTAGCTCTCTTTCCCTTGACTTATATGAATCTTTCTGGTGAATCGGTTGCTGCTGCGGTTCATTATTATAAGTTGTCACCTGGGCAAGTAATTGTTTTTCATGATGATTTAGATTTGGCTCTTGGTCGAGTGCGCATGAAGGTTGGTGGTGGTAATGCGGGTCATAACGGATTAAAATCCATACAGCAACAGTTGGGATCTGCCGATTTTGTTCGTGTACGTTTAGGTATAGGCCGTCCTCCAGCGTCGATGGATGCGGCGCGTTTTGTATTGGCTCCTTTTGTCTCTTCTGAGCGGGATATTGTTGTACCTATTTTAGAAGAATTGCCACGCATACTCCCTTTGATTTTGCAAGGAGAGCTTGTCAAAGCCATGAATCATTTGTCCAATCCAGCCTCCATTTCATAATAATTTTTTTTCATTATGAAACGAAAGACAAAAAATGACACTTAAATGCGGAATTGTTGGTTTGCCGAATGTGGGCAAATCTACCATTTTTAATGCCTTGACTGCTGCGGGTGCAGCGGTGGCCAATTATCCATTTTGTACAATTGAGCCCAATTTAGGGGTGGTTGCGGTTCCTGATCCGAGGTTATTGGAACTGGCTGAGGTGGTGAAACCGAAGAAAATAGTGCCGACCACGGTAGAATTTTTGGATATTGCTGGTTTGGTGCGCGGGGCCAGCAAAGGGGAGGGGTTGGGGAATCAATTTTTAGGTCATATTCGTCAAGTGGATGCGGTGGCCCATGTGGTACGTTGTTTTGAAGATGATGACATTACCCATGTTCATGGTCGAGTTGATCCCACCTCGGATATTTTGGTGATTGAGACGGAGTTGATGTTGGCCGATTTGGCGGGCATGGAGAGGCGTCATCATACATTGGGTAATCGTGCCAAGACCGGAGCTGCGGATGCCAAGGCCAAGTTGGCCATTTATGATAAAGTTATTAAAGGGCTTAATGAGGGGGTTCCGGTTCGTGGGCAAGGGCTAAGTCGGGACGAACTGGACGAGATTGCCGATTTATGTTTATTGACCTCCAAGCCGGTATTGTATTTATGCAATGTAGATGAAGATTCTGTGGTTGATGCCCAGAAGGTTGGCGGGCATTCCATGACCGATGCGGTGCGCGCGCTAGCGGATGCCCAAGGGGCGCAAGTTGTGGTGGTGTGTGGGGCCATGGAAGCGGAGATTTCTGAGTTAAAAGAGGCGGAGAAGGCTGAATTTTTGAATGATTTAGGTTTGACAGAGCCAGGTTTGGGTCGTTTGATTCGGGCGGCTTATCGTTTGCTTGGTTTACAGACATTTTTTACCGCTGGTCCGCAAGAGGTACGGGCATGGACCGTCCAAGGGGGGGCCACCGCCTATGATGCTGCTGGAGTCATTCATACTGATTTTCAAAGAGGTTTTATTCGTGCTGAGGTGACGGCCTATAAAGATTATTTGGCTTGTCGTGGGGAGGTTGGAGCCAAAGAGCAAGGCAAGATGCGTTTGGAAGGTAAGGAATATCGTGTGATGGATGGTGATGTCATGTTATTTCGTTTTAACGTTTAGATTTGGAGAGATAAAAATTAAGACCTTGGGGGGCAGAACCGTCCCCCAATCCCTCACTCTTTTTTTCAATTTAATGTATCGGAAAAATAAAAATCAAGACCTTGGGGGGGCGGAGAACCGCCCCCCAATTCCCCCCACCCTTTTTTTTTAATTCTTAAAAAAAAGAGGGGGTCTGGGGGATTCATCCCCCAAGGTCTTGACTTTGCTTTTTGTTCAGGCACTCGTTCATCGTCCACACTTAAATGTGGTGGTACCCCCCTCGCTGTTTGAAGGAAATAAACAAAGGGGTCTTGGAGTTTGCGGTAGTAAAAAGTTTAATTTGGGCTGAGTGCTTTTTGTTTTATCCTGGCAATCTCCTCGGTTACCAACCGTTCGGCAATGGCGGGAAGTTGTTCGGCAACCAGTTGGCGCGTGATCGCACGGGCAATCGATTCAATCCGCGCCCCAAACACATCGGCAACCACCTGCCCCAAATCGCGCTCCTCAACCACCACCCCTCCCTCTTGTTGTTCAAGACGGGCGATTTCGGCACGAAGCATTTTTTCGGCCATTTGGGGAAATTGTTCCGAGACAAATGTGCGTAGGTGACCCTGTACCGCTTGGCGTACCGCCGCACCAATGGCGGGGGCAAAAGCCTCCCGCACCAACGCCTCGGAAAATTCATGGTTTTTTTGGAAATTTAAATCCGTCACGCCAAAATACTCCTTTATAACATCTGTTTATAACGCACTTCGACAAAAAACATTGCGTCGTCTAAATCAAACAATTGGCTCACACATTGATAACCATGTTCACCCGTTACCCGATGTCCCTTTCCAGAGATAAAAACCGGTGGGGTGATGAAAATGTGGCCAATATTTGTTTCAATGCGCCGTTGCACCCCTCCAGTGATCATATTGGCCAATTCACAAAAAGCATCTTGGATATCTTCGTCTAGGGTGTCGCGAGGTTCGCCAAGCAGAGTTTCGGCTAGTTTTATCACCGAATTTTCTATGCCAGCCAAACGCAGGTTGCCTTGTAAGGCTCCACTAAAACCAATGATGGCACTGGCATCGGCCTCTATATGACAGGCCTCAAGCCAGTTTTTTTTGGGGCTGATTTCTACACCCAACATGGTTTTGGCAAGTTCTGCAACCGATTCCTGCATACCGAAAATGATTCGATCTGGCATTTTATTCATCCTTTGAATAAAAAATTCCTATATATTTAACATTGTGATTTGTTTTTGTAAAAAGGCTATCCCATCATGAATGGGGATACGTTCAACTTGTCTGCTTACTCGAGATTTGATTTCCAATTGTCCTTCTTTAACCCCGCGATCCCCAATCACCACCCGCCAAGGGATGCCTAAAAGATCGGCATCTTTAAATTTAACTCCCGCTCGTTCGTCGCGATCGTCCAGTAGGGTTTCGATGTTTAATTTTTTCAATCCAAGATATAACGTTTCGGCGACCTGCACCGATGGAACATCTTTGGGGTTGAGCAGGAGAATTTGAACCGCAAAGGGGGCAATGGCTAGTGGCCAGACAATGCCATCGACATCGTGATTTTGCTCAATGGCGGCGGCGACAATACGGGAGACACCAATGCCATAACAGCCCATTAATGGGGTACGGGTGGCCCCTTTTTCGTCTAGGATGGTCATGCCCATGGCTTGGGTATATTTGGCTTGTAGTTTAAAAATGTGTCCCACCTCAATGCCCTGGGTCAAGGTCAAATGCCCCTCTTTACAACGGGAGCAAGCCTCGCCAGCCTGCACATTGCTTAAATCGACCCACCGGGGCAGGGGTAAGTCTCGCTCCCAATGCACGCCGGTAAAATGGGTGTCCATGGCGTTTGCCCCACAGACAAAATTGGTCATTCCCTCCAGAACCGGATCGGCTAAAATGGGTAAATTGATTCCAATAGGGCCTAGAAATCCCACTGGCAAGCCGAGTTTTTCCAATACGTGTTCGGGGCTTGGGAATACGATAGGGGCGCCTAAAACAGCGGTGGCTTTGATTTCGTTGAGCTGCTGATCACCGCGTAACAATAATAAATAAAATTGATCTGCAGCCTGCACCAGCAGGGATTTTACCGTTTGCGAGGTGGGCAGATTTAAAAAGAGGGCTACCTCTTCAATGCTTTTTTTACCAGGGGTAGGCACGGAAAGCATGGGTGCCAATTCTCTTCTTTGGGGCGGTTTGGGAAGAGGACGGGAGACGGCTTTTTCCAGATTGGCCGCATATCCACATCCATCACAAGAGGCGATGGTATCTTCGCCAGATTCGGCCAAAACATGAAACTCATGGGAAAAGGCCCCGCCAATCGCGCCGGTGTCGGCCTCCACGGCCCGAAAAGACAACCCACAGCGTTTGAATATTTTTTCATAGGTGACAAACATATTTTGATAACTGGCGTCCAGGCTTTCGGCATCCAGATCAAACGAGTAGGCATCTTTCATTAAAAATTCTCGGCCGCGCATGATGCCAAAACGGGGGCGTATTTCGTCGCGAAATTTGGTTTGGATCTGGTAAAAATTGGCGGGTAACTCTTTGTAAGAACGAATTTCCCTTCGGGCCAGATCGACGATCACCTCTTCATGGGTGGGACCAAAACAAAACTGGCGGTCGTGGCGGTCGGTGAGACGCAAAAGTTCTTTGCCATAGAAATCCCAGCGTCCGGTTTCGCGCCACAGTTCGGCGGGACAGACCGCAGGCATCAACACCTCTTGGGCGCCCGCGTTATCCATTTCTGCGCGGACGATCGCTGAGACTTTGTGCAATACCCGCAATCCCAGGGGAAGCCAAGTATAAATTCCCGCGCCTATCTGGCGAATCAGACCGGCACGCAGCATTAAACGATGCGAAATGGTATGCGCTTCAACGGGATTTTCTTTGAGGGTAGGGATTAAAGTTTGACTGACGCGCATGAGACCTCTGACTCTGGGCCACCTTCGATAAAGGCATAGGCCGAATGGTTGTGAATGGATTCAAAATTTTCTGATTCGACGGTGTACCAAACAATGCGCGGATCGGCCTGCAGATCGGCGGCCACGCTGCGCACCATGTCTTCTACGAAGCGGGGATTTTCATAGGCTCGCTCGGTGACATATTTTTCGTCTGGGCGTTTTAAAATGGCAAAGAGATCACAAGAGGCGTTTTTCTCGACCCATTCGATCACCTCTTCGACCCAAATAAAATCTTTAAATCGCAAGGTCACCGTGACAATGGAACGTTGATTATGGGCTCCAAAGCGGGCAATCTCCTTGGAGCAGGGGCAGAGCGTGGTTACGGGTACCTCCACGCGCAAAATCATGCGATACAGATCGTCTTGTACCACTCCAGAGAGACGCACCTGATAATCCATCATGGATTCCAATTTGGAAACCGGGGCCTGTTTGAGAATGAAATATGGAAATTCCAGGTCAATATGGGCCTCACGGGCATTTAATTTTTTTTGAATACGGCGCAGGAGGTCTGGTAAACTATCCACGGAAATGGCTCGATCATGTTCGGCCAACAGCTCCAAAAATCGGGACATGTGGGTCCCTTTAAATTGGTGGGGAAGATTGACATACATATTGACTGAGGCAATGGTATGTTGACTGCCTTGATGGCGATCCTTTACCACAATGGGATAACGGATATTTTTGACGCCGACTTTGTCGATATTCAACTGCCTAGTATCGGCACTGGATTGGATATCAGATAATTTTAACATGATTTCTTTTGGATCATTCATTATATTTTCAACTGTCTGTGCCGGGCATGCTGCCCTGCGGGCAAAAGAAAAAATCAAAGGCCAACCCCCGGGGGATGAATCCCCTAGGCCCCCTCTTTTTTTTGGGTCTGGGGGGGCGGTTCTGGGCCCCCAAGGTTTTGATTTTTTATTTTTTTGCAACATTAAAGCCATTCCATCCATGGCAAAAAATTTATATTATGCTTTTTTTACTAAATACGGCAAGTGTCGCAAAACAAGGAAAACAAAATTGTCCCGATTGATTCCCAATTTAACCCTTCACGGTCACGGTGTTGGCGGCTCTTCTTTTTCTGGTGCGCCCCTTGTGCAGCACATAGGCATGATCACCAAACGTTCCGATCCCAGTGCCGTTGCAGCCACCGGGCAACTGGCTCATTGGTTGTTTCGTCGGGGTATTCAGGTGACGGTTAGTTGTGAGACGGCCAAAGCCGCTGAAATTCCAGCCACCATTGCCGCTATTCGCAACCAAGAGGATGTGCCTGAAAAACAAGATTTGGTGGTGGTGATTGGCGGCGACGGTACGTTTATTGCGGCGGCCAGAGCCGTGGGATGTCGGGATGTTCCTCTTTTGGGGATCAATATGGGCCGGTTGGGTTTTTTGACCGATATTCGCGATGCCGATATGTTAACAACCTTGGAAGAGGTGTTGGCGGGACGCTTTCGGGTGGAGAGTCGTATGCTGCTGGCCATTTCTGTTGTGCGCAACAAACAAGAGGTTTTGTGCCAGCAGGTTCTTAACGATATGGTCTTGCACAAGGGTGAGTTGGCGCGCATGATCGAATTTGATGTGACGATTGATGACCAATTTGTTTTTACCAGTCGTGCCGATGGTTTGATTGTTTCTACCCCAACTGGCTCCACTGCGTATGCTCTTTCGGCGGGGGGGCCGATTATTCACCCCTCTTTGGATGCCATTTTATTGGTGCCCATCTGTCCCCACACGTTGAGCAATCGTCCCATTGCCGTTCCTGGTCAAGGCAACATTGGTATTACCCTGGCTCGTGATGGTCGGGACCGTTTGTTGACTTTGGATGGGCAGGATTGTTTTCCATTGGAATGTAACGATCAAATTTTTATCCGCCGCGCCCAACAACGTCTGCGTCTGCTTCAGGCTCCAAATCATAGTTATTATGAAGTGTTGCGCAATAAATTGCGTTGGGGTGAACAGGTTGGCACTGCCCTTGATGCAAACAACTGAGGATGGGATTATACCCAGGGAGTCGCGGCTATGCTATGCCAATTAACCATTGAAAACATTGCCCTGGTCACCCAAATGGAATTGGAACTGCCGCCAGGATTGACGGTGATTACCGGTGAGACGGGGGCGGGGAAATCCATCTTAATCGATGCCCTTATGTTGGCTCTTGGCAGTCGGGCCGAAATTGGCCTGATTCGTTCTGGTAGTGAGAGTGCCAGCGTTACCGCCCGTTTTGCTCCTCCAGAGGATCACCCTGTTTGGTCTTGTTTGCAACAACGGGAATTGGATCGGGGGGAGGGGGGCATTTTATTGCGGCGCATGTTAAACCGCACCGGTCGCAGTCGGGCCTTTATCAACGATCAACCGGTTACTATTGCCACGCTGGCGGAAATAGGCGATATGTTGGTGGATTTGCATGGTCAGCATGACCATCAATCTTTGCTCAACCCCGTCGCGCATTTAACCGTTTTGGATGCCTTTGCTGGTCACAAAGAGCTGTTGGCAAAGACTCGGGTGCAATTTGAGCTGTTTCGGCAGTTGCGAGAGCAATTGCAGAGAATCCAAGAAAACGCCCGTACTGCCATGCAACGCCGCTCTTTTGTGGTTTTTCAACTGGAGGAGTTGGCGGCACTTCAGTTGCAATCCGGGGAGTGGGAGGAATTGAAAAAACGGCAATTGCGCCTCTCCCATACCACGCGTTTGGCTTTGGCGGCGGAAAAAGTTTTGGATCTTTTAACTGAAGAGTCCACGGCGGTGCGGGTGGTGTTGGGCCGGGCGGCGACCACCCTGGAAGAGTCCAGCCGCACCGATCCAGAGCTTTTGCCGCTGGCCAGCACGGCCCGTTCTCTTTTTTATGAAATCGAAGATCTTGCCCAAAACATTCGTCACTATTTAGATGGTCTAGAAAACAATCCCCACCAATTGACCCAACTGGAAGATCGTTTGGATCAAATTCAGCGGTTATGTCGTAAACATCACTGTGAAGCGGAAGATCTTTTGGTATTGGAAGAGCGTTGGCAAGAGGAGTTAGAGGCTTTGGATCGTTTAGAGAGCGATGAAGAGCAGCTCACAAAACGTCTATTGTCTGCCCGGAGCGACTATTTTGCCATATCTTCTATTTTAGGGGAGTCTCGTCAGCAAGCGGCCAAGCAATTAACGCAAGGGGTTTGTGATCAACTTGGGGATCTCTATATGCCCAAGACCCGTTTTCATCTTTCGTTATCTCCTCGAGATGGCGAGCCGCACGCTTTAGGCAATGAAGAGGTCGCCTTTCAAATCAGTGCCAATCCTGGTGAACCCCCTCAAGCCCTGCATAAAATTGCCTCAGGGGGGGAGATGGCCCGTATTATGTTGGCCCTAAAGGCCATTTTGGCCGATGCGGTCACGGTTCCAACTTTGATTTTTGATGAAGTGGATGTGGGGGTAGGGGGCCGTGTTGCCACCGCCATTGGCGACAAGATGGCGCAAGTGGCTCGTAAAGATCGGCAAGTATTGGCCATTACCCACCAACCCCAAGTTGCTGCCATAGGTGAACACCACCTCAAAGTAGAAAAAAAGACCATCGGCGACCGCACATTCGTCACCGCGACCTTTTTGAGCCATGCCGACAAAATAGAAGAGTTGGCCCGCATGTTAGCCGGCAAAAAAATTACCGATACCGCTCGGCAAAATGCCATAGAACTGATGCAAATGGTGCGACGTTAGAAATTTGTAATCGATTTTTATTTTTTCAATACATAAATGGATACGGTTCCATATTGTGATCAATCTATATGCAATGCTATACAAAATTTCCTTTTTGGTCTACAATTGTTTGCAGTTAAAATCCCGTTTATAATCCGTTCAAACCAAGCAGGAACGATGCCCCATGAGCCTCAAAGATCCCCTTTATGACAGTGAGACCATAACCGACCAAAAGGATGAGACCAAGGAGCCATCCCTTTATCGGGTGATTCTTATGAATGATGATTTTACACCGATGGAATTTGTGGTAGACTTGCTGATGAAATTTTTTCGGAAAACGCTCGAACAGGCCACGCAGATTATGTTAGACGTTCATATTCATGGTCAAGGCACCTGTGGTATTTTTACCAGAGATATTGCTGAGACCAAAGTCGCACAGGTCAACCAATATGCGCGCAGCAATGGCCACCCCCTTAAGTGCCGGATGGAAAAAGACCGATGATCAGTAAATATTTGGAAGCTTCTCTCAATGAAGCCTTGCGCCATGCGCAAAAATTACGGCACCAGTATGCCACTGTGGAACATCTCCTGATGGCCTTGATCAACAACCCCGAAGTCTCTCAGGTTTTGATTGCGGTTGGTTGTGATATCAATCGGTTGCATTTGGATTTGGCCAATCATCTGGACACCCACATTCCAACGGCCGATGTGAACAATCCCGTACTGGAGATCACGCCAACCATTGGTTTTCAACGGGTGATCCAACGGGCGGTGTATCAGGTGCAATCGGCGGGGCAAACCTTGGTGACGGGTGGTTATGTGCTGGTGGCGATGTTCAATGAGAAGGATTCTCACGCCGTCCATTTTTTAAAACGCCAAAAAATTACTCGTCTGGATGTCCAAACCGCCTTGTCCCACGGTGATGATGACGCCAGACAAAATCCAATCGATCCAGAGGAAGAGGGCGAACCCCCACGGGATCCAACTGGCATGCCGCACCCACAGACCAAAACCGATCCTTTGGCTCTGTATACCCATAATCTCAACCTTCTGGCTCGTCAGGGGGAGATTGATCCTCTGATTGGGCGTCAGGTGGAGATCACCCGAACGTTGCAAATATTGTGTCGGCGGCGTAAAAACAATCCTCTTTTTGTTGGAGATGCCGGGGTAGGGAAGACCCATTTGGCTGAGGGGTTGGCTTTAAAAATTGAACGCGAAGAGGTTCCTGAAGTGATGCGTACCAGTACCATCTATGCCCTGGATATGGGGGCGTTGTTGGCTGGGACAAAATTTCGTGGCGACTTTGAAGCACGCCTAAAAGGGGTTTTTAATGAGCTGCAACGTCGTCCTAAATCGATTTTATTTATTGACGAGATTCATACGGTCATTGGTGCGGGTTCGACCAGCGGCAGTACCATGGATGCTTCCAATCTTCTCAAGCCGCTCCTGGCATCGGGCCATTTGCGCTGTATTGGCTCCACCACCCATGAAGAGTATCGCAGCATCTTTGAAAAGGATCGTGCCCTGGCCCGACGGTTTCAAAAAATTGATATTCCAGAACCCTCTATGATTGAAACCATTGCGATTCTCAAGGGGCTTAAAAGTCGTTACGAAGAGCATCATGGCATTCGTTATACAGCGGCGGCCATTCGTACCGCTGCGGAACTCTCCTCCCGCCATATCAACGATCGCAAACATCCCGATTCTGCTATTGATGTTTTGGATGAAGCAGGGGCGGCGGTTCATTTGCTGCCTGTGTCGCAACGACGCAAATCGATTGGGGTGCGGGAGATTGAAAATGTTATCGCCTCTATCGCCCGTATTCCGCCGCGTACTGTCACTACGGACGATCGGACGGTTTTGCAGAATTTGGACAAGAATTTAAAGCTTTCTTTGTTTGGCCAAGAGGGCGCGGTGGCGCAAGTGTGCGAGGCGATTAAATTGTCCCGCGCTGGTCTTGCCAACACCGAAAAACCGTTGGGCTGTTTTCTTTTTTCCGGTCCCACTGGGGTTGGCAAAACTGAACTGGCTCGGCAATTGGCTTTGGAGTTGGCGGTTCAGCTTATTCGTTTTGACATGAGCGAATATATGGAGCGGCACACTGTCTCGCGTTTGATTGGTGCCCCCCCTGGTTATGTTGGTTTTGAGCAAGCCGGTCTGCTCACCGAAGCGGTGACCAAAAATCCCCACGCGGTCTTGCTGTTGGATGAGATCGAAAAGGCCCACCCAGACGTTTTTAATCTTTTGCTTCAGGTGATGGATCATGGCTCTTTAACCGACAATAATGGCCGGAAAGCCGATTTTCGTCATGTTGTTTTAATCATGACCACCAATGCTGGCGCACAGGAGATGAGCCGACCCAGTCTTGGATTTGTGACCCAAAATCACAAAGGGGACGAACAAAAAGAGATTCGCCGTCTCTTCTCTCCAGAATTTCGCAACCGGTTGGACGCCATTGTGCCGTTTAGTCCCTTGGATGAAAATGCCGTTGCGCGCGTGGTCGATAAATTTTTAATGATTTTGGAAGCCGACCTCCAACGCAAACAGGTGGAGTTGGTTGTCCATGACGAAGCCCGTGCCTGGTTGGCAAAGCATGGTCACGACAGCGAAAACGGTGCCCGTCCGATGGAACGCCTCATCAAAGAAAAAATTCGTAAACCGTTGGCTAACGAGTTGCTTTTTGGTCGTTTGACGCAAGGGGGAACGGCGACGATCGGGGTGAAAGAGGGGCAGTTGGTCGTGGAGTGATTTTCTAAGAATTAAAAAAGAAGGGTGGGGGGATTGGGGGGCGGTTCTGGGCCTCCAAGGTCTTGATTTTTATTTTTCTGATACATGAACAAAAAGCAAAGTCAAGACCTTGGGGGATTGCATCCCCCAATCCCCCTGCTTTTTGAAGGAAGCAAAACCGAGGTCAAAAGCAAAAGCAAAGTCAAGACCCTGGGGGCAATCCCCCAGACCCCTTTTTTTTTTAAAAAAACGAATAATCCAGAGCTTGGGGGGCGGTTCTGGGCCTCCAAGGTCTGGATTGTTCGTTTTCCGAGACACTAAATTAAAGTCAATACGTTGGGAGATTGCATTTTTCAATCTTCTGCATTTCATTCGTCGAAAAGGTTACGAATAAATCGACCCTTCTGGCAAATGAGTTGCCTTTTGGCCCATCGTCTAAAAACCTTCCATTATTCTTGCTTTTTTTTTATATTAATCGAAACTAGACTTCTCCAAAGGAGAGGAACCCTCATGGGAGGGGAGGCCGCTGGATCATTCGGGAAGAGGAATTGACACGATGAGTAACACGATTAAGCCATTTAAGCGCATTCTGATTGCCAATCGGGGAGATATTGCCATTCGGGTGATTCGGAGTGCATTAGAGATGGATATGCATACTATCGCCATTTATTCCAAAGAGGATCGTTTTGCGCTGCATCGTTACAAAGCCCATGAAAGTTATTTGGTTGGGGCCGGCAAACGCCCCATTGCCGCGTATTTGGATATCGCCGATATCATTCGGATTGCCACCGAGACCTCTGCCGATGCCATTCATCCTGGTTATGGTTTTTTGGCTGAAAATCCTGATTTTGCTGAAGCTTGTGCAAACGCGGATATCACCTTTATCGGACCAACTCCTTTGGCCATGCGGGAGTTAGGGGATAAGGTGACGGCTCGTAAAAAGGCGATTTCCGTTGGTGTCCCAGTGATGCCTGCTTCACCTCCTTTGCCAAAGGAGGGGGATAAAATTAAGGCGATGGCACAAGAGATCGGTTATCCCATCATGCTCAAGGCCAGTTGGGGTGGGGGCGGACGCGGGATGCGGGTGATTGAGGGGGAAGATCATTTATTGGAGGTGGTCAACACCGCCCGCCGCGAGGCTGCCACGGCATTTGGCAACGATGAACTCTATTTTGAAAAATTGGTACGTCGGGCTCGCCATGTTGAGGTGCAAATTTTAGGGGATCAAGCGGGGAATATTGTCCACCTTTTTGAGCGGGATTGTACCGTACAAAGACGCCACCAAAAGGTGGTGGAACGGGCACCAGCTCCCTATCTTAACGAACAACAACGGCAGTTGCTTTATGATTATGCTCTGCGTCTTGCGCAGTCGGTCTCTTATCAAAATGCCGGGACTGTGGAGTTTCTCCAGGATGTGGATAGTGGTAATTTTTATTTTATCGAGGTCAATCCTCGTATTCAAGTAGAACACACCATCACCGAGTGGGTAACGGGCATCGATATTGTACAGGCGCAAATATTAATCGCTCAGGGACATGAGATTGGCGGTCCAGAGTTACCCCCGCAAGAGAAAATTGTCTGCAACGGTCACGCTTTGCAATGTCGTATTACCACGGAAGATCCAGAAAATAAATTTACGCCCGACTATGGCCGCATCACCGCTTATCGCAGTGCGGCTGGTTTTGGAGTGCGTTTGGATGCCGGAACCGCCTATAATGGGGCGCGAATCACCCCTTTTTATGACTCTTTGTTGGTGAAAGTCACTGCTTGGGCACCCGCTCCCTTGGCAGCGATTCATCGTATGGAGCGGGCGTTGCGAGAGTTTCGCATTCATGGGGTGAAAACCAATGTTGAATTTCTCTGCAATGTGATTAAGCAATCCAAATTTTGTGCTGGGGAGTATACCACCACTTTTCTGGACGACACGCCAGAACTGTTTCAAATTCCAGTGCGTACCGATCGTACCGATCCGTTATTGAAATATATTGCCGGGGTGATCATCAACGGCAACCGGGAAACTCAGGGATTGCCAAAACCGGAGGTTTTTTGTAAACCATTGATCCCAAAGCTAAAGCAAACGCAAGAAATTCCAAATGGTACTAAAAATCTTTTGGATAGCCTCGGAGCTGAAAAATTTTCTCAGTGGATGTTGGCGCAAAAAAAGGTTTTGATCACCGATACCACCATGCGGGATGCCCATCAGTCGCTGCTGGCTACTCGGTTGCGTAGTTATGACATGTTTGCCATTGCCCCAACCTACGCCCGACTGTTGCCAGGCATGTTTTCCATGGATTGCTGGGGTGGGGCCACGTTTGATGTCAGTATGCGTTTTCTTAAGGAGTGTCCTTGGGAACGTTTGACAAAACTTCGTTCACTCATGCCTAATATTTTGTTGCAAATGTTGCTGCGTTCGGCCAACGGTGTGGGTTATACCAATTATCCCGATAATGTTGTTAAATTTTTTATTCAGCAATCGGCCTTGAATGGCATGGATCTGTTTCGGATTTTCGATTCTCTCAACTGGATAGAGAACATGCGGATGGCGATGGATGCCGTTTTGGAGACGGGTAAGCTGTGTGAGGCCTCTATCTGTTATACAGGGGACATTACAGACCCCAACCGCAGCAAATATTCGTTGTCCTATTATGTTCAATTGGCCAAAGAGTTGGAGGCTGCCGGGGCGCATATTTTAGGTCTTAAGGATATGGCGGGACTGCTGAAGCCCCATGCGGCCAAAGTATTGGTTAAAGCCCTCAAAGAAGAGATTGGCATTCCCATCCATTTTCATACCCACGATACCAGCGGTTTGGCTGGTGCGAGTTTACTCGCTGCGATTGAGGTGGGGGTAGATGCCGTTGAAACGGCTATGGACTCTATGAGCGGTGGGACTTCGCAACCTAGTTTGGGTTCTATTGTAGAAGCATTGCGTAATACGCCATTTGATACGGGCTTGGATAGATCGGCTATTCGGACCATATCCACTTATTGGGAGCATGTTCGCTGCCATTATGCCGCCTTTGACAGCCATCAATCTGCTGGGGCTTCGGAGGTCTATTTTCACGAGATGCCTGGTGGTCAGATTACCAATTTGCGCCAACAGGCGCGTTCGTTGGGCATTGAATCCCGTTGGCAAGAGGTTGCCCAAGCGTATGCGGCGGTGAACACCCTTTTTGGTGATATTCCCAAGGTGACACCTAGCTCCAAGGTGGTGGGGGACATGGCCCTTATGTTGGTGACCAGTCAGCTGACAGTTGAGGACATTTTAAATCCCGACAAAGAGATTGCCTTTCCTGAATCGGTGGTGCAATTTTTTCATGGTGATCTTGGTCAGCCTCCTGGAGGGTTTCCCGCTCAGTTGCAACGCAAGGTATTAAAAGGCCAACTTCCGTTAACGGTGCGGCCTGGGGCGATATTAGAGCCGATTGATTTGGAAAAAACGCGCCAAGAGGTGGCCGATCAGACCGGGCAAGCGGGGATCTCTGATGTGGATTTAGCCTCTTATTTGATGTATCCGCAGGTGTATAAAGATTATATAAAACATTTGGTTAAACATGGAAATGTGAGTCGTTTGCCCTCTCCTGTGTTTTTCTATGGAATGGAACCTGGACAAGAAATTTCCGTTGTGATGGATAAGGGAAAAACATTTATTATTCATTATGTTACCACTTCTGAGCCAGATCGGGATGGCAAAGTGACGGTGTTTTTTGAACTGAATGGCCATCCCCGCTCTATCTCTATTCAAGATAACAACCAAACCGACAAGAAAAAATCTCTTCCCAAGGCCGCCGATGGCGATCCCAATCAGATTGGTGCACCGATTCCTGGTGCGGTTGGTGCCATTGCTGTGATCAAAGGACAAAAGGTTGATCGTGGTGAACTTTTAATGTCTTTGGAAGCCATGAAAATGGAGACGGCTATTTGCGCCACGCAAGATGGGATAGTGACGGGTATTCATGTTGCGGTGGGGGATCAGGTAGAGACCAAGGATTTGCTCATTACGTTGGCCCCGAATGGCTCTGTATAAATAAAAATTAAGACCTTGGGGGGGGCGGAGAACCGCCCCCCAATCCCCCCCTTTTTTTTTAATGATTAAAAAAAAGAGGGGGTCTGGGGGATTCATCCCCCAGGGTTTGGCCTTTGATTTTTTTTTGCCCGAAGGGCATCATGTTCTTGGCTAAACGGTTATCCCTTCCCCCTCCTAAATTTTTGTCTCAACGGTGTCGCCATGTTAGTATTCTGATAGATCTTTGTAGAATGTTTTTATATTGCTGAATTGAAATGGAAAAAGTCATGAATATCAACGCTAGTCTTGTTGATCAGCGTATTTTGGGTATGATTGAAGATCATCCCGAATGGCTGCCATCCGGTAGTGATGTCGAGAGAAAGAAATCGACTGCTTTTGTTCTTCTTTGTGTCCACTCCTGTCTTGATATGCGTTTAGAAGAAGCCGTCGAGTTACTGACCGATGGCGGGAATGATGCTGGAGTCGATGCCCTTCATATTGGGGATGTGGAGGATCATGAGTTTATAGTGACGATTTTTCAGGGTAAATATAAAACAAAAGATTTAGACGGCACGGCCAATTTTCCCGAAACCGAGGTTAAAAAGTCTGTGCAAATGGTGGGCAGTCTGTTTGATCCTGAAAAAAAAATGGATTTAAATCCACGCATTCTCCCAAAAGTGGAAGAGATTCGTTCTTTGGTGCGGGAGGGATATATCCCGAATGTGCGCATGATTTTATGTAACAATGGCGCGAAATGGAATGAGACGGCTCAGAGATGGATTGATCAAGCGCAATTGCCCCAGGATCAGGCGAATTGGATCCATTTTAATCATGACAGCATTGTTGATATTCTTCGTAAAACAAAATCTGTTGACGAAACATTGCGATTTTCAGGTGCGGCTGTGGTTGAGGCGTTTAACTATCGACGTGTGTTGATTGGCAAGGTTCATGTGACAGAAATAGCCGAACTTTTTAATCGACATAACGATTTTCTTTTGGAACGTAATATTCGCCGTTATCTTGGGTTGCATGTGAATCGGGTCAATTCTGCGATTCATAATACATTGAAAGATGAGGAAAAGCGGTATAATTTTTATTTTTTTAATAACGGGATCACCATTATTTGTCGCAAATTTCGTCATAATGCCCTACAAAACGCCAATTTTCAGGTGAAATTGGAACATATGCAGGTGATTAATGGGGGGCAAACTTGCAAGACCATTCAACAGACGTTGAGTGACCCTGGTTTATTTGATTCTTACGAAAATGTTTTTGTTTTGGTTAGAATTTATGAACTCGCTGACGACGATCAGGAGTTTGTGCAGGATATGACCTATGCCACGAACAGCCAAAATCCGGTGGATTTGCGTGATTTGCGGTCCAACGACGATGTGCAAAAGCAACTGGTTATTGGTATGAAAGATTTGGGTTATACATATAAACGTCAGCGTGAAGAGGGGGGGAGCGGATCAGATGTGGTGACCAGTTCGATTGTGGCCGAATCTGTTTTGGCCATCTGGCGATGCAAACCGAACCAAGCCAAGTTTCGTCGAAAAGAGCATTTTGGTTCGTTGTATGCTTCTATTTTTAAAGAATTAAACGCTGCGCAAGCCCTTCTTGCGGTTTTGATTTTTAGGGTGGTCGAAAACGAACGAAAAAGACCCTCAACACAAAATCCAGTGGCATTTCTGCCCTATGCGTCGCATTATATTGCCATGCTGATTGGGAGAGAATTGTTGGCATCTCGTAGTCTTACCATACCAAAAGTGACCCATCGCAATTTTAGGGAATTGTTGCAATGTTTTGAAGAACAGCAGAAAATTTTTCATCAGAAAGCTTTAAACTCTCTTTTGAGTGCCTTGAAGGATTGTTATGGGGGGAGAGATATCTCTTTGCAACAGTTGTCAGCCACGTTTCGACGTGGAGATCTTTTGGAAATGTTGGATTCAAGAAAATTTTCTCCATAAAATAAGTTCATGGTGCAATGAATAAAAATTTTTTTAGACCTCATTCTGTTCGGAATTACATTTTGCTGTTGGTTGGCATTATTGTGATTTTATCTTTATCGCTGACGGCCTATCTCTCTTTTCGCAATCAAAGTTTAAATGAAGAGATGATGCGAATCAACCAATTTCATTTGGTCTCCTCAAAAGCTTGTGGGCGTATTAATGAGGAGTTGCAGATTATACGTACCCATCATGCTGAGGAGCATTTGGAGGTGTTGAATTATCAACCAGCCAAAAAATATGCTCGTTATCATGGGGATCATATGCGGATTCTTCGTACCCAGTTTGCCATATTGAGTTCTCTTTGGGAAAAATATGATATCGAAGGGAAGCATCACCCGCAGATGTGGCAACATCAACAGAGAGCCGCCCATTGGTTACATGAGATGGAAACCACCTGGAATAGAATAAACCAATTTGAGTTGATTGATCCTTTTTTCGAGTCGGCACAAGAGGCTTTGCTGGGGTTTACCTCGGAGATTGACGCCTTGGAAACTGAGCACGTTCGGAGTGCCGAAGAGGGGAATCTTCAGTTGAGCGCGGAACGGTACCGGGATGAGCGGATGTTGTATTTTTTGTCCCTGTTTTTGGTTGTGATAGGGATTGTGGCGGGTCAGCGTATTTTGCGTCTCATTGGGGTGCAGGTGAAGCAGCAAGTGTTGATGGAAAAAAATTTAGGTCAGCAGTTGCTTGAATCTCATAAAAGCAACCTAAAGATGGTGATGCTTAACCGTGCCAATCGGGCTATGGTGAAGGCTCTGGCCGATTTAGGGGAGAGTCGGGACAGTCATACTGGAGAGCATGTTTTGCGGGTGGCCCGTTTGACCCACGAAATCGCCTTAAAATTAGAAATGATGGGATTGGAAGAGGTTGATGAGGTGTTTATGGAGCAGATCGCTTTTTCCAGTATGTTGCACGATGTTGGGAAGGTGAGCACACCAGATCACATTTTGCTCAAGCCTGGCTCTCTTTCACCAGAAGAACGGGCCATTATGCAGCAACATGCCAAAGTTGGGAGTGAATTTTTGGATAAGGTGGAGGAGTTACAAGAGACGAGCCTTTATTTAAAAATGGCCTCTCGAATTGCCAGATCTCACCATGAACAGTTTCAAGGGGGTGGGTATCCCGATGGTTTGGTGGGCAATGCCATTCCATTGGAAGCACGGATAGTGTCGGTTTCTGATGTTTATGATGCGTTGACCTCTTGGCGGCCGTATAAACAACCCTGGAGCGAGGAAAGGGCCTTGGCTTTCATTCGTGAGCAGAGTGGCAAATTTTTCGACCCCTATGTGGTCGCGGCATTTTTTTTGGTATTGGAGTATCGAACAGAAACCACTCTTATGGAATGGCGTGAGGAGATGAGTGTCGGTATTGCCGCATTGGACATCGACCACCAGGGATTGATTCGTCTGATTAATCAGATGGGGAGTGCCAAACGTCGGTTTGATGTCACGACGGTGGAGTTGGTATTAGAGGAACTCTATTATTATACAGTTCGTCATTTTCAACGGGAGGAGGCCTTTTTGCGTGAGGCGGGTTTTCCTGGGTTAGAGAGCCATCAGAAAATTCATTTGCATTTTGCCGACAAGGTAAAAGAGTTGCGACATCGTTTTTCGCAAACTCATGAGCCAAAGTTGGCCGATGAATTGGCCGAATTGATCAGCCGCTGGCTTGTTGAACATATTTTAAAAGAGGATAAAAAATATTTTAATTGGTTTAAAGAGCGAGGAGCATCTGCTTAGGGGGGATCGTTATTTTTGTTATTGTTAGAGTTTTTTATGATTGTTGCTTTTTTGCTTTAATTATTTTTCTAGGTGAAAGTTTTGTAAAAATATGTTAAAAATACGAAAAATTAAAACAAAAATACTTTTACCTGTTATTTTTCCACTTGCCCTTGGTCTTTTTTTAATCGGCTGGATCTCTTTTTTGATTATTGAGAAGGCGATTATTAATAATGCTTTTTTATCCATGGATCATGAAATGGATGAAACCATCCATCGTGCGGAGATGTTTCATAATCAAGCCAAAAATTATCTGCTTTTGGCTCTTGAAAATCCAGTTTTTGAACGATTTTTTTCTCTGTTAGAGACCCAATCGGGTAACCATTATGATGAAAAAGGGGTGCTTCAATTCACCCAAGCTCAGGAATCGTTAAAGAAGCAGATGGAAGAGTGGTCTTTAATGTTGCAAAATCGCTTACCTATTGAAGAAATTTGTCTATTTGACCAATCTGGACAGGAATTTACCCGTATTACGATGGGTCATTTGGCTCAAAATAGTGTCTTGTCCAGCACCGAAACGGTTAATCCATTTTTTGAATCGACGTTTCAATTAACTAAAGGGGAAGTTTATATTTCCAAGCCGTATATCTCTCCAGATGTTAAAAAATGGGTATTTTCATATACCAGTCCCATTTTTTCTGCGGATGGGCGCGCACGGGGTGCCTTACATTTTGAAATTCCAGTTGTTTTATTTCAAGATATGCTGTTTGGCCAAAAGGGAAAACACTCTTTAGAAAAGGGCTCGCATCGTTTATTTGTTTTGGATCATGTCGGTCGACTCATTGTCGATGAAGCCAATCCGTCGAATTTTAAATTAAATCCAGAAGATGAAATTTTAATGGACAAAGAAATTTTACAGAAGAAGGATATTGGTTCTTATCAACAATGGCACGACAAATATTTTCCATCTTTGCATACCATTTCGGATCAACCGGAATTTTTAGCTGCTGTAGAAAAGTCTAAGGGTGCTGCTGTCTCAGGGAGGGCTACGTTTAAACATTTGGGGGAGACCTACTATATGGTTTATGGCAAATTGCCGACCTCCAATTGGACCCTGTTTTTGCTCAAACCCTATCATGCTCTACTAGAAGGAGAGCATTCGCTTGGGATGATACAGTCCACCATTTTGTGTGTAGTTCTCTCTATTTTAGTTGTTGTTTCTGGGATTATTGTCTGGCTGGTTAAAAAAATTATCTCCATTCCGTTGGGGAGAACCCAACTTGGTATTGCCAAAATTGCCTCCAACTTGGATTTAACTGGGGATCTACCCGTGGAGGGATATGATGAATTGAGTCAGTTGGCAATAGGTTTTAACATTATGAGCCAACGCCTGCGCGACTCTTATACCCATCTGGAACAAGAAATTGATAAACGCCGTCAAGCCGAGATGTTGCTTCAGGAACAGGCCAACAACCTTGAAAAAATGGTGGATATGCGGACCAAGCAGTTGGTTCATGCCGATCGTTTGGCCACCTTGGGGACATTTTCTGCCACTATGGCTCATGAGATAAACAATCCAAACTGTTTTATACTTTCTAACGTTGATTTTTTAGAGCAATTTTTTCAATTGGCTATTCCAGTTTTGGAAAAATATGCCGATGAGGATAGTTCGGGTCGGTTGAAACGTTTTGTTGGCCAGATTGTTGTTATTTTGAAAGAGATTCGTGAAGGCAGTAACCGCATTACCAAAATTGTTGATAGCTTGAAGGCCTATTCAAAAGGGGGGGGGAGTGCCGATCGTATCGATTGTCGGCTGCAAGATCCTTTGCAAGATGCCTTGAATCTTATGCAACATCAACTTAAGAAGGGCATTCAGGTGAATGTATCTTTGGATATAAATGCCATGTTGTATTGTGATCGGCAGCAAATTTCTCAGGTGTTTATCAATTTAATTCAAAATGCCATGGATGCCATGAACGATTCTGGCCAAGCAATAAAAATATTGACACTGACGGCTTTGGAGAAAGATGGGTATCATTGGATTCGGTTGCGGGATAATGGCCCAGGTATTCCCAAGGAGGTGCAGGAGCGTATTTTCGATCCATTTTTTACGACGAAAGGTAAAACCAAAGGGACTGGGTTGGGACTTGCGGTGGTTCAAGGGATTATAGAGGACCATAAGGGGCAAATCTCTCTTTATTCTCCTCCCGAAGGGATGGAGCAAGGATGCGAATTTTTAATTCTATTGCCTACCATGAAATTTTTTAAAACCAATTGGTTGAACGCATTAGAGTCAAAAAAAACGATTTAGGTAAACGACCAAGTCAATAGGAGGAGATATCGTCCTCCTTTGCCTAAAAACACCAATAGGGTAAAAAGGCCAAATGGTACACGCAACACCCCGGCCATAAAGGTCAGTGGATCACCGATAATTGGCAGCCAAGCCAAGAGCAGACTTCCAAGGCCATAGCGGAGAAATCGTTGGCGGGTTTTGGCAAAATTTTCTTTTTTGAAAGGGAACCATTTGTGGTCTTGGTAACGCAGGCAATAACGCCCGAGCAACCAATTGAGTTGTGAACCCATCACATTGCCGGTCGTTGCACTGATCCATAAGCTTAAGTCAGAATAGGCCTCTGATTGCATTAATGCCAGCAATACCACCTCTGAGGAGATTGGAAGCAGTGTTGCAGCGAGAAAGCTACTCAAAAAAAGACCCGTGAGTCCAGCATTTTGGATCATGTGTAGGGCGATCTATATGGTTAGGCGATGGCCTCAGTGCTGCTGGATAACGCCAATTTTTTCATAGCGGCATCGGAGATTGTGACCCGATAGGCACTGTTTTTGCCGTATTGAATGGTATTATTTTTATCGCCATCATTGGCAATTGTTTTGATGGAGTCATTTTTGGAAGATCCAGAGCTATCTTGCTCTCTTTTTTGTAGGCCAGTAGCCAACTCGACGGCTCTACTTATTAAAAAGGTGGCAGCATTGGAGATATTCATGATTTCACCTATTATATACGTTGTTGTTTAATTGCCTTGGCCTGTTGTCGATTTGGTCGAAGCAAGCTTAGTTGGACAGTGTCCTTATAGACTTATTAAGCAATAGACATGCCATTATGTTTTAGGATTAGATATAGGATTTTTGTTAATAATTTTGTTTGTTTTCAATGTTTTGACGACGAGTCATTTTTTTATAAATTTGTATTTAAAGCGATGTTCTCTGTTGTAAAAAATAAAGGCGGCACAATTTTCACTATCTAGGAAAAATTGTTCATGGATCGGAAAAATTAAAATCAAGACCTTGGGGGGCGGAGAACCGCCCTCCAATCCCCCCCACCCTCTTTTTTTAAAATTCCTAAAAAAAAAGAGGGGGCCTGGGGGATTCATCCCCCAGGGTTTTGTTTTTAATTTTTTTTTTGCCCGCAGGGCATCATGTTATGAAAATGGATGTCTATGCTAAAATTCAATTTGATTGTTTAAAAAGGAGGAATAACCATGCCCAATGAACAAAACACGCTTCCTACTGGTCGTGAATTACGCCGCTCGCAACGTTTACCTACATGCGAAAAGGGGATGGTAACTGTTGGGAAGGAACGATTTGAGGTGGATATTCTTGATCTTGGGTTGCAAGGTTTTAGTTTTATATGCCAACAGCCCGTACCAGTAGGGGAATTGATTGAATTGGAGGTCTCTGATGCGGGTGGTGTGCTGCAATATAGTTGTCAAACCGTATTTCGCAAAGAGACAGCAGAGGGATATGTGCTGGGAATGGTTGTTTTGGATCAAAAACCGATTGTAGTTCAGATATTTTCATAGTTGCGATGGAAGATGGTACCACCACACTTAACCGTGGTCGTCTGTTTTTTGATTTTA
The DNA here is from genome assembly GCA_039908535.1 of Magnetococcus sp. DMHC-6. Taxonomy (GTDB): domain Bacteria; phylum Pseudomonadota; class Magnetococcia; order Magnetococcales; family JADFZT01; genus JAMOAW01. The sequence continues at coordinate 7,965 of JAMOAW010000029.1, read as the reverse complement.
TTATTTAAAAAAAAAAGGGGTCTGGGGGATTGCCCCCAGGGTTTTGATTTTGCTTTTTGTTCAGGCACTCGTTAATCGTCCACACTTAAATGTGGTGGTACATGGAAGATCATGTCGGCAATTTAAAAAAAGTAACCGTTCAGATAAAAAAATCAAAAGCAAAGTCAAAAACAAAACCCTGGGGGCAATCCCCCAGACCCCTTTTTTTTATTAATATATGAACGGTTACGCCAAAGCAATAAATCATTGAGTTTCAATTAACGTAAAATTTGACTTCGGTGAACGGTTATTAAAAAAAAATCGTTGCCCTCTTGAATTTTTTTGCGGTCATTTATATCTTATAGAAATGGAAAATAGGGTGTTTTTTTACACCCGGATTAACCTCGACATCTTAAGAATAAAGAGAACTTAAACGGAGAATTTTATATGTCCAATTTACCCGTTGCCTTAAATTGTTCTTTTGATCTGACGATTCAACAAGAGAGCAGTTTTGGTTTTCAAAAATTTTGTCAGGAAGCCTTTCAGGCCCCTCTTTTGTCCGCAGAAGAGGAGTATCAATTGGCCGTGCGTTTTCAAGAAGAAAACGATTTGGATGCCGCCCATCGGTTGGTTCACTCTTATCTGCGTTTGGTTGTGAAGATTGCCACAGAATATCGTAACTATCGCTTGAGTCTTTCTGATTTGGTTCAAGAGGGGAGCCTGGGATTGATGGTCGCTGTGAAAAAATTTGATCCAAAACTCGGCAATCGGTTGGCTTCGTATGCGGTTTGGTGGATTCGCGCCTCTATTCATGAGTTTATTTTGCGTTCCTGGCGTATGGTAAAAATTGCCACAACGCAGCTCAAGCGGCAACTTTTTTTCAAATTGCGTCAGGCCAAGGATTCGGCATTACCGCTTAATTGGGAGGAAGCGGTGGAGTTGGCGCGTCAATTTGGAACGGATGCCGAAACCATTTTGGATGTGGATGGTTGTATGAGTGGGGCGGATACCTCTTTGAATCAACCGCTTTTGGAAAGTGCTGAGGAGATGATTCATCTTCTTCCCGACCATCGTCCCAACCAAGAACATCGGGTTCTCTCTTTGGAGCAGAATCGAGTATCTCAGCAGTTGCTCCAAGAAGGGTTGGCGCAATTGTCCTCTCGTGAGCGTTTGGTTATTGAGCAGCGGTTTTTGTCTCAAATTCCCGACACATTGGAGTCTCTGTCCCAAGCCTTGTCCGTCAGTCGTGAGCGTGTGCGCCAGTTAGAGAAAAAAGCGTTGGAAAAGCTGCGCATTTTTTTCAAAAATTCTTCTGAAGGACGTGAGCTTTGGAGTTATTCTTAATTCCAGAATAGGATGCCCTTCAGGCAAGAAAAAATTAAAGGCCAAACCCCGGGGGATGAATCCCCCAGACCCCCTCTTTTTTTTAAGAATTAAAAGAAAAGGGTGGGGGGATTGGGGGGCGGTTCTCCGCCCCCCAAGGTCTTGAATTTTTATTTATCCAATACATTAAAAAAACCGCATGAAGTGGCTCATGTTTCATGCGGTATCCAATTAACAACAACGTAGCCGAGTTGTTCAGGGTATTTAAAGCATGGATTATGCCATTTTTTTGATGGGATCGCACAGGGTTGAAAATTGTCCTGAGAAGAGATCAATCCAGCGTGAAACCACGCAAAAAACGCAGTTGAGATGGGGAAAAATTGTTTAAATCTTCTGATAAATTAACGAAAGTGGTTTTCCCATTTCCCTCTTCATCCTCATTATCATGATGATTTTTAGGGATAGGTAGATTGTGCGTGGGTTCAGAGAAATAGGCCAGCGTATGGTCGCTCCCCTCATTGCGGACATTGTTAATGGCAGAATCGACACGATTGTGAATTTCTGAGACATTTTGGACACCCTGACGCACCGAGGCAACGCCAAAAATGAGACGCGGGGCGAATTTTTTATTTTCATAGTTTACGGTTACGCCATTAAATTGTTCAATAATGGCCAATCCAATATCCATAGATTGTTTGATATTTTGGTTTAGCAACATAATTGCCAATTCTTCTTCACCGGTTGTGGCAAAAATATACCGTTTTGCTTTTAGAGTCGCCAAATATTGTGTCACTATTTTTGCCAGGAGAGCTTTCATGGTGGTCATGGCGAGGGGGCCATGTTCCTTTTTGAGATCTGTGTAACGATCTACGCTCATTTTGATTAAAGAGACGTTTTGGCCACCGATTAATTTGCGTCGAATGGCTTGATTTAAAGTGAAATCAAAATATTCCCTGTTAAAATAATTTGCTCCAGGAGATAAATTATGTTGGTGAAAAAGTTGGTGATGTTGGGTCATTTCAACCGATTTGGTGGTTAATAATTTTAATTCGGTGTTGGCCCCAAAGGTGATGACATCGCCAAAGGAGAGTTGGCAAGGCGCAAGAATTTTTTTGCCATGCAGCATGGTTCCGTTGGCAGAACCTAAATCAACTAAGGTAATCGGTCCATTTGGTTCTTGGATGTCGATGCGGGCATGATGACGAGAGAGAACACGATCTTCTAAAAATATGGTATTGTCAGGAAGGCGTCCAATGGTAGCCAGCCCAAACTCTATGGGGTAAATAGAATAATAATGGTTGCCTTTTATGTCGATAAGGGACCATTGTGTTTCTGTGACAGATGTCAACATTTTGTCTCTCCATCTGGATTATCTTTCAAATGTTTTTAATGGATTATGGAGACACCATTTTATTTAAGAAATTTATCCAGGTTGAGACGATTTGTCAAATCTTTTGAGTGGTCAAATGGGGGTGATGAGGGCGTATATGTCATATGAATCGTGCGTGGGAGAGAATATTTTCTGGATGGCTTTAGCCGATTGTCTCGGTTTGTCCATCCAGATATTGGGCGATGATTTAAGAGAGATTATGAATCGGATGTATCGGTATTATTGGTTTTGGTTTTAATTTTTTTTGGGGAGGTGTCCGTTTTTTTTGTTTTTTCAGTCTTTACCTCTGTTGGAGTAGAGGTGGGTTCATCTGTTTTAATATTTTTTTTCTTGGTATTTTTTTCTATTGTTGGTTCTTTAACGTTGCTTTCTTGTTTTTTATTTTTTTTGTTTTTTTCAGTCTTGACTGGTGTTTTAGTGCTGGCAACGTTTTTGGTTTTTTCGACATTTTCTGTCTTTTTAGGCATGATAACGACTCCAAATTTTTTAGTGTTTTTAGTATTTTGTGTTTTGATTTAAGATTGACAATGTTTGTTCAAGATTTTGTTTTCTAAATTTTTGATATTATGGCATAAAATCAACCTTGTTTTATAGTGAACATATTTTTTCATGGCAAGTAACAAATAAAAATCTCATTGAATGAGTATTTTTATTTGGCTAATCTTGAGTTAAGCAAGAAACGCACCATTTATTAATGTATTTAATGTGGTTGTGAGTCAGAAAGCAAGGTTGATTTAAAAAAAGTTTTTTAATCTGGAGGTTGTTGTCCAGCACTGGCTCCAGCACCATCTTCTTCGTAGGGCATTTGATCTTGAGAGAGTGGATCGTCAGCGTTGCCACCTAAATCTTTGAAACACTGGGCGATATAATCGGCGATTTGATCTGGAGCGATTTGATCTTCCTTGGCATATTTTTCACAAATAGCTTGATAGTTCTCCTGCGTTGGATTAGCCTCCTTTGCCTCGGTTGCCCATGCGGATGTTGCTGCTAAGGCGATACCAAAAATGATAAAGACAGGGGTGATTTTATTCATAGCTGCTTCTCCTGAAATAACGGTCGAACATGTAACGTTGTTGCTTGGACTGCGAAGCATAAAAGAGAAGATCATTCTATGTAAAATGAAATATTTCTATTATATTGATTTAAATTTTAGATTAATAAAATTTTATCGTGACAATTGAAATTAATCGTCGTATTTTTTTGTCGGAAAATTTTGTGTTGAATTTTTAGCGTTTATTTTTGAGAAAGTAGCGATGGATATTGATTTGTTACGAACCTTCTTGGAAGTCTATCGAACCCGTCACTTTGGTCGGGCCTCGCGGGTTCTTTTTATTACCCAATCGGCGATTAGCACGCGAATTCGGCAATTGGAAGAGATGTTGGGGACGCGTTTATTCAGTCGCAAGCGTAATGATATCCAACTGACGGCAGCTGGCAAGCGATTTATTAAATATGCCGAGTCTATTTTGAGCCTTTGGGAAGAGGCTAAAAAAAATGTTATTTTGGAAGAGCATGAACAACCCCAACTTTTTATTGGAGCGCATCCCACTCTTTGGGATTTCTATTTACCCGAATGGGTAGAGATTTTAAGGCGGGATTGGCCTATTTTATTGATTCGTTGTGAGACGTATCGTTCGGAGCCTCTGATTCAAAGGTTGCGTGACAAGAGTTTGGATGTGGGATTTATGTTTGATCCGCCAAAATTGAGTGATCTATTGGTGCGGGAGGTTGAAACAGTGACAGTGGTGATGGTCTCTACACAAAAGGATCTATTGGCTCAGCAGGTGGTGATGCAGGAAGATGTCCATTATATTTTAGTGGACTGGGGAGGATCTTTTTTGGTGGAACATAGTCGTTGGTTTCCTGAAGCACCGGTACCATTTATTCAAATTGATCGGGGAAAATTGGCATATGATTATTTATTAAAGTATGGTGGGGCAGCCTATTTGGATCACCATTGTATCCAAAAAGATTTAGAGGCCAATACGCTGTTTTTAGTACAAGATGCGCCAACCTTTAAACAAATGGTCTATGCGGTTTATTTAAATAAAGGGGATAATTTGTTGACAGTTGAAGAGACTATGTCCTGTTTATTAAATAATTTTATTCCGATTTTGCCTGTAGAGTGAGGCATTTCATTTTTCTTTAATGGATAGCATCGTTTGTGCTGGGAGTCTTTGGTATAAAATAATGCATAATTTTGTATTGACCCTTGACTTTTTTTGAGAAAATGTTCATGTTGAAAGACCGGACGCACTCTATTATTGGCTAGGGTAGGCTTATGCGTTCGGAAGTTTTTGTTAGCCGCCCCTCCTCTGAAAGAAAATGTGTGTCTGATTTCTCATCATTAAACCTATTGTCCCCTATTCAAAACTCTTTACGCAAGGCGCAACACACACAACCAACTCCCATTCAGGCTGAGGCGATTCCACATTTGCTTTTAGGTCGCGATCTATTGGGAATTGCCCAAACCGGGACAGGAAAGACAGCGGCCTTTGCCTTGCCTATTCTGGATCGCTTGGCACGAAATCGTCGTAAACTGGTTCCCAAATCAGCTCGTGTTTTGATTTTAACACCAACACGAGAGTTGGCCTCGCAGATTGTGGCCAGCATCAACACGTATAGCCAAAATTTATCGTTGTATTGCACGGTGATTTATGGCGGAGTCAGTCAAAATCCACAGGTTCGCGCCATGAGTCGTGGGGTAGATATTTTGGTGGCCACACCGGGTCGATTGTTGGATCTGATGGGCCAAGGTCATGTCCGATTGAATCAATTGGAGACCTTTGTTTTAGACGAAGCCGATCGCATGTTGGACATGGGATTTATTGTGGATATTCGTCGAATTATCGATCATTTACCTCCTGAACGTCAAACCATGCTTTTTTCTGCCACCATGCCTACGGAGATTGCCAGTTTGGCGGCCACTCTATTGCGTGATCCAGTGCGTGTGGAGGTGACGCCTTCGGCATCGACGGTAGAACTTATCGATCAGCGGGTCTTATTCGTAGAAAAGGGGGACAAGCGTCATCTTCTCAAAACGCTCCTTATGAACGAATCGATTTTGCGGGCGTTGGTATTTACGCGGACCAAACGCGGTGCGGATCGGGTGACCCAGCATTTGGAAGAAAATGCCATTAATGCCTCGGCCATTCATGGGGATAAATCCCAATCGGCGCGGGAGCGGGCCTTGGAAGAGTTTCGTCGAGGTCGGGTGCGGGTTTTGGTGGCGACCGATATTGCGGCCCGTGGTTTGGATGTCTCTGGGATTAGCCATGTGATCAACTTTGACATGCCCAGCGAACCAGAAAGTTATGTGCATCGCATCGGTCGCACGGGTCGGGCTGGTTGTGCGGGGAATGCCATCTCTTTTTGCGATTCAGAAGAGCGGGGTATGTTGCGTGATATTGAGCGGATTATTCGTCAAGAGGTTCCGGTTGATTTAGATCATCCCTATCATAGTGACCTCATTATGAAGCCGTTACCGGTTTATCGTCGCAAGCAAACTTTTTCCCCTGCGCCGTTGCGAGGTGGTCCGCAAAATCGCAATGGGCGTGGGCAGAATGCCCCGCGTTCGATTGTGAATGGGCAATCCGCTGCTACTTCGGCACCGCGACCTGGCGGGGGTGTTGAAGTGCTCTCAGGGGAGAATCGTCCGCGTAGTAGCGCGCCGAAAAATATAGGCCGTGTTCACAGGTTGGATACGCCAGCACCAACGGCGCGTTCAGGGATTGGTGCCAGAGCTGGAGGTGGTGCGGTCAGGGCTGGTTTTTCACGTCGTCGTAAGGCCAGCACGGCCGTATGATGTGTAAGAATTTCTTCCGTTTTTCCCTCCTTTAGCTGTTTATTCATTGATCGGAAGAGCAAGAATCAAGACCTTTGGGGGGCAGAACCGCCCCCCAGGGTTTTGCTTTTAATTTTTTGCCCGCAGGGCATGATGTTCATGTATCGGAAAAATAAAAATCAAGACCTTGGGGGGCGGAGAACCTCCCCCCAATTCCCCCCTCTTTTTTTTAATTCTTAAAAAAAAGAGGGGGGCTGGGGGATTCATCCCCCAGGGTTTTTCTTTTAATTTTTTGCCCGCAGGGCATGATGTTCTCTTGATTTGCCATGGGTCTCTACGCCATTTTATAGGGGGGATGGAGTTTTTTTTTAGTCATTCAAGGCTGACGGTGAAGGAGTTTTTTCGATGGCAGAGGTATCCAATTGGATTTTGGAGGTGGATCAAGACAATTTTGATGAGGAGGTTTTACAACGCTCCTTTACCACCCCGGTATTGATCGATTTTTGGGCAACTTGGTGTGGTCCCTGTCGACAATTGGGGCCTGTATTGGAAAAATTGGCCGTGGAGATGGCGGGCCGATTTATATTGGTTAAGATTGATTCGGATAGAAATCCGCTGATTAGCCGGGAGTTTGAAATTAAAAGTATCCCCTCGGTGAAACTGGTTGTGGATGGGGAGGTGGTTGGAGAGTTTACGGGGGCGTTAAAGGAATCGGACGTTCGGGACTTTTTGGATCGAACGATACCCACAGAAGCCGATAAATTGGGTTTGCAGGCCCATCTTTTATTAAAAGAGGGGGATTTAACTCAGTCGGAGATATTATATCGGCAGGCGTTGGCGTTGGATCCGAATCATATGAAAAATATTTTGGGTTTGTGTCGTCTTTTGGTGCGAGGTAAGCGGGATATTGAGGCGCAAGAGTTGTTAAGCCGTCTGCCCCGCAAAATGGACAATACACCCGAAGTAAAAGCGATTTTAGCCAAGATTTCATTTCGTGAAGAGGGAGTTGATTTATCTCAACTGGCCGCCAACGTCAATGCCACCCCTGAAGATCTCAGCATGAGAATGGCCTATGCCAATGCGTTGATTGGTGCGGAGCAGTATGCCGAAGGGATAGATCAATATATTCAGATTATTCAGCGCAATCGGCTATTTCAAGATGAAGCAGCGCGTAAAGCGATTTTACGTGTGTTTGATCTCTTAGGCCCGCAAAATCCTGTGGTGCGTCAAGGGCGGTCTAAGCTGTCGAAGGTGTTGTTTTCTTGATGTGTACAAGGTTAAGAATTCGTGTGGCCTTATTGAGAGTCCGTATGAACGATGACTAGGGGGCGGAGTTTTGGTAGTGTGGACGATTTAACGAGTGCCTGAACAAAAAGCAAAGTCAAGACCTTGGGGGATTGCATCCCCCAATCCCCCTGCTTTTTGAAGGAAGCAAAACCGAGGTCAAAAGCAAAAGCAAAAGCAAAAGCAAAAGCAAAAGCAAAAGCAA
>JAMOAW010000095.1:0-7874 GCA_039908535.1 Magnetococcus sp. DMHC-6 | reverse complement strand
GTCAAAAGCAAAGTCAAAAGCAAAGTCAAAAGCAAAGTCAAAAGCAAAGTCAAAAGCAAAGTCAAAAGCAAAGTCAAAAGCAAAGTCAAAAGCAAAGTCAAAAGCAAAGTCAAAAACAACACCTTGGAGGCTCTGCCTCCAAACCTCCGCCGGGGAGCGTGACGCTCCCCGGACCCCTCCAATAATACTTTATTGAACGCAAATTGGTATAAAACATATTAAAAAATATAAATTAAATCTTTTTGGTCACTTAGGGCAACAGGTTATACTCTTTTGGGTGCTTTTTTTTATTTCATATGCCATAATTAAAATTTTTTATGTAATGGAAAGAATGAAGAGCTTGGGGGAGAGCCAGAATCGTCCCCCAATCCCCCAGGGTTTTGTTTAGGGCATCACCTTTCACGCAACCCATAATTATGAGCGATATGATCGTTACGGATATAAGCCATGTTTAAATTAACAGCCGATTTTAAACCCTGTGGGGATCAGCCTAAGGCCATAGAATTTCTCTTGGAGGGGTTGAGACAAGGGCATTCTGATCAGGTATTGTTGGGAGTGACGGGTTCGGGGAAAACCTTTACCATGGCGCAGATGATCAGCCAAATGGAACGGCCTGCGCTCATTTTGGCCCACAATAAAACCTTGGCGGGTCAGCTTTACAACGAAATGAAGGGTTTTTTTCCCCATAATGCGGTGGAATATTTTGTCTCTTATTACGATTATTATCAACCGGAAGCCTATATTCCCCGTACCGACACCTTTATTGAAAAAGACTCCTCTATCAATGATCAAATCGACCGTATGCGCCATTCGGCTACCCAGGCTCTGCTTTCACGGCGCGATGTTGTTTTGGTGGCCTCGGTCTCTTGCATCTATGGCATTGGTTCCCCAGAAGAGTATGGGGAGATGTCTTTGCTGCTCAGCAATGGCCAAGAGATCGAACAACGCAAACTGTTGCGCAAGCTGGTGGAGATCCACTATCGACGCAATGACGTGGATTTCCATCGCGGCACCTTTCGGGTGCGTGGGGATACCGTGGAGATTTTTCCTCCCAACGAGGAGACCCTGGCCGTGCGGTTGGAAATGTTTGGAGATATCATTGATCGCATCCTCCGCATAGATCCATTAACCGGTGAATTTTTTGGTGAAATTTCTACCATCACCCTTTTTCCGGCTAGCCATTATGTCACCCGTCGCCAAACCCTGCTGCGCGCCATTGCTGGCATTAAAGAGGAATTAAACGATCGCTTGGCTTTTTTTCACGCCGAGAATAAACTTTTGGAGGCACAACGCCTGGAGAGTCGCACCCGCTATGATCTGGAAATGATGCAGGAGGTGGGATATTGTACTGGCATTGAAAACTACAGCCGTTATCTGACCGGTCGCCTGCCAGGGGAGCCACCTCCTACCCTGTTTGAATATCTACCCAAAGATGCCCTGTTGTTTGTCGATGAGAGCCATGTCAGCCTACCCCAATTGCGCGGCATGCATCGCGGTGACCGATCCCGCAAAGAAACCTTGGTCCAGCATGGGTTTCGTCTGCCCTCGGCCCTGGACAACCGGCCGTTGACCTTTGAAGAGTGGGAAAAAATGCGTCCTCTCACCATTCATGTCTCCGCCACTCCTGGCCCTTTGGAACTGGAAAAGAGTGGTTCCAGGGTTGCCGAACAGATCATTCGTCCCACAGGACTTTTAGATCCCCTCTGTCTTGTCCGACCAGTGGAGGGTCAAGTGGATGACCTGCTCCACGAAATACGTCAGACCACCGCCCAAGGCTTTCGTGTCTTGGTCACCACCTTGACCAAACGGATGGCAGAGGATCTTTGCGAATATTTGCGTGGCTTGGCGATCCAGGTGCGTTATCTTCATTCCGATATCGATACCCTGGAACGATTGGAGATCATTCGTGAATTGCGTTTAGGATTATTTCAAGTGTTGATCGGCATTAATCTACTGCGCGAGGGGTTGGATATTCCAGAGGTGGGGTTAGTGGCTATTTTGGATGCGGACAAAGAGGGATTTTTGCGTTCGGAAACCGCTTTAATTCAAACTATTGGCCGGGCCGCCCGTAACGCCTTGGGACGAGTGATTCTCTACGCCGATCGTCAAACCGGCTCCATTCAACGCGCCTTGGCGGAAACTAACCGCCGCCGTGCGCTGCAACAAGCATATAATCGCCTTCATGGCATCACCCCCATTTCCATCCACAAAGAGATTGCCGAATCTGTGGGAGTAGGCTATAGTTCTCAACAATCTGATCTTCCCTCTTACGCCAAAGTGGCTGAAAAAGAGGTGGTCTATGGTCTCGCCAAGCCTGCCAAAAATCTCGAACAGGAACGCCAACGTTTGGAACAAAAAATGCGGGATGCTGCTCAAAAGATGGACTTTGAGACGGCGGCAATCTATCGGGATCGGTTGTTATTATTGGATAAAAAAGAGCTTTTTTCTGGAGTGGTGGGGTAGAGGGAGGCCATTTTTAAATGTGTTGGTATTTTATGAATCTTGAAGAGCATTTACGGCATCCAAAGCCCGTTTAATCAATCCTTCAACATCATCCCCCTGTTTCATCTCCACTGCCCCTATATAGACCAGATGAGAGGGTAATTGAGTGCCATCTCCCAATAACACTTTGTGTTGGCTAAAAGCCTGTTCTATCCGTTTAGAAACCCTATTCGCCCCCTCAATCGAAGTATTATATAAAATAACAAATAGGGTATATTCGTCCAAACGGGCCAAAAAATCATCTGGTCGAATCACATCAGTCAAACAATTGACTAGAGAGATCAACGCCGCATCGGTTTTAAAATGGCCATGTGTGGATAAATACGCTTGAAAGTTTTTTAATTGTAGTAATAAAATAGAAGAAGGATTATTGACGATTTCAAAACGTGTCAATAGCCGTTTCAAACTCTTTTCCAGCCATTTGCGGTTATATAACCCAGTCACGAAATCCACTCGGCTGTGATGATAGATTAAATTTCGATCTTTTTGGCTATCCACTAAAATATCATTGTTAAAACGCATACGCTCGCTCAAAATGTTGAATAGATTAACCGCGATTCGAGGATGCTCATTCATCATTTCCCATAACTGTTTTTTACCGATTGCCAAAACACGGGTTAGGATATCGGCTTTGACAAAAGCGGTGGTGGTCATGCTGCCAAAGACCGACAATTCCCCCACACACCCTCCTTTGGGAACCATAGTTATGGCAGGGGTGTCGGAAGACTCCAAATGGATGCTTAAACGTCCTTCAATAATCACATAAAGATGAAAATTTTGATTATTAGGAGATAATAAAATTTCCCCTGTTTTTAATTCCATCACCACGCATCGGTTGAGATTGGCTTCCAAAAGATCATAATCCAATGATTCAAAAACACGCATAAAGAAAAAATTAGTTCCTGAGTACATGACAAATCTCCAAAAAAAGATCTCCCAATTAATTGAATGATGATTATTCTATTTTTTCTTTTTTACTTTTACTTTTTCTTTTGCTTTTGCTTTTGGCTTTTCAATCTTTTTGGATTTTTCTTTGATCGTTGATATTTTTACTGTTTTTCTTTGTGGAGTTCTCTCTCGTATATCTGCTTTTGGAAGTTCTTCGATAGGCGGTGGCGAGGCAAGGGGTGCAGGAGAAAAATTTTGTTTTGGGGCACTAGAAGAATGTAAAAGCCGTTCCATGGCCAATTGGGCCTCTTTACGTCCCAATAATGCAAACCCCAATTGCACCAATTCGGTTATGGAGATGCTCAAATCCACTGGTCGGCCTAAAGAGCGAGGTGAGAGAACCCCAGCCGCTACCCCCTCTTGAACAAAACGGGCCATGGCCTCTGGTGAAATCGCAGCCAGCCAAGCCGCATCTGAAATCGCCAGGGCAGGAAGATTTTGAAAACGTGATGGATCAAATTCAATAGGCATAGATTGTTTCATCTTTATAATATGACAGATACCATTTCGTTTATCCAGAATATTTATACAGAAGATAAGAATGCCCTTCGGGCAAAAAATCATTAACAAAACCCATGGCTGAGTTCCTTGAGAATGAGCCCCCTAGGGTCTTGATTTTTGTTTTTCCGATACATATACATCAAGTCTACTTATTGTTTTTCATCGCATCCATCATCTGAGAATACCCTTTCAAGGCATTGATCGTTTCGCCTAAATCGTCACTAGTCGTAGTGGGGTTGGCCTTTTTGGGGAAGGAGGAGATGACCTCATCCTGTTTTTTTTCAACAGGAGCACCCTCTTTTTTCTTTTCTTGAACTGGACGCCCTGTTGGATTGAATACATTCACCCACTGACGAATCTCTTTGCCAGCGATCAACACTCGGTTTTGGGTAATGGTGCGGACACGGGCATCGGCTTCTCCCTCCAACAGATCTCCCTCTTGATAAAATTTATCGTCTATTACCGCATAACGTTCAATACCAGAGACATAAGCCATAGAGACAATGCGTTGTGTGTAATCCACCTTGGCGGCGTTGCTTATAGCAGACTCATTATTGAGTGACTGTACAGAAAAACCGATCATCTCTAACATATTTTGATTGATGACTGAAGAGGAAATTCGACCTGGATTGCGTAATTGATCCATTTGCCCAGAAAATTTTTGTATCATTTTCCAAGACTCGGTATCCAGTTGTGGTACTTGCTTCATCGTTGTATCAAAAGAATTATTTTCCTCTGATGTGTTGATCTTATTATTATAAAACCAACCAAGATACCCCCCTGTTCCAAAAATCGAAACAAAGAGAATCGCCACAGAAACAAGACCGAATTGTTTGGCTTTCACGAAGATCCCTGCCTTAAATATATGAGAAAGGTAAGCCTTGAGACATCGGTAGAAAATTCATTTTTTTCCACCACAAAGCCCCGATCACGTAAAGAGGACAAAAACGATTCCAAATCTTTGCTGGCATCCTCAAATCCAGATTCAATACGTCCCTTTAGGTTTATAGAAAGTTGAATTTGCTCATCATAATCAACAATGATATGATCCAAAAATAATGTTTTTGTGCGAGATTGACCAAGGTCGGTCAAAATTTTTTGTAACGAGATGGACCCTTTTAATTTATCCATCTTAGTCACAAAGGTGAGTAAATTTTTATACGAAGGATCCAAAGGCTGAATATTTTTCATCTCCATTGGATTCACTTCCTGCAATTGAATTATCTGACTATTTAGGGCGTTGGCTTGGTTTTGCAGCCAAATGCCACCTATAAAAAATCCTGTTAAAATCATAAATGAAATTATAATAAAATGCGGCAATATCCGCTGAACTTGATATTGAAATCGATCAAATCCATTTGAGACTGCCTGGTGATGTGAAAGATATCTCACTAATTCAGGAAGAGAGGTGACCAAAAAGGCATTCTCTTTTAGGTCAAAGATGTGCGATTTTTGGACCACACATTCAGCACCAAATGTTCCGGCCAGTTTCCGAATCCATTCCGAATTCAGTAAGCGAGTTTTTTCAGGAGACAACTCTGGATGATCACTTCGCCCCCAGCCGGTTTCTGCTGTTTTATGTTTGGTTGTTTCCCCACCAAAAGTGGCAAAAGAGGGGCTGGTCCTAGACGAGGTGATCCCGGTATTGTTTTTTTCATCCTCTACGCCCATCAACCAATTAAAATAAACCAATTGCTCAATAGGTCTCTGAATATGTTCATGTAGCATGCGCAATTCTGCACCCAGAGATTCCGACAATGACTCTTTCGATTGGATCGTTTCGGAATAGCTGGAGATTCGATTGGCCCCAAAAACCTGTCCATCTCGTCCCACCACAAAATCCACATGTCGACCATGTTCAAAAATAACCGCTATGGTCTTTTTGACAGAATAGTGTCGCAATGCACTATAAAGCAGGATATTGACAGAAAAAAACAGGTGTTGGTGGGGGTCTTCGGCAGAGTTGTCTTCATAGGGGTTGAAATGATTTCCATCAATCAAGGTATAAAAAATTTCTGTCGTCCCAGGTCCACGCGCCCGCTTCCAATGGGTAATTAAGCGGCTGTTATCGCTGGCTTCTCCAGCCTCTAACATGCGTTTGCGTACCACGACATCGGCATAACGAACCGGGGCCTCTACCGACATAAAGCGGGGCTGAGCCCCTTTAAAATCGGTCAACAGCCATTTATCTCCAACGATTTCTTTTATCTCTACAAGCTCCTGAGCCGTCCGTCTTTTGAGCAAAAATTTTTGCTCTTCCATCTCGACAATGAGGTGATCCAGAAAAGCTTTTTTCATAGGGCTTGAAAGACCCAATAGGTCCCCTCCAAAGATAACAAAACCTTTTCACCTGGGATTAAAGGTTCGGTCGTCTTATCTGTATATCTCCCTTTACCTGACATCTGCTCAACGATTTTTTTGGGTAACAGTTCTGTTGCAAACAAAGAGAGGATTTCCAGATGTTTTGGATGAAAATAATAGCGGGTACTGGTCCGGGTATTCTCTAAAAAAGTGCGAATTTCTGACACATTAACGAGTCGATGTTGAAAATTGACCGTATAAGGTGCCCAATATTCCTCCAGAATACGCGACTCTTGCGCCTCGTTTTTAAATTTTTCCACACTGGCACGAAATTCTTTATACTCTTTGAGTTTAGTTCGATTTTTGTCATTATATTGAGCCACGATTTCCGCCATTGCGACCCCCTCTTTGGCCTTTTGATAGGCACGAAAAGCCTCTATAGAAAAATGGGCGGAATAGGGCAACAGCGCACAAATCAGCAGTGCCAAAAAAATATAAAAATAACGGCTTAAAAGCAATAAGAGGGGGCGAAGGGAATTTAACATATTTTTTGGATCAATCTATCCACGGAAACGGTTTCCTCAAAAAAAATTTACAATTGTTTCAATCTTATTCTTATCGCAAATTTTAAGCCAGATTTATTTTACACCCTGGCAGAAAAATTTAAAATAGGGTTGCCTACTCTATATAATAGTGATACAATTAAAATTAGTATTTAAAATATTTTTAAATTTAACAAATCAGTACAGGGAGTAGCTTCATATGTTCATTAAAAGAATTCAACATCATAAAGAAAAAGGCTTTTCCCTGGTGGAACTCGCCATCGTCATGGTCATCATCGGCCTCATCGTCTCTGCCATCGCCGTAGGTAGAACCACCATGCGTAAGGGCGAAGCTATGAAGGCCTATCAGCAGTGGATTAACCCATTGATCCAAAATGCGTTAAATAATTGGGCGAATACGAATGATGTGACGCAAGTTTCTACGGGTGGACAAGGTACCTGGAGCTCCAAAGGGTGGGGAGTATTACCTCCTGGCTTGCCACAAGTTTATAATTATGGTGGTGGTACTCTCGAAGCGAAAGATGTTGCGCAATCGGCCAGTATCCTTACTTTGACTATTGATATTAAAACGGCAATTTCTACTGAGTCTGCTGTGGAACTGGATTCAACCCTTAAAAATGCGTTCCAAACTGCTGAAACTTATACCGGCGTTGATGTTGGAACAGTGGGTGGCAGTTACGTAGTTGAATTCGCAGTACCCTCCTCTTATAATGGAACATAATTTGAGGTTGATCAGGTTGTCAATGTATCCGTAAGACAAAAATCAAAACCTTGGGGGGTAGAATTGCCCCCCAATCTTTACACAGCTCCTCATATTTTGTAAATTCTTCCAATTATAATCTGCTCTTGTCTTTTGCAAAGGATCCTGCTGGATACATATACTGATTCTTTTCTGGTATATTGTAGGCACTCCTGATAATCTCTCCATATAACAAAGAGTACTGAAGCCCTGTAATAAAAGGAACATATTTATGAAGCAACGCCAGTTGATCAGCTTTGATTGGGCTTTGAAACGGCTTTTGCGTAGTAAAGCCAATTTTGAAATTTTGGAAGGTTTTT
>JAMOAW010000028.1:0-67112 GCA_039908535.1 Magnetococcus sp. DMHC-6 | reverse complement strand
GCAAAAGCAAAAGCAAAAGCAAAAGCAAAAGCAAAAGCAAAAGCAAAAGCAAAAGCAAAAGCAAAAGCAAAAGCAAAAGCAAAAGCAAAAGCAAAAGCAAAAGCAAAAGCAAAAGCAAAGTCAAAAGCAAAAGCAAAGTCAAAACCCTGGGGGCAATCCCCCAGACCCCTTTTTTTTATTATATAGCCCCTAATCATGTTTTGCGATGGGAATGTGTGCGAGTGGTATCTTGTTAAACTCGTGGAGAGTATGGTAAACTTAATGTTTTTAAAATTGGTTTACCATAGCCTTCACCAGAGTCAATATGCCCTATTCGGCCTATCAAAATTATTGTCTCAATCGTCAGCAAACGGGTTTGTGGCGACACCTTCGGACTATGACGCCCGCTGCTCATGGTCGGATTGAGGTGGCTGGGCATTTGTTGATCAATTTTTCTTCTAATAATTATCTGGGTCTGGCCAATAATCCAATTCTTATTAAGAAAGCACGTTTATATTGCAAAAAATATGGGGTTGGCGCACAAGCCTCCCGGTTGGTTTGTGGTAATTCACCGCTTTTCGACCTGGTCGAGACAAAACTCGCCCAGGGCAAAAAGAGCGAAGCCGCATTGGTTTTTAATTCTGGTTTTCAAGCCAATTGCGCCATACTGGCAGCCCTTCTGGATAAAAACATTCTGAATAATCAACTGCCGTTGGTCTTCTCTGATCGATTGAACCATGCCTCTATCCATCAGGGATGTCTGTTGGCAGGGGTACACCAAAAGCGGTATCACCACAACGACCTCAACCATCTTGAACATTTATTGCAACAATCTGCTGCGCAAAAGGGCCCCAAATTTATTCTTTCAGAAACGGTCTTTAGTATGGATGGGGATCAAGCCGATGTGGCTGGTTTGATTCAACTCAAGGAGCGATATGGGGCGTTTTTATATTTGGATGAAGCCCATGCCACTGGTGTTTTAGGTCCAAATGGCTTTGGTCTGGCTGCGGAATTTCCAGGTGGAGCCGACTTGGTGATGGGAACCTTCAGCAAGGCGTTGGGTGGATTTGGGGCTTATGCCGCTTGCTCGCGGCTGTTGCGCGATTATTTAATCAATCGCGCCGCTGGATTGATCTACTCTACAGCCCTGCCACCTGCAGTTTTGGGAACCATGGCCGCCGCCTTGGAGCTTTTGCCTGCTTTGGGTGAACAACGGCAAAAATTAACACGATTGGGGCAACAGTTGCGTATACATTTACAAGAAATCGGGTTAAATACCGGGAACTCCTCTACGCAAATTGTCCCTTTGTTTTTAGGCGCAGAGCACACCGCTTTGCAATGGAGTCAATCTTTAGAAAAGGCTGGCCTGTTGGCGGTTGCGATACGTCCACCCACGGTTCCCATGGGGCAGAGTCGGTTGCGTTTTTCCTTGACGGCGGATCATACCAATTTGGATTTGGCGCAATTGTTGGTTGAAATTCAAAAATTGGCACAAAAAATGCTTTATAAAGAGATGCGTCCACGATGAAACGACCTGCCTTATTATTGGTGCATGGTTGGGGATTCTCTTCTGGTTTTTGGCGATTGCTGCGTGGGGTGTTACCTGAGGAGAGATGTCAAACAGTTGATTTGGGTTTTTTTGGCCAAGCCACCGCCCCCTTTCCGCTGAGCGAGCCTTGCGTGGGTGTGGGGCATTCGTTGGGATTTCTTTGGTTGTTGCATCATTGGGGTCATCCCGATTTGCGGGCCAAAATGGGACTGGATTGGTTGCAAGGATTGGTGAGTATCAATGGCTTTTCCTGTTTTTTGCGCCGAGATGATTTTAAAAATGGCATCTATCCACAGGTGTTGCAACGCATGCAACGGCAGTTTATAAAAAATCCTGGTGAGGTCATGCGCGCTTTTTGTCATCAAGGGGGTGGGCCAAATTTTACACTCCCCGTGAAGTCAAATCAGGAGTTTAACGCACAAAATCGCGCGGCTTTGCTGGAGGGGTTGGAGTGGTTGGCGACTTGGGACCACCGGGAGACGTTGCAACAGTGGAACTCTCCTCTGCTTGTTTTGGCTACCCAGGAGGATCTTATTGTTCCCCAGGCCATGACCGAGGAGCTTTTTTCTACACACGTCCAGATCCATTGGTCTCCAAAGGGTGGTTCCCATCTTTTACCTTTGCTGCGCCCGGAGTGGAGTGGTTTGCAGCTCGGTCAGTTTTTAAATCGGGAGTTCTCCCCATCGCCAGGCCCTTGACCATTGCTGAAGCTTTTGGCCGGGCCAGTCGTTATCATGAGACAGCCCGAGTACAGCGTGTTGTCGCAGCGGAACTGGCGGAAAGGTTGGCGCGGCGTGTGAGGACACCCCGACCACGGGTGTTGGAATTGGGGTGTGGAAGTGGGTTTTTAAGCCAATCTCTCTTGCAAAATTGGCCAGAAGGATCCTTTTTAATCACCGATGTGGCTGCGCCGATGGTAGAACGATGTCGACAAAATCTAACTTGTTCAAGACAAAATAGACAATTTGTTGTGATGGACTGCGAAGATCACGCCCTTCGACCAGGGTATGATCTGATCACGGCCAGTCTTGCCTTTCAATGGTTGCAAGATTTTCCTAAAACGTTGCGTGGTTTGTTGGATCTTCTTGCCCCAGGCGGAATTTTGGGATTCTCTACCTTGGCTTTGGGGACGTTTATGGAGTGGCAGCAAGCGTGTGCTCGGCATGGGGTACCAGCGGGCACACCCGATTATCCGCCGGTGGAATTTTTTCAGCATTTTTGGCCTGTTGAGGGGCAATGTGAGATAGAAACTGAATGGTATTTTGATTCTTACACCAGCGGTATCTCTTTTTTACGTCATTTAAAACAGATTGGTGCCCATAGCCCAAAAGAGAATTATGCCAGCGTCACAGCGGGTCAATTGCGGCGGGTGTTGCGTGATTTGACAACCACCTTTACCATTCGTTATCATGTTGTATACAGTTTTTTGCAAAAGGATTTTTGAATGGAATTTTCAGCACTTCCAGATGATTTTTATAGGCAATTAGCGCAAGATGCCCTGGCAGGAAAGAGCTTGGATGATGATCAAGCATTGACCATTTTGACAAGTCCTTACGTTGAGCTTCTCCCCTTGCTTCAGGCCGCCTTTCGTGTGCGTTCGCACTATTTTGGTCGGGGGGTGCAAATGCAAATTCTCAATAATGTGCAAAACGGGCATTGTAGCGAAGATTGTAACTATTGCGCACAAGCGGTTAATAGTACCGCTGCTATCCAAGAATATCGCATGAAGGATGAGGAGGCCATTTTGGCTGAGGCGCGTCAAGCGCATCTTTCTGGGGCTTATCGGTATTGTTTGGTGCTTTCTGGACGTGCTCCTTCGGATAAACGCCTGCACCATTTAACACACATTGTCCAACGTCTCAAGGCGGATTTCCCTATGGAGGTGTGTCTTTCGGCAGGATTGATCGATCAACAGATGGCCGAGGCGTTAAAAAAGGTTGGTCTGGATCGATATAACCATAACTTAAATACTTCAGAAAGTCATTATGGCGGTATTTGTACCACCCATACGTATCAGGATCGTGTGGCCACTTTGCAGGCGGCTAGAAATGCCGGGTTGGAGGTGTGTAGTGGTTTGATTATCGGTCTTGGGGAGGAACCCTGGGAGGTGGTGACCGTGGCAAAGGAACTCAAACGTCTGGGAGCGCGTTCGGTTCCGGTTAATTTTTATGTGCATATTGAAGGTTCCCGATTGGTTCCCCCTCCACCTCTTACGCCTGAGCAGTGTTTGCGCACGCTCTGTCTGTTTCGTTTTTTATTGCCTGACACCGAGATTCGTGCGGCGGGTGGACGCGAAAAAAATTTGCGTTCTTTGGAGGCTTTGGCACTCTATCCGGCTAACTCTTTGTTTGCTGAGGGATATCTTAATACTTCGGGCAATTCGAGCGCGCAAACTGTGCGCATGATTATAGATGCTGGTTTTCATGTATTGGAAAAATAAAAATCAAGACCTTGGGGGCCCAGAACCGCCCCCCAATCCCCCCACCCTTCTTTTTCAATTCTTAAAAAAAAAGAGGGGGTCTGGGGGATTCATCCCCCAGGGTTTTGATTTTAATCTTTTGCCCGAAGGGCATCATGTTCTTAGGTGTTCTCCTTTTTTTGACAAGGCAAACCCAAGATGAGCAAAAAATTAATTCAAACGACTACTAAATTTTCCGCTGAAGAGATTAAAGAGGCCTTTGCAGAGGTTCAAAATCGGGCTGCAGACAAAGCTCCTGCGTTGGTAACCATCTCTGGTACGTTTAAATCTTCTCTTTTAGAACTCTATCCCGGTGAAGTCACCATTGGTCGCAGCTCTGATAATACCGTTTTTTTGGAGTGTGATGGGGTGTCTCGGCACCATTTAAAGCTTTGCGTTAGTGCCGATATGTTAGAGGTTACGGTAGAAGATTTAGGCTCTCGCAATGGCACTTGGCTGAATAATGTTCGTTTGCAAGGGGTGCAAGTTTTAAGAAAAGGGGATTTGTTGAGTTTAGGTCGAACCACTTTTCGTTTTCTTCCTCACGCCGACCCTGACCGTCTCTCTTATGATCTTTTGCGTCGGGAGGCCAATACCGATGGTCTGACCCGTTGTTTTAATAAAATGTATTTTAATAATGCCCTCACGATTGAAATGAGCAGAGCCAAGAAAAATGGCTCCCCTTTATCTTTAGTGATCATTGATTTGGACCATTTTAAACGTCTAAACGATCATTATGGTCACGATGCGGGGGATTATGTTTTGAAAGAGATGGCGGAGAATCTTCGTACCCGTGGCATTCGTGATCAAGACATTTTTTCAAGATATGGGGGAGAAGAGTTTGTCATTCTGTTGCCCAACACCCAACGAGATCAAGCCATGCTCATTGCCGAGCGGTTTCGTCTTTTGATTGAGGAACATTCTTTTGTGTATGACAACAAAACAATTCCCGTAACGGCCTCAATGGGCATTGCGGCCTATCAACCCGATGTTATCGATGGTACCGCACTCTTTAAACGGGCCGATCTGGCTCTTTATCAAGCCAAAGAACAAGGCCGCAATCGAGTATGCGTGTTTACCCCTTCGGTGGAGAGTCAACAACCAGCGGAAAATTCATAGAAAAGGAATGTTGAATGGCTGGAGTAAAAGGTGTTTTTATTACAGGGACCGATACCGATGTGGGCAAGACTGTGGTATCAGCGTGGTTGTTGCGTTATTTTTGGGCCGACTACTGGAAACCCATTCAAGCAGGTTGTGAGCCAGAAACCGATACCGAGACCTTGCAACGTTTAAGCAGGTTGCCCGCTGACCATTTTCACCCCTCGACCTACACGCTAAATGCCCCTCTTTCTCCTCATGAGGCGGCCCGTCAAGAGGGAATTACCCTGGCTTTGAGCGATTTTAGTCTCCCGGTGACACACAGACCTTTGATCATAGAGGGGGCAGGTGGATTGTTGGTCCCGTTGAATGATATGGCGTTTATGGTCGATTTAATGGTTCAAATCGCCTTTCCCCTGGTGCTGGTGGCACGCAGTCGATTGGGTACCATCAATCACACCCTCATGAGCTTGGAGGTGATGCGCTCCAGAGGGTTGCAGGTGGCTGGGGTGATTTTAACTGGTCCTTTAAATCCGGCCAACTGTGCGGCCATTCGCACCTATGGTGGGGTGCCGATTGTGGCGCAAATTCCTTGGTTGGATCCTCTCTCTGGGGAGAGTTTGGCTCGCATTGCTCCAGAGAATGGGGATATTTTAGAGACTCTTTTGGCATGAATATGATGAATCAAGGGGAGTTATTGGCACTCGATCGCCGTCATGTTTGGCATCCATTTACCCAAGAGTTGACGGCCTCGGCACCTATTCCCATGGTACGGGCCCATGCGGCTTCGCTGTATAGCCAGGATGGCCAGGAATATCTGGACATGATCTCTTCCTGGTGGGTGATCAATCATGGTCATACCCATCCGATGATTGCCGCAGCCATTGCCCAACAGGCCGCTACTTTAGAGCAAGTTATTTTTGCTGGGTGTACTCATCCCAAAGCGGTCGAATTGGCGGTGACTTTGGCAAATCATTTGCCCCAGGGGTTGGAACGGGTATTTTTTTCTGACAATGGATCCACGGCGGTAGAGATTGCCTTAAAAATGGCCCGGCAGTTTTGGCATAATCAGGGGAAAACACGCAACCGTTTTTTGGCCTTTGCGGGTGGGTATCATGGAGAGACCGTTGGGGCGATGTCGGCGAGTCGCTCTACGGGTTTTTTTGCCGCCTTTGAATCTATGCTTTTTCCTGTGGACATGCTTCCTTATCCGGCGACCTGGGAGCAAGATGATGCGTTAGAGAGTAAAGAGGCCGAGGCCCTGGCCGCATTAGAGGCCTATTTGGAACGCTATGGCGACAGTTGCGCGGCGGTTATTTTGGAACCTTTAATTCAAGGGGCCAGCGGGATGCGCATGTGTCGGCCGGAATTTTTACAAAAATTTTGTCATTTGGTGCGTCAGGCTCATATATTAATTATCTTTGATGAGGTGATGACCGGTTTTGGTCGGAGTGGGACGCTGTTTGCGTTGGAGCAGGTTGGGATCACGCCGGATCTTTTGGCTCTTTCCAAGGGGTTGACGGGTGGTTTTATGCCATTGGCCGTCACCGTCTGTCAACCCCATGTTTATGAGGCTTTTTTAGGTCAAACGTTTTCCACGGCTTTGGCTCATGGTCACTCATTTACCGCCAATCCGTTGGGATGTGCGGCGGCGTTGGCCTCTTTAAATCTTTTTACCACTGAAAACACCATGGCGCGCGTGGTTGCGATTGAGGCCATCCACAGAGAGCGATTGGGTGGTTTGCAAGGATCGACCAAGGTGTTGCATGGGCGTGTGCAGGGGTCGGTGGCCGCTTTGGAGATCCGTGGGATAGATCCTCACTATGGTTCTGACCGGGGGGGATGGTTGAAAAATTTTTTTCTAAAACGGGCCATCTTGATTCGTCCATTGGGGAATGTTTTTTATCTATTGCCCCCTTTTTGCACCAGTGCGCAACAATTGCATCGGGCTTGGGATGTGCTGGAAGAGGCTTTGGAGAGCGGTTTATGAAAGTAGATATCTCCTTAGCGGATTTTTTGCGTCTATTTTTTCTTTTGGCTGGTGGCGTGGTTTTAATTTTTTTATTGTTTTATCTGTTTGTCAATCCCTCCCATAAACCGCCTCTTTTGCCCACTCTCTCTTTTGGCATGGCTCATGGCATGAATGACATGGTCATCGTGGGGATTAAAAAAAAATTTTTTCAAGAGGAGGGGCTTCAGTTAAAAGTGATGATCTATCCCACCGGAAAAATGGTGCTTCAAGGGATGCTGGCAGGAGAGGTGGATTTTGGCATTGTGGGTTTGGGAGAATATTGGCTTCTGTTTCAACATTTTATGATTTATATAAAATAATTTTTCGTAAAGATGCTGGTTTTCGTGTTCCCAGTGATTTGCCAAATCGTCGTGTTGCTACCACGCAAGGTTCTTCTTTGCACTATTTTGTGCACAATTTTTTAATTGACAATCAGATAAAACCAGAAACCGTTGATATGCTCTTTTTGTCAGAGGCGCAGATGTTTCCGTTGCCGCTTGGAGCGGGACAACGGGACGCCTTTGTGGCTCGTGAGCCTTACATTTCGGAGGCCCAGGCACGTTTTCCAGGGGAACTAGATTTTTTTTCGGATCCAACCTTGGCCGCCAACACCCTCAATTTGATTACTCTGGACTCTACACTGAATCAGCATTGGGTGCATATTGCAAAAATATTGCAAGCTTTTTTACGTACGGAGCTTTTTTTAAAAACCAATCCACAAGAGGTCCTGCAGATGCTCAAAGGGAGCGAGGGGATGGAGAGCGACAGTTTGGAATCCCGTTGGTCTAGGAGCGATCATCAGGTAACGTTGAGTCAAGAGTTGATCTTAAACATGGAAAATATCGCCCGCTGGAGTATTCGCAATGGTTTGATTGATCGGCAAACGATTCCTAATTTTGTGGATTTACTCTCTATAGATGCTCTGGAGTCTCTTAAACCAGAAGCGGTTTCGGTGATACATTGAATTTTCTTTTGGTTCGCAAGGCGATCTTAGATATAAAAATTCAAACTCTATTGCGTATTGGGTTGGCGGCTATTTTGGCTGTGATACTCTTTGTTACTGTTGGCATTAGCTGGGCTTATGTGCAACTTCAGGAGATGAACCGACTTCATCTCTTGGCCGATCAAATTGTTGAAGAAACAACGGCACTTGGGATGCTTTCTCACGATTATTTGCTTTATCGCGAAAATCGTCCCATGACACAATGGTTTGCCAAATATGAATCCCTGGGACATCTCCTGAGTAAAGGTTTTAGCAGATCTGCTTTGGATTATTTTTCCCGTATGCGTTTAAATTATAAGGCATTGGGGGAGATTTTTATTCGTTTAACATCCCTTAATCAGCCGCTAAATTCGGTACAACAGGAGTTGGTGATTCGTTTATCGGGAGATATCTTGGTCAAAACCCAGGCCATGCTTTCTGACGCATTGCGTTTAGATAGGATGAGCCACTATGAAAATGAGATGACACAAACCAGGATTTTTCGATTTGTTTTATTTTTTATGTTTTTATTGTTGCCGATTATATTGTTTCTTTATCTTATGTTGAGCAAGAGAATATTGAGTTCTTTGCACCGGTTGCGGAAAGGGGCCGATCGGGTTGGAGAAGGGGATCTGAATCATGAAATTCCTATTGTTGCACAGGATGAATTTGGTGAGTTGACCGACGCCTTTAACCACATGACCCGCCATTTGCGCATGATTACCGTTTCTAAAACGGCTTTGGAATCCACCGAAGAGGCGTTGCGCCAGGCGAAAGAATCCGCTGAGTTGGCCAACAAAGCCAAGAGCGATTTTTTGGCCACCATGAGCCATGAAATTCGTACTCCCATGAGCGGACTTTTGGGAATGCTGCGCCTTTTTGAACGCTCTTCGTTGACGGCGGAACAAAAAGATCAACTGGTTACCATGCGTCAATGTGGGAATGCTTTGTTGCTTATTTTAGAAAATATTTTAGATTTTTCTAAAATTGAGGCGGGAAAATTGACGCTGGTTGAACAGGATTTTAGCCCCGCAGCGGTGATTCAACAAGTGACAGAACTTTTATTTTCCCAGGCAGAAGGTAAGGGTTTGGTGTTGCGGGTGGAGGTGGATGGGACTATTCCTTCTTTGGTGCGGGGTGATCCCCTTCGATTGCAACAAATTTTGATCAATTTAATTCACAATGCCATAAAATTTACCCATGTGGGCCAGATTGAGATTCAAGCCAAACGGGAACCCCCCTCTAAAGGGGCCGATTTTTCGATTTTGTTTGCGGTTCGTGACACCGGAATTGGTTTGCGAGGGGAGGATATCGCCAAGCTTTTTTCACCTTTTTCGCAAGTAGATGCATCGACAACGCGCCGTTATGGGGGGAGTGGTTTAGGTTTGGTGATTGCCCGCCGTTTGGCTCAAAAGATGGGTGGTGATCTTCAAGTAGAGAGCGATTTTGGCCATGGGTCGCTTTTTTATGTTGCGTTACCTTTTAAATCCATTGCTTCTGATGCGGCACTTGCACCGAGGGTTGTTTATAAACCACCATCAATGTCCATTCTTCTGGTGGAGGATGAATCTGTCAATCAGATGGTTTCTACTGGTCTTTTGGAATATGAAGGTCATCGCGTTCAATTGGCCAAGGATGGATTTATGGCCTTGGATTTGGTGCGCAGTGGGCAAACATTTGATCTTATTTTAATGGATATGCATATGCCTGGCATGAATGGTATTGAAACCACCCGTCAGATTGTCGATTATTTAGGTCCCGATCATCCCCCTATCATTGGATTGACGGCGGATTTGCGGCAAGAAAATAAGTTATTGTGTCAACAGGTGGGGATGGGGGAGGTGTTGGCAAAACCGTTTGAACCTGAGGCGTTGAATCGGTTGTTGGAAAAAAAATTGGATTATGCTCAATTTTTTAATGATTAAAAAAAAGAGGGGGTCTGGGGGATTCATCCCCCAGGGTTTTGATTTTAATCTTTTGCCCGCAAGGCATTATGTTCATGTATCGGAAAAATAAAAATCAAGACCTTGGGGGGCGGAGAACCGCCCCCCAATCCCCCCCACCCTTTTCTTTTAATCTTTTGCCCGCAGGGCATTATGTTCTATATCGTCTACGCATTCCATTTGAGACTGACCATGTTAGACAAAAATAATAATCTGCCAAATCTATTCGTAGGTACAAAGATAAGCTGTCGCCACTGCTACCTGGAGCTGAAACCGACGATTGGCTGGCACGACAAAACTTTGGTAAGGGGTGAAGGTCTGCCACGCCTCTTGATCGGGAAGTTTGACCGTCAAGGTTCCGCTGATGACGGTCATGGTTTCTAATTGATTGGTGCCGAATTCATAGGAACCTGGCTCCATGACCCCGACGGTGGCGGGTAACGTGGCGGTTTGAAAGCCGATAGATTTCACCTGACCGTCAAAATATTCGTTGATTTTTAACATGAGTTGCTCTCCAGGTAAGGGGTTTAGGGATGGGTTTTTATATGTTATCGGTGTAGGATGACATTTAATTCCACGGTTACTAAATATGATGCCCTGCGGGCAAAAGATTAAAATCAAAACCCTGGGGGATGAATCCCCCAGACCCCATCTTTTTTTTAAGAATTAAAAGAAAAGGGTGGGGGGGATTGGGGGGCGGTTCTCCGCCCCCCAAGGTCTTGATTTTTATTTTTCCGATACATGAGCCATGCGCAATTGGACAAAATTGATGGCTAAAATTATTCATTTATATCAATGTATTATTGCTAAAATAATTCTTTGTTTATACTTTATTTATACACACAATTCAATAGGATATTTTTTGACGTTTTTTAAAGAATCTTTCAAGTTTGGCGGGCGATTGACCGAGAGATAAGAAAAGGAGCATATCAATCGGTTTTTTTGAGGTGGTGAATGAAAACGACTGAAGATGTAGACAAAATAGTTGTCCCTAGTGATCTTGACGCATTAAAGCGTTCTTTTTTGCGTTTTTTTCCCATACCGTCCCAAAAAAAGAGAACAGAAGCGGAAAAACATAAAAAGGCAATAGTTGTAATTGAAGATCGTTATGCCATTTTGGATCTGATTTTGAAAACAGCGATCAGCCAAAATGCCATTCGGGTGCAGATTGGGGATGATGTGAATTCATATTTGACGCATTTTGCTGGAACACGCGAGGGAGAAGATCTCTCTTACCTGGATGTGACCCGTTATTTGCTTTTGGAGCCTCTTTCACCCCCAGTTGGTAACATTCGTATTCGGGAAGGGAAGTTGATTCGACTCAATTTTTTTACCGAACTTTTTTTTGCCGAATGTTATGTGGATTTTATCGCCACCTATGCAAATCGTTGTATTCAGACCACCTTTCCTATCCAGTTGTTGCAAGGTCCACAAAAACGGGCCTCTGTTCGTGTCAAGGTGACCACCCCTGAACTTTTGCTCACGGAGGTAACTCGACCTTCTGGTCTTGGTTTTGATGTCAATATTGTGGATATCGGGACGGGTGGGATTTGTTTTTTAGGCAAAGAGATTCATGGTGAGATTCCGGTTGGATCTACCATTTCGATCACCCTAAATCCCAATAAAGGAGCAATTCTTTATTTGAAAGCCATCGTCTTGCCTGCGGTTGGCACTGTTGGAAAGGGGGTGCAACGGGCCAAATTTATTGAGTTGGATCCTCACACCCAATATCACCTTGCCCGCCTTGTGGTGCGTATTCATAAAACCAATCTGAGAAATCGTCATAGAATATTTGGGATGAATGGCAACTCAGATGGAGAAGAGTAGGCGATCGGGAGAAATTGTTTTATTGATTTGGAAAAATAAACATCAAGACCTTGGGGGGTCCAGAACCGCCCCCCAATACCCCCCCCACCCTTTTCTTTTGATTTTTTTGCCCGTAGGGCATGATCTTCTTTGCATTTCTCTCCCCCCCTCAAAAAAATAAGATCACCACGCCACCACTGGTAGAAAAACATCCTCTTGCACTTTACTTAATTTTGTAATCAATTGTTTGATATCATTTATCATTTGTTGATTTTGTTTTTGAGCTTCTTTTTTTCGGCGATATAAAGTGGCGAGAGTATCTTGGGCTGTGGATAACTCTTTATCCGCCTGTCTTCTCTTTTTATTTGAGTCCTCAAGGGCTTTTAGATAAGCTAGACGCTCTTTTTCCACCGAGATATAGGGATCTTTTAAGGAGCGTTCCTGCATATTGCGAAAGGCTTCCTGGGTGGTTCCGATACGCACATCCAGGATGGCAAAACGTTGTTTAGCTGAACGAACACTCTCCTCCTGGACGGTAATTTTTTTATTGATCTGGCGCAGAGTTTCGACCTGATTTTTTTGTTTTTGTCGTATAGATTGGAGTTGTTTTTGCAATAGAAACGCTTGTTTGTTTTGTTCCTGGGCCGATTGGGGATAGTCGGTCATTGGGGTACTTTGGGCGTGTGCTTGCGGCATAGATATGTTGAAGACAAAAAATATTAAAAATAACGGCGTGCGTAAAAAACATAGATTAAAATGACGCATCGAAATCGCTCCTTTTATTGCCTTGATTAAATGTCACTTTAATATCAAAATAAACCATCTAAAACGTTCGTGCCAGTAGTTTTTGAGTGCTTTTTTAAATGTATCGGAAAAATAAACATCAAGACCTTGGGGGGCGGAGAACCGCCCCCCAATTCCCCCCACCTTTTTTTTTAATTTTTTGCCCGCAAGGGCATTAAGTTTGAATTCATATGACAGACTCTAACTATCCATTACCACACCCGTACCAAGAAGGATTTTTGATTGGTCTGCTGGTGCTGGCCTTGATCGGGTTGATTTGGCTTTTTTCACCCTTTTTGCCTGGGCTCTTTTTTGCCATTTTATTAACCTCCTCGACCTATCCCTTCTATCGCAAACGAATTTTGTCTCTGCCTCTCTCATCGGATAGTGCGGCCTTTTGCATGACTGTTTTAATGTTGTCCTTGGTTGTGGTTCCGTTACTCTATTTACTCATAGCCACAGGGATGCGTGCAACTCATTTGGTGATGATATTTCGGGGTTGGTTGGCGGGTTTTGAAAATGTGGCTCAAATGGCCGTTGCCCTGCGTGTTTATTTGTTGCATCTGCCCCTTTCAATGGAATTGCGGGAATTTTTGTTGGCCCAATTGATTGCCCATCAAGGAGATTTGGGACAACTGGCGGCCGCTGGGGTGCTGTTTTTTTTTAAAGGCATCACCAACAATGGTTTGGCTTTTCTCTCTTCGTTGCTGTTGATTGCCTTTTCTTTGTTTTTTTTCTACCGCGATGGACCGACATTGGTGGAACGGGTAAAAATTTTGACACCGCTTGGCAATCATCTGGACGATTTTCTTTTAAATCGGTTTGCCTTGTTGGCATCGGTATTGACAATGAGCACCTTGAGCATCGCCTTGCTACAGGGGGTTTCTCTCGCATTGGTTACCTTTTGGATGGGGTTGCCATGGTTTTATTTAGGGGTGGCTATGGCGGTGGCCTCTTTTATTCCGGTGGTGGGTGGGATGTTGGTTTGGGGACCGGTGACCTATTGGTTGTTTCAAACTGGTGAGACGGGGGCGGCTGTTTTTTTAATGGTTTGGGGCATCGTGGTGATTGGCTTTGTGGCCGATAATCTTTTGCGTCCGTTGCTGATCGCGCGGTTGACTCAGTTGCAACAAACCAAACGATCGGGTCAAAGGGAGATTTCGGTGCTGCATTATACCTTATTGACGACACTGTCCACTTTTGGGGGGGTGATGGCGTTTGGTTTTTTTGGGCTTTTTTTCGGTCCTATCATGGCCGCCATGGCCATTACGGTTTTTGAGCTTTTTGAGATCACCCATGGCCATTTATTGGATCGATCTTAATGTTGAAAAGCATCCCATTTTTTGGAGAATATAAACATGCCACACCGCCACCCTTCTCATGTTTTGTTTATTCTATTATTATGTTTTTTAATATTTTTTAATATTGGTATAGCGGCGGAAGAGAAAGCTTCGGCCACACCTGCAGCCATCCCCGCCGTAGAGGTAGAGATGGTGCCCGCCATACGCAAGTCGCTCTCTTTGCAACAACAACTACCTGGTCGTTTGCAGGCCAGACGCACCGCTGAAGTACGGGCGCGGGTGGCGGGGATTGTTGAGCAGCGGCTTTTTAGTGAAGGGAGTGAGGTGAAAGCCGGAACGCCGCTTTATCGTTTAGAGGATCGTAAATTGCAGACGCACGTGAAGTCGGCGATCGCCGCGCTTGATTTGGCCTCGGCCCAACGGCACTTGGCCCAACAGAGCCTTGAGCGACTCCAAACGTTACGCGCCAAAGATACGGTCAGTCAACAAGCCCTGGATCAGGCCATCGCAGAGATTAAAAAAGCTACCGCCGAAACGGCGTTGGCGGAAAGTGCGTTGGCTCGCGCTCGGATTGATCTGGAATATGCCACCATTACCGCTCCAATTACCGGACGGGTGGGGCGGAGTCGGGTGACCGAGGGGGCGTTGGTGGGGGAGGGGGAGGCCACACTTCTCACCACAATTGAACAGATTGATCCTATTTGGGTTAATTTTACGTTGTCCAGCAGTGAATTGTTTCGTTTGGAACGCGCCATTCGTCAGGGCGGCGCAAAGGCGGTGGCGGAGGTCGAGGTGGGGTTGAAGTTGGATGATTGGGAGTATCCCCAGAGTGGGAGGCTTTTTTTTACCGATAAGGCGGTGGATCCACAAACTGGATCGGTCGCGTTGCGGGCAGAGTTTCCCAATCCAGAGCGGATTTTGCTGCCGGGGCAGTTTGTTTTGGTGCGGCTGGTTTTGGCCACAGCAGAAGGAATTACCGTACCACAACGGGCGGTACAGGCCTCTCCTCAGGGGCAGATGGTGTTGATGGTGGATGAGCAGAACAAGGTTGTGCCGCGACCGATTAAAACGGGGGGGTTTTCTGGGGAGGATTGGATCGTTGTGGAGGGGTTGCAGGAGGGGGAGAAGGTGATTGTGAATGGGGTACAAAAGGCTCGTCCGGGGACGGTGGTCACGCCGAAGTAGGGTCAAAAAACCGTTCTCCAAACCCCCTCTTTTTTTTAATTCTTAAAAAAAAGAGGGGGTTTGGGGGATTCATCCCCCAAGGTTTTGCCGTTGATTTTTTTATGTATCGGAAAAATAAAAATCAAGACCTTGGGGGGCGGAGAACCGCCCCCCAATTCCCCCACCCTTTTTTTTTAATCCCTTTAGGGGAGATTTTTTTATGTTACCGAGTTTTTTTATCGATCGTCCAATTTTCGCGTGGGTTATTGCGTTGGTGATTTTACTGACCGGGGCGTTGGCGTTGCGCAACTTGCCGGTCTCTCAATACCCGGATGTGGCCCCCCCCGCCATTACCGTCACGGCAACCTATCCTGGGGCGTCGGCGCAAATTGTGGAAGAGACCGTTACTACCCTGATCGAACAAGAGATGAACGGTTTGGAACATCTGCTCTATACCGAATCGTCCAGTGATGCCCTGGGGAGTATGTCTTTGACGTTGACCTTTGCCACGGGGACGGATTTGGATGTCGCCTCGGTGGATGCCCAAAATCGCATCAAACGGGTGGAGTCTCGTTTGCCGGAAGAGGTGCGTCGGCAAGGGGTAACGGTGGCCAAATCGCGGCGTAATTATTTGATGTTTGTTACGATTTACTCTCCAGATAACCGCATGGATCACGTGGCATTGGGCAGTTATACGGCCAGTCACATTTTGGAAAATTTGCGTCGTGTGACGGGAGTTGGGGAGGCTTCGTTGTTTGGCACCGAATATGCCATGCGTATCTGGTTGGATCCCGCCCGTTTGGTTGCGTTTGGCGTGACCCCAGGGGAGGCGGTGCAGGCGGTGCGGGCGCAAAATGTGCAGTTGGTTACAGGGGATTTGGGTCAATTGCCCGCCCTGCCGGGGCAAACGATCACCGCTCCTATTTTGGTGCGTAGTCGTCTTTCTAGTGTGGAGGAGTTTGGCAATATTATTTTGCGTGCCGATCAAGAGGGGGCCATGGTCCGTTTGAAGGATGTGGCACGGGTTGATTGGGGGGCGCAAGAGTATAACATTCGCGCCCGTTTAAACGGTCAACCTACGGCGGCCGTTGGGATTAAATTGGCCCCAGGGGCCAATGCGTTGGAGACGGCGCAACGGTTAAAAGAGCGCATGGCCCAACTGGAGAAATTTTTTCCAGCTGGCATCGCTTGGGATATTCCCTATGACACCTCCAAATTTATCCAAATTTCAATCCACGAAGTCTTGGTGACCTTGTCCCAGGCCATGGGGTTGGTCTTTTTGGTGATGTATCTTTTTTTAGGCAATTTACGGGCAACGTTTATTCCGGCCATTGTCATGCCTGTGGCCCTGACGGGATCTTTGGTGGGGATCTATCTATTGGGCTATTCGATCAATGTCTTGACTCTATTTGCCATGGTGCTTTCCATCGGCATTGTGGTGGATGATGCCATTGTGGTAGTGGAGAATGTCGAACGGGTGATGGCCGAAGAACAGCTGTCGTCCCGCGATGCCACCCGCAAGGCCATGGGGCAAATTTTTGCGGCGATCATTGGCATTACGTTGGTTTTGTCGGCGGTTTTTATCCCGATGGCCTTTTTTAGTGGCAGCGTGGGGGCCATATATCGGCAGTTTGCGGTGACGTTGGTGTTAACCATGTTGTTTTCGGTGTTAATGGCGTTGACCCTCACCCCGGCGTTATGCGCGGCACTGTTGCACACCAAATCTGCGCGGGAGGGGTCCCCCCAAAAAGGTTTTTTTGCCCGTTTTGCGCGGTTGTTTGGGCGGTTGACCTACAGTTATCAGGGAATGGTGGGTGGCATTTTGCGTCGCCCTATTCGTTTCATGATGATTTATTTGGCTTTGGTGGTGGCCACGGGTTGGTTATTCTTGCAACTTCCCACCGGTTTTTTACCCGACGAAGATCAAGGTTATTTTATAAGCATCATTCAATTGCCACCGGGAGCCAGCCAAGAACGGACATTAAACATTTTGGAACAAATGGAACACTATTATTTACAACAACCCGATGTGGCCAAAGTGGTGGGTGTGGCGGGGTTTAGTTTTTTTGGTCGGGGTCAAAATGCGGCGATTGCCTTTGTTCGTTTAAAAGATTGGTCCGAGCGACCGGGTACAGATCAGCAGGCGGCGTCGTTGGTTGGACGGGCCAATATGGCGTTGTCGCACATCAAGGAGGCCTTTATTTTTGCCATCAATGTTCCCCCCATACCTGAATTGGCGGCAGTGGGTGGGTTTGATTTGCGCCTCCAGGATCGGGCCGGGTTGGGGCGTGAGAGTTTATTGGAGGCGCGCAATCTTTTGTTGGGGTTGGCCAGCCAAGAGGCGACCTTGGTCGGGGTGCGTCCAGAAGGTCAAGAGGCGGGACCGCAGCTATTGCTCACCATCGATTCTGTCAAAGCTCGCGCCTTGGGAATTGCCCCTGAAGAGCTTAACGAGACATTGCAAGTGACGTTGGGATCGGCCTATATCAACGATTTTACCCGTGAAGGTCGAATTTTGCGGGTCCAGATGCAGGCCGATTCTGCCACGCGGGCCACCCAGGAGGGGATTCTTCAAGTGCATGTGCGCAATCGCCAGGGGGGATTGATTCCTCTGGCTGAGATTGTCCAGGCCAAGTGGGAGAGCAGTTCTCCCAAGCTGGACCGTTTTAATGGGATGCCCGCCATGAAGCTCTCTGGCAATCCCGCTCCTGGACGCAGTACCGGGGAGGCCATGGCGGCTATGGCTCGGTTGACCGAAAAGTTGCCAGTAGGGATCGGTTTTGAGTGGTCTAGCACCTCTTATGAGGAGTCTTTGGCCGGGTCGCAAGTATCGTTATTGTTTGGACTCTCTTTGTTGGTGGTTTTTTTATGTTTGGCTGCCTTGTATGAAAGTTGGTCGATTCCATTTGCGGTATTGATGATTGTTCCGATCGGGGTGCTTGGTTCGGTGTTGGCGGTGATGAGTCAGGGGATGCCAAACGATGTCTATTTTAAAGTGGGGTTGGTGGCCATTATTGGTCTATCGGCAAAGAATGCCATTTTAATTGTGGAGTTTGCCAGATCATTACATGCGGGGGGAATGCCCGTGCGTGAGGCAACGTTGGAGGCCTGCCGTTTGCGTTTTCGCCCTATTGTGATGACTTCGGCGGCCTTTATCTTAGGGGTATTGCCGTTGGTCATTTCCACAGGGGCTGGGGCAGCGAGTCGGCACGCCATTGGGACAGGGGTGATGGGGGGGATGTTTTCTGCCACGCTTTTGGGCTTATTTTTTATTCCAATGTTGTTTGTTACCTTTCGTCGTTTGTTTCCTGAGAAACATCATGACGTTAGAACATAATGCCCTACGGGCAAAAAATTAAAAAAAAAGGGTGGGGGGAATTGGGGGGCGGTTCTCCGCCCCCCAAGGTCTTGATTTTTGTTTTTCCGATACATGAACATGATGCACTTGCGGGCAAAAAAAAATCAAAGGCCAAACCTTGGGGGATGAATCCCCCAAACCCCCTCTTTTTTTTAAGAATTGAAAAAGAAGGGTGGGGGGCGGTTTTGAGCCCCCCTAAGGTCTGCATTTTTTTCTCAAGTCCTGCCCAGAATGACCGATAAAAAGATATAGTGGAAGTTTGACCGAATCAATGGCGTGTTTTGTTTCGACAACGCGTGCCATTGATTCCTTAAGCTTCCGCTATACTAGAGAAGCAAGTGCCAAGCTTCCCTTTTGGCCCTCCTCATTTTGAGGAGGGCTTTTTTTATAGATAGAGCAAAATGAATCTTTTTAACAATTGTTTGGATAGGGTTGACTTTTGAGTGGATTTTAGGATAGTTTATTAAAGGATTACTCTTAAAAGTAAGATGGTTCATGTGCCTTTTGCCCGAAGGGCAATATCAAAATAAAAATCAAGACCTTGGGGGGCGGATAACCGCCCCCCAATCCCCCCACCCTTTTCTTTTAATACTTAAAAAAAAGAGGGGGTTTGGGGGATTCATCCCCCAAGGTTTTGTTTTTGATTTTAATTTTTTGTTTAGGGATGGAGTAGGGATTATGACCAAAAAAATTGCGGATATCCAATTACCAGAAGGCTATCGACCCGATGAAAATAGCGACGAAGCCTATATGAGCCCACTACAACGGGCCTATTTTCGTAAGCTCCTCCTGGATTGGAAGCGGCAATTAATTGAAGATGCTGAAAAAACCCTCTCGGTCATGTACGAGGAAAAAGCCATCTTTGCCGATCCCACCGATCGGGCCGCAATGGAAACCGACCGCAACTTTGAACTGCGTACCCGTGACCGGGAACGTAAACTCATTGGCAAAATCGACCGCACCATTGAAGCCATTGAGATGGATGATTATGGCTATTGTGAAGAGTGTGGCGTTGAAATTGGATTGCGACGCTTGGAAGTGCGTCCGGTTACCGATCAGTGCGTCTCATGCAAAACCCGTGAGGAACATCGCGAAAAAGTGCATCGCTCCACAGAAGATAGTTACGACGAAGAAGAAACTACCGAGATTTAATGCCTAGCCCATACTTGGCAGGCCTCTTTTAAAAGGCGTTGGCTGGTCGTTGGCCCTGCCTGAGGAAACAACGCACCGATCATGGCAATTCCTGCTGCATGCGTGGCCTTTATTTGTGCTATATGTGTCATTCCAATACCACCGATCGCGACTACAGGCAACGAGGTGGCTTGACAGATTTGGGCCAGTGCTTCTATCCCTCTTGGGGGTAAGGCGTCTGGTTTCGCTCCTCCTGCTTGAAATATGGGCCCAAACCCTAGATAATCGACGCGCTCTACATCTGCGGTTTTAACTTGGTGTAGGGTGTGGGTTGAGAGTCCAATCAAGCGATCTGGGCCTAATAATTTTCGGCAAATGGCTACCGGTAGATCGTCTTGGCCAATGTGAACCCCATCGGCCTCTAATGCCAAACAAATATCTGGTCGATCATTGATGATAACATTTACGTGTGGAGCCCAACGACGTAACGCCTGCATCCACGTGACCATAACGAGCCAGTTGGCTTTGGTGTTTTCCCCTTTGGCGCGTAATTGTACGAGCGAAACAGGTCGTTTGCCGAGGGATTTTGCCCAATCATTTGGTTGGATGGGGGTACCTGTGAGCCATTGGGTGTCGAGAATGGGGTAGATGCCGATTTTTTTCAAAAAAAGGATTCCCTCGCTTGAACATAATGCCCTGCGGGCAAAAAAAAAATCAAAGGCCAAACCTTGGGGATGAATCCCCCAAACCCCCTCTTTTTTTTAAGAATTGAAAAAAAAGGGTGGGGGGAATTGGGGGGCGGTTCTTCGCCCCCCAAGGTTTTGATTTTTTATTTTTCCGATACAGGAACATAATGCCCTGCGGGCAAAAAAAAAATCAAAGGCCAAACCTTGGGGGATGAATCCCCCAAACCCCCTCTTTTTTTTAAGACTTAAAAAAAAGAGGGGGTGGCAGTTCTCTCCCCCCCCCCCCAAGGTTTTGTTTTAGAGTGAAGAAAAAAATTCTTCATCAATTTTTTCAGGATCGCCGACATTTAAAGCAATCATACGCCGTAAATGGCTGAAACTTTCGACATCCATATCCCGAAATTGAATGGCCGCCCCAAAATTTGGTGAGGTACGCAATACGATGCCACGAATAAAAAGTTGAAATTCACCCAGAGGGAATGCACCATGCAATTCGGCCCCTTCTGGAGGAAGGGAGTCACACCAAAAAAGCATGCCACGCAGGCTGATATCGTTAAAGGCCCCGGCATAGAGATTGCCTTTATTGTCTTTTAAGGTGAGTTGGTGCTGAAAGTGTATACGAGAAAAATGTCTACGCTCAGCAGTTTTGACCGGGGGAGTGTTATTTTTTTTTATCATGGGATTGTCTTCTCCATTGTTTTGCAAATGTCCATGGCTTGGCCCGGTTCTAAGCGGGCACCAAACTGGGTAACCAAAAGTGCCGAGGCTTTAATTGCCAATCTTGCTGCATTTTGAAAAGAATAGCCATGGGTGATGCCATAAAGAAATGCCCCGGCAAAAAGATCTCCCGCCCCATTGGTATTTATGGCGTATACTTCAAGGCCAGCGACCGAACTGAGACGCTCGCCATCGTGAATGAGTGCTCCTCTGGCCCCTAAGGTGATCACTAGAGCGCGGGTTTTTTGTAATAGAATGGGAATGGCCGCCTCTGGGGTAGATGTTTGCGCAAATTGCATGGCCTCGTGTTCGTTACAAAAGATCAAGTCGAGCCCGTCGCCGATAATTTGATCGAGTCCAGAGCGAAAATAGGTGACCATACTGGGGTCGGAAAAGGTCAAGGCGGTTTTTACCCCATGTTTTTTAGCAATTTTAGTCGCCTCTATGGCCGCTTGCAGGGTAGACTCAGCGGTGACCAAATAGCCTTCAATGTAGAGAAATTCGGCCATTGATAATGGCGATTCATCAATATCGGCGATAGAAAAGGTTTCAGAGATGCCCAAATGGGTACACATGGTGCGTTCGGCATCTGGGGTGATAAAGACCAAGCAACGGCCTGTTGTTCCCGTGTTCATGCGTTTATCAAGCCCATTATCAACCCCGTTGGCACGCATATCAGAGGCGAAAAATTGTCCAGCCTCGTCTGCGGCGACCTTGCAGGCATGAAAGGCGCGTCCCCCGAATTGCGCTACTCCGATCACCGTATTGGCAGAAGATCCCCCACAGGTTTGTTTGCATAAGAGGGTTTGCGTGTTTTTTAAGAGGTGTTCCTGTTGGGGAAGGTCAACTAAGGTCATGCGTCCTTTTTCAAGGTGCATTTTTTGGAGGAATGCGTCTGAAACTTCGAATTCCATATCCAAAAGAGCATGTCCTATGCCATAGACATGATATGTTTTCATGGGGATTGGCTTTCTTGCTGTGCAATCAATTTTGTCGTCCACAGGGGGGTGTTTTCCAGTTTGGTCAGAAGTGCTTGGTGGAGGAGACCATTGCTGGCGACAACGGCGTTGGTGAGAGGGTTGGTTTGGTTGAAGCGAAACGTTTGACCGGCAAGGTCGGTGACTTTTCCCCCGGCCGCCCGGACTAAAAGTTCTCCTGCGGCAAAATCCCATTCGTTTTTTGGGGATAAGGTAAAGGTAAGATCGTAACGACCAGCGGCGACTAAAGCCAATTTATAGGCAATCGAACCCATGGTTGTGATGTTAAAGGTCTCTTTAAACCCTTCCCATTCGCCGCGTTTGGTTTCGGAAAGGCTGGCCAAACAGGAAGAACCCAGCAGGGTTGTCTGCGATGTGGTTTGTATGGGGTGGCCGTTCAAAGCGGCCCCTTGGCCTAAAATGGCGGTATAAAGTTCATCTGCGGCTGGATTAAAGACACAGGCGGCTATGGGTTGGTTTTGATCAATGAGGGCAATCGAAACCGCAAATTGCGGTAATCCCATGATAAACTCTTTGGTACCGTCGATGGGATCGACCACCCAAACTTTGGATTTTTGCAAACGAATGGGGTCATCGACCGTCTCTTCTGACAGCCATCCATACTCAGGTCTTTGTCCTAGAAGCAGGGTGCGCAATAGATGGTCGGCCTCTAAATCGGCCTTCGTCAAAGGATTGTCTTGGCCTTTATCTTTCATTTGATCCATGGAGAGCAAGGTCTCTCCTGGTCGGTGATAACGCATGGTAATGGTTCCGGCTTGACGAGCGGCGGTGACCATGAGTTGGAGATCGGCGTTTAAAGAGGTGTCGGTCAACGGGTTGTCCTTGCTTGCTTTATTATAGAACATAATGCCCTGCGGGCAAAAAAATCAAAGGCCAAACCCTGGGGGATGAATCCCCCAGACCCCCCCTCTTTTTTTTAAAATTAAAAGAAAAGGGTGGGGGGGATTGGGGGGCGGTTCTGAGCCCCCCAAGGTCTTGATTTTTATTTTTCCGATACATGGATCATTTCCACGCTATAAATATACCTATTTTTTTAGCGTTTGTCAGCCTTGATTAAAGGATATCATGCCCTGCGGGGAAAAAAGTCAAAGTCAACATCAAAAACTTGGAGGATGAACCTCTAAGCCCCCCCCTTTTTTTTTAATGGTTTGCAAGCTTGCCGTCGCTTCCAAATCCACGCTCATTCCCACCTCTAACCCCCGTGCCATATTGGCCAGGGTGAGACCATAGAGAGGATGAATTAAATCAGGGGCCAGTTGTGCGAGAGGCACGCTCAAAAAATTTCTTTTGGGAATATCGGGGTCAGGAATGGATAATGAACGTTTTTGCAAAATCAAATTGCCCATCAAGGCAATATCCAGATCCAACGTCCGGGGTGCATAACGATCTTTGTGGCGGACGCGTTGTAATTGGTCTTCAATGTGGCGTAACAGATGGCGTAAAGTAAATGGTTCGATGGTTGAAAGAGTCAGAAGCGCACCATTGAGATAATCTGGGGGGCGGTTGGGTCCCAGCATGGGTTGATGATCATGACCAAGCGCAGGGGTGCGGTATACCGTTGAGATGGCTTCAATGGGAAGTTTTTGATGCAACAGGGTGAGACCTTTCCATAAATGCGCCAAAGGATCGACATTCGACCCAAAGGTGATCAAGATGGGAACACTCATGTGACGTGCGTGGTGCCCCGTTCGATGGTTACCCCGACAGACCGAGAAAAACGCAAAGCCCCCGGTTTTTCCACTGTCACACGAATTCCCAATACCCGTTCATGCTCAAGAGCAACCCGCGCCACTTCTGTCGCCAAGGTTTCGATGAGATTGAAAGAAGAGTTTTCAACTAATTGAATAATGTTTTTAGTCAATGTTTTATAATTTATTGTATCTTCAATCGCATCTGTTTTTCCCGCTTGACGCAGATCGGCAAAAATGGTCATTTGTATTAAAACATCTTGCCGACTTTGGCGTTCTAGGTCATAAATTCCAATGATACAGCGTAATAAAAGATCCCGAATGTGAATTTGATCCAAAGATAGGGGGTGTCGTTGGTCATTTTGTTTTGCAATCAAAGCATCTTGCATGACATCTTATCCTTATGTTTAAAATTTATAAATGCTCTCCACCATCGACACAGAGCATTTCGCCAGTTATATAATCGTGTTCAAGTAAAAAAATCATGGCATCGGCGATTTCCGCCGGGGAACCGGCGCGACCCATGGGGGTAGCGGCAACGATGTTTTGAAAGGCGAGGGTTTCACTGCCCTTGGCGGGTAAAATGGGACCAGGACCGATGGCATTGACCGTCATCACGGGGGCCAGTTCTTTAGCGGCCATTTGTGTGACGGCCCACAAGGCGGTTTTGGCGGCGGTGTAGGCTAAATGCCCTGGTTGTGGGCGTAAAATTCGTCTATCCAGCAGATTGATGATTTTGCCCCAGGGGAGATTGGATTCATTTTTGTGCAGTTGTAACTCCATCTGTTGAGCCATGGCCTGCATCAACAAAAATGGAGAGGTACAATTGATGACCAAGTGACGGTTCCAATGGTCCAAGGAGGTGTCTTGCAGTAAACCCGTTTCGAATATCGCCGCATTGTTGATTAAAATATGCACCGGTCCTAAAAGATTACGAGTTTTTTGAAACATTTCTATTACTTTGTTTGGCTTTGCTAAATCACAATAGATAGGTTCGGCAGATCCCCCTTTTTTGCGAATTTGGTTGCACAGTTCCTCTACCTCTGGATTGGCCCTTTGGGAGTGAATGGCAACAGCAACTCGGTGTGAAGCCAAGCGTTTGGCGCATTCCGCACCGATACGCCGTCGTCCGCCGG
This sequence comes from Magnetococcus sp. DMHC-6, assembly GCA_039908535.1. Taxonomy (GTDB): domain Bacteria; phylum Pseudomonadota; class Magnetococcia; order Magnetococcales; family JADFZT01; genus JAMOAW01. The sequence continues at coordinate 42,324 of JAMOAW010000028.1, read as the reverse complement.
TGATGAGAGCTGTCGTTCCAGCAAGTTTCATGGCGAGTCCCTTTTTATGGGAAAAATAGTTTTCAGGTAACCGTTCAGATAAAAAAAATCAAAAACAAGACCTTGGGGGATTGCATCCCCCAACCCCCCTGCTATTTGAAGAAAGCAAAACCGAAGTCAAAAACAAATTCAAAAGCAAAGTCAAAAGCAAAGTCAAAAGCAAAGTCAAAAACAAAACCCTGGGGGCAATCCCCCAGACCCCTTTTTTTTATTAATATTATGAACGGTTACGTTTTCAGGAGGAGTGGGAGAAGATATCTTCTTGATCCCATCCAGCTAAATCCAGTGTGGCTCTGGTTGTTAGAAAATTCATACATGAGCGGGCCAACTCCAGGCGTTTTTCTCGCACCAGCATGGTGACTAATTTTTCTTTGGCAGCAATTAAATGAATGACATCCGAGGCCGCATATTCAATTTGCTTTGGGGAGAGAGAATCCGCTGCCCAGTCAGAAGATTGTTGTTCTTTGTTTAACTCTATGCCAACCAGTTCGCGAATGAGATCCTTGAGGCCATGTTGATTTGTATAGGTACGGACCAGACGTGAGGCGATTTTTGTACAGAAAATCGGGGCAACGTCAATGTTGAGCCAATATTTTAGGGCAGCCAAATCAAAACGGGCAAAGTGAAATATTTTTTCAACGCTGGAAGACTCGAAAAGTTCCTGTAAACGTGGGGCCGATGTTCCTAAAGGGCGCAGCAAAGTAACAACCCCGTCTTCATTGCACATTTGCACCACGCACAATCGATCTCTAAGCGTATTTAACCCCAATGTTTCGGTATCTACCGCCAAAGAGTGGCTGGCCATATAGAGGGCATGGCGTTCTTCATCCAGGTCGCCAGTCAATATTTTGGTTGGCATCGGGTGTGTATTCATAAATTGTCACTGCCTTTCTGAATTTTAAATAATTTATGGTTTCTGTTTGGCTATAATATGGCATAATGATCAAATTGTGAATGGCTGTATGAGATGATCAAGAATGAATCGCTTTAAACTCATCTCAATTTAGGATATCATAACCGATCATTTCGTGGTACGAAAGCTTTGAGGATGACTCAATTCATTGAGTGGCAATTAGGGGATTGAAATATGGCTGACCGGGATCAATATTCATCGGAACAACTAGAAAAAATTCGTGCAACGTTACGTCAAAATTTGGGTCAAGAATCCTCGCAGGCATTGGATAACTTGAATAATCGGTTTGTGCCTTCCGAAAAATCAGAGGCCACGCTCCAGGCGGTCAAGAAAAAAAAGAGCCAGGAAGAGGAAAAACAGGTCGTTCAGGTGGATGTCCATGCCATTATTCAAGAGGGAGATCTCAAAAAACTCCTGGATAGCCTAGAACTTGTGAAAGACGATGGTACCTCTGTGCGCATGGTGGTGGCTGCCCTATTGAAACACCCTCTTATCAAGGCGTTTCATATGGTAGAAGCGATGAGCAAAGTGAGCGATAAACGGGAGTTGGTGGAAGCTTTGGCCACGGGTATGGTGATTCGTAAGGGGGTGAATCCCTTGATTGACGCTTTGCGTTATGCCGTCATCAGTCCAGATGCCATTAAAAATTTAGCAACGGGTATCGCCGAACAAGGGACGGTCAACCATATTATTCGCGCCATTGCCACTGCCCCGCGAGGATTGGCCGAAGCCGAAATTATTTGGGCGATGGAGGTGATGGGTAAGGGAACCATTGAGCAAATGATGGAGGCTATGAATCTTTTGGAAAAAGATTCTCCAGGCGTGGTGATTTTGGCAACAGGAATTGTCAATCGTGCCGAGGTAACCGTAGAACCTTTGGTCCGAGGGTTGGGATTATGTAAAGAAAATCCAAAGGCCGCCGCCATTCTCGCCATCGAATTAACCCGTTTGGCCGATTTAACCTCTTTGATTATGATTTTAGAAAAACATGTCACCGATGCTACCGAAGCGGGTGAATATCTGATTGTCAAACTGGTGCAACGTAGCTTAGATCCCGCTTGCAAACAAAAGGTGTTGTCACGGGCCTGTAAGAGCATTGTTACCCCCTCTATTGCAGGACAAATATTGGCTATGGGAATTGTCGAGCAAGGAGATCCTCTTCAATTAGAACGCTCTTATAGCCGTTTTCCTTATAATCCAGCTGCAAAAAAAATTATAGGACTGGGTATTTTTCAAAAAAATGGTAAAATTCAATCCTTTCGAATTATGGGAAAAGAGGTATTGGATATTATTAAAAGTCAGGGCGAGATTGAAAATTCTATCAAAGAGGCGCGGAAACGGTACCATTGGGTATTGCAAAATGTTCTTGGAGAAGATATTCGAACCGAGCAAAAACGTTCTTCAGCCAAAGAAGAAATTATCAATCAATTAAATAAGGACCCCGTTCCTGCGCCTTCTGCTGCGGTTAAAAAGAGTAAATAGGAGAGCGTATCTTGAGAATGACATCACCTTGGGGGACGGAGAACCGCCACCCAAGGTTTTAGTTCCTAAAAAAAAGAGGGGGTCTGGGGGATTCATCCCCCAGGGTTTTGATTTTTATCTATCGGAAAAATAAAAATCAAGACCTTGGGGGGGCGGAGAACCGCCCCCCAAGGTCTTGGTTCCTAAAAAAAAGAGGGGGTCTGGGGGATTCATCCCCCAGGGTTTTGATTTTTATCTAATCGGAAAAATAAAAATCAAGACCTTGGGGGGCGGAGAACCGCCCCCCAATTCCCCCCACCCTTTTTTTTTAATTTTTTGCTCGCAAGGGCATCATGTTCTTAGACCGGACGTAAATTTTTAAAAAATTTTCCAACGGCATCTGCTCCTTCTGTTTCATAAATCCGTAGACTGGCAGTTCCGACAACGGCGATTTCGGCGTATTTGGCCAAATGATTGACATCTCCTTGATTTTGAACTCCAAAACCAACCGCCAATGGCAGATGGGTCACTTGTCGACATGTTTGAATAAAATCGGATAATTCGGCTCCAAAATCGGTTTTGGAACCCGTGACCCCTTTGCGCGCCACGCAATAACAAAATCCGCTGGCGGCCTTGCCTAACATTTTTAACCGATCCCCGCTGGTGGGTGTCAATATTTGAATCCAATCCAACCCGTTTTCTTTACAAAGTTGCATGGGTTCTTCTGCGATTTCAAGGGGTAAATCAGGGACAATCAATCCTCGAACACCGATTTTCGCCAACTGTTCAATAAAATCACGTACCCCATAGGCAAGTAAAATATTATAATAGGTCATAATTAAAAAAGGGATGGCATGACGATGGGTGATCTCGGCGATAAATTGCAAGCCAGAACGCACCGAGAACCCCTGATCCAACGCCATTTGATTGGCATGTGCGATCACCGGGCCATCGGCGATTGGCTCGGAAAAGGGGATTTGCAGTTCCATGATTTCTACCCCATTGGCCACCATTTGATCAATGACAAGGCGGTTTTCGTCCAAGGAAGGATGACCTAAAACCAGATGAGACATCAAAAGAATCGGGTTGACACCCGCATTTTTTTGACGTTCGAGACAATGATGAATATAAGATTCCAATGTTTGCACAGGTATGGTCCCACCCTTGTTAGGTATTGTGTGAGTCGTAAAGGCGTCCCTTTTTTTGGATAAACGTGCGCCATTTAGGGTCGTTTAAGGCCTCGGCGATGGTAAAAATATCTTTGTCGCCGCGACCCGAAAGGTTGATCATCACCAGGGCATCGTTGGGCAAATTCGGTAACTCTTTTAGGGCTTGCGCCGTGGCATGGCTGGATTCCAAGGCGGCAATCAAACCTTCCTTGAGCATCAGATGTTTGAGAGCGGCGATGACCATGGCATCGGTAGCGGCGGCAAAACGAACGCGACCAGATTGGTGTAAATTCGCCAAGATGGGTGAAATACCTACATAATCCAATCCAGCGGCAACAGAGTGGGTCTCTTGCATTTGGCCATCGCTGCTTTGCAGAAAAAAGCTTTTGTAGCCATGGGCAACACCGATTCTGCCCTCTCCAGAGGCGATCCTCGCGGCATGGCGCTGAGGTACCCCCTCTCCTCCAGCTTCAACGCCGATCAAGGTCACCTCTGGATCGTCCAGAAAACCTTGAAAAATACCCATGGCATTGGAACCCCCTCCCACACAGGCATAGACATGGGTGGGTAAACGTCCCTCTAATTGTAAAATTTGCGCCCTGGCCTCGGTCCCGATGATGGATTGAAACCAAGCCACCATCTCTGGGAAGGGGTGGGGACCACAGGCGGTTCCCAACACATAATGGGTATCATCCATACTGGAGACCCAATCGCGCAACGCTTCGTTGATAGCGTCTTTGAGGGTGCACGAACCCGCTGTTACGGGGATCACCTGTGCCCCAAGTTGTTCCATCCAAAAGACATTGGGACGCTGTCTTTCCACATCGATTGCGCCCATATAAATGACACACTCCAAACCCAAGCGTGCGGCCATGGTAGCGGTGGCCATCCCATGTTGTCCGGCCCCGGTTTCGGCAATCACCCGTCGTTTGCCCATTCTTTTGACCAGCAGACCTTGTCCCATGACATTGTTGGCCTTATGGGCACCCGTTTGGTTGAGATCTTCCCGTTTGATGTAAATACGCCGTCCGCCAAATTCTCGGGAGAGGTTTTCGGCAAACGTCAACGGTGTCGGTCGACCGGAATAGTTGACCATCAACTGCACATAATCGGCCCAAAATTGCGGATCACGACGCGCTTCTTCGTAAGAATGTATCAATTGCCGGAAAGTCTGTTGCAGAATTTCCGGGATAAACATTCCGCCAAATGGACCATAATAGCCTTTGTTCATTCGGACTGCTTTCCCAGGTTGAAGGCGTGGTTAAATGAGAGAGATCAGAGTGTACGAATTAAAATTCATTTTTAAATGAATTGATCACATTGTTTATCATTATACATATTTAACTCTTTTTGCAAATTTTTTTCCTTACTTTCATGAGTAGTATTGAATTTTCATAGAAAATCACCTACATTAAAGAAAAAGAGGAGTTACGCGAATTTGGGTTGGAGCTACGCTCAAGTAAAGGTATAATGAAAATCAAGACCTTGGGAGCGGAGAACCGCCCCCCAATCCCTCCCTCTTTGTTTTTAATGATTAAAAAAAAGAGGGGGTCTGGGAGATTCATCCCCCAGGGTTTTGTCTGTTAGATTTTTTTTGCCCGCAGGGCATCATGTTCTACGCCTCCTTGTGGGGGTGAAACCAGCAGGATAACGAGAAAGGGTAAAAGTCATGAACAAAAATTGGCTGGGGTGGGTTGCTTCGTTGGGTATGGTCTTGGCCGGTTGCGTTTTCTCAGGGACAACTTTTGCCGAAGATGCGCGCGGCGGGGTGAGCTTTGCAGAGGATGTCTATCCCATTCTGGCCTTTCGTTGCCAAGATTGCCATAAGCCAGGTGGCGCCGGGTTTGAGACAACTGGATTGGATTTGCGTACCTATGAAGGGTTGATGCAGGGCATCAAGGTAAAAGGTACCAATGAATATGCCCCGGTTATTAAACCACGCAGTGCTTTTACCAGCAATCTTATTCTTATTCTGGAAGGAAAAGCCGCTATTCGGATGCCACATAATAAACGCCCGCTTACCCGTTGTGAAACGCAAATATTTACCGATTGGGTCAATCAAGGTGCTTTGAATAATTAAAAAAATTGAAAATTTATTTGGTAACATGTATGGGGTTCTATGAAGGTTCGTAAAGCAGTACTCCCAGTGGCGGGCCTTGGGACACGCTTTTTGCCCGCAACCAAGGTGATGCCCAAAGAAATGTTGACCGTGGTTGACCGACCACTCATACAATATGCGGTTGAAGAGGCCTGGGCGGCGGGCATTGAGCATGTCATTTTGGTCACCAGTCGTGGCAAAGAACTTCTGGAAGATCACCTGGACCGCTCTTTTGAGTTAGAGACCGCCTTACGCTCCAGAGGCAATGAGAAATATTTGGATATTGTGCAATCTATTGTCGCAAAACAAGGAACGGTTTTTGTTACGCGACAATTGCACCCCCTCGGTCTGGGGCATGCGGTTTTGTGTGCACGGGAGATGGTTGGCAACGAACCTTTTGCCGTTATTTTGCCAGACGATTTGATCCACTCTTCTGTTCCTGTTTTAAAACAGATGGTCAAACAGTATGAACAATTGCAAACTTCTATGGTTGCCGTCATGGAGGTGGATTCAGCTCATACCAATCGCTATGGCATCATTGATTTTGAAAATAGCGGTCAAAATACCGATCCATTATTGAAAATAAAGGGCTTAATCGAAAAACCTCCCATCGAAACGGCACCATCCAATTTGGCGGTGATTGGTCGATATATCTTAACGCCTGAAATTTTTGACCATTTAGCCACCGTTAAAACAGGGGCTGGCGGGGAGATCCAATTGACCGATGCCATGGCCGCTCTTTTGCAACATCAATCCATCTACGGGTATCGATATTCTGGTATCCGCTACGATTGTGGCGATAAAGTGGGATATCAAATGGCCAATCTGGCTCTCTCTTTGGAGAGGGAAGAGATGCGGGAACGTCTATTGCCCTTTTTGGCGCAGACCTTGGCGCGTTGGCTTTCCCCACACTGAAAGAATATTTTTATGCATGTGACCATGATTGGGGCGGGATACGTTGGACTTGTCACCGGGGCCTGTTTTTCAGAATTTGGGGTAGATGTCACCTGTTTGGATAACGACCAAGAGAAAATCGACAAGCTTGTACAAGGCCAAATTCCAATTTTTGAACCGGGATTGGAACAACTGGTCAGCCGGAATGTGCGTGCTGGTCGGTTGCATTTTACCACCGATTACCCTGTGGCTATAGCCAACGCCGATGTGGTTTTTATTGCAGTCGGTACTCCTGAAAGGCGTGGTGATGGGGCCGCAGAGTTAAAATATGTCTATGAGGCGGCCCGTCATGTGGCGCGGCATATGAGTGGCTTTACGGTGGTGGTGACCAAATCCACCGTGCCAGTTGGAACCGGGGTGGCCGTTGCCAAGATCATTCGGGAAGAGAACCCCAATGCCGATTTTGCCGTGGCCTCCAATCCAGAATTTTTGCGTGAGGGATCGGCCATTGAGGATTTTATGCGCCCAGATCGGGTGGTGATTGGGGTCGATGACCCCCGCGCTACCGAGTTGCTCAAAAAACTCTATCGTCCTTTGTATTTAATCGAAACCCCCATTTTGGTCACCAATATTCCCACCGCTGAATTGACCAAATATGCCGCCAACGCCTTTTTGGCGACTAAAATTATGTTTATCAATCAAGTTGCCAATCTATGTGAAAGAGTGGGGGCCGATGTGCATCAAGTGTGGTTATGGAGGATCCTGCTTCCCAAAAGATACCCAGGCTTTGGCGCGTATTGCCGCCGATCATAGCGAACCCATGACCATTGTCGAAGCGGTCATCCAGGCCAATCAATTCCAAAAAGAGCGTGTGGCGCGTAAAATTATGCAGGCCATGGAAAACCAATTACAAGGCGCGGTTATTGGGGTTTTGGGTTTAACCTTTAAACCCAACACCGATGACATGCGCGAGGCCGCCGCGTTGACTATCCTACCGCAGTTAATCGAACAGGGGGCCATCCTACAGGTGTATGACCCAGAGGGGATGCATGAGGCAAAAAAATATTTGCACGCCTATGAAAATATTTTTTATACCGAAGGGGTTTATCAGAGTTGTCAAGGGGTGGATGCACTGGTGATTTTAACCGAGTGGAATCAGTTTAGAAGTTTAAATTGGGATAAAATTAAAACGGGCATGCGTCCACGCGCCGATGGTCGATTTGTTGTTTGTGATTTTCGTAATATTTATGATCCTATTCCCATGGCCCAGGCTGGGTTTCATTATGTTTGTATAGGGCGTTAATTCATGATCAATCCGCAAATTTTTCGTGAGTATGATATTCGAGGCGTGGCTGGAAAGGATTTAACCGAAGGTGTCGTGACTCTTTTAGGCGGTCACTTTGCCCAACGTGTTTTGTTAGAATCTGTGACCACAAGCCAGGCGCCTCCTTTGGTTGTGATCGCCCGTGATGGTCGTCTCTCCTCTCCTTCGTTGGCATCGGCATTGGCACAGGGGTTGGTGGGGAGGGGGGTGGATGTGGTGGATATCGGTTTAGCCCCAACGCCCGCACTCTATTTTGCCGCGCACCATTTTCAAGCGGCGGCTGGGGTGATGTTGACGGGCAGCCATAATCCCCCGGATCACAACGGCCTAAAAATGGTTTTAAATGGCCGTCCCTTTTTCGGAGCCGATATTCAGGATTTAGGAGAACGGGTACGCATGGGTTTTGCGTCTGCCGCAAACGTAACGGGTCAGATGCGTCAAGAGTCCATTTTAGAAACCTATGTGGCGCGGGTGGTGCGGGATTTTAAACCAGGTCGACCGATTCGGGTGGTGATGGATTGTGGCAATGGGGCAACGGGGGTTGTTGCCAATGAGATTTTGCATCGGCTTGCCAATGTGTGTGGTGAGGTTCTTTTTGCCGAAGTAGACGGTCGGTTTCCCAACCATCATCCCGACCCCACGGTGCCGAAAAATTTGCTTCACTTGCAAAAAAGAATGCAGGAGACCGAGGCGCAACTGGGGATCGCCTTTGATGGGGATGGGGACCGGATAGGGGCCTTGGACGAAAATGGCGAGATTCTCTGGGGAGATCGCATGATGATTCTCTTTGCCCGTGATCTGTTAAAAGAGCACCCTGGAGCCACGGTGATTGGGGATGTCAAATGTTCGCAATTGTTGTTTGATGCCATTGCCAAGGCCGGGGGGGTGCCCTTGATGTGGAAGACAGGTCACTCATTGGTAAAGGATAAAATGCGCCAGACCGGGGCTTTGCTTGGCGGGGAGATGAGTGGTCACCTCTTTTTTGCCGATCGTTATTATGGCTATGACGATGCCCTCTACGCGGCGGTCCGTTTGATTGAGTTGTTGGCTGCCCAGGACTCCCCTTTGGGGGTTCGATTGGCCGATCTTCCCAAGGTTTTTGCCACCCCAGAATTACGCATTTTTTGTGCGGATGATGTTAAATTTCAGGTGATGGAGCGGATTTCTCTTAGTCAAAAAGCTCAAGGGGCAGATCTATCGGATGTGGATGGCATTCGGGTGCGGGATGGGGATGGGTGGTGGTTGTTACGGGTTTCCAATACGCAACCCGCTTTAGTTGTGCGCATTGAAGCGCAAAGCGCGGAAGGGTTAAGATTGATGGCCCAGCGCGTTGCTGGAATTCTTGCCCAAGAAGGTGTCGCATTCCCAGATTTATAACTAGGTACCACCACACTTAACCGTGGTCGTCTGTGCTTCCTTCAAAAAGCAGGGGGATTGGGGGATGCAATCCCCCAAGGTCTTGACTTTGCTTTTTGTTCAGGCACTCGTTCATCGTCCACACTTAAATGTGGTGGTACCACATGATGCCCTTCGGGCAAAAAATCAAAAATAGAACCCTGGGGGATGAATCCCCCAGACCCCCTCTTTTTTTTAGGAACTAAGACCTTGGGGGGCGGAGAACCGCCCCCCAAGGTCTTAATTTTGCAATTTCCTCGAGACATTAAAAAAAGGTCTGGGGGAGTACCCCAGGATTGTGACTTTGACATTAAAATCTTCTCTTTCTATAAATCTGGCCGGAATTCCTTTAAACACCCCCGTTGTGTTGTTATCTGGTTGTGTTGGATTTGGGGAAGATTTGGCGCAGTTGGATGGTTTTGATTTTGCTGCCATCGGAGCTATTTTTCTCAAAGGAACCACCCTACACCCTCGACAGGGCAATAAAACGCCCCGTCTGATAGAGACTTCCAGCGGTCTACTCAATGCCATTGGTTTGCAAAATCCAGGGGCCAAGCGTGTTGTTGAGCTCTATTTACCCCGTCTTGCTGCTCTACCAACCCGATTTATTGCCAACATTGCTGGTTCTACGATTGAGGAGTATGGAGAGGTTGCCAAAATTTTTGATCAAAGCCCCATAGATGGCATGGAGATCAATATCTCCTGTCCCAATGTCAAAGAGGGTGGGGCGGCCTTTGGGTCTGATCCTTCAATCGCGTTTCAAGTGGTGCAGGCGGTTCGCAAAGCCACCAGCAAGCCAATTTTTACGAAATTATCCCCCAATGTCACCGATATTCGCCGTATCGCCCAAGCCGCCATAGAGGCGGGCAGCGATGGGCTTTCGGCCATTAATACCCTGATGGGCATGGCGGTAGATGTGCAGACGCGCCGTCCTTTGCTGGGCAATAAAACCGGTGGGTTGTCTGGAGCCGCGATCAAACCTGTGGCCGTGCTGAAAGTTTGGGAGGTGTGCCAAGTGGCGGCTCCTCATGGTATTCCGGTTGTCGGTCAAGGGGGTATTCGGTCGGCTCAAGATGCCTTGGAGTTTTTTATTGTTGGGGCCAGCGCAGTTGGGGTGGGAACAGGTTTGTTTGGCAATCCATTGTTAGGTGATTACATTGCGCAGGGGTTGGCCACCTATTTGGAGTCCAAAGGGCTGGACTCCATCCGTCAGGTAGTCGGCACCTTGGAAACGGGTGCCTAAGGTTGATTTAGGCGGCTATTTTGTCGTATTGATGGAGCAATCGTTCCATATCCAACAGCAACACATCCCGTTCGCCTCCCCCATCCTGTCGATAACGACCGAGGGCCTGGATTAAATCACTGCCGCTGCTGGTCAGTCCATGCGGGAGTGGATGTTCAATGTGGAGCAAAAGGCTGAAAAAATTGATATCATCCACAACGATACCAAAAAGGGTGCCTTGTTTATCAAAAATAATCACATACTCAAGTAAATATTTGCGCACTTGATCGGCGATGCCGTCGAACAATTCCAACAGGCGGACCAGAGTTTCGTTCTCCGTGCGATGGAGGAGGGTGTGACAGGCTATATAATCGCCAGAATTTTGTAGCTTAGTGATTTCAGTACCAACGGCATGTATTTGTTTGTGCGGGGCATCAAAGCGTAACATATAGGCGGCCAGATTGGCATTGTCACTGTGGAATTGATCATACCATTTGCCAAAGGCGCATTTGTGGGGATCGGTTTGTACGGTGATGGGAAGGTTATTTAAAACTTCTTTTTTTAAATTATTTACCCAATTGATATGATCCTGCTTGCGTTGAGCCATGGTAGTGATCAACTCTTCGGTCTCTTGGGTGCGGGCTTTAAGACCAAAACAGACCCGTAAATCAAACAGGGGGATGCTGCCCTCACGAAAGGGGATGACACCGCGCATTTCCAAGGGTTGGTGGGGAATGGCGGTTGGATTAGGAATATCCATCACCGATACGACGTCAAAATAGGGCACCCCATATTGACTTTGATTGACCGTAAATACCAAATATTCAACATCTAATGGAAAGAGTGCCATCATGGTTCCCCCTACTTGTTTGAATTTTATGTGTCTATGAGTCTTGTCTTTATGATATCATCTAATTTTATCTGATTTCTATAATTTTAATGTATTGGAAAAATAAAAATCAAGACCTTGGGGGGCGGAGAACCGCCCCCCAATCCCCCCACCCTTTTCTTTTAATTCTTAAAAAAAAGAGGGGGTCTGGGGGATTCATCCCCCAGGGTTCGGCCTTTGTTCGTCGGGCATCATGTTCAGGTCAATTGACCACAGCAGTGTTTATATTTTTTGCCGCTTTCACAAGGACAGGGGGCGTTGCGGCCCACCTTGGCACTCTCCCGACGATAGGTTGCGTGGGAGTTGCCCTCTTCTTCGCCAGGGTGTTGCTCATCCTCTCCCCAATGATCGGCATCGGGGTGATTCATGGTGAGTTTGCGATCTCTGGCTTTGGCTCGCTCTTCATCCATTTTTTGCACTTCGTCTGGTTGGCGCACTTCGACTTTGGAAAGTAGTTCAATAACTTCGGATTTTATGCGATCCAATAGTCCGTCAAACAATTCAAACGCTTCTCGTTTATATTCATTTAAAGGATCTTTTTGGGCATAACCACGTAAATGGATTCCCTCTTTTAAGTGATCCATATTTAACAAATGCTCTTTCCAAAAATAGTCCAAAATTTGCAGCAAAATCGATTTTTCCAAGTGTCGCATCAGGGGGGCACCCATCCGCTCTTCACGTTCGCGCAAATGTTCGACAATGGTCTCCATGGTGCGCTCTCTTACGACTTGCGAGGTGACGCCATCCTCTTCTTGCCACACTTTAATTGGAACTCTTACCGAAAATTGTCTGGCAATCGCATCGGAAAACTCTTTGGTTTGCCATTGATCGGGGAAAACCGATTCGGGCAGATATTGGTTCATTAAACCATCCAAGAGCTCCTCGCGAATATCGGCCAGAAAATCTAAAATATCTGGACCCTCCATCAATTCTCGGCGTTGTTCGTAGATCACCTTGCGTTGTTCATTCATGACATCGTCAAATTTGAGGAGGTTTTTGCGAATGTCAAAGTTGCGACCTTCCACCTTTTTTTGTGCCGATTCAATGGCCTTATTAATCCAAGGATGAATGATCGCCTCCCCCTCTTGCAAACCCAATTTTTGCAGCATGCCATCCATGCGGTCGGAACCAAAGATGCGCATGAGGTCGTCTTGCAAAGAGAGATAAAAGCGGCTGGAGCCGGGATCCCCTTGGCGACCAGAACGACCGCGCAATTGATTGTCGATCCGTCGGGCTTCGTGGCGTTCGGTGGCCAAAATATGCAACCCCCCCAGTGCTAACACTTCGTCGCGTTCGGCGGCGCATTCCGCCCGAATGGTTTCCACACGGCGCAACCGTTGCTCTTCGGGTAGGCCGACTGGAACTTCGCTACGAATACGCATGTCAACGTTGCCGCCCAATTGAATATCGGTCCCGCGACCCGCCATATTGGTGGCAATGGTTACCGCCCCTTTCCGACCGGCTTGCGCCACGATTTCCGCCTCTTTTTCGTGATATTTGGCATTGAGAACTTTATGGGGGATTTTGGCTCTTTTTAAGAGATGCGAGAGCAATTCCGATTTTTCGATGGAGATCGTTCCCACCAAAACGGGCTGCCCCGTTTCGTGGCAAGATTGAATCTCTTCGACGATGGCGTTGAGTTTTTCCGTCAGGGTACGAAAGACCACATCGTCGTGATCTTCACGGATCATGGGTTGATTGGTTGGGATAATCACCACCTCAAGGTGATAAATGGAGTCAAACTCGGTGGCCTCGGTATCGGCGGTTCCGGTCATGCCGGCCAGTTTGTTATACATGCGAAAGAGATTTTGAAAGGTTATGGAGGCCAGCGTTTGTGATTCGTTTTGAATGACCACCTGCTCTTTGGCCTCTAAGGCTTGATGCAGTCCATCTGAATAGCGTCGTCCAGGCATCATGCGTCCGGTAAATTCATCGATAATCACCACTTCGCCATCGTTGACGATATAATCGGTATCTCGTTCAAACAGGGCATGGGCGCGTAAGGCTTGATTGACGTGATGGACGATTTCGACGTTTAGGGCATCGTAGAGGTCACCGCTGGCCAGTAAGCCATTCTCCTGGAGTAATTTTTCAATGGCTTCGGTGCCCTCTTCGGTAAAGACCACCGAGCGGGCTTTTTCATCGACGGTAAAATGGGTCTCTTTTTCTAGATGGTTAATTAAACGATCCACTCGATAATATTTATCGGTGTTGTCTTCGGTGGGACCAGAGATAATCAGGGGGGTGCGGGCTTCATCAATTAAAATGGAGTCCACTTCATCGACAATGGCATAATGGAGTTTTCTTTGGACCATCTCTTCCAAGGAAAATTTCATGTTGTCGCGTAAAAAGTCAAAGCCGAATTCGTTGTTGGTGCCGTAGGTAATGTCGGCACCGTAGGCCAATCGGCGTTGCCGATCATCCAGACCATGGACAATGACCCCCACTTCCATGCCCAAATAGCGAAAAATTTGTCCCATCCATTCGGAGTCGCGTTTGGCCAGATAGTCGTTGACAGTGACCAAATGGGCCCCCAAACCGCTCAGGGCGTTGAGATAGAGGGGGAGGGTAGCGACGAGGGTTTTGCCTTCGCCGGTTTTCATTTCGGAGATTTTTCCCTGATGTAAGACAATGCCCCCGATCATTTGCACATCAAAATGGCGCATTCCGGTGGTCCGCCGACTGGCCTCGCGCACGACGGCAAACGCCTCTGGGAGCAGATCGTCCAACTGATCGCCGTTGGCCAGACGTTTTTTAAACACCTCGGTTCGACCACGTAACTCGGTCTCGCTCAAGGCGATCATCTCTTTTTCAAAGCCATTGATCTGTTGAATGACCGGATTGAGCGATTTTAAATAGCGGTCATTACGGGTTCCAAAGATTTTACGAGCGATAGCACCAAACATGGGACGGAATCCTTCAAAGAATACATGATCGTCAAAAAAACAGCGAATCATAGCATATCTTGTCGGTGGGTCGCAAATAAAGGTGATTATTTTTGATACTTAAAATGGGTTTTTGTTTAGGAATAAAGGAAAAATGAGTAAAAAAAACGATAAATAACTTGACGTTGGGTCTTGAAATGTGATTTTTATATAAAATGAAAAAACGTCCGCAATCCCATTTTATTCCTGTTGGCAACCTTGTCGAACAGGTCGCAACGCGCCTAGTGGACCATCCCAGGAATCAAGCGTTGCGGGTTTGGCGCGAGTGGTGCCGGGCTGTGGGGGATACCATTGCCCGCCATACGGAACCGATTCGTCTTTTAAATGGTCTTCTCACCCTGCGGGTTGATTCTCCCTCGTGGTCGAATCAACTGGTTTTTCTCAAGCCAGATTTATTAGAGCAGCTCAACGCCAATTTGCTCCCTGAAAATAAAATTCGCGACATTCGTTTTCAACACGGTATTCTCAAAGGCCTTCCACGTACCACTCCTACAAAACCACCCCCTCCCGTCTGGCCCGCTCCTCTTTCCGAAGAGGAAGCCCGCGCCCGCGCCCTAGTAACCCACATCACCCATCCCCCCCTGCAAGAGGTGATGTATCGGGTGATACTGAAGAATATGATTCGAAAGCGGTTGGAGAAGGAGATCGAGCCTGTATCAAAGTGAAAAGAGGGCTTTTAATTGTAACGCTTTGTTCTTAGGTGTGGTCCAATATAGCCAATGAGTATTTTTCCAGGACCGATGTCAGGATTAAAATAGATTCGATCAGAGTCACCAAGTTTGACATGGTAACTGAAGAGATGAGATTTTCCGTCAGGATCGTTAAATGTTCTTTCTTGGCCAAATTGATTCAAAGTAGATTCGCTCTCCGGTGAAGAGAGGCATCTAAGTTTATCTTGGTTAAATCCGCCTGATGTCCATGTTTGACAATAATTTTCCAAACAACGCAGACCGCGTAATATTTTATTAACGGTCGATAATTGGAGATGTTGCATTTGCTCTTTGACACTCGGACAAAAAACGAGAGAAGGAAAATAAGTTGGAGATTTTTTCCATAATTCCTCGCCAGTAGCGACCGATTTTTTGATCCAAGCCTGGATCCATGCGCGATGATCCAATGTCATATGGTCGGGCTTGCTGGCATGGTGAACATTTTTATTGTATTCGGAAAGTACACCATTTTCTTGAAGTTCAAGGATTTTGATTGCAATAAAGGGTTGGTCCCATTTGTTTTCAGACAGAAGGCTTATGGCGAGGCCATCTGTTAAAAAGGCCGCGCCCAAACCATCAACTGGTTGGTCTGCAAAGTAAAATTCATGCCCTGTCGCTAAATCTTGTTTTTCCTTTAAACCATCAAGGAAAGGTGCGCGAGTTGCTAATCCTTTAAAATATAGTTTGTTTTCCTTTGAAACTGCAGGATCTCTCAACCAATCATGCCAGGAATACCCTTCAGACAGTAAAGACTCTTTAAAGGCCTCTTGAGTTCGTAATTGACGAGATATTCCATTTTGAAAAGCCGCACGCAATGTATTGATAAAGGTTTCAACCCGTGCTCTGGCCTCTGTGGGAGTGGATGCAAGGTGGGAAAGGCTTAATTCATTAAAAATCAATTCCATTGACAAACCTCTATGGATGGTTAAAGCAGTTTTTCAAGGGATTTTTCCCATACATCAAAAAAACCATCCGGCCATTGATCAATTCTGCCATCCTTATCCATTTGTGGAGATTCGATTCTGCTTTGAGTGCGACCATTGATTTCGATTTTAGAAAAAAAGTGTATCGCTACTTTTTCGGGTGAGCATTTGCCTTGACGCACCGTAACTCGAATGCCATTGAGGATATGATCGCTATGGGTCTCCAGAATAATTTGCACTCCCGCCGCCGCTGCCAGCGCAATCAACTCACCCAAGCATACTTGCCCCATGGGGTGGAGATGGGCTTCGGGATTTTCCAAAATCAGCATGGATCCAGGTGGTGCGGCAAGAATCGCTACAATCACCGGTAGGGTGTAGGTGATCCCAAAACCAACACTGGACGAACGGTAATGGTTGCTCCGTCCAATAGATGTCAAGAAAGAGTATTCCAAATTCATCACATCCATATTGGCATGTTTGGTTAAATGAATGGCAACACCAGGAGAGATTTCCCCAAGCCATGCCGTTGTTTGATAAATTAACTCGTCTGCTGGTTCTTTTGGATGTTTGAGAGTAGAGATAATTTTGTGATTTCTTCCAAAAATCTCTAAAAAATGGCTGGTAAACTCTCCATGTTTTCCAAGTTGACGATGCTGATAAACATAGTTTTCGGAGACCGGAAACGTTACGCGTGGCCCTATCCGTTCTGCTTGTAAATATTGGAAGTGATCGGTGAAAAGGCTTTCTAGAAAAATATTTGTTTTTTGTGAGTCAACATAGTTATGTATCGACTGTTGTAAAATATCGCTACGAATATCATAAACAAATCCAATATTTATTCTTACTCCAGAATCAGTTATTAGATCAATTTCTAATTGATCCCTAATGGCATCTTCATACAAAACCGCCTGAGCTGTTCCTAAATTGATCAAATCGCCATTTAATGCAAGAGAACCAACTTGCAATAAATCTTGCTGAAAGGATTGTCGAATAACAAGTAATGCCTGAATAACTGAAGATTTTCCCATCCCATTAAGACCTGTCATGAGGGTTAAGTTCGACAAAGGAATCGAAATTTCCTCAAAACATTTAAAATTTTTTAATTGAATATTTTTAATCATTGCAAATTATCCTTGCTGCAATATGTTAGCTATGAGCCTCTCAATACTCTCAAAACGTTTTTGAACACGAGTGGAAGATCCCGTTCCTTGAGTAACAGCATTTACAAATTCTTGATCTTCCATAAGGGTGATGAAAGCCTCATGGATTTTATCTTTATTTTTTTCAAGGTAAGAGAGTTCCTGGTCAGTCAGTTTATCTAGATTTACAGACCATGATTCAAACAAGGCTTTATTAATGGGGTAACCACCTGATTTTTGACGGGTTTGTTTGCGAAAAGCTTTGTTGCTAAAAATTGCAGAGGCATTCTTCATGGCTCTTAAAAAACGTTTTTTATAGTTTTCTAAATTTTGAGCAGACATGTCGTTCATCAGCTCCATAGCCTCGCTGAGAAAACTGTCAAAGTCCTTTGTGGAATTGTATGAGGAATATGGAGTCAAAACAAAAGCAAAAAAACGCAGAATACACTCCCGATCTGACATGCGTTGATCTCGAATACCGTGTGCCGTAGCTTCTTGAAATTCTGGTGATTGTGCCAATTCTTTCAGTAAATTTGTGACTGCACCTTGATTAAGTGCGTGTCGAATCTCTTGTGCCGATAAAGGTAAGCCCCCTGTGTTGATTCTCTTAAAAATATTAAATTTAACATTGGAAGGCGTGCCCTTTTCGATTAAATAAACTGTGACCTGAGTTTCTTCAATGCGACGTTGATAATTGCGAGGAAGGTCTTTAAATCCTGTATTGTTTAAATCAACTAAAAATTCAAGATCGGATAATATAATTCGGTTTTTATCATCCTCAGTAATAATAAAATCTCGCAATGTTGAGAGCCTCTGTAATCCATCCACCACCACCCATTTATCCTCGTTGGTTGCATCCATATAGAACGCCGGTAGGGGAATGCGAATCAATAAAGATTCGATTAAACGGCTTTTAGATTCTTGTTTCCAAACCTCGTTTCTTTGAAAATCTGGAGAAAGATCTATTTCTCCCTCTTTCATGCGTTTAATAAGGGTATCCAAACTCATTTGTTTGGTTTCAACCTTTATTTTTGTTGGATCAAATGGTTTGTTGATCCCAATATTTTCGGATTCAGTCTCATCTTTTCCCATATTCGTAAAATTCTCGTCAAGATGTTGTTTAATTGTTGTTAATTCTAAATTATTTATTTTATTTTTTTTCTATAATTGTCAATATTAAAATAAATTTAACATTTATTTTCTCTTCCGCGCCGTTACTCGATCCAAAAAAGCCTCTCTTCCCCCCAAACGCAGCACGGGTTGTACCTGCACCGTGTCAAATCCTTTGTCATGTAGAGTATAAAGCAATTCCTCTCGTCGCGCAGGTAAAAAAACCAAGTGGATAAAGCCAGTCGGAACAAGTAACCAGGCGGCTCGATGGATAAAATCGGCGATGGTGCCAGTCAGTTCAAAACGGGCCTGAGCTCGGATGGGGTCGGGGGGGAGGCGGGCGGTGGTGGGGTTGAAAAAGGGCGGGTTGAAAAAAACGTGATGGTAGGTGCTTGGATTCATGTCGGGGATGGGAAAACGGACATCCCCAGAAAGTACGCGAATACGGTCGGTTAGGGCTTGTTGGGCGACGGCTTGTTGGGCGAGTTGAATGAGGGGGGGTTGAATTTCTAGGGCATCAATGGTGACTTGGGGGTAACGTTGAGCGATTAGAATGGAGGCTTGAGCGCAACCAGCCCCTAATTCGGCTAAGTGCTGACCGGGGGTGGGGTGGAGTAAATGGACGAGGTGCAGGGTGGCTTCGGTGCTGCCCCTTTTTTTTTATAAATAATTGGGTAGGGCGGTTTTGTCATCGGTGACGACGTTTTTCATCTGCTCGGCGGTTAAATTGGTGGCCTCCATCAGGTTAGCCTCCTCTAAGTGCGCCGTCCATAAATTGGCAGACTTGAGTTGCGCACCCCAAAGCCGCGCCCCACGTAAATTGGCCTTGCGCATGTCCGCCCCTTCTAAATTGGCCTTCCACAAATTGGCCTCTTCCATGTCGGCGTTTAATAAACTCGCCCCTTGTAAATCGGCCTCCATAAAGTCGGCCCCCTTTAAATGCGCCCCCCAAAAGCGGGTCTTCCGTAAATTGGCTTCGGTAAAATTCGCCCCCTCCAGATGGGCATCCTCTAGATCGGCTTCCATTAAGTTGGCATTTTTAAGCAACGTGCCAATTAAATAGGCATCTTTAAAGGTGGTTTCGCGTAAATCTGCCCCTTCTAAATCGGCATCATCTAAATAAGCCCCTTCAAAATCGGCTTGAAAAAAATGGGCATTTTCCATTCTTGCCCCTTCAAGATGGGCCTCTTCAAAACGGGTGTTTTCAAAATGCGCACCAATTAAATTTGCACCACGTAAATCGGCGCGGCTGAGATCCAAACGTAAATCCTCTCTTGGTTTGATGTTCCGATCTCGGCGCATCAAAACAGTCAAGGCCATTTGAATGTCCGCAGGAGGACGGCGTGGTGCGGTAGAAAAATTATCATCTTCCTCCTCGTCATCGTCTTCAATACCCCTCTTCGGTTGCCATGTCGCATAACCACGAATAAAACCACAGAGAATATCCATCACCAGCCAATGATACGACTGGGGTTCTTCACGGGCAATGCGCTCTAAAATATATATGCCACCCAAACGCACCGCTTGTTGGTCATTGCCCAATAGGGCAATGGCCTGAGCCAGGCGGTCGTTTAACAATCCCGCGCACGCAGTATCGGCTTGACGCTTTTGGGCGCGTGCTGCGACATCCGCCGCCAGAGTGCGCCATATAAAAAAAGGAACTAAAAGCAACACCAACATCCATAGCGATAAATGGCCAGATAAACTGTTCTGAAAATTTTCTAACTCAACGAGGGAGAGAGAAGAAGAAAATAGGGCCAAAAAGGCGGAATCCGTGCGAATGATCGGAATAAAATGGATCCCTAGAAACAAAATTGCACCGATTAACGGAACCACCAAAGCCATACGAACCCAAAAAGTGATCAATTGGTTGGCTCGTATCATCGCTCTCGTCAGTTTGCGCAGATCCCAACTCTTCCAAACAGGCCAATTTAATTTCAAACGTTTTCTCCCGAAAAAATCCCCTATGTGATGTTAAGATGGATTTTCAAAAAAGAGATATGAAGTTGAATAATCACTGATTTCAAAGTAAACTTTTTTCTTCTCATCTGGATCTTGATTAAAATTTAAATTTTTGTCCAGATACCCATACCCATAACGATAAGGACGTTCGGCATCCTTGTCCGTTCCAGTCGCGGTGGTCATTTTATCAATATTGATAATGCGCCGTACCAATTTTCCCCCTGAATAAATCTCTAACACACCGTTTGTTCCAGTCCAATTTTGTAGAGCATGACCCATTTTGTTCTGACTCTCCTGAGTGCAGGCAGATAAAATGGGAATTAAAAGGCAGATATACAAGATTTTTTTCATGGACAAAGCTCCTATTGATCGACTATGATGTAAAATTTATGGCGATATTAATAGCCTTAACTGATCGGCGTCCTGCAGTAAAATCGGTACGTACAACGCAAAAAAAACCATCGATAACACTAATATAAGGGCTAAAATCGTTTTACTCCATATCCCAAAATCTGGTGAAAAAAGCAGTAAAGGAATCGCCAGAGGGCCTACCACTAGGATCATGACCCAAATAAAATGTTTTTTCAAGTACCATGGCACCTGCTTTTTTGGTGTTGTTTGGTCATAGGAGGGTACAGGGGGAAAAGTATTTCGCATAAGGGATCTTTTTTGGTTTTATGGTTTGCGGATCATGTTCGTCATGACCATTTTAACATTTTTTTCTATTCACCTAAGTAGCTAAAGTATGTCACTTTTTTAACTAAAAAAACGACTAACAAATCTCTATAATGAAGGTGTAAGATTGACCAAACAATGGAAATTAATAAATATTTTCGGAATAGTGCTTCTCTGGATTGTCAGTGGCTGCATGCCTCTTCAGAATCCGTTGGTCAAATCTGACGCAGATTTGACTATAGAACAAAAGGGAACCAACTCAAAACAAATTCAATCACTTACAGAAATGGCCTCCGAATTGGCCTCTAAAAATCAAATTCAGTGTGACACAGAAACCAATCAAATGCAATTTGTGTCTGATCCAAACATGAAACAAATACAGTTAGCCAAGGGTGGGTTTTGTAGTCAACGAAAAACGACCTCTTCCCAGAAAAATTATCCGCAGCCCTCAGTAGCTCCTAAAGTCAAACCAAATCAGTATGCCGCACTTCTTAAACGTAAAGACCCCAATAGTATTTTTATCAGAAAAATGTTGGAAGTGACCAATTCAGAAAATTTTCGTATCGAAGAGATACGCAGCAGAATCCATTGGCTACAAGAAAGAACAGTATTCAAAGAGGAGTTGGGTTGTCAAGATCGCCGTTGGCTTAATGATCTCTCCAAAGAGTATGGAGTCAATTATAACGAGGATATTGACGAACTATTTCAACATCTTTTGGAGCGTGTAGATATCGTTCCAGCCTCTATTGTCATCGCTCAAGCCATTGATGAATCGGCTTGGGGAACCTCCCGTTTTGCCCGTCTGGGCCATAACTATTTTGGCCAACACTGTCACTCTCCCGGTTGTGGTATCAGACCTCTAAATAGCAAATCCAAAAAATCCCGCGGTATGATGATCTTCTCAAGTATGGGGGAAGCAGTTAGTTACTATATCCATGCTATGAATACAAGCGAACAATTTCCCGAATTTCGGCATATTCGTGCGACCCAAAGGGCCCAAGGTCAAACGCCATCCGGTTCAGCCTTATTAGAAAGTGTTAAAGCATATTCCGAGAGTGGTTGGGAACATATTCGTAAACTACGGGTGTTTATCAATAAAAATAATCTTTATGCTTATGATTGAGACTCTTGCATAACGGGGGGCAGAGGGGACTATTTCACTTGGATTGTTTTTATTTTGATTCCTCAAAGTTTATCCAATTCCATAAAAAAATTTACAATGTTTAAGCAAAATTTGTTATTCTATCTATAGAGAGGAGTTTAAGCTCTTTTGCGTTTGCTCTTACAATATTGTTTTCCAAACTTATTTTGGAGTTATATCTATGAAGAATAAAAAATTGCAAACATTTTTTCAGCGAACGGCCTACCTAACAGGAGCTCTGCTCCCTTTCTATGGAACGACACTTTCTCCTTTGACCATCCAACCTAGAATAGTCTCTTCTTTAGCTGTTTTAGCTAATGTCACGTTGGTTTCTCAGTCGGCTTTTGCGGGTAAAAAAGAGGATGACGATAAAGCGGCCGAAGAGGCAGCTAAAGCAGCGGAGAAGGCGGCTGAAGAGGCAGCTAAAGCAGCGGAGAAGGCGGCAGCGGATAAGGCAGATGAGGATGTGAATTTGGGTGAAACGCCTGCGTCAGATGAAGATGTTACGCCAGCAGCGGATGAAGATGTTACGCCTGCGTCAGATGAAGATGTTACGCCAGCAGCGGATGAAGATGTTACGCCAGCAGCGGATGAAGATGTGGATGCAGGTGTGGATGAAGATGTGGATGTGGATGAAGATGTGGATGATGAAGAAGTTACCCCAGTTCCCCCTACCGTTGTTGGGTGTCAGGAACCCTATTTAAGCGAACTTTTGACCTGTCTTACGACCACAACTTGTGCGACAGAGTCCAGCGGTGAATCGGCTGATTTGGGGTTGGCAGGGGGCCATTTTGATTTGGATACCTCTACTTCTATTTATAATTTTGGCAGCGGTTCTACGAACAAACATGATCATGAATGGGACGATAAATATGATCTGACTTCTGTTAATTTTTTTGATATTCAGGGGGATGGATTTGATGATATCCAAAAAACCATAAATGAAAATCAACCGTTTGTTCTTATGGTCGTCAATGCAAAGCTCTCTCCTGGTGGCATCATCGCACCCAATGGTCAACCCTCAGATGTGGTCACCTATCAAAAGACGATTGATAATGCCGCGTTAGCCGGGATACCTTTAACCAAGTATAAAATAGGCAAACCGACCGATGCAGAGATAAAGGATGGTATCAAGCAACTTACCTCTCTTACCCTTTCTTTTGATGTCAATGCCATCCTCAATGGCGATTTAATTCCAACCACCTATCGTTGTTTTCGAGATAACGATGCCGGACCAAATGGGGAATATCGCAATGGGGCTCTTTTGCTCCAGGCTCTCAATGCCAATGATTATGCCGTTAATCCAACACTTGGATATGCTACAAAAGGGATGCTGTGGGAAGCGGGCGTTTATTGGCACTGGGATCCGCAGATTTGCTACCATGAAGCAGCGTGGCAGTCCACTCTGGATGATTGTAAAACGACGGGTGATTGTTTGAGTGCAAGTGGTGAAAAAAAGAAGAAAGGGGGTAAAGCATCTGCGGATGTTGACCCTGATGTGGATCCAAATGCTACTATATCCGTATCCGCTACAGAGGGAGATAAAATTTGTATTTGCCATATTGCAGGTAAATCAGGAAAATTTGTTAAAATCAGTGTCAATAAATCTGCGGCCTGTGCCCATCTCGGTTGGGAACCCGATGTCAATGGCAACAATATATCCCCTAATACTTGTGTGCCAACTGGTCATGATGGTGATACCTTCATTGGTTGGTCTGATAAAGTAGATTGCAAGTCTAAAAATGTGAATCCTTGCCCCGGTGGTGCGGAAACGACAAAACTGTGTACGGAGTCCGTAGATTGTAGCACAGAGATCGCAAATTGTGGTGGACTCTCTGGAAATGCCAAATCTGGGCGGATCAATTGGAAGCAGGTGATCAAAGAGTAGTTGATGTCTAAAAATATACTTTGGAGGTGATGCCATGAATGACAAAAAAAATAGCGCGTTTTTGCAAAGAACAGTTTATTTGATAGGAGCTTTGCTTCCTTTTTCCACGAATACACTTGCACCTGTTTTATACGCTGGAACAATTTCTTCAGCGGTTGTTTTGTCTGAAGTAGTGTTGAATACACAATCAGCTTATGCGAGTTCCGTAAACAGCTCAGACAACAGTTCTGGCAACAGCTCAGGCAACAGTTCTGGCAACAGCTCAGACAACAGCTCAGGCAACAGCTCAGGCAACGGCCCAGACGATGATCATGACCTAAAGAAAACGGAATGTTCCAACGAACTCCCTGTTATTGGGTGTAAAGATCCCGAAGGGTGTGTTGCTCCTAATTGTTATTTAAGTAATCTTTTGGCATTTCAAGCGGCGATAGAGGTGGACGATGCGTGTTTGGAGAGCCATTCGGCCAACGATAAAAAATTGAATAACAAAGAGAACGCAGGGGGAGTCAACGCAGATGATAAAATTTGTGTCTGCCACGTAGCGGGTGCATCAGGAAAAACGGTCAAGATCAGTGTCAGTAGTTCTGCTGCCTGTGCCCATTTGGGTTGGGAACCTAATTTGGATGGTACTCATATTGCTCCCAACACCTGTGTGCCAACTGGTCATGCGGGCGATATTTTTCTTGGATGGTCACATAATGTTAACTGTAAGTCAAAGACGGTCAATCCCTGTCCTGGTACGAACCTCCTCAGTTTTGAGGATCCTGGTTTTCAAGAGGCATACGAGAACGCCGTGCAAGAGTGTTTAGATCCAGCAAAAGGGGGCGGTTACGCTGGAGATGCGAAATCCAGGCGGATCAATTGGAAACAGAAGATTAAAGAATAGTCGATCATAATATCCTCGGGACAGGGTTGTTTTCCGATGTAAACGGGATCAACCCTGTTGTTTCATGAGGCGATCTTTTTCTCGTTTCCAATCCCGATCTTGTTCGGTTTGTCGTTTGTCATGGAGTTTTTTCCCGCGCCCTACGCCAATTTCAAGTTTGACGCGTCCCTCTTTCCAGTAGGCTTTCAAGGGCAGCAAAGCCATGCCCTTTTCTCGTATAACTCCGATTAAACGGCGAATTTCTTGGCGATGGGCCAATAACTTACGGGTGCGGACCGGGTCATGGTTATGCAAGTTGCCGTGGCTATAGTGGGGAATGTTGGCATTCAGCCAGACCAATTCGTTTTGATGGATAAGGGCATAGGATTCGGAAATATTGAGTTTTCCCGTGCGCAACGATTTGACCTCTGTGCCGACCAACACCACCCCGACCTCGAATTGTTCGAGAATTTCATAATTAAATCTGGCTTTACGATTTTCAGCAATGATCTTAATGGACATATGTGCCCCTGTTATTTTCAACATGAATTGGTTATTATATCATTAAACAAAAAAATTATTTTAGTGTCCTCAGATAAATGAGGAGGTCGTGCCGCTGTTCGGAGCGTGGGATGCCATCGAAAAGCATTTTTGTGTCTGGAATAAAGCCGCGCGGATTTTTAATAAAATCTTCGAGATTTTTTGAAGACCAGACCATTCCCTGGCCAATTTTATTTTTAAATCCTTCGGAATAAGGAAAACCAATGACCTGTCCGGCAGGTCGGCCCACGATTCCCCATAGATATGGTCCAACAATAATCTCTTTTTTTTGCGTCAGATCGTGACAGGCGGCGCATTTTTCGGCATGGATTTCCCCTTTCTTGGCTCGTATTTCTTGACTATTTTCGTCAATAGTGGAATATCGGAGTGCCACTGGCGGCGGTTGTTCGATGAGCGGTGGTTGCGGTTCCTCTTTAGGGCGATTGAGGGATTTTAAATAATCAATCAAGGCTTGGCGTTCTTCGTCTACTTTGATACCGGCAAAGGCCATGGTGTTGCCTGGAATGAATTCTTTCGGATTTTTTAGGTAGATATCTAAGGTAGCTCTATCCCAAATGATCCCCTCGGAGGCCTTTTTTAGGTGGGCAGCAGAGTAGGGATAATCTTTTACTTTGCCAGCAGGTGCGTTATAGATACCCCAAAGAGGCGGGCCAACACGGGTCATTTTGCGTGCGCTGGTTAAATCGTGACAGATTTCGCAAGAACGAGCGGCTCTTTTTCCCTGGCTTACAAGAGTGGTTGGGGCTTCACCTATGTTTGGTTTTATTGAACTGGATAATTTGTCATCAAACCTTTGAAACAATAAAATCACTCCGATTAATACCAGTACGGTAAAAAGAACGATGATAATTTTTTTTGATGTCTTCATTGTGACCATATCATCCATTTATGAATAAACCGTATGCCCTTTTGGCAAAAAGTTGTACTCCTCACCTCAAGGTTGGAGAATGGTATTCACCAATCGAAAAGAGAAAATGGTAGCATTGCTGTCGAACAAACACCATCAAGAAAATATATATTTCAGTATAATAATTTAAAATAAAAGTGGAATTTTAGGGGGGTATCTTACGATACTCTATGAGATAAAGAGGATTGAGAGACAAAAAAAATAGGGTTGGGGGCGGTTTCCCGTCCCCAACGTCTTGGCTAATCTTAAAAAGATTTTAAGAAGGCGATCACATCGGCCCGTTTGTCAGCTTCCTTGATACCTGGGAAGGCCATAGCTGTACCTTTGATTAAATCACTGGGCTTGGTCAGGAGTTTATCAAGATTTTCGTCCGTCCACATCAGACCATCTGTAATGACCTTTTTCATGCCAGCAGAATATTTAAAATCGGGTGAGATACCCGCTTTTTGTCCAGCAGGAGAGGTCATAAAGGCTGGACCTAATTTACCCTTTTTAGCAAATTGTTCTGCAAACGTATGGCACGTGGTGCATTGCTTGTCAACAATTTCTTTGCCTTTAGCGGCATCACCAGCAAGAGCAGAATTGGCCATGAAAGGAAGCGCCAGGAAGGCAGCCGCAATGATCAGCTTGTGCATTTTCATCAATTTCTCCATGTTGAGTTATAACATTCATTGAAGAGTGATCGTATGACCACTCTTCACCGGTTTACCTACTATTTAGAAACTTTTTTATAAAAATTGCAAGATGATTCTAAGAATTGTTCAAAAAAAAATGCGATCTATTCTTATTTTTGAACGATGAGCCCAAGTTCCGTCAGAGCTTGACGCAATTTATCTCGGTGGGCGTGGGAGAGTGGGGTAAGGGGTAAACGAATGTCACCTCCACACAAACCGAGCATTTCAGCGGCGGCTTTGACTGGAATTGGGTTTGTTTCGCAAAAGAGTAAACCATTGAGTTTTAATAAGGCCTCATGGGTATTGCGAGCGGTGTTCCAATCACCACGATGCCAAGCTTCCCAAATGTTGACCATCCATGCCGGTGCCACATTGGTAGCCACCGAAATGACGCCATGACCACCAATGGCTAAAAAGGGTAAAAAGGTGGCATCGTCTCCAGAAAGAAGGGTGAGTCTATCTTGGCACGCCATTTTGATTTTAGAGGCAAACTCCATGTTGGCCGTCGCTTCTTTGATGGAAACGATATTATCCAACTGAGATAGGCGTTGTATGGTGTTGAGTTCCAGAGAGATTGATGTGCGGGAAGGAACATTATACAGCACCAATGGTAATTCTGGGACCGCGTCAGAGACGGCCTTATAGTGCTGATAGAGTCCCTCCTGGGTAGGTTTGTTATAATAGGGGGTGATCAGCAGGGCACCATCTGCACCGGCTTGGCGGGCTGATTGGGTTAATTCGATTGTTTCATAGGTGGAATTTGATCCTGTTCCAGCGATGATGGGAATTCGACCATGCACCCTTTCGACCACATAACGGATCACTTGCCGATGTTCTTCATGGCTTAAGGTGGCCGACTCGCCTGTGGTCCCACATGGGATGATGCCATGAATGCCTTGATCAATTTGGAAATCAATCAGGCGATCTAAGGCCATCCAATCTACGCCATTCTCTTTAAATGGGGTGATGAGGGCTGTCATGACGCCATTAAATTTTGTTGCAGTACAAACTGGCATGACGATACTCTTTTTTATGTGTTTTCTAGTGATAAAATGAATCTTAATCTAACCTCATCTTAGATTAATCCATTTTTTTTAGGTTCACAAGTTTTTCGTAAGGAGAAAATTTAATTCATTGGTCCTTTTAGTGCGGCCTTTTTTTTGGTTTCACTTTAGAGAGAGAATTTTCTCCGGTGGTCGTATTCTTAATAGGCTTAGTTATCGTTATTTTTGGTGTTGAAATTATTTTTTTTGGAGTTACTTCAATTGGTTCCGAGAATGGAATGGTAACCTTAGGGGGTGAATTTGGACTCCAGTTGGTCGTCACGTAGCGTTTAATGCCGTCCGGGCGGCCTTTGGCTAAATCGGCCAGAATAGAGGCCTGACCGTTCATTTGTAGGCTGTAAATAATGTGTCCATGGATGACCCGTTGGACATAGTTGCGGGTTTCGGTGATGGGGATTCCCTCTAAAAAGTCGATGGTGGATTGCTCTTCTCTTTTCGGCCGCCATTTATCGGCTCGACCAGGACCGGCATTATAGGCAATGGTGGCCAATACCAAGTCGCCGTCATAGCGCATGAGCATCTGTTCTAGGTAGGATTGCCCCAAGGTTAGGTTATAGTTGGGTTGTTCCAGTCGGGTTGGTGTTGCCGGAGGAAGATTTAAGCGTTCAGCCTCTCCTTTGGCTGTGGCTGGCATCAATTGCAGCAATCCTTTGGCACCAACAGAAGATTTATTATGGGTAATAAAAAGGCTTTCCTGACGGGCCATCCCCCAAATTAAGTCTGGGGTAAGACGCCATCCTGTCAGAGGTTGCCACTTTTTTGGAATGGGGTAAAGGGCATGAAGGTTCGTTTGACCTTGGGGTTCAAGTCGATATTGCTCTCCCAAGCGGATCAAGGGGTAAATGGCACCAAAATAGTCTGCCAAGCAGATGCGCCGTTGGGTGGATAACCCAAGATCTTTGGCAACCTGATCAATTTCTGCAGGAATATAAGTATCTCGGCCAACCGTGCGTAGGCTTTCCATTTGTTGCACCCGTTGTTTTAATTCTGGGGGCTGATCTTCTTGGGGACAAGAAAGTTCCGCGGCGGGTGGTGGGGTCAGCTTGCCGGTTAGCTCCTCTTCGGCCAGCAAACCATAAAAGGCGGCGGGAAAACGGGCCGCATAGGTCAACCAAGCACGCCGTTCTTGTTCTCCCATCTCTGGATTGGCACCGCTTTGAATCAAATGGGCCGCCCAGTAGGCCGCTTGGCTGCGATGCAAGTCGGACTTGGCTTCAACGGCTTGATCAAGAAGATATTCGAGAGCAATCTGTTTATTGTTGAGTTGATACGCACTCCAGGCAAAAAGCCACAGGGAGTCAGGAAGTTTAGAACCGGCCTCCAGGGCATTGGCTTGAAAAAGTTCATAAGCACTTTTAAGGTTTTGTTTGAAAAAAAGATCATCACGACCAATATAATAACGGACTCGATGCAGTATCTCTGGTGTGGCATAGGCCCCTTCTGGAGAGGAGAGTATGGCCTTTGCCTCTTGGTAAAGACCCTTTTTATACAATCCATTGAGCCGCTCTGCCCAAAGTTGTGGGGATTTGGCGTCTTCCGGGGATAAGGTTGGCAGCAGGGTATTGAATGTCTTTTTATCAACCGCCATGGCCGAT
The DNA here is from genome assembly GCA_039908535.1 of Magnetococcus sp. DMHC-6. GTDB lineage: Bacteria > Pseudomonadota > Magnetococcia > Magnetococcales > JADFZT01 > JAMOAW01. The sequence continues at coordinate 12,761 of JAMOAW010000028.1, read as the reverse complement.
GCCAACGCCTTGAGATAGGGACGACGATGGATGGGTAAAAGATCCAACTGTTTTTGAAAAAGATCGCTTTTATTGGATTTTAAAAAGGCAATGGCCCGGGCTTCTTGGTCAGCAGGGGTGATGTCGTTCATAAAAAGGGAGTATGCTGGTGTGGGTAGATCCAGGGTGACGCCATCACGGTAGAGTGCCATCCAAAGAGGACGTGCCCGCAACACTTGGTTTAAATTGACCAATATTTTAATAAAATGGCTGCGCGCCATATATGTTTTGGGCGCACGTTGTTCATACCAAGCAAGAGATTCCAAATCATTTTCATGAAAGATGATCTTTTTATCAATGGCTTGTCGAACTTGTTCGGCTTGGGCATGCTTTGGCCAGCGTTCTAAAAAATGTAGAAGTTCTTCCACAGTGGTGTTTTTTTTGGCACGTAATAAAAGTTCCAATTCAAGGTAAGAGGCGAGAAAATCGTCCTTCGGCCATTTGGAACGGTTGAATAGTTCGGGTGCCATTGGGTCTGATTGGAGTTTTGCGAATAAAGACGCGAAGGAGTTCCCAGGATCGTTGGTGGCCTGGGCCAAGGGGGCTGAAAAAAAAACGGCGCATATGGTGCAAACAAGTAAATGACAATGTGTTTTAAAAGGGATATTTTTCATAGCAGCCGTATATCAGTGTGAGAAGAGGGCCGCAACAAAGTCGTTGGCCTGGAATGTCTTAAGATCGTCTATCTTTTCGCCAACACCGATAAATCGGATGGGTAAATTTAATTGTTCACTCAAACCAACCACTACCCCGCCTTTGGCCGTTCCATCCAGCTTGGTTACAATCAGACCGGTCAAGCCGATCTCCTGATGAAATTTTTGCACCTGACTTAAGGCGTTTTGACCTGTCGTGGCATCCAGAACAAGAAGGGTGTCGTGGGGAGCGTGGAGGTCCTGGCGTTGTAAAACCCGTTTGATTTTTTTTAACTCTTCCATAAGATTGACCTTGGTATGCAGGCGACCTGCGGTATCGGCAATCAGATAATCCATCTCTCGGGCGCGGGCAGCGGTATGGGCATCAAAGATGACCGAGGCACTGTCGGCGTTTTGATCTTGGGCGATTACCCGACACCCCGCTCGATTGCCCCAAACCTGCAATTGGCTGACAGCCGCAGCGCGAAAGGTATCGCCTGCGGCAAGAAGAACTTTTTTCTTTTTGTTTTGTAATAAATAAGCCAATTTTCCGATGGTGGTTGTTTTGCCGACACCGTTGACACCCACCACTAAAATGACATGCGGGGCGACTTTTGCCTCGATCCAGGGGGTTTGACGGGCGATCATTCGTTCGAGAACCACCTCTTGCAAGAGGGCGCGAAATTCGGTCGCATCCACTTTGAATTGTGCCTTCATGCGTTTTTTGGTCTCTTCTAGCAATAACTCCGTGGTTTCAACGCCAAAATCTCCTGTAATCAAAAGAGATTCAAGCTCTTCCAGGAGTTTGTCGTCCACCTTCCCGCCAGAAAGGATAAAATCCAGTTTTTTGGTAAACCCTTCCCGGGTTTTTTGTAAGCCTGTTTTAAACCGTTCGAACAACGACATAGAATTTATATCCTGGTTGGGTGAAAGAATATAATGCCCTACGGGCAAAAAAAAAATTAACAGCCAGAACCTGGGGGATGAATCCCTCAGACCCCCTCTTTTTTTTAGGAACCAAGAGCTTTGGGGGCAGTTTTTCGATACATAAATTTATTTTGGAGTGTCGGTGCGCAATAGAAGCAGTGCGGATTCCAATTTGTCCCAAAATAAATCTTCACTACCGTATCCTAAAAAGCGCGTTTGTTCTATACCTGACATGTTTTGAATAATAAAGGCAGGAACAAGGGGTAACTCTTTAGCGAGATCGGCATAGATTTTAGGAGGAGCCTGTTTGTCTATTTGTAACATAGGTAGTTGTTGCCCGACAATTGTTTTAGAATAACCATTTCCCACGTCGGTCATAAATGCCTGACAGTAGGAGCAATCCTCTGTGGTGAAGAGCAGAAGGCGTCCCAGGGGTTCGGCCTGGACCGTTTGTAACCAGAATATGGATAATCCAAAACAGGCGAGTTTGGTCAGGAATTTTGGCATGGCATTAACTGTTCCTTCCTATCGTGCAGAGTTGCCCGGTCTTACGGTGATTATTCCAACATGGCATGAGAAAGCCTGCCTGCATGAATTGCTGGCGGATTTGCAAAGACAAGTGGGGCTTACTCTTGAAATTATTGTCGTTGATGGGGGGTCGAGATCCCTCAACCAGGAACAGGCGGCCTTTCCCGGAGTGCATTGGCTGAACTCGGCGCGGGGGCGCGGGGTGCAGATGAATACAGGAGCACAGCATGCCACCTGCGAAGAGCTGCTGTTTTTGCATGCGGATAGCCGACTGCATACAGAAAATCTTTTGCAGCAAGCCTACCTGACTATGGAAAAAAGGCGTGCGCAGTGCCATCCTGTACCAATCGCAGGCCATTTTTCCATCCAATTTCGGCGACAAAAGCCGGGGGCTGAGCTTGCCTATCGTTTTTATGAAAAAAAAAGCCAACTTAACCGCCCGGAGTGTTATAATGGGGATCAGGGGTTGTGGCTGTCGCGCTCTTTTTTTCAGCAGCTCGGTGGTTTCGATCAGAGGTTTTCCTTTCTTGAAGATCGACAAATGGCCATACAAATTCGCCAAAAGGGGATGTTGATCACCTTGCCTGGGTCTATTTCCACCTCAGCCCGGCGTTTTGAACAAGAGGGGTTGGCTCGACGTCAAATTTTGAATGCGCTTATTTTGGCTTGTCTTGCCATCGGTTTCCAGGAATTTTTATTTTTAGCACCAGAATTATATAAAAGCCAAGAGCAAACAGAGCGATTAAATCTCATGCCTTATGTGCAACTCTTGCATCGTTTAAATCAACAGGCTGGCTGGAAAGTGGCCCTGCGCTTTGGCAGCCTTTTCTTTTTTTGGATATGATCACCTGTGGGGCGCGAACGCGGGGTTTGTTTCTCCTCGGTTATGATTGTTTGGTGCAACCCGTTTTGGCTTGGGGGGTGTTGGATGGGGTGCTGGCCTTTTTGGGATGGGTCTGGTTTCAGGGAACAAGGTTTTGGTTTTATGTATTGACTTAGTTCTGAAAAAAAAGAGGGGGTCTGGGGGATTCATCCCCCAGGGTTTTGTTTTCGACTTTTTTGCACACAGAGCACTATGTTTTGATGGGGAATCAATAGGATGCAAAAACAGAATGACCAGTTGAAGCAGGAGTACATCTGGACCAAACGCCGCGCCTTTTTAGCGGCAGTCAATCGGTTTTATCAGGAGCAACGCGCTATAGGGATAGAAAATTCATTGGCAGGGTATCTCTTTGCCTTCGACTGGTTGCAATTTCAGGTGCATCCCAAATATCGTGCCGAGGTTTTAGAAATTTCTAAAAATCCAGCTCATGCCTATTTGACGGAACTTCTTTTAACTTCTCCAGATCGCGCCGCTTTTGTGCAAAGTTATGTGGTCTATTGGCACCACGTTCAAAGTGCTGAATCGCAAAAAGGGTGGGTAGAGGAGCGTTTAAGTCGTTGTCAGGGGGATGTGGCTCTTTTGGTCCAGCAGGTATTGCTCGACTGGCAGGAAAAGGGGATGCGACCTTGTTGTTCCAAGGAAGAGATACAAAAGGCCCGCCGCTATCAAAAGATGGTCTTTCAAGAGATATTGGGGGAGGAGGATCAGCAGCGGTTGGCTTTGGTGGATCTCCTTGCCGATCCAGGAACGGAAAAGGAGATGCGTTTTGCTAAGGTTGGGATGATTCCGGTCATGGCCTGTTCTCAGGCGTGTCGCCATTGCATGTTCTTGTGGCGGACCCCTTTAAAAAAAGTGGCTGATCCTTCTTCTCTTTATGCCGGTGTAAATCGGTTGACTCACAATGTTCTTTTTACGGGTGGAGATCTTTCTGGGGAGATTTCTGGCTTTGCGCAGGCCATCGCTTCGATGGACCAAGTCGCTGTTTTTGCCATTTTGCTCAATGGGGCATTTGCCAAGTCGAGTACGGCAACCCGTCAGACTTTTGCCCTTTTTGATCGGGTGGTGAAACAACGTCCCCCCCAGGCTTGTCCAACACAGGTGGTGTTACAGATTAGCTTTGATGAATTTCATCAAGAGATCGTTTTGGATGGTTTCGGGCGGTTAAAGGAGAAGGTTCCCATCGCCTTTATCGCCAATATTGTTGAATGTGCTCCACACTTTCCACAGATTCAACTATCTCTTTTGCATAAACAAAATGCCCTGAACTTTAGCCCAGATTTTTTTAAGTATGGGGTATTTGGACGCTTGGTACGAGAGTTGGAGCGGCGTGGGCGCAGCGTGCAAATTGTAGAGATCCACCCTTCAGCACGTTTAAAATCCCATCCCGTGCGACCCACTCAGTTTGCCCCCCTTTTGCGTGACACCTTTTTTGTCTTAACCGATGCCCCCGATCACCCCATCCATTTAATGAGTTCCACCATCGATGCCTATGGTGGGGCCGCTTTTTTGGATCCCAGTGAATATGTGGCCGAGCGGGATTTATTGCGTCGGGTTTTGGCCGGGGAGGTGTTAGAGGGGGAGCAGTTTGATTTGGACCCTATGGTCCGTTTTGATGGGCAAGTCAGTCTTTTTTCAGCAGTCCATTATTCACTCGGTAATGTCTTTACAGATGGAGAACAACGTGTTTTGTCTCGTTTTCGTAAAGACCCTTTGTTGCGCGCCTTGGGGCGATTTGACCAGCGATTATTGGTCTATTATGGGGAAATTGCCCATGACTTAGATAAATTGCTGCAAGTGGCCACCGGTCCACACCATTTGTTTCATCTCTTAACAGAACGGGCGGCCATGCGGTTGCACTTTACTCGGCGGTTGATTAAGGTGTGATAGAACATGACTGTGGTCGTCTGTTTTTTGGTTTTATTATTTAAAAAAAAAGGGGTCTGGGGGATTGCCCCCAGGGTTTTGATTTTGCTTTTGATTTTGCTTTTGACCTCGGTTTTGCTTCCTTCAAAAAGCAGGGGGATTGGGGGATGCAATCCCCCAAGGTCTTGATTTTTATTTTTCCAATACATGAAAAAAAGCAAAGTCAAGACCCTGGGGGATGAATCCCCCAGACCCCCTCTTTTTTTTAAGACTTAAAAAAAAGAGGGGGGAAATTGGGTGGCGGTTCTCCATCCAACCAAACTCTTTATTTTATAAATAAAAATTAAAAAGGTAAATCTTTTAATTTAGGGCGTTCTTCGCTTTTTTTATGATCCACCTGAATGGCCAAACGCAGGCCAAGGTTGGGGCGTTTTTTGGTGAGGAGTTCAAAACCACGGTTGGCGCACCGCAAGGCATCGGTAGGGCTGTCCCATCCGCCACCACGAATCACCCGATAAAGACCAGTGCCAGCTTGCGAAGGAGAGGTGCGAGCATGGGTGGCATAGGCATCGCGCTGGTAGAGATCTTGGGTCCACTCCCAGACGTTGCCGCTCATATCAAAAAGACCAAGGCGGCTTGGGGCACGGGTGGCGACTGGATGACTGGCTCCAGCACTGTTTTGAACATTCCAGCCAATGGTATTGGGGAACGCATTGTTCGGAAATGAGACCATCATGCCGCCATCACGACAGGCATATTCCCATTCGGCTTCGGTGGGTAAACGAAAGAAGAGCTGTCCCGCATAGGATTGATTGAGTTTGTCCAGCAATGTCTCTATTTCAGTTATAGAGACATTGGTCACAGGATAATGCTCACCCAGACGACCTGCGGGCCAATTGGCTGGAATTTCACGTAAAATCAAACGCCATTGCTCTTGGGTTATCTCGGTGCTGGCCAGCCAAAATCCCGGTAGACACACCTCGTGGACCGGGCCTTCATCGGAGTCCCGGTCTTGGATTTTGGGTGGACTGCCCATTTTAAAACACCCTTCCTTGATCCATAGAAAATTCATGCCACTTTTGCTCTCTTGCCATGACGAGCCTGGAGTGGCTGGGTTGGGTGTTGGTTCGGTTGGTTTGCTCGCAAGGGTTAAGGGTTCCCATTCGTTGATCAGAAAAGCTTCAGCCGGTATCGGTGCATAAAATTCAATAAAAAAAATCAAAAAAAATAAAGCGCGAATCCATATAAGACGACGAGCCATTTAACGTTCTCCCCCAACCTTGGTGATCCTGATTTTGGCGGGTGATGACAGTAAAGGGTCCAAAGTGACACCTTTTTCATGGGTTTTGGTTTTTAGATAGGTAAAGGCTTCCAGCAGGTCCACCCAGCCATCCTTGAGGCTGCCATCGCTGCCATCGGCGGGACCAAGCAGGCCCTGGAGAAGAAAATAGGTAAAGGTACTTTGTCGGCCTGGGCCATAAATTCCGGCTTCTTTGTTGATGGACGCCACAAGCCATGGGGCGCTGGTGGTGAAAAAATCGCGGTCAAGAGGTGTTTTGTCACCGGTATCCCGTAGAGAGCAGGAGGGGGTGCCATTGACACAACCGTCAATCAACAACAGAATCTCCTTGTTAGGTAAATTTTTTATCTTTTCTTGTAACCAATTTAAGGAGATAGTATGGGCGGGATTCAATTGGTTAAGACGGGTTTCAACGGGCACCAAGAGAGGTTCTCTGATCCCCCCTTTTTCAGAAGAACCCATGGATAATTGACCAGAAAAATAAAAGAGCAGCATAGCATTGGGATTGAGTTGGCCCCTTTGAATCAACCACTCCAAATCGGCCTTAAGACCCTCTAACGTTGCCTCCTGGTTGATGCGCAACCGGAGGTGATCGGCATGATCTATAAATAGACCGCGTCGGGCGAGGAGGGTGGCCATATTTTGGGCATCACGGTCGGCAAAGTGGCGACCATGGAGATATTGATAGGAATGGATGCCAACCAGAACAGCAAAGGCATCGTCACGTTTTTTCCAGTCGGTCAACTCTGGTAATGTGGTGATAAAATCGTCCAAAATTTCGCTTTGATCCTCAATAGGACCGGATTTGGGCCAAGCCTCGTGGGGCAATGGGGTCTCGACGGGGATCGCGGCATTGGGATCAATGAAGGCAGTAAGGATCTGCTCTTTGGTTTTGATAAAAAGGGGTTCGTCTGCATACTCTTTTACAAGAAGATCCACCATATTTTGCAATGCAGGTAATTTTTCACCGCCGCGAAATTTGCGCCATACGGTTTCCACAACATAAGAGACGGCCATTTTACGCCATTCATCGGCTTGCGTCCCGGAGAGTCCGGCACGGGTTAACCAATCATAGGCCTCCAGGTAGCGGCCCATACGAAACAAAGAAAACAATTTGGTGTGGGCCAAGGCCATATTTTTTGGATATTTGGCAAATCCTTTAAAAGCCAAAAGATGGGCCGCTTCATCGTCGCCCAATTCAAAGGTGGACCAAGCCAAGTTGGCCTGGGTATTTTTATGATCAGGAAAATTTTTATGCAGAGTCGACCAAAGATCGCGGGCGGCCTTTTTTTCTCCAGAAAGATAGAGAGCCAGGCCCAGGTTATAGTTGATCGCTAGATCCTCTGGACAGAGATCACGCGCCTGCTTGAGTCCTTCCACTCCTTTGTTTTGTTCATGGTCGAACAACTCAGTGGCTTTTTGTGCGATTTCCGAAGCGACCGAGCAGGTTTGCGCCGCCCGTACCGGTTGAACTCCGGTCAGGAGCAGGAAATAGAGCAACAAAAAGAGAAGGCGGGCAAAAAAAATCATTTTTATAACAATAAAACCTAACGATGATCGATTGGGTTGCAGGGTATTGAGCCTCTTTTTTTTAAATGCCGCACGTTTAGTTGATTTTTGGATCCAGTTGACCACTCGCATAGCGGCGGGTCATCTCTTCAAGGGAAATGGGCTTAATGCGGGAGGCCATGCCTGCGGCATTGAATTGTTCATAACGTTCTTTGCACACCTGGAAGGCGGCATCTTCAGCGGGTCGGAGATATTTTCGGGGATCGAAGTTGGTTGGATCTTTGTGGAATGCTTGGCGAATAGCGGCCGTCATGGCCAGACGCAGGTCGGTATCAATATTGATTTTGCGCACCCCGTGGCGAATGCCTACCTGTACCTCTTCGATGGGAACCCCATAGGTCTCTGGAATTGCGCCGCCATAGGTGTTGATGAGGGCGAGAAGCTCTTGTGGGACGGCAGAGGAGCCGTGCATCACCAGATGGGTGTTGGGGAGTCGGGCATGGATTTCTTTGATGCGGTCCATGGCCAAAATTTCGCCTGTTGGTTTGCGTGAAAATTTATAGGCACCATGTGAGGTGCCAATGGCAATGGCCAAGGCGTCTACTTTGGTGAGGGCCACAAAGCGGGCGGCCTCTTCAGGATCGGTGAGCAGCCGATCTCGATGCAAGGTGCCTTCTGCGCCATGACCATCCTCTTTGCCAGCGATGCCCGTCTCCAATGAGCCTAAAACCCCCAACTCTCCTTCGACAGAGACGCCAATGCAATGGGCCATATCCACCACTGTACGGGTCGTGGCGACGTTGTACTCCCAGTCAGAAGGGGTTTTGCCATCTTCGCGCAAAGATCCGTCCATCATAACGCTGGTAAAGCCGCTCCGAATGGCGGCTTGACAAACGGCGGGGGTTTGTCCGTGGTCTTGATGCATGGCAATGGGGATGGTCGGGTGGGCTTCGGCGGCGGCTTGGATTAAGTAGCGCAAGAAGACTTCTCCGGCATATTTTCTGGCACCAGCGGATCCTTGGAGGATGACGGGACTATCGGTTGCTTCAGCGGCGCGCAAGATAGCTCGCACCTGTTCCATATTATTGACATTAAAAGCAGGCAATCCATAATTATATTCAGCTGCATGATCTAGTAGTTGACGCATAGATACCATGGGCATAGTGAATCTCTCCTATATTTTTGATTTTTTTATAAATATAAATTCTAAGGTCAAAAATCTGCGCCCCATCTTTATAAGGGAAGAGGCTCCCTATGGTTGATTTATAATTTTTTTCATTTTGTAAACCCAACTATTAAACCGCATTTTGGTCGAAAAATGAAGTTTAAAAAAAGATATCGAGTGGTTCATTTTTATGTTAACCATTTTCCAACACAACTCCCATAGATAAAAATTTATCAAAACGTTGTTGAACGAGCATCGCCGGTGACATTTTTTTTAATTCTTTTAGGTGTTTGACGATATAATTAGATAACAGGGTAGAGGTCTCCTCCAGATTCCGATGGGCCCCTCCTATGGGTTCTGGGATGATTTCGTCGATGACATTGAGCTCCAGGATCTCTTCTGCGGTTAAGCGCATGGCTTCGGCGGCGAGATGGGCTTTGGAGGCATCTTTCCAGAGGATAGAGGCGCAACCTTCTGGGGAGATGACGGAATAGATGGCATATTGCATCATTAGAACCCGATTGCCTATTCCAATGGCCAAGGCTCCCCCAGACCCACCTTCACCGATCACAATACTGATAACAGGGACCGTGAGTTTAATCATCTCTTTGAGGTTGCGGGCAATGGCTTCGGCCTGCCCGCGTTCTTCGGCCCCTTTGCCTGGATAGGCCCCAGGGGTGTCGATGAGGGTAATGATGGGCAGATCAAATTTTTCCGCCAGTTGCATCAAGCGCAGGGCTTTTCGGTATCCTTCTGGTCTGGGCATGCCAAAATTGCGAAAAACCTTCTCTTTGGTGCCACGGCCTTTCTCTTGGCAGATGACAAGAACGTCTATGTCGTCGATTTGGGCGAGTCCGGCGATGATGGCTTTATCATCGGCAAAGATGCGGTCGCCGTGGAGCTCTTTAAAATTTTGGAAAACGATTTGCAAATAGTCGCTGGCAATTGGGCGGTCTGGATGGCGTGACAGCAGGGTTTTCTGCCAAGGGGTCAGATTGCAAAAAATGCGATCGGTGAGTTTGCGCGCCTCCTCTTCCAAACGTAAAATTTCTGGATAAATATTGATCTCCGAACTACTGGAGAGGTGACGCAGCTCATCTATTTTGGCCATAAGTTCGGCAATGGGGCGTTCAAATTCCAGAAATGTGCGCGATAGGGTGGGACTTTGATTTTGATTGGTCATCATTGCTCCGACTCTGATGGTTTTGTAACTTTTACTGGAATTAGGTAATTGTACATTGGGGGCAATTGTCAAAATTAAAATTGATTTGAGAGAATCTGGCTGAAAAAAATCAATTGTTTATTTTGAGTCGTGCCATTCTTAAAAAGGTTGCGTTCATATGTTCCAGACGCTGCAAGAGGACATGAATCGTTTGGTCTTGAATTTTGACCTTCATATTCGCATCCATGGTTTGGAACTTTTCTTTGGGAAGTTTAAAAGCCAAAACCCGCTCCTTTGCCACGACATTGGTGGTACGCAGGTGATCGGAAAAAAAAGCCACTTCACCAAAGATAGACCCAGGGGTGAGTTCGGCCAATGGTTTGTCTGGGGTTTCACTTTTGGTAACGTCCAGAAGACCGCTGATCAAAACAAACAGCGTTTGATCGGCCTCCCCTTGTATAATAAGGTGGCTAAAGGGTTTATACTCTTCCAAAAAACCATTTTCGCACAGCCATTCTTTTTCCTCTTTGGTGAAATCAGAGAAAAAATCTATGGTTTCCATGGCCTTGAGTAATTGCTGTATGTTTCTCATGTATTTTTTCTCAAAGATGATCCATAGGTGCCATCTGTTTAATATGTTTATATATTCGTCATAAGACGGGTTTTATTTGGCTCGTAAGCGAAGAAGAATGGGATTGTTCGACTAGGGATCCCAGTTTAAAAAATTTATATCAAATAAAGTTGGAATATGCAAAAAAAAGCCACTATTTTTTTATTGAGGCCCCTTTTTTCAGTGTTGCTTACCGCCTTGCAAACATTTTTTCTAAATCGTTCCGTGTGAGTGTGATATGGGTGGGGCGACCGTGGCTGCATTGGCCAGCGCGGGGGGTCTGTTCTATTTGCCGTAACAGGGCGTTCATCTCTTCGGTTTTTAGGGGACGGTTGGCGCGGACAGAGCCGTGGCAGGCCATGCGGGCAAGAATTTTATGCAGACGGTCGGTAAGGGCGGAGGTGGTGTTAAATTGGTTCAATTCATCCACCATATCCATGACCAGTTCTCGAGCCGGGGCGTGGGCAAGAAGGGCAGGGAGTTCATGGACGGCAAAGGTGTTGTGTCCGAGATCTTTGATACCCACGCCGAGCTGGGTCAACTTTTCATGGTGTAGACGCAGCTGTTCGGCTTCGCTAGAAGAGAGTTGCAAGGTTTCCGGAATGAGCAATCCTTGCCTTTCAATCCGGTTTTGCGCCAGGGCGGTTTTGAGAGATTCATAGACAATGCGTTCGTGGGCGGCGTGTTGGTCCACCAGCACCACGCCGTTTGGGGATTGGGCGAGAATGTAGGTACCATAAATTTGTCCAATGGCCTGGCCTAGGTCAAGAGGCGTCTCGTGTTTGGAGGGGGGGAGTGCAGAGGGAGGGGTATATTTTGGGCTTGGGGGGGGGGAAAAGCTGCCGCTATCGGAAACACGGGGGGTATGATAGGAAGAGTCTCTTGTGGGACGCACCGGGGGGGCGGGCCAGTAGGCCGGTTGGGAGGCGGCTTTGGGGAGATGGGCGATGACCTCTTCGTCGGCTGGGGTAAAGAGGGGTTCTCGGGGCGTGTTGGTGTTTACGCTGGCCAAAGCCTCGGTGAGCGTGCGGCGGACGAGAGAATAAATAAAATCTTTATGGGCAAAACGGACCTCCCGCTTGGCCGGATGGACATTGACATCCACCTCATCTGGGGGCAAATTCAAATATAACACCATGATCGGATAGCGATCCCGGGCCATTTGATCCCGATAGGCCTCCCGCACCGCCTGTTGAATCATGCGATCCCGCACCCAACGGCCATTGACAAAGAGATGTTGGGCCCCGCTGTTGGTCCGGTTAAGATGGGGCATGCCGATCCAGCCATGCAGGCGGGTGTTCTCTTGGATTCCAGATAACTCTAAACAATTATTGACAAAATCCACGCCCATCACCGAGGCGAGACGTTCTTCTATTTGGGTCTCTTGCTGGGCAGGGAGTACGGAGAGTGTTTCGCGGCCATCTATGGAAAGTTTAAAACCAACTTGAAAATAAGAGAGAGTCAATTGTTGAATTTGTTCTAAAATATGGTTTAATTCCGTGCGATCGGCGCGTAAAAATTTTAAGCGAGCCGGGGTGTTATAAAACAGATTGCGAATGGTGATGCGGGTGCCAGGGGGCATGACCACTCGGTCTATGTTGGGACTCTCTGTGCCTCGGAGTCGAATGCGGGTGCCGTCTGGGAGTTCGGGAATGCGGCTTTCCAATTCGAGATGGGAGACCGAGGCCATGGAGGGGAGCGCCTCGCCTCGAAATCCCAGGGTTTTAATTTGAAAAAGATCTTCCACCGATTGAATTTTTGAGGTGGCATGGCGTTCGAGTGCCAAGAGAGATTGATCGTGATCCATACCGCAACCGTTATCTGTCACCCGAATGAGGCGTTTGCCGCCCTTTTCAACGTGAATATCAATTTGGGTGGCACCAGCATCCAAGCTGTTTTCGATGAGCTCTTTGATGACCGAAGCGGGGCGTTCCACCACCTCGCCAGCCGCAATTTGGTTGGCTAAAGTAACCGGAAGTTGTCGAATAAAAGGACGCATATTTTGAGTACCGAACATGATGCCCTTGCGGGCAAAAAATTAAAAAAAAAGGTGGGGGAATTGGGGGACGGTTCTGAGCCCCCCAAGGTCTTGATTTTTATTTTTCCGATACATGAACATAATGCCCTGCGGGCAAAAAAAAAT
>JAMOAW010000094.1:0-8603 GCA_039908535.1 Magnetococcus sp. DMHC-6 | reverse complement strand
TATGCGTGGAGATATTATTTCTGATTTAGCCTCGCCGTAAGCTTTTTTTGATCAGAAATATAAAAGATATTCATAGAGGTTAATTGTTTGATATAGATGGCCCAGAACCGCCCCCCCCCCCAATCCCCCAAACCCCCTCTTTTTTTTAAGAATTAAAAAAGAAGGGTGGGGGGATTGGGGGGCGGTTCTCCGCCCCCCAAGGTCTTGATTTTTATTTTTCCGATACATGAACATGATGCCCTTCGGGCAAAAAATTAAAATCAAAACCTTGGGGGATGAATCCCCCAAACCCCCTCTTTTTTTTAAGAATTAAAAAAGAAGGGTGGGGGGGGGGGGGCGGTTCTGGGCCATCTATATCAAACAATTAACCTCTATGAATATCTTTTATATTTCTGATCAAAAAAAGCTTACGGCGAGGCTAAATCAGAAATAATATCTCCACGCATAGCATCCTTATGAGCCACTGGCAAAACACCCTCATCACCATCAACAGGATTGCGATAAAAACGCATACTGCCAATTTTACCATATTTTTCAAAAAGAGTGTTCCACCCCTTGACATACATCGGACAAAGATCGTTAAAACAAACCCGTAAAATGTCGGTGCCAAAACCCAAACCATCGGTAAAATTAAAGGTGGGGGTGGACCACATTTGCATGGGTTCACCACAATGTCTACAGGAGAAAATTTCTGCTTGTTGGGGGGACATTTTATTTTGCTCCATAGGTATTTGAGAAAAAGGGAACTCCTGGAGGCACCCCTCCAGACCTTTTTTATATTTTAAACAACCGATTGGGCGATCCATTGGGGAATTTTGGCTAAGGCATCGGGTAGTTTATCAGGGGCATCACCACCACCTTGCGCCATATCAGGACGCCCTCCCCCTTTACCGCCAACCAAGGAAGCCAAATAACGAATTAAATCGCCAGCACGAATCTGCTTTTGCCATGCTTCAGTTACACCCGCAATCAGAGTTACTTTGCCAGAATCCACCACGGCCAAAACGATCACCCCACTCCCCATTTTATCCCGCAACCGATCCAATAACTCCCGCAAACCTTTGACATCTACATCACTCACTTTAGCAATCAATACTGGGATATCATGAATCGTCTGCACCTGCGCCATTAATGTCTTGACCAAATCACCGGCCGCCGCATGTTTCATTTTTTCTAACTCTTGTTCCAATTCCTTCTGTCTGGCCAATATTTTCTGCACACCCTGTACGGTTTGACCCGCCGGCACCCGAATCAGTTCCGCGATTTTTTTTAATAGACGAACCTCCTCCCGCAATCCCAGCCGCGCCACCTCACCACACACCGCTTCAAGACGTCGCACACCCGCCGCCACCGCACTTTCAGAAACAATACGAAACAAACCGATATCTCCAGAGCGCACGACATGGGTTCCGCCACACAGCTCCAAACTCTCCCCAATCCGCACCACCCGCACCTCATCCCCATATTTTTCCCCAAACAACGCCATAGCCCCCGCTTTAACCGCCTCCTGTGGGGTCATCACCACGGTCTCTTGCAGAGCATTGGCCAAAATCGCCGCATTGACTCTCTCTTCAACCGCCTCTAACTCCTCGACGGTCAAAGCCTGAAAATGCGAAAAATCAAAACGTAACCGCTCAGGTCCCACCATAGAACCCGCCTGTTTGACATGCGTTCCCAATAAAAGGGTCAAGGCATGATGTAATAAATGGGTCGCCGAATGATGGGCACGTGTGGCTAAGCGACGTTTGTGATCCACTTCTAAAGTGACCGGCTGACCAACCGTTAAAACACCCGCTTCCATACGGCCTTGATGCACAATAAGATCGGCAACGGGTTTGCGAGTATCCAAAACCTTAAATCGATTTTCTCCAGAGAAAATAATCCCCTCATCCCCAACCTGTCCTCCAGACTCGGCATAAAATGGGGATTGATTGACCACGATAGAACACTCTTGACCTGCGTGAACTTCAGGAACCGATTGCCCCTGGACAACCAACGCCACAATCGCCCCAGAAGCCACTTCGGCATGATATCCCAAAAATTCGCTTGCCCCATGGTTCTGCCGCAGTTGATAAAAGACCCCACCCACTTTTTGATCCCCAGAACCCGCCCAAGCCGCCCGCGCCCGGGTGCGTTGTTCGTCCATCAAAGTTTCAAACCGCGCCATGGCCAAGGTAACCCCTCTATCCCGTGCCACGTCAGCGGTTAGATCGACTGGAAAACCAAAAGTGTCATAGAGGGTAAAAACGGTATCCCCATCCAACTCCTCCCCGACCGCCAAGGGCAACAGGGCATTTTCTAAATGTTTCATACCCGAACCAAGGGTCACAGAAAACCGTTTTTCCTCATTTTCAATCACCATGGCCATGGTTTTGGCCTGATGAATTAACTCAGGAAACACCCCACCCATACGGGTTACCAATACGGGAACAAGGTGATGCAAAAAAGGTTTTTCCATACCAAGCTTGCGCCCATGACGCATGGCACGACGCATAATACGCCGCAACACATATCCACGCCCCTCGTTGCTTGGCAATACCCCATCGGCGACTAAAAAACCCACCGATCGCAAATGATCGGCAATCACCCGCAACGAAATATCCTCTATGGCATCCGCTCCATAAATTTTGCCAGCCATTTGAGCTGTGGCTTGAATCAGAGGTTGAAAAAGATCTGAATCATAGTTGTTGGTTTTTCCTTGCAGGATAGTCGCCAAACGCTCCAAACCAGCCCCTGTATCAATACAGGGCGAAGGTAGAGGGGTCAACGTGCCATTGGCATCCCGATTATACTGCATAAAAACCAAATTCCAAATTTCAACAAAACGATCCCCCTCACTCTCTGGAGATCCAGGGGGACCACCTGCGAGGCCAGGGCCATGATCATAAAAAATCTCCGAACACGGCCCACATGGACCGGTCTCACCCATGGACCAAAAATTATCACTGGTGGCAATACGAATAATCTTTTCGGCAGGCAATCCAACCTTCTCCTGCCAAATCCGAAAGGCCTCGTCATCTTGAGAATAGACAGTTACCAATAATTTTTCGACTGGCAAGTGCAAATGCTGGGTGACAAACTCCCAAGCTAGGGGAATGGCCTCCTCTTTGAAATAATCCCCAAAAGAAAAATTTCCAAGCATTTCAAAAAATGTGTGATGCCGTGCCGTACGACCAACGTTTTCTAAATCGTTGTGTTTGCCTCCCGCCCGCACACATTTTTGCGACGAGACCGCTCGAACATAAGGAGGTCTCTCCTCGCCCAAGAAAACGCTTTTAAACTGGGTCATCCCTGCATTGGTAAACATCAATGTCGGATCGTTTTGAGGGATCAGACTGGACGAAACCACCTGGGTGTGTCCATGGTTGCTGAAGAATTCCACAAACGATTTGCGGATTTCGTCTCCGGTCATACCTACCTCACGCCTCCAACGTTTGAATGAATAATATCGTTATGGCAAGACCTTACGAATGGTATCGTAATCAAAACCACGCCGCACAAGAAAATCGAACCGTTTTTTTTTAGCTTTCAAAACTTCCATTTTGTTCTCAGGATCCAATATTTCCAAGGATCCAAATTTTTTATTTAGGGCCTCTTGAGCCAAATCCACCACATCCACTTCGGTCAAAATTTGCCCGACTGCGGCAGCAATTGTTTCTGAAGCCACCCCTTTTTCTTGCAACTGCGCCTGCAACATGCGTGGACCATAGTGACGTCCAACCATTTTGGAGCGCGCAAAAGATTGGGCAAAAGAGTCATCATCCAGGTATCCAAATTGCCGGCAACGGTTCAAAGCCTGATCGATTTGCGCCATTGCTGCACCCATTGAGGTCAGTTTACGACGCAATTCCATTTCACCATAGGCCCTCCGCCCCAAACACCGCAAAGCGGTATCGTAAACGCCCTTAAATGCACTCTCAATGGATGATGAGTCGGACATTTGATCTTTATCGGCAGAGAGAGGCTTTTTCATAAGAGGCGTTTTAGATCTCATTTGAACCTTTTTTTAAATTTTGCAACATTTCTTGCAACTCTTTTTTAACTGGATCTGTTTTTCGAGCAGAATCAACCAAAGAGAGCATATGTACAACGGCCTGATCGATATTTTTTAGCTGGGCTGCGGTCGCATACTGTTCCAATTGTTGTTTGGTTTCGGGTTTTAATTGCCTTGAGACCCCATCCAATAGGGCGCGGACAGCCAATTCCATAGATCCTTTGCCCTCCCCGAAGGTGGCAATTCTAAATTCACGTAAACTGCGATGGGTCTCTGAAGAGAGTAAAATTTGCACGCCTCCCTTGGCCTTTTCGAATTGAATTTCTCGAATGACATCAAACATTACCAACCGCGTTTGCAACAAAAGGTGGCGTTGGATCCACATTTCCAACGTTTGAATGGCCGTTCCCTCTGGATCGCATTTAATTGGAAGACGTTGAAATTTATCTATCGTAGATGGGGAGAGCTTCCATTGTCGTCCGATATGCTCTTCAACATAACGATAGACCAACTCATAATTTTCCTCTGTCACCTGTGATTTAGATATGCCCATACAAAATAACTCTCTTCTTTCAAACTAATATGGATCAAACAAACATTAAAATGATCTTGTTAGAGGCATGTGTAAAGTAAACCGTTTTTTATCTCGGGTCAAAACTTAAAAAATGGGCCCGGGCATCGCCAGTAACCGCTGTCCTTTGCCAAGAGAGTAACTGGAACGGATGGCCATTTGGACAAATTGAATTCCCCTGGCAACGGCGGCGGGTAGGGCCATTTTTTGTGCAAGACCAGTGGCGATAGCAGAGGCCAAGGCACACCCGGTGCCATGCACACCCCTATTCATCTGGCGTTGGTGAGAAAAATGGTGGTAGGCATTGGCATGAAATAACACATCCACCAATGTTTCTCCTTCCCCATGCCCTCCTTTGATCAATATAGAGCGACGATGGTTTCCCAACACACGAGCCGCACGTTCGATCTCGTCTAGGGTGCGAAGATGTAATCTGGTCAATGCGGTGGCCTCTGGCAGATTGGGCGTGAGCAAGGAGAGACGCGGCAAGAGATGGTCAACAAACAGCTCTAAACCTTGAGCATCCAACAACACACCTCCCCCACTACCGATCAAGACAGGGTCAGCCACCACTGGAATCTGTGGGACGGTTTTTAATACATCCACCACCGCCCGTACAATTTCAACATTAACCAACATACCCAGTTTAATACAATCGGCCCCCACATCTTTTAGACAGATTTGCATCTGTTCTGCCACCCACTCAGGCTCCACAGGCAAGATACGATACACCTTTTGGGTATCCTGAATTGTCACGGCGGTTACAGCGGTCATGGCATAGCCACCCAAGGCGGTGATTGTTTTTAAATCGACCTGCAAACCAGCACCAGAGATACAATCGGAACCCGCCACCACCAATACGCGCCCCATTTTCATTTTATGTTCAGGTTCGGTTGTCATTCTTTACTACCTGTGTATAGTGTAATCGCTTTTAAAATTCTGCGAAATGGTGATGTTCATGTATTGAAAAAATCAAGACCTTATGGGATTCATCCCCCAGGGTCTTGTCTTTGATTTTTTCTTTGCCCGCAGGGCATCATGTTCTTGCAGGGTATAACCCTCGACTGACGATTGTACTTATATTTTAAGGAAACCACTATGCCAAAAGTCCTGATTGCTGACAAGATGTCTCCCAAAGCCGAAGAAATTTTTCGATCACAGGGCCTTGATGTTGATGTTATTACTGGCCTTACCCCCCAGGAGTTAAAAACGATCATTGGTGCCTATCATGGGATTGCCATTCGTTCTACCACCCGTCTTACCGATGAATTGATCCATGCGGCGATCAATTTGCGCGTGATTGGCCGTGCTGGTATTGGGGTAGACAATGTTGATATCCCGAGTGCCACCAAACATGGGGTGATTGTCATGAATGCCCCTTTTGGTAACACCATTACCACGGCGGAACACACGGTAGCCTTGACACTTGCTGCGGCGCGTCATCTGCCAGCGGCCACGGCCTCAACGCGACTTGGAAAATGGGAAAAGAATGGTTTTATGGGTCGGGAATTGTACAACAAGACTTTAGGCATTATTGGTACGGGCAACATTGGTGCCTTGGTAGTGGAGCGTTTTAAAGCTCTGAAAATGCGGGTTTTAGCCTTTGATCCCTATATTAGCCGTCCCCGTGCGGAAGATATGGGTATTATTTTAGCCCCTACTTTAGATGAATTTTGGCCGCAGGTGGATGTTTTAACCATTCATACCCCATTGACGCCCCATACCCGTCACATTGTCAACGCCGATGCTTTTGCGAAGATGAAAGATGGGGTAATTGTCATTAATTGTGCCCGAGGTGGCGTTGTGGATGAAGCGGCTCTTTACGAGGCATTGAAGTCGGGAAAAGTTTTTGCGGCTGGATTGGATGTTTACGAAAAAGAGCCGGCTGTGGACAATCCATTGTTTGAATTTGACAATGTTGTTTTCAGCCCTCATTTAGGAGCCAGCACCAAGGAGGCTCAGATTAATGTTGCGATTCAAATTGCCGAGCAGATATCTAATTTTTTACTCAAGGGTTCGGTTCAAAACGCCCTCAATATTCCCTCGGTCACTGAGGAAGATCTTCCCAGGCTGCGCCCCTTTTTAAATTTAGGGGATAAATTGGGGACGACACTTGGTCAATTAACCGAATCCAGCATTCGACGGGTAGTGATCACCTATGAAGGGGAACTTATAGATTACAACACCAAGCCCATCACCTATGCCATATTAAACAGCCTTCTTACCCCCATGTTAGGAAGCCATATTAATTTAGTCAATGCCCCCATTATAGCCGAAGAACGTGGTGTAGAGGTTATTGAAAGTTCACAACCGCGTTCTAAAAAGGGGTTTACCTCGTTGATCAATGTTGCCATTACCACAGAACGACGCGAACGTTGCATCTCTGGAGCCGTTTTTCATGATGGTCAACCCCGTGTTGTTGCCATGAATGATGTGCCTATTGAAGCCACTCCCATTGGCAATCTCTTATTTATATCCAACCAGGATAGCCCTGGACTGATTGGCAAGGTAGGAACGATTTTAGGTGATAACAACATAAACATTGCCAATTTTCATCTCGGTCGTAAGAGTGCGGGAGGCCATGCCATTGCCTTCATCAATGTGGACAATGACGTTCCCTTTGATGTCTTACAACATCTGCGTGAGATTAAAAATGTCTTAGAGGTCAAGTTGGTTCGTTATTAATTTCAAAGAGTAAGACAGGGGGTGCGTGTTCTGCAAATTATAAAAAAAAAAATCCACACATAATCGCTTGACACCACCCCCCTCTCCTGTTTATGATTCACCCAAGTTACATGGGGCCATAGCTCAGCTGGGAGAGTGCTTGAATGGCATTCAAGAGGTCGACGGTTCGATCCCGTCTGGCTCCACCAATTAAAAAAGCATCGAATGATAAATCCGATAAGGCCGCCCTCAAAAGCGGCTTTTTTCATTTAAAAATAGCAAATAAATTCAATGGTTAACAAACAACACAAAAACAGATGTCCAATTTTTCATAGGTCGATACACGCTCTTTTTTCTCCCAAAACACCCCTCTTTTTTCTCTCTCTATCGGTGCCAGAGGACTTTTGCCAATCCGACCTCTGACAAATTTACCCCGACCTCTCCCATAAAAATCAGGCACTTATGCAATATACGCAAAAATGCTGAGTTCGATCCCGTCTCGCACCTTGGCAGAGTCGAGTGTTACCGAAAACGAACTGTCGACATCGGACAGAGAAAATGAAATATTCGTCGTAGTAGGTTGAAATGATTGTTAAAATTTATGGATACAGAAATACTGAAATGCAGAATTGGCGACAAAACAGGGCCAATTGAGCGTGGGACGGCGGTTCTCCTTATTTTTCGGTTGATGAATATTTTTAAGTCGACCTCTGACATATGTTTGCCAGATGGTTTGTTTTTTTATTGGGCTTTGATTTTTTCCTTGTTTATTTACTCTAAAAAAAATTATAAATTTTTCTAAACTAAAAATTTTAGTGGTCTATAAAGCAAAAAAGTTATGCCAAATAGATCATATGCAACGAGAAAAGGGAATTTATTCGGGAGTCCAGGGAATTCCCTGGGATGCATGAATTCAGTGGGGTGTCCCGTGCGCCGTGAGAAGGCGCGAATTCTGGTGACACAATACATAATTGCTAGAGCACGAATTCTGGTGACACAATACATAATTGCTAGCACGAATTCTGGTGACACAATACCCGTCAATCTACGTTTTTTGATAACGATGATTATCAAGAATATCTGAAATTGATGGCCACTTGGTGCTCCAGAAAAGGATTATCGATTTGGGCATATTGCCTAATGACGAATCATGTTCTGACGAATCATGTTCACTTGATTGCAGTACCACAAACAGAGAGCAGCTTGGGTTCTGGGATCGGAGAAGCCCATCGCTGGTATACTCGTTATATGATCGCGAATTCTGGTGACACAATACATAATTGCTAGACAAACGACTAATTCCATTCTATCCTCACAATATGACACGTTTAGCAAGAATAGTGATTCCTGGAGTCCCTCATCATGTCACCCAAA
>JAMOAW010000027.1:0-75918 GCA_039908535.1 Magnetococcus sp. DMHC-6 | reverse complement strand
GCCGTCACAACACCCGTGGTATCCGCATCCATGGTGTTCGCCTGAAGAACAGAAGCCGTGCCAGAATCCACCGTCGCCGCATAGGTCGTCGAGGTTAAAATCCCTGCTGAACCAATGGCAGTCACAATGGCCGCTGCAGTGCCTGTCAACGTCGTGACCGCTGTGGCAGTTATCAATCCTGACGTATCGCTATCAATGGTGTTCAAATCGGCGGCATTGACCGAACCCGCACTCACCGTCACGGCATAAGTCGAACTGGTGAGAATCCCTGTGGATCCAATGGCGGTCACAATAGTGGCCGCTGTACCGGTAATCTCCGTCGCCGCCGTCGCATCCACCGCAATGGTCGTGGCGGCATCAATGGTATTCAGGTCGGCAGCCGCAACCGTTGTGTCCGAAACGGTAATGGTATAACCATTTCCCGATCCAGTCAGGGTAATCAAGGTGGCCGCACTGGTATCCGAAATCGTAGCAATCACAATCCCAGTGGTCTCCGCATCCAGCGTATTTGCCTGAGCAACGGTCGCTGTGCCAGAATCCACCATGATATCACAAGAGGTAGATGTCAGAATGGTCGCCGATCCCATGGCGGTCAAAAGGGCTGACGCCGTACCCGTGATGATGGTAGCCGCCGTGGCGGTTACCACACCCGACGTATCCCCATCAATCATATTGAGATCAGAAGCAGTTACCGAACTGGAAGAGAGCGTTGCTGCATAAGAAGAAGAGGTCTGGATGGTGGCAGAACCGATAGCCTTGATGATCTCTACCACCGTACCAGTGAGCGTCGTCACACTGCTCGCATCCACATTCCCTAGGGTAGAACCATCAATAATATTCAAATCGGCAGCAGATACAGACCCCGTATCTAAAATTTTAACGTCCACAGATCCAGTGACATATCCACCAATATTGGCAACCAGATTGCTCACCGTGTCGCCCACGGATGTATAGATCAATGTGCCACTATTGGCTGCATCAATCGTCGTTAATTGAGCAATGCTGGGGGAATCTGTCACCGTGATGCGCGTCGCACCACTGAGGATCGTGGCGGATGCAGCAGTCAAATTCCCCGCTATATCACTTAAATCATAGGTATCCATCCCACTATTGGTCGCCGCAACAATCACACTGGCTTCCTGTACAGTTGCCGCTGTCGTTGCCACAATATCAGTCGCTTTATTTAAACCAGTGCTGGCGGCAATATTAAGAGCAGTATCCGAAATACTATATTGCACAGGAACACTAAAATCGGCCAAAGTATCCGCTTCTGTTGCTGTTGCAAAAACAGTTGCAGTCAATGAACTCACACGTCCATCTACATACAAATTTTCAATATTTGTCTTTTCTGCCAACAAGTTGGTCGGAGTATCTACGACATCCAACGTACTATAACCATTTATTAGATCATAGGCGAAATGCGTCAATTCAGAGATACTTATATGAATAGCACCTCCATCACTCACATCCAACACAACGGCCTGAGCCAAATTTCCAGAGGTAAAATCAGCCGCATTAATATTTTCTGCCGTATCCGACACAATAACCACACCAGTGGTGGTGATGGTCAAACGGCTCAATTCGGCAATGCTCAAAATAATGTCACCACCATCACTCACCGTCAAAGAGGTCACGTTGGCCATGTGGCCCGTGGTAAAATCGGTCGCATTAATGTTTGCCGCTGTATCAGATACCGTGTCCAGGACGGCAAAACGATTCATCTCGTCGACAGTTAAAACAATAGTTCCCCCATCTGTGGCCTCCAAGGTGGTCACCTGGGCAAATTTTAATGTGGTCAAATCCACCGCATTGATTTTGGCTGCCGTATCCGCTAAATGAATGGTGCCTGTGGTGGTCACCGTGAGTCGATTTAATTCGTCTACGGATAGGGTGACATCCGCGTTATCACTTACCGTCAACAGAGTCACCAAGGCCAAATTGCCGGCCATAAAATCAGCCGCCGTGATATGATTCGCACTGTCCACAACGGTGACCGAAACCGCTTCACCCAAACCAGTACTTGTCTCCATGTTGGCAATAGTATCGGAAACAGTAAAAACCACCGGTTTGGTAAAAGCAGCCAAAATAGAGGCTTGAGCCGCCGTTGCCGGCGGTCCACTGACCGTGACGGTAACCGCCTGGTCTAAAATTGCATTAGTTGTGAGTACCAATTTGTCTGCTGTATCAATAATATAATAGGTATTGGTTCCGCTGTTGGTAAAAGCATCTATGGCTGTGGCCTGGGCAACATTGGCCGTCGTTGTGGCCGTAATACTCCCCGCACCATTCCCTACCGCTAAAGATGCCCCAGCTAAATTTTCCGCTGTATCGCTTAAATGATAGGTATTGCTCCCGCTATTGGTGGCATTGACAATCGTCGTCGCTTGTTGCACGGTCGCCGCAGTGGTCGCCGTAATATGGACCGCCTCGTTCAAACCACTGCTGGCCGCTAAATTGGCGGCACTGTCCGAAACACTATACACCACCGGCTTGACAAAACTCGCCAAAAGGGTGGCCTCGGCTCCAGTGGCCAAATCGGTCGCCGTAACCGTGCTCCCCAAAGACAAAATCGCATCGGTCGAAGCTATCAAATGACTCACTGTATCAGCAATAGCATACGTATTGATTCCGCTGTTACTAAACGCCTCAAGTGCTGCCGCTTGTTGCAACGTTACCGGCGTAGTCGCCGTCACATTGACCGCCTCATTCAAACCGCTGCTGGCCAGTAAATTGGTGACCGTATCTGAAACACTATAGACGACAGGCTTGGCAAAACTCGCCAAAATAGTGGCCTCAGCTCCAGTGGCCAAATCAGTCGCCGTGACCGTGGACCCCAAAGACAAAACCGCATTGGTCGCAGCCGCCAAATGGCTCGCTGTGTCAGCAATGGCGTAGGCATTGACTCCGCTGTTACTAAACGCCTCAATCGCCGCCGCTTGGGCAACCGTCACCGAAGTCGTCGCGGTAATGGTCCCAGCCCCATTGCCAACCGCTGAACTGGCGGCCGCCAAATTCGATGCGGTATCGCTCAAATTGTAAATATTGGTTCCCGTATTGTTAGCCAAAACAATAACGTTGGCTTCCGCGACCGTAGCCGCTGTGGTTGCAGTAATGTTCACCGCTTCGTCTAAACCCGTACTGGCAGCCAATGCCGTGG
Organism: Magnetococcus sp. DMHC-6; assembly: GCA_039908535.1. Lineage (GTDB taxonomy): Bacteria > Pseudomonadota > Magnetococcia > Magnetococcales > JADFZT01 > JAMOAW01. The sequence goes on along the minus strand of JAMOAW010000027.1, from coordinate 72,761 downwards.
CCGTATCAGAAATATTGTACACCACTTCCTTGGTAAATCCAGCCAAAATACTGGCTTGCGCAGCCGTGGCGACCGTACTTGCGGTAACCGTCCCCGCCAAAGTCAAAACCGCATTCGAAGAGGTCGCCAAACTCTCAGCTGTATCAATAATATTATAGATGGTTAAACCACTGTTGGTAAACGCTTCAATCGCCGTCGCTTGCAAAACCGTCGCTGTCGTCGTCGCCGAAATGGTCCCGGCTCCATTTCCTACCGCCAAAACCGCACCAGCCAAATTCTCCGCTGTGTCGCTTAAATCATACGTTTTGGTCCCGCTATTGGCGGCATTCACGATTGCCGTCGCTTGTTGCACAGACGCCGCTGTGGTCGCCGTAATATGAACCGCTTTATTCAAACCGCTGCTGTTCGCGACATTGGTGGCAGTATCCGAAATACTATACACCACCGCTTTGGCAAAATTGGCCAAAACAGTCGCCTCGGCTCCTGTGGCCAAGGTGGTTGCGGTAATTTTCACCGCACTATTTAAACCAGTACTGGCAGCCAATGCCGTGGCCGTATCGGAAACATCATAGGTGGTTAAGCCGCTATTGGTAAAAGCTTCTATCACCTTAGCTTGGGCAGCGTTGGCCGTCGTTGTGGCCGTCATGCTCCCTGCCCCATTGCCAATCGCCGCCGAAGCCCCCGCCAAATTTGCAGCGGTATCGGAGAGATTATAGGTCAACTTACCCGCCGTCTGTGCATCAATCGTGGAGATCACAGAAACCGTAGTGGTATCCGTCACCGTCACATTGACATTTCCAGTGACATAACTGTTGCCAACCAAATGGGCCGCCGTATCAACGATGGAAGCGTAAGAGAGCGACCCGGTAGTCTTGGCATCAATGGCGGCCAATTGCGCAACCGTAGCTGGAGCTGTCACCGTGACATTCACACTGCCTGTGACTTGACTGTAGGTTCCAGCAGCCAAATCAGCGGCCGTCACCAACACACCCGCAGCGGTATTAGACACAGATACGGCTTCCGTAACAGTATCCTTTGCCGCCGTAGAATTATAACCATTTTGCACCACTGCCGTGGCAATTTTTTGGATGGATGTCGCGATTGTTTGCGCAAGAGTCACGGCATCAGGGGTGGTAATCCCATTGTTTGCCAGCATGGTTTGAATAGTGAGAGCATTCGAAAAATCGGCCTGCGTCGCATCGGTTGCCGTAGATAGTTGAGTGATCACACTCGAAAAGGCCGTCTGAATATTGACACCAAAACTGTTTAACGTCCGAGTCGCCGCGATGATCTTTTGCGCTTCAGCAATCACTTGATTGCCTAAAGCGGTATTATCGGTAGGATTATAGGACAAAAGATCAGTGGTGGTTGAAATGCCAAGAAGTGTTTTTACCGAAGCCTGCGCCGTTGTTGCATCCACCCCATTGGCCAGGGCATACTCCTGAATTAAAGTGGTAACAGGGCTAATTGTGGTAGATCCATCGGGCGCGGATAAAACAATGTCGGCAAAACTTTGACCCGTAACGACATCTGTCCCACCCTTAGAGCGCAGCACCCCTGCACCAGTAACAGCAGCGGTATCAAAACTGCCATCGGCATTGCTCGTGGTCCATTTTTCGCCAGAATCCTGCACGCCGTCCCCATCGCTATCACGCCAGACCGTGGCATCTTTAATCGGTCCGTCCACCACCCAACCCAACTCAGTAGAAGTACCACCACCACCGCCGCCACCGCCGCCGCAACCAGCCAAAGTTGCCGCTAAAGGTAATACCAATACAGAAAAGGCCGCCCCTTTAAGCGCGGCCAAACGGTGCTTGCTCTCCCACTCGGTGACAAATTTAATGAATTCGCTCCGTTCCGTAGGTAATTCAATTTCATACACACCTGGTTTGGCAGAAATTTCCCCTTCAATCGATCGAACCGCGTGCAAGGCGTGTCCAGAAATCAAAACAGGGCTGAACTCAACCCCAAAATCACCTGAAGTTTTGTCAGCAACACTGTGTAAAGACGTGTGAAATTGGTTCATAGCTTAACCTTATACCCCTCGGGTTGAAAATGATCTGATAGCACGGTATTCGTCGCTGGATTTGGGAAAATCGGATGGAAGGCAGGAAACTTTATCGGCAAAACAACTCGTCAAACAAACATAAAAGAAAAAATTCGGCATCCAAAAGACACCCTTAATAAAAAAGAAAAAAATTTTTATGGAATATATAAAAAAAAACAAGCAGATCGTAAAATTTTAAAAAAATATAGTTTCTATTCTCAATTGCACCACAAATTCTAATTTTGATTTTTACACTAAAAAAAGCTTTTTGTCAATTTAATTTTCACTCAAAAACAAGAAGATCCATACATAAAAAAAATTTTTTATAAATAAAAACAAATAATTACAAATAAAAAAACATTTTCTCATTCCATCAATACTAAAAATTTTTACCCGTTTCCAGTTCAGCCTATCTAAATCTAAAATTTTTCACAAAAAGCCACTAAAACTAAAATATTCTGGCTCTTTTAATCCTTGTGCGATAAAAATACTTCGTTAAAAACTTATTCTGAGGGATAATAGCGAAAAGGTATCGCAATTATCCATTTGGCACCTATGTAGAATCACCCATCTCCCCTTCATTAAACCTCAACCAGAACCTTTGGTGATCCACTGGAAAAAAACGATGACTTCTTTAGACCTTAACACCCCCTCTTGGTTGGAACACTTTAATAAAACAACCCAAATCGAACGAGAAGTCATCCAATTTCTGGCCATTTTGATGGAATCAATCCATGCCACCAATCTGACCCGAATTCTTCAGGCCACACCCATTCGCGGGGAGAAAAATTTACCTCTGACCAATAATGAATTAAAAACCATTCTGGCCAAATTGTACCGTTTGGGCTTACTAGAACAAGAGGATGCCTCTTTGAATCAATTTCGCTGTGCAACACCACTCTTGACCTTTGCCACCCATCTGGCTATCCAAGAGGGACGGTTTCAGGAGTTGGCCAGGGTGATCCAGACAGAGTTACCCGCCATACGCGTTTATTATACCCAAGCCAAAAAATTACACAGTTTTACCCGTGGCATCCGAGAAATTCGCTTGGCCCTGTTTGACCATAACCTCAAACAGATGGAATTTTATATCACCTTATGCCAAAATCAATTTCCAAAAGAGACCAAACTCAATCCACTCTTGACCACTGCGTGTGGATATCCCTTCGATATAAATTGGTTTCAGACGTTACCTTTGACCATCCAGGCAATGGTTCTGGAAGAGATGGTCCCTTATCTTTTAAGTCAATTTGAAAACGTCACGTCTCTGCTGCCTCTCCTACATCTCTATCATAAACAATGTTCTGACAGCATTATTGCCGGACGATTTCGTTATCTATTAGTCATGACCCTCATTTTTCAAGGACAAATCGCGCTGGCTCAAAAAATTTTAGATGGCGAATTGTCTATTATGCATCACTCCTCTTTGCAAGGTTGGATCTATTTCCTGCTTGGCAAAAACGATATGGCTTTGGAAGCATTTGAAACGGCCTTTTTGGAACTCAAGAGATCTACTCGTAAACGTAAAATTTTTTTCCCTGACTTAGGTGGACTCTTTTTTTTATTGGCGTTACTCAAAACCGGTGATCCCGGACAATATCATCGTTTAGAAGAATTTTTAATTTTAATTCGCGATCTCAAACTGCAAAACACCATTCCCAGTCTGCGTTTTATGGATGCGGTATTCCTGGCGCAAAACAATGAAACCAGAAAAGCCATTATTCTTCTGGAAACGGGGCTGTTGATGGATGCCGTCTCTTTGAATAATGGCGATTTAAAACGTTTAACTTCAAAGAATGAGACCCTTTTTACCAAACTCTTTCAAGTTATGGCCCGCATTTGGATCGATCAAGAATATGCCCGCGCCAAACCTTATGAGTTGGAAGTTATTTTTAATCAGGCCAAAAAAAATGGCTACCAATGGGCAGCCATGGAGGCGGCCTCTTTGTTGGCCCTGCTCCAACCGAAAAACAGTGCCGCTGCCGAATTCGCCGCTACCGTACAGGCCAACACCGGTCTACAAAGCATGATGACCATTGTCGCCAAAGAGGAACGCTGGGAACGGGCCTTAAAGGCCTTGATCTCCATAGGGGGCGATGGCAGTGGAAAATCTTCTCATCAACCCACCAGTGCCACCCAAACCCGATTGATTTGGATGCTGCAACTTCTCGGTCATCAAGTCAGCATACAACCCCTCTTGCAGACCAATACCCATGGCAAAGGATGGACCAAGGGTCGCCCAGTCGCCTTAAACAGGTTGTACGAGGAGACCCAACATTTGGATTTTTTAAGCGATCATGATCGCAAAATTTGCGCCACCATTGTTCAAGAGACCCCAGCTTTTGGCGGCACCTTTTATTCATTTTCTAAGGATCGTTTGCTCTTGGCCTTGGTCGGCCATCCAATGCTCTTTTGGGAAGATCAGCCTGAACTCAATTTAGAGGTGGTTCAGGCCGAACCAGAATTGTTAGTCAATCGGTCCAAAGGGGTGGTCCTGATGAATTTCTCGGAAAAAATTGAACATCTTGGCGTAATTTTTCGCAAGGTCTCCCCAACCCGCTGCAAAGTGATCGAAATTACCCCAGCCCACAAACGCATTGCCGATATTTTAGGGGAAAAGGGACTCGAAATTCCCGCCCAGGAGCAACAACGGGTCTTAGAGGCCATGCACTCTCTGGCATCGTTGGTCACTGTGCAATCCCATATTGGAGGCGGTGTTGAAAATTTAACTGAAGTTCCTGCCGATTCCAGACCCCATCTTTCCCTCTCTCCCCTTGGGGATGGTTTAAAAATAAACCTTTTAGTACGCCCTTTTACCGATGAAGGCCCCACCTTTCTTCCTGGGCAGGGGGGACAGACTATTCTGGCCGAAATCAAAGGGCAACGGGTACAAACCCATCGCCAGTTGGATGAAGAAAAAAAACGCTTGCAACAGTTACTCACCCTCTGCCCCCAATTGGTCGGCAGCGAGAGAGAACCCGGGCAGTGGCAATTGGACGACCCCGACCATTGTTTAGAGTTGCTCTTACAACTGCAAACGCTCAATGATCAGGTGGTGGTGGAGTGGCCCGAAGGAGAAAAAATGCGCGTGCGTCCTCCAATCACCATGGATAAACTGCGCATTCAGGTCAAACGTGACCAAAATTGGTTTGCCCTCACTGGCCAATTACACATTGATGAAACGCTCATTTTAGAAATGGGAGAACTCCTAGAACTCCTACACAAAAAAGAGAGCCGCTTTATCCCCATTGGCAACCATGAATTTATCACCCTGACCGAGGCCTTTCGCAAGCGGTTACTGGATATGGAGGCTTTTTCAGAAAAAAGTGCGCAAGGTCAACGTTTTCACCCCCTGGCTGGCCCCCTTCTCCGCGAATTGAGCCAAGAGGCAGGAGCCTTCAGGTCCGACAACCATTGGAAAGCCCATCTCAAACGGGTGGATCAAGCCCAAACCCTGGATCCACCGCTGCCCTCCACCTTACAAACCGAACTGCGGGATTATCAACAGGTAGGCTATCGTTGGCTCTCCCGTTTGGCCGCCTGGGGGGTTGGGGCCTGTTTGGCCGACGACATGGGATTGGGAAAAACCGTACAGACCATGGCATTACTCCTCTCAAGAGCCCAACAAGGCCCCTCCTTGGTAATCGCCCCCACCTCGGTCTGCATGAACTGGCAAACCGAAATCCTCCGCTTTGCCCCTACCCTCAACGGAATTCTATTTGGTGGCACCCAACGGACGCAAATATTACAAGAGCTGCGCCCCTTTGACCTCATGATTTGCAGTTATGGTTTACTACAACAAGAGGCCGATCTTTTCGCTACAATAAACTGGAACGTGTTGGTGGTGGACGAAGCGCAGGCCATCAAAAACCGTCTGACCAAACGCTCCAAAGCGGTCATGAATCTCAAAGCAGCCTTTAAAATGGTCACCACAGGGACCCCTATTGAAAATCATCTTGGGGAATTTTGGAATTTATTTCAATTTATCAATCCAGGACTACTGGGCACTCTGGAACGGTTTAACGAACGTTTTGCCGCTTCCATTGAACGTGACCCCCATTCCGAAGCCCGGCATCGCTTAAAAAAATTGATCCAACCCTTTATATTACGCCGTACCAAAAGCCAAGTTCTGGACGAACTACCCCCACGCACCGAAATCACCTTGCAGGTGGAGATGAGCCCAGAAGAGACCGCCTTTTACGAATCTATTCGTAGACAGGCTATTGAGGAGATCGAAAATTTTCAAGGACCAATGGCACACAACCATTTGCAAATTTTGGCGCAAATCATGCGGTTGCGACGGGCCTGCTGCAACAGTCGTCTGGTCTTGCCAGACAGTCCCATTATAAGCAGTAAATTATTGCTTTTCTGGGAGGTGGTAGAAAATTTATTGGAAAACCGCCATAAGGTATTGGTATTTAGCCAATTTGTCGATCATCTAACCATCGTCCGCCAACTTCTCGATCAAAAAAAGGTGTTCTATCAATTTTTAGACGGCTCCACCCCCGCTAAAGAGCGCAAAAAACGGGTAGAGGCCTTTCAATCTGGGGAAGGCGATCTCTTTTTAATCAGTCTAAAGGCGGGTGGATTGGGAATCAATCTGACCGCCGCCGATTATGTCATTCATATGGATCCATGGTGGAACCCAGCCGTGGAAGACCAAGCCTCGGACCGCGCCCACCGCATCGGTCAACAACGCCCGGTCACCATTTATCGATTGGTCACCAAAAACTCCATCGAAGAAAAAATCGTCGATCTCCACAAACATAAACGCGACTTAGCCGACGGATTGCTTGAAGGGGGAGAAATAAGCGGTAAGCTCTCAGCCACGGAATTGCTCAAGATGATCCAAGGGAACCTCTAATCCAGTGCATTTTATGTTGGACTTCCTTTGCTGTTTTATTTTAAAATTCTAATATGTCTGAAAACGATCCGGTGGAAGAGGAGAAGATAAAATGACTGAACAGGAAAATCCAATTAGCTTGCCTTTAGACAAAAAAACAATCGATATGTTGCTCGCTAATTTTGTTCCAACAACCAAATATCTCGAAGTTCGCTTCGACCACCTGCAACATGATATCCTTCATGTCCGTACCGAACTTAACGAGTTCAAAAAAGATACAAAATATCAATTTGAACAATTAGATAAACATATTGATGGACTGAGAACAGATACAAAAGAAAACTTTAATAAAAGCCGTCTCGATATAAACACACGGTTTGAACAGGTAGATAATCGCTTCGAACAGATCGATAAACGTATTGATGATTTGAGGACAGATACAAAAGAAAATTTTAATAAAAACCGTCTCGATATAAATACACGATTCGAACAGGTGGACAAACGCTTCGAACAGGTGGACAAACGCTTCGAACAGGTGGACAAACGCTTCGAAGAAATGCATGTTGAAATTAAAGAAGTTGGTAACAAATTGGACAAATTATTGGAACGCATTGATGTTAAAATTGATGCCGGTTTGCGGGAAAATCGCATGCTCACCATTCGACTTTTTACTTTTGCCATTCTGTTTTCGGCCATATCGATTACAGGTATGCTTGGCAAAATGTTTAAATTGTTCTGATATACAACTTTTTATAGTTCTTGGATCTTATGATTTTATACCTATGTGAAAAGCCCTCCCAAGCCCGTGATATTGCTTCTGTTTTAGGTGCAACGGGCAAACGCGATGGCTACCTGGAGGGAAGCGGCTCCCAAGTCACTTGGTGCATTGGACACCTTCTGGAGTTACTCTCCCCGGATGCCTACAAACCAGAATGGAAAACTTGGCAACTGCACACCCTTCCCATTATTCCAGAACATTGGCAATTAGAAGTCCGCTCCCAGGTGAGCAAACAATTAAAAATTATCAAAGGGTTGTTAAAAGGGGTCCACGAAGTCGTTTTGGCCACGGATGCCGATCGCGAAGGGGAGACCATCGGTCGTGAGGTGTTGGAATACTGTTTATATCGAGGCAAAATCTCCCGTTTATGGCTCTCTGCACTTGATGAGGCGAGCATTCGCAAAGCATTGGCGACTTTGCTTCCTGGTCAGCAGACCGAACCCCTCTATCTTGCCGGACTGGGTCGATCACGAGCGGATTGGTTGGTAGGTATGAATCTCTCCCGCGCCTATACCCTCTTGGGACAGCGTAACGGATATCAGGGGGTTTTAACCGTCGGTCGCGTCCAAACCCCCACCTTAAAATTGGTGGTGGATCGGGATCGATTGATTGAAAATTTTAAACCCGTGGCCTATTTTGATGTTTTGGTACAATTGCAGGTTGAAAAAGGCCAATTTCAGGCCAAATGGATCCCGCCCAAAGCCCACACCGATGAAGAAGGCCGCTGCCTCAATAAAGAGTTAGCAGACCAAGTCGTCACCAAGGTTCAGGGTCAAACGGGCGTAATCCAAAGTGCCGAGACCAAAAGAAAACAAGAATCCCCCCCCCTGCCCTTGGAACTCTCTACTCTGCAACAAGAGGCCTCCAGACGCTGGGGAATGGGGGCGCAACGCCTCCTGGAGGTCGCACAGGCTCTTTATGAAAAACACAAGGCCATCACCTATCCGCGTACCGACTGCCGCTATCTACCCTGCTCACAACGAAATGATGTCCCTACTATTTTTGCGGCTTTAACCCAATCCGATCCCTCTTTAATCCCTTTGATTCAAGCCGCAGATAGTTCTCTGATTTCAAAGGCCTGGAACGATACCAAAATCACTGCCCACCATGCCATTATTCCAACCGGGTCCAAGGTCCATTTGGAAAACATGTCCCATGAGGAGAAACAGGTTTATGATCTCATTCGTCGCCATTATCTAGCACAATTTTTTCCCGCTTTTGAATATGACCAAACCATTCTTCAGGCTCTGATCCAACAAGAATTATTTCGGGCTTCGGGCCGGGTGGAAAAAATTGCTGGCTGGAAACAAGTGTTGCGCCAAGAAGATAAAAAATCCGCCGAGCAAGAAGATACCCACCCCCTGCCCCAGGTCCAAATTGGCCAACCCGTGCAGGTGGTTGATGCGCAAATGCACGAAAAGCAGACCAAACCACCTGAACGCTATACCGAAGGCACCCTGATTCAAGCCATGAAAAATATTGGCCTTCAAGTTGAGGATCCAAGACTACGTAAAATATTACGCGAAACAGCTGGTATTGGCACCGAAGCCACTCGGGCATCAATCATTGAAAATTTACTCAAACGGGGCCTTTTGGTAAAAGAGGGAAAAAAGAGCCTGCTCAGCCAGCCTGCCGGGCGGGCTTTAGTGGATATGCTGCCCCACAGTGTCACCGATCCAGCCACCACCGCTGTTTGGGAACAGGCCCTGGATGATATTGCCCATTCGCCCAACTCTCAGGAAGGCTTGCAAGAATTTTTAAATAAGTCCATCTTCTGGGTGCAACGTTTGATTCACAATGTCAAAGAAAAAGAACGTCTAGGAATGCCCATTTTTGCCGGAGTACCAAACCATTTTATGGATCAACCGTCGTCGCAGCCGGCCGCAAAAGCCATGCCGCGCCCCCGACGACGCCCCCCCAACAAGCAGGCGGCATCAGCCAATGACCCCTCTTTGTCCCAATCATCACCAGAGGATTTATTGCCCTGTCCAAAATGTCACACCGGACAACTGATTAAACGCATTGCTAAAAGAGGGCATCATTCAGGCAATCATTTTTTAGGCTGTAATCAATACCCCCAATGTCGGCACATACAACCTTGTTAAATAAGATATATTTTAAACTGGAAAGGGCATCATGAAATCCATCAGTCAACGCATTGCCGAAGAGATCGACGTTCGGGAAGAGCAGGTCATCGCCGCCATTCAATTGCTGGACGAGGGGGCGACGGTGCCGTTTATCGCCCGATACCGCAAAGAGATCACCGGAAGTTTAACGGACGTCCATCTGCGTTATCTATTGGAACGCTTAGGCTATCTACGTGACATGGAGGCCCGTCGCGAGGCAATTCTCAAAAGTATCCGCGAATCTGGCCAACTGACGCCAAAGTTGGAACAAGAGATCTTGGCGGCCGACTCCAAAACCCGCTTAGAGGATCTTTATTTACCATTTCGTCCGAAACGGCACTCCAAGGCCACCGCTGCCCGTGAGGCTGGTTTGGAACCCCTTTTCCAACATATCCAGGCCCATCTCAACGATCGCCCCGAAGAGGTAGCGCAACAATTCATAAATCCGGGCAAAAACATTCTCACCGTCGAGCAAGCCCTGGAGGGGGCACGGGATATTCTCGTCGATATTTTAGCTGAAGATGCCCAGTTGCTGGGAGAGTTACGTACCATTTTGCAACAACATGGCGTGATTCAAACCACCGTCATCGCTGGACAGGAAGAGAGCGGTAGCAACTTTTCCGATTATTTCAATTTTCAAGAATTGCTCAACAAAATCCCCTCGCACCGCGCCCTGGCCATGTTGCGAGGTAAAAGCGAAGGGGTTTTGCGTATGGTTTTGGTACATGAAGACGATACCGAACTCAGCAAAGAGCAGACTTCCACCTGTGAAGAGCGAATCATTCAACATCTGGAGCTCCGCAACCGTCAAGCCCCTGGGGCCATTTGGATGTTACAAGGAGTCCGCCAAGCGTGGCGCAAGCGCATCAGCGGCTATTTAGAAAACGATTTAATCAAACAACTCACGCAAATGGCTCACAAAGAGGCCATTCGGGTCTTTGCCAACAACTTAAAAGACTTATTACTGGCCGCCCCAGCGGGACAGGTTCCGGTGATTGGTTTAGACCCTGGTTTACGCACCGGGGTCAAAGTGGCGGTGGTGGATGCCACGGGTAAGGTGTGTGCCACCGATACCCTCTATCCCCACCCACCCCACAATCAAGCCTTGGAAGCTGTGCAAAAACTGGCTACGTTGGCCAAACGCTATCAGGTTAAACTCATTGCCATTGGCAACGGTACTGCCTCGCGAGAGACCGATCGCTTGGTTGGAGAGCTGCGCAAGCTTCATCCTGAGTTGCATCTTACCAGCATTGTGATCAGCGAATCTGGAGCTTCGGTCTATTCGGCCTCGGAATATGCCTCCAAAGAGCTGCCAGAGTTGGATGTTACGTTGCGGGGGGCGGTCTCCATAGCCAGACGCCTACAAGATCCCCTGGCGGAATTGGTAAAAATTGATCCAAAATCGATTGGTGTTGGGCAGTATCAACACGATGTTGAGGAAAAGAGCCTGATGGAGGCTTTAAACGGCGTGGTAGAGGACGCGGTGAATGCCGTTGGGGTCGATGTCAACACCGCCTCTCCCCCTCTACTGGAGCGGGTTTCTGGTTTAAACGCCACCTTAGCCCTCAATATTGTCAACCATCGCAACGAATTTGGCCCCTTTCCCAATCGTAAATCATTAAAAAAGGTGACCCGATTTGGTCTTAAAACCTATGAACTGGCTGCGGGCTTTTTGCGTATTCGCGATGGAGACACCCCTTTAGATGCCTCGGCGGTCCATCCCGAATCTTACCCGGTAGTCGAACGCATTATGCACATGACCAATCGCTCCTTAAAACAGTTAATTGGCAACCACGCCCTGTTGCGCACCCTCCACCCGTTTGACTTTGTTGATAATCAATTCGGCGAGCCCACCATCCAAGATATTCTGCTTGAATTGGAAAAACCAGGTCGAGACCCACGCCCAGAGTTTAAAACCGCTACTTTTAAAGAGGGGGTCGAATCCTTACAGGATTTAAAACCCGGCATGATTTTAGAAGGGGTGGTCACCAACATTACCAATTTTGGCGCATTTGTTGATTTAGGGGTACATCAAGATGGTTTGGTGCATATTTCGGTGATGTCCGACCGTTTTATCAAAGATCCGCATGAAATCATCAAAACCGGGGATGTGGTCAAAGTGCGTGTTCTGGAGATCGACACGGCCCGGCGACGTATTGCTTTAAGTATGCGTTTGGAGGAGACCCCAAGCCAAGAGCATACCCCCAATACAACAGAAAAAGCTGAAAAAAGCGATAAAAACGCCCATTCCCCCTCCCGCACTCAACGCCAAGCCACGAAACCACAAACAAAAACAGAACCAAAGGCAAAATCCCAAGCCCAAATGGTTCAAAATCTATTCAACAAAACGCCCAAGGGCAATCCTTTGGAGAGTGCGATGGCTGCGGCCTTTCTGCAAGCCCAAAACAGAAGTGCCAAGAAAGGATAACCGATCATGCCCCCAAAAGAGCTTGAAAAATTAATTCAAACCGCGACCCAAGGAGGGGATGCCAGTGCCCAGTTTCTTCTTGGCATGACCTACCTTCAAGGCAAAGGGGTCAACAAAGACGATTTAGAAGCGATGAAATGGTTTCGTCAAGCGGCCAAACAAGGCTTAGCCAAGGCGCAATTTTCCTTAGGGATGATGTATTCGCAAGGCAAGGGGGTTCCAAGAAACGACAAAGAGGCCGTTAAATGGTTTAAGCTAGCCGCTGAACAGGGCTTGATCAGTGCGCAATTTAACTTAGGTGTCCTATATGATACCGGCAACGGTGTTCCCAAAGATGGCAACGAGGCAAAAAAATGGTATCAACTGGCGGCCCAAAAGGGGTATCCCAACGCCCAATTTAATTTAGGGATGCTCTATCGTCGTGGCAAAGGGGTACCAAGAAACGATTCAGAAGCCATTAAATGGTTTAAACTAGCCGCCAGTCAAGGTTTTGCCAAGGCGCAATATAATCTGGGCATGATCTATGAAAACGATCATGACCTTGCCGATGCCGATCAAGAGGCTCTCAAATGGTTTCGCATGGCCGCCGACCAAGGTCTCCCCATGGCTCAATACAGTGTTGCTTTAATCTTCATGGAGGGCAAAGGGGTTCCCAAAGACGACAAAGAAGCGGCCAACTGGTTGCGTCAAGCCGCCGATCGTGGCTATGCCGATGCCCAAAACATGTTAGGCACCCTCTACACCAAAGGCAAAGGGGTTGCACCCGACAACATTCAAGCCTACATGTGGTTTCATCTCGCCGCCGAGCAAGGCCATGCCACGGCCATAGATCGTCGAGAACATCTCACCGATGCCCTAAACCCCACTCAACTCTCCCAGGCTCAAGCTTTGGCTCGGAATTGGAAACCGATTGCCTAAGAGTACCGGGTGCTGACTGTTTTTTTTAATTTTATTTAAAAAACACTGGAATTTAGAGTACCACCAAAAAATTGCATATTTCCTCTTCTTAACACATCGTGGATATTGGATATAGACACCACAGTCAAACATTTATATGGCAAACAGGAAGGAGCAGAGGTTGGTTATAATTCCAAAAAACCAGGCCATCCTTCTCACACTTATCATTCATATTTGGTGTCTGGGTTGCGATTGGTATTAGATGCTGAAGTTTTGGCTGGAGATCAAAGTCATGCCAAATATACAATACCGGGCTTAGAGCGTCTTTTGGATGAATTGATTAATACCAATTTGCGTTCAATAAAGTATTATTGGAGGGGTCCGGGGAGCGTCACGCTCCCCGGCGGAGGTTTGGAGGCAGAGCCTCCAAGGTGTTGCTTTTGACTTTGTTTTTGACTTTGTAGCCCCCAAGCAGGGGGGTTGGGGGGTGCACCCCCCCAAGGTCTTGCTTTTAATTTTTCCCATAGGCGTGATGTTTACGACATGAACATGATGCCCTTCGGGCAAAAAAAAATCAAAGGCCAAACCCTGGGGGATGAATCCCCCCAGACCCCCTCTTTTTTTTAAGAATTAAAAAAAAAGGGTGGGGGGAATTGGGGGGCGGTTCTCCGCCCCCCAAGGTCTTGATTTTTATTTTTCCGATACATCAACGATACGCCAGAAAAGAATGAATTCAGGGAGTCTTCATCTGTCCATAAAATCGGCTCAGAGACAAATTACGACTGGCGCAACATCAATATCTGCGGAAAGCTGCCTGATTTAAAGCCAGTTTCAGTTTTCAAAGTACACATCCAAAAGACAAGGTTCCAATGCCCACTGCCCGCTTCAGAAAAAAATTGGGCTATTTGGAGCGATGAAACCTCAATATTGTTTCTGATTCTCTCGAAAATCTGCCTCGATGTCTAGCAAAATCTAATTCTCCATCTCCAAAAATGCTGGAAATTGAGCCAAAATTGGGGCGGATGAGGTTTTCGATAGGGAAAGGTACCAGAGTTGGACATCCTGCGTCAACATCACCCAATGGCAGTCGTTATGCCCCTGATTCATCTTGGCGGACAGACTCGAGAAATTTTTCGTATGGATGAGATTGATTCCCGTGTTAGAGAGACTTTTAAAGTCAATGTTTCACCAGGTGGACGTTTCGCCTATATTCTTGATAAATTGCAAAACATACTTTCCTAAAGATACCTCGATAACATGCTTTTTCAAGAAAGACGCTGACGTCTACTGAAAAGAAATATTAAAATAGGGGTGGCCAACAAGGCAATGAAGAGAGGGAGTAAAATTCCAAAATCAAGGTGCAGAACCGTGGTGTATTCTGGCGGCAACAGAAGACCGATGCCCAGGGTAAGAAAAAGAAGTGCAATAATTTTACTAACATTTTTTGCCATCCAAACACCCACCAAAACAATCAGGGCCAAAACGGCCATACTGTGATTTACTGGAATGGGGGCATTGGTAAAATTGGAAAAATTGGCCACAAGTGATAAAAAAATCACTAGCGATACCAACAACATATGAATATGCTGCACAGTCCAAACCGCAACAATGGCCGCCAACGCCGCCAATAAAAAATTGCTCTCTACCCCCACTTGCACGGCAATCTCTTTGGGTAGATTGGCACCAACAACCAACAACAAAACAGTAAAGACCAAAACAGCCCGAATAATCCTAGCCAAATTGGTGTTCTCAACAACTCTGTTTTTTGATCTACTCACATGTAAAGCCATTTTATTTATCCAATTTAGAGCATTTAATACATATCATATCGATCAAAACAAAACCATACTTTAACCAATTCGTATTTTGCTCTCCTGCCACAACGCCTCCAACCGTTCCAAATCGGTCTCAACAACCGACTGACCCATCTGAGCCACCCGCGCTTCAATATAACGAAACCGTTTTTGCACCTTTAACGTAACCCAACGCAAGGCGAGTTCTGGATTGATCTCTAAATGGCGACACAGATTGACCAAAACAAAAAACAGATCACCCATCTCCTCTTCCATGGCCTTTGGATCGCCTTGCCGATGGGCCTGTTTCAGCTCATCCAACTCTTCATCTATCTTGGCATATATATCCTTCACATTCGACCAATCAAAATTAACCCGCGCCATCTCCCGCTGCACCTTACTCGACCACAGCAAAGCCGACAGACGGCTGTTAATACCGTCAAAAATGGAGGGGGTATGTTTCGCGCTCCCTTTTTCCTGACGTTTTTGCTCTTTTTCCAATTGTTTAATCTCCTCCCAACGCCGTACCACAGCGGCGGGTTCGGTCAACGTTCCCACCTCTGAGCCAAAGAGATGCGGATGTCTGGCACGCATTTTTTCCGTAATCCCGGTGATCACATCGCTCAAAGAAAATCGCCCCTCCTCTTGGGCAATCTGGCTATGAAAAACAATATGAAACAAAAGATCCCCCAACTCCTCTTTCAAACCAGAATCATTGCCCACCTCCACCGCCTCCACCACCTCATAGGCCTCCTCAAGGGTATGAGGCAGTAAGGTTTTATGGGTCTGCTCCCGATCCCAAGAACACCCATCCTCGGCACGTAAACGGGCCATTAAGCCCTCTAATTGCTCTATAGCTTGACCCGTAGAAAATTTTTTATCTTTCATAATCTGCTTATCTTCCAAAAAAATGGTTCCAAAAAAACAAAACCGGTCTATGGTATAATTATTGCTTAGAATTTGAAAAACGTCTCAACAAAATGAGGAGCCACACACTATGGATAGCGGATTATACGCAACCGTCAACGGTGCCCTTCGTACCGAAATGCGCATGGACGTATTGGCCAACAATCTGGCCAACGTCAACACAACTGGCTTTAAAGAGGATAATATCACCTTTGACTCCTATTTAACATCCCCTGGCATTGAACAATTTCCATTGCCAACCGACAGCTTTATGGGATTACGCGCTCCAGGAGATATCTCTTTTCCGTTCACCAATCCAGCCTCTAACGCCTATCGTATGACCTATCCCCGAGCCGATGGCACCCATGTCAACCTGGAACAAGGGGCCATGCAACAGACCAACAACCCGTTGCACGTTGCCCTGGAAGGCAAAGGTTTTTTCGTTCTGGACACCCCAGATGGACGCCGCTACACCCGCGATGGCTCTTTTCGGGTCAATCCCGTTGGCGAACTCACCTCAAAAGATGGCTTTCCCGTTTTAGGAGCGGGCAACGCCCCGCTGGTGGTGGGAGATGCCGGTCCCATTCACATTGCTGAAGATGGCACCATCACAGGATCACAAGGCAATATTGGTCGGCTCCAACGAGTTGATCTCCCTCCAGAGTCTCTGGAAAAAGTCGGATTAAACCTCTATTCCGCCCCCCAAGGGGCAGAAATTGCCATGGAAAACAGTTCTGAAGGGATCCATCAAGGGTTTCTAGAAGGCTCCAACGCTAACATGATCCGCAGCATGACCAACATGATTGATGCCAACCGCGCCATGGAGACCTATCAAAAAATGATTCAAGCCCTGGATTCCATGGACAACCAGGCCGCCAACCAAATCGGATCTTTAAAATAAAAAATCTCATTCATTAAGGAGTAACTGCTTATGATTCGCGCACTTTGGAGTGCCGCTACTGGCATGCAAGCGCAACAAACCAACATGGACGTCATTGCCGATAATCTGGCCA
Organism: Magnetococcus sp. DMHC-6; assembly: GCA_039908535.1. Classification (GTDB taxonomy): domain Bacteria; phylum Pseudomonadota; class Magnetococcia; order Magnetococcales; family JADFZT01; genus JAMOAW01. The sequence continues at coordinate 55,930 of JAMOAW010000027.1, read as the reverse complement.
ACGTCAACACCACGGGGTTTAAACATTCACGCACCGACTTTCAAGATCTCCTCTACGCCAACTTGCGCGCCGCTGGCAGCGAAACCTCCTCTGCTGGCACCCAACTCCCCGTGGGAATTCAACTGGGCCATGGTGTCAAAGTCGTGTCGGTCGGCAAAGATTTTACCCAAGGCAGCGGCATCGCCAGCAGTGAAGATCCCATGAATGTAGACATGATGGTCCAAGGGCAAGGCTTTTTTCAAATCGAACTGCCCAACGGCGAAACCGCCTACACCCGCGATGGCAGCTTTAAAAAATCTTCAGATGGCAATATCGTCACCTCTGATGGCTATCCGCTGATCGGAGCACAACTTGGTTTCGATCCAAATACCACCACTGGTATTGTTGTCCAAGCTTCTGGCAGCATTGATTTAAAAACCAGCACCCCCCCCGGCACATCCCCAAATGTTGGACAGATTCAGCTGGCCCGTTTTATCAATCCTGAAGGACTCACCGCCATCGGCAATAACCTCTATAAAGAGAGCGTGGCCTCAGGTGTTCCCCAACTCGGAAATCCAAATACAGACGGTTTTGGCACCATCCAGCAACATTATCTGGAACAATCCAACGTCAATATGGTGACTGAAATGGTCAATATGATCACCACCCAACGGGCCTATGAGACCGGAACCAAATCCATTCAAACGGTGGACTCTATGCTCAATGCTGTGACTTCTATGAAGCGTTGATAACTGTTTCATATGAGTTTTTTATAAAGATGTCTCCCAGCTCATCTGCCTGGAAACGGAGAAAAAAATGTTTGGTTCATTTTTTGCAAGATATCTCACGATAAAACATTTTTTAGTGAGAAAAAACACCATGCAAATACCAATCAACACAGGTTTATTGGTCGCTTTGACCCTGTGGTCCCCCTTCTCCGTACTCCATGCGGCAACGCTTGAACCAGGAGAGGTCGGACGCTCTGTTGAAAAATATCTGGAAGAAAAATTGCAAACCGAAGGTCCAGAAGGGTTGTCCGTTGCAAGCGTCTATTATCGCTTTGGCCTCCCCTTAAAAGAGGGGAAAATAACCTGGAAAATCGATTTTCCTACAGAAGAACGCACGCCAGGTCGACACTATCTGCCCGTCACGGCTTTGGTCAATGGCACCCCAGAAGCCAATTTTCAGGTTTCGGTTGTTTTAAATAAAAAAATAAAAATCCCTGTTGTCAGTCACACGCTGAAACGGGGCGATATCGTGACAGAAGCAGACATTCGTTGGCAAAAATTGGAGCTGGTGCGCATGGATCCAGGCCTGATTTTAAAACCAGAAGAGTTGATCGGCAAATCCGCCAATCGATTGATCAAAGAGAAAAGTCCACTGCAAGAGGCTTGGTTTGAACGCCCTTTGGCCGTGGATCGAGGTCAAAAAATCAACATATGGGTCACCAATGGTGCTCTCTCCATCCAAACCACCGGGATTTCGATGGATAAAGGTCACATCGGCGATCAAATTGAAATTCGCAACCCAGAGAGTCGTAAACGTTTTATGGCCAAAATAACCGGACCTGGCGAAGCACAGGTCGACAATTAATAAAAATGGCCATCCCCTCAAAAAATAGGTTATGTTAGGTCGTGTCAGGAGAAGAAAAATGGACAAAAATGCCATGGGAGTTATTTTAATACTTACCAGCGTCGGGCTTTCTGGCTGCGGGATGACCCGTGCTGCTGAACGCCCCATCGAACCCATACAAATCGTCCGTCCTCAACCCCCAGAACTTTTGGCACCCAAAAAAGGTTCTATCTGGCAGACAACCGATCGTAATACCTTGTTTTTGGATACCAAAGCCAGAAACGTCGGCGATATTATTACCGTCAATGTCCAGGAAACATCCGATGCTTCACGGGAAGCAACAACCAAACTTTCCAGAGATAACACGGATGGATTTACCCTATCAGGCATGTTCGGCCTTGCTGGAATTTACAACAAACTCTTTAGCAATGACACCAAAAACAATATTACCAGCAACCACTCCTATGACGGCTCTGGAAAAACCGATGGGAAGAGCGATTTTAAAACCACCATCACCTGTGCCGTCACCGAAGTGTTGGCCAATGGCAACCTGCGTATTGAAGGTCGCCGAGATATCACCATCAATAACGAAAACCAATTTATTTTACTCTCAGGCATCATCCGTCCCGAAGATATTTCTGCTGGCAATGCCGTGGCCTCTACTCAAATCGCCGATGCCCGCATCGAATATTCCGGCGACGGTTCGGTGGCTCAACAGCAAAATCCAAGTTGGATCAACTCGGTATTCTCCCAGGTTCCGGTATTGTGACCCTTATGACTCCCATGCTCCCCCCCTTTTTCAGCAAAAGAAGCGAAAAAATGCTCATACGACTTCAGGTTAACACAGAAAGAGATGCGCAAAAAATTCCCCTTCATAAAAAGAAAATTTTTTTCTCTCTGGCCCTGTTGTTGGCTTGCGCTCCCCCCACCTTGGGTGAAGCGGCTCGTTTAAAAGATGTGGTCAATATAGAAGGGGTGCGTGATAACCCTCTGACTGGCTTTGGCTTGGTGGTCGGTCTAAATGGCACGGGTGACTCTGGAGCCGCTTTTACCACCCAATCCATTAAAATGATGCTGGAACGGATGGGCATCTCCGCTGACGATAAAATCAAAGTCAAAAATGTGGCATCAGTCATGGTGACCGCCACCCTGCCCCCCTTTGCCCGTCAGGGTGGTCATCTGGATGTCGTCCTCTCCTCTCTCGGTGATGCCAAAAGCCTTCAAGGCGGTACCTTGATCCTCACCCCGATGAAAGGGGCCGATGGCCGCATTTATGCCGTAGCTCAAGGGCCTCTCTCGATCGGTGGCTTTGCCGCTGAAGGAAATTCTGGTTCAAGCGTCCAAAAAAATCATCCAACCGTGGCCCGTATTGCGGGTGGAGCCATCGTGGAACGAGAAATTCCTTTTGAACTAAACGATGAAAATAATTTACAAATTTCTTTAAAAAATCCAGACTTTAGTACCGCCAACCGCATGGTAACTGTCATTAACGACCAAATGGGCAAACCGGTCGCCACGGCCCGCGACTCTGGAACCATCCAAATAAAAGTACCAGAAGAGTATTTAGGCAAGGTGGTCTCCTTTGTCTCTAGATTGGAAAATCTACAAGTAGAGCAAGATCAACCCGCCAAAATCGTCGTCAATGAACGGACCGGAACCATCGTCATGGGCGAAAATGTCCACGTCTCTACGGTGGCCCTCTCCCACGGTAATTTGACCATCAAAATATCGGAAAGACCCCAAATCAGCCAACCAAACTCTTTCAGCGGTGGCACAACCGCTACAACACCCAATAGCCGTGTAAACGCCACCGAAGAAGAGGCTAAATTGATCGAAATGCAAGAAGGGGTCACCCTCGGTGAATTGGTCCAAGGACTAAACAGCGTTGGCGTGACTCCTAGAGACCTTATTGCTATTTTACAGGCCATCAAGGCCTCTGGTGCCTTACAGGCAGAGTTGGAAATCCTATGAGCCAGCCCATTGCAGGCTTGACAGCCGCCTCAACAACCGTCAAAGAAAATACGCTTCAAGATAAAGATCTAAAACGCCTCCATGAGGCTACAGCCGATTTTGAGGCCATCTTCATTCGTCAAATGCTCGCCTCAATGCGGAAAACCGTTCCCGATGGGGGAGCAGAGAGCCTATTCTCCCACAGTGCTGGCGAAAAATTATTTAATGAAATGCTCGACGGCGAATATGCAAATATTATGAGTCGAAAGCCAAAGGGACTCGGCATCAAAGAGGCCTTGTTCCATGAACTCACCCGCAATACGCGCCTCACCCCTGAACAGATGGAAGGACATTTAAATCAATTGCGGTCGGATGAAAATTCTTTAACCTCGGTGGAGCAAAAACCGATAAATAACTCTCTGCCTTAATTTTTTGTTCTGCATAAAACGCAGAACAAAAAATTATTAAACTGAGTTTATTCATCAAAGGGAATTCCTGTTCATGGTCACAAAAATTAAAAATACCAATGTTAGACGCTTGGGACGGCTTACAGGTCGAAGGGTATCCAGTACCACCACTCCACAAACCACCGCCAAGTCGTCCTCCAGAAAAGATGACGTTGAGCTGTCAAGCCTCTCTAGAACCATTGGGATGGCAGGAGAAGCCATGCAAAACAGTCCCGATATCCGATCTGAATTGGTCGATCCCATTCGTGAGGCGTTGGAAGATGGTCGATATCATGTCTCCAGCCTGGACGTGGCCGATAAAATCTTGCGTCAAGTCTTGAAAGAAAGGAAAAAATCCGTTTAACAGGATATCTCTATGGACACTACCAACGACGACATTAAACAAACCACCGACCATCTAAACCAAACATTGCAACACCTGATGGCGCAATTCGAAAATCTTCTGATTCTTTTTAATCAGGAAAAAGAGGCTATTTTACAACGCAATTCCATAATTTTAAAAAATATCACCACACAAATAAACCAGGCACTCACCCATATTCGCGAGGCAGACCAAAACCGCCAACAACTTTCCCATGCGTTGGCCTTGGCATTAAACATAAACAGCGAAGAGCTCACCCTCGCCCATATTGATCAGGCCCTAGGGGGAAATACCGGTCTGATCCAAATACGCCTTCGCCTGCGGGAATTAATTCAACAAGCCAATAAACTTAACAAAGAGAACCAGGCCATCTTGAATGGAGTTTTAATGGCGACCGAAACGGTCATTCAAGCAGTCAAAAACAGTACCCGGAATGCGGGTGCCTCTTACAATCGCCTGGGCCACCGACAGGCGGGCAATCCTTTTCATCTGTTTTCACGGCAACTCTAATGGGGGGAGAATAGGCTGTGCCAAAAAAAAAATTATTTATCAATTGTGATCACAAGGAGTCTAACCCCCGTTCACACGGAAGCTCTTATTTTATTAAGGGGGAATATTAAATGTTAATCTTGACCAGAAGAATCGGCGAAAGCTTAAACATCGGTGATGAAATTAAAATCACCTTGCTCGGCATCAAAGGCAACCAAGTGCGCATTGGCATAGAAGCCCCTCGCACAGTGCAAGTGCATCGAGAAGAGATCTATGACAAAATCAAACGCGAAACCCGCAAAGCCAATCGCAAAATGAGCGAGGATGTGCTGGATCAAGCCTCACGAATTCTCTCTCCAAAATAAGTTCAAAATGCCTATAGTTTAAGTGTGGATGATTAACGAGTGCCTGAACAAAAAGCAAAGTCAAGACCTTGGGGGATTGCATCCCCCAATCCCCCTGCTTTTTGAAAAAAGCAAAACCGAGGTCAAAAGCAAGATCAAAAACAAAAACCAAACCCTGGGGGCATTTAATCAATCAAAAAACAGATGACCACGGTTAAGTGTGGTGGTGCCGTTTATTTCATGTGATCTAAAATTTGGATCGCCTCGGAAAAATTGAGTTGGCCCATCGCCTTAGTCAATTGATCCACTTCCCTAGAAAATCCAGCCCCGATCAACCCAGGCCTTAAAATATTTAACAAATTTTCCGCGCCCAAATCCTGTTTTTCCAATAAAAAACGCAACTTCTGCACCCCTTCGATTGAGAATGGCTCCACCACATCCAAAACCACGTCTGCTTGGTTACGTGTTTTTTCTTGTTTAACCAAAAATAAAATTTTCTGGATGCTCTCCAAAACTGTGGCCAAAGAGAGCTGAAAAGAAGTCACTAGGGCGTCAACATCGGCATGGGGAGTGGATTTTAAAAATTTTTCCAACCGAGCCGACACCGATTGTAAATCCAAAGCCCCCAAATTTCCCGCCACCCCTTTCACGCCATGCAGCACGGACACGGCGTCTGCAAATAAATTTTGTTGCAGCAATTGGTCCAATTTTAAAGAAGTTGCCGCCTCCTCATCTTGAAAAATTTGCAATAATTGCAAATACACCGACTCATTGCCATAAATTCGTTTAAGCCCTTCTGAAATATTCAATCCAGGAAAATCCCCAGTCAAAATTTCGGCCAATCCACCCACCGTATTGGATGGACGAATGGCCTCATCCAAGGGAATATCGGCCTCTTCTTTGCGTTCAACAAATCGCTCCAAAAGAACAAATAGCTGACGCACATCAATCGGTTTAGCCACATGTGCCGCCATCCCCACCGCCAAACAGGCATCTATATCCTGTTTCATGGCACTGGCGGTCATGGCAATGATAGGGGTAGAAAATTTTGGAAAACGCGCAAGAATGGTTTGCGTCGCAGTTAAGCCGTCCATCAACGGCATATGAATATCCATAAGAATGGCATCGTAGGGGGGCTGCATCTGTTCAAACACCTTTTTCACCACCTCTAAGCCATTTTGCGCTATATCCACCCGAATCTGGGCCTCTTGCAAAATCTCCATGGCCACCTGTTGATTCACCCGATTGTCCTCTGCCAACAACACCCGCACCCCTCGGAACCGGATTGGATCGGGAAAATAAATAGAATTCCTGCCAACCTCGCCCGTTCTGGTCAAATCCTCCCCACGCATGGCTGCCAAAATAGAGTTATACAATTGCGAAGAGGTGACCGGTTTTGTCAAATATCCATTGACAAATCCCTCCTCTGCCAATCGCTCCCGCATCTCCTCAAGGCCATAACCCGACACCATGATACAGACCGGTTGAAAAATTCCAGGATGGTTGCGAATCTGCTGAATGGTCTGGATGCCATCCATAACTGGCATCTTCCAATCCATAAAAACCACTTCAAAGACATCATTTTTTTGATATGATTCAACCAATTGTGTCAACGCCTCTTGGCCAGAAGAGACCCGTTCGACCCGAAAGCTCATAGCCTCTAAATAGTTACCAAGAACCATCAAAGCCACAGGGTTGTCATCCACAACCAACACCCGATTCCCATGTAAGTCTGGAGAAATTTTGCATAACCTAGGCTGTGCCTGGACCACATTTTTAAATTGTGCCGTAAAATAAAAAGTCGAACCCATACCCAGTTGGCTCTCGACCCAAATCTCACCGCCCATCTGTTCAACGAGATAACGACAAATAGAGAGTCCTAACCCCGTACCACCAAATTGGCGTGTTGTGGAAGAATCGGCTTGTTGAAAGGGACGAAACAGCGTCTGGAGTTGTTCTGGTGTGAGACCAATACCCGTATCACGAACACCAAACAACAAGGTACTCCTCTCCTCATCGCAGGAGTTAACCTTTATAAAAACAACTATCTCCCCTTGATGAGTAAATTTAACGGCGTTGGTGGCCAGATTGAGCAATATCTGCCCCACGCGCAACGGATCCCCTAGCAGGCGACGCGGAACCTCTGGATGGATATCAAACAAAAGTTCCAACCCTTTTTCTTCAGTACGGATGGAGATAATATTGGCCAACTGTTCCAACACCATATCCAGGTCCAACTCAACCTCTTCCAATTGCAACTTGCCCGCTTCGATCTTAGAAAAATCCAAAATATCATTGATAATCCCAAGCAAACCATGGGAAGAGGCACTCATTTTGGTGACATAATCAAATTGCTTAGCCGTCAACTTGGTCTTACTCAACAAATGGCCCAAACCAATAATGGCGTTCATCGGCGTTCTGATTTCATGGCTCATATTGGCCAAAAATTCCGACTTGGAACGATTGGCCGCATCGGCCGTGACTTTGGCTTGATGTAATTCCCCCATCAACTGCTCCTGGGTGAGATGCTTCTCCCGCAAGCGGTTGGTCAATAAATTAAAACTCATAGCCAACTCAATCAACTCTTTCCAGCCCCGAAACGGGGCCACATCCATTTGGCAACCAACAAAAGAGTCTAAAGAGTGCTGTGTATATCCAATCACATGGTGCGTTAACCGACGAATTCCAAAAGAGATCGAAAAGGTGACCAATAAAGAGACAAAAATAAAAGCAGCTTCCAATAAAAGGCTAAAACGACTAAACTGACCCTTCAAGCGTTGCACCTGCTCGTCTTCCGCTTTCTTGACCACACCAGAAGCAAAAGTCACAAGAAGATCCGAGGCATCGTCAAAAAAATTTTTCTTAACCAGATAATACCGCTCCTCAATCTCCCCCACCGCCATACCTGCATGGATACGACTGGGATCGCTACTGGCAATTATTTTTTGGGTTGCATTGTTCCACAGAAGCGCGATAGGTCCATCTTCAGAAATTTGCAAAGCCTCTTTCAAAAAATAATCATCCAAATAGGTAATACTGACCAAATAGGCCAACAGTCGATCGTTTTCATCCCGAACCTCTTTCGCAACAATAAGGCTGGCCACATCCCCAAGCATGGTCATCTTGCCAACCGTATAATACGCCAAAGGGGTGGCGAGTAAGGAAATAAAATCGGGAGTAGTCGCCTCATCCCCATTGCGATACAATTCTTGGAGATGTTGTTCGGCATCGGTTAACAACAAAAAGGTGGGCTGGGTAATCGCCCGCACCAACGAGGCGGGCGGCATCCAAGCAGGCAAACGACGATGGACTACGACCGGTGACTTTTGCGCACCGGTCGTTAGGCGTTGACTCAAATAACGATATAAATTCGTGTGGTCGGCATAGATGGCCATGGCACTCATCAACGTCCGCACACGATGATCAAAATCCGACCGATGAATTTTGCCTTGCACTTCCAACTCATCGCGCAGATGTTCCTGAAAAAAAAACTCTGAAAACTGCGACTGCCAAGCAAAGATAATAACAAAAGAGACCCCACCCACCAGCAGATTAATCCACATCATTTTCCAAAAGATGGAAAGTCGCGGCAATCGAACCGGGCCAGAAAAGTCATCCAACATGGAATTTAAACCTCTTTTTTTTAAATAAGTTAAGCAAAAAAAAGGGGGGATTGGGGGGCCCCCGGTTGTTTCAGAGGAGATTCGCCCCCCCAAGCTCTTGGTTCATACATGATGCCCTTCGGGTAAAAAGTCAAAAAAAAAACCTGGGGGCACTCCCCCAGCCCCCTTTTTTCTTTTAATAAAAAAAAAGGGTGGGGGTGTTGGGGGCGGTTCTCCGCCCCCAAGGTCTTGATTTTTTATTTTTCCGATACCTTAAAATGTAACCCATCTCATTTTTGATTTTTCTGAACCGGAGGTTCTCCCACGGCTTCATCACCCACAAACTGCCAACCGGTTTTACGCATCAGGGAAGCGGGAACAAAACTAAATTTTTCTGGATCCAGAGATTCAGCCTCTTTCAACATAAAAGCTTCTAAATCATCCACGTAACGATTACGTACCCCCTCGCCCTCCCAGGAGGCCAGCTCCAACGTCCGATAGAGAGGATAACGCAAATTGGCAATGGCATCGAGATCATGAGGAGTCTGCCCCTCCATTCTCAAAACCTTGGGGGGGTGATCCTTTTTTTGAAAACGAAGGATATTGGTCATGGTATCATACCCAATAGAACCAGGGTTACCCATCACTTCGGCGATGACATCTGGAATGGTGCTGACCTCTTTCATGCGCGGACTAAACATATTTTCATAATCCAGCAGAAGACGCCAATGACCGGGGCGCAACTTGCAATGGAGACGACCAACGACATGAATGGGAATATTGGGAGCTCCCTCCAAGCCTTTCACCTCTGACCAACGGGCATACTCGCCTTGATATATCTTTTGCAATTGTTCTACGGTCAGGTTATTGACGGGATTATCGGGATGCACGATAAAGACCTTTGCGGCAATACCAAGAGTACGATACGTGAGGGTGGGTAGACGGGCCGACGTACTTGGTGCACAACAATAACCCGCTAAATCTACCTGTTTTTTCAACATAAAACCGTCTGAGATCCCGCAGGTCCCCTCTTGATTAACAATTTTAATCCCTTTTTTCTTGCCATAATCCATAATTTTGTCGCCCAACATCAAAAAAATCTCTTGATCCAGGGTGATAACCACATCGGCTTGCAGCTTTTTGGCCTCGGCATCGTACTCAATCGGCTTTTTTTGCCACTCTTCTGGCATAGGGGTGAGCTGTTTTGGATCGGAAAAGGCCGGTCCGCGCAAGGAATCTTCCGCAACGGCCCCCCCTTGCCAACCACCCACAATCAATCCGAATACAAACAGACATAACAAACGACTCTTAGATAAAACAGAAAAAGAAAACACACTACCAGTGGACCTACTGCTCACCCAAATTTTTCCATTCATAAGTTTGACAACACTTTTACAAATCGCCAAACCAATACCGATCCCGCCCTTATGCTGGGTATACATATCCTCGGCCAACATTGTAAAAAAACCAAATATGTCATCTAACTTCTCCTGGGGAATCCCAATACCAGTATCTTCAACCGAAAAAACCAGTTGATCCCGATACCCCTCCCCATGTCCCCGTTCCACTTTTACATAGACCGATCCCTTGTCCGTAAATTTAAAAGCGTTATCCAGTAAATGACCGAGTACTTGCCGAATTCGTTTTTCATCTCCTTGCAAAAATTCAGGAACGTCCAATGCACATGCGCTTTCAAAAACAAGCCCTTTTTCTTGATATTTCATTTCTACCTGCCGAGCCGTTTGCTGCACCAATTCTCGGACATGGAAAGGTTGACAGGCAAGGGGCACCTTTTGACTTTCCAACTTGACCAAATCCAGGATATTCCCAACCATAGAATTTAATTTTACTCCAGAGTCATAGATCATCCCGGCCAACTCTTTGGATTCCCCTTGCAACACAGTGGACAAACTTTCAGAAAATCCAATAATGCTGTTTAATGGGGTACGCAATTCGTGGCTGATGATCATCAAAAATTTGGTTTTTGCGCGATCCGCCGACTCGGCCTCCTCTTTGGCCTTTTGCAGTTTGGCCGTTCGTTCCAGGACCAACTCTTCCAAATGGTCCTGATATTTTTTTAAAGCAATGTGATTTTTGACTCTAAGTTGCACAACAGTCGGATTAAAAGGCTTGGTGATATAATCCACCGCCCCCAACTCTAATCCAGCGGTTTCATCTTGGGTTTCGGAGAGAGAGGTAATAAAAATAATGGGAATCCGCTCTGTTTGCGAATCCGCCTTTAAACGCCTGCACACCTCCATACCATCCATGCCAGGCATATGTATATCCAACAAAATAAGATCAGGTAAACGATCCTCTGCGGCTTTCAGAGCAGACACCCCATCTTTAGCAAAATAGGTATGGTAATCATCCTTCAACACCTCATGCAACATCATAATGTTGGCCACCATATCATCCACCAACAACAGCTTAGGCTTTTCATCTTCGTTCTTTATCATAGTCATCCCCGCCCCATACAGTCGTTATTAAAAAAACATCAAAACAAAGTAAACAAAATAAACTAAATACTATCATAACAATATATATATACAAATACAAAAAACATCTCTTAAACATTTATTGATTTTCTAAAATCTACCACAATAAAATATTTTACGCATCTTGTTTTCAATCTTCTGTTAACATGGAAAATCTGGTAAAATGTAACATATCAACAAAAAACCTCTAAAATTTTTGGATACCCTCTATGATCCATCAAGAAAGACGTGAACAAGCCCTGGTCGTTGTCAGCCAATTGTTGGAACTAGCTTTAGAGCCTTACAGCTTAGAAGAACTCATGGAAAAGGCCCTGCAACTCATTCTTTCCAACGACTGGTTGACCTTGCTTGCCAAGGGAAGCCTCTTTTTAATCGATTCCCAAGAGCCGCACGTTTTGAAAATGGTCACCCATATTGGACTAGATAATCATCTTCTAAAAGCCTGCGCACGCATTCCCTTTGGCACCTGCCTGTGTGGTATTGCCGCCCAAAAGCAAGAGATGGTTTTTAAAAACGCTTTAGATGATCAGCATCACATCTCGTTTAAAGGCATTAAAAATCATGGTCATTATTGTTATCCTCTGATGTCAAAAGGAAAAATGCTTGGCCTCCTCAATTTGTATGTGGAACACAATCATATCCAGAATGCTGAAATCGAGACCTATCTCACCATGATCGTCCACGCCCTAGCAGGCATTATTGAACACAAACATGCCGAAATAGAACTTTTAAGACATCGCAATCACCTCCAACACATCGTAGAAGAGCGCACCCATGAACTGCGCCAAGCCAAAGAGTCTGTCGAGCAGGCTTTGCATAAAAAAAATATTTTTATAGCCACCATGAGTCACGAAGTCCGCACCCCTTTAAACGCCATTATCGGTTTGTCTGACCTTCTTTTGGATACCGCCCAGACCAGTCAGGAGAGACAAAATCTAGAAATTGTCGTTCAATCTGGAAATACCTTATTACACATTTTCAACTCTATTTTGGATATCTCAAAATTTGATGCAGGGGGAATGGAATTTGAACAGATCGATTTTGATCTTCACAAGTTGATCTGGGAGAGTTGTGCCGTTTTAATTGCGCAAATACACAAAAAAAATCTCGAATTTATTTGCTCACTCGACCCTAAACTGCCCATTCGAGTCATCAGTGACCCGACAAAATTAAGGCAAATTTTACTCAATTTAATCGGTAATGCCATTAAATTTACCGAAAAAGGCACAATCACCCTCCTGGTCAGTTTGGACGAGAGCAAAGAGTTAGATATTTTCCCATGGTGCCTCTATTTTCAAATTCACGATACTGGCATTGGTATTCCTTTTGACAAACAACAAATCATCTTTGAAGAATTTATCCAGGCCGACAGCAGCACCACCCGAAAATATGGTGGTAGTGGGCTTGGACTGGCTATTTGCAAACGTTTTGTTGAAAAAATGCGGGGAAACATTTGGGTAGAAAGCCAGGAGGGGCAAGGAAGCCGCTTCCATTTTACGGTCGATTTCCAACCCAGCTCTCACCCCCTCAATCAAACCTATCTTTCCAGTGCAGTGCAATTTTTTGGCCTAAATATTCTGCTCGCCGATGGCAATCCCAATAGCCGCAAAATACTCTCCCGCACACTGTCCCTGTTTGGAGGGCAAATCGTCGAGGCTAACGATGGGTATGACGTGTTGCAACTTATAGAAAATGCCATTCAATACAACAAACCTTATTTTGATCTCATTGTGTTGGATTGTCGTTTGCCAAAATGCAATGGTGTCAAATTGGCAGAATATCTCAACCATCTTTCGAACCAAATCATACCCATTCTACTTTTATTGCCCGGCAACCATCGTCGAAATGATTTGCTTCTATCTGAAAAATTGGGGATCGCCCGCACGCTCATCAAGCCCATCTCTCCACTATGTCTCATAGATACCATCAATGAAATTTTTCAAAATACCCCCTTACCTTCTCATGCAAAAAATTTTCATTGGCATCTCTTACCATCATACACCACCAAACCGATTAAAATTCTCATCATAGATGACCATCCTCACGACCGTGAACATGCCTTGTCAATCTTACAAACCATCAAAGGATATCAACTCAATACCTGTTCCCATGGCCAAGAGACCCGACACCTTCTACAATCAGAACCCTTCGACCTTCTTCTGATAGATCTCTCTCTCCCAGAAATGAATGGTCTACATACCATAAAATCCATTCGATCTGGCCAAATATCCACTTGTCCTGCGAACATTCCCATCATTGGAACCTCTTCTCATCTCACATTTAATACCTTTGCTCGACAGGCAGGGACAAACGATTTTATTTTTAAACCATACCGACCAGAAGAGTTACAACGTATCTTGCGCTTGACCCTCAACCTTAAAATGATCCTCTGCCCAAGCACAATTGATCTGGATACCACGATCCACTCAGAACAAAGATCTATCCTCTCTGATACGCCCCCTAGAATTCAAATCGCAAATCAATTAATCTTCGTGCAACAAGCTTTAGAAAAGGGGGATTGGCAGCTCCTTACCAAAGAAATAGAAACCACAAAAGAGATGGTCGGACATTTAGAAGACCCAAACTTGTCTAAAACGGCTTTACGTCTTTTGATGGCGGTTCGTAAAGAAAACAAGCCCGATATTCTTAAATGGTGTCACCAACTGGAAAATGATTTAAAAAAATGAAAATATTAATCGTCGATGATGAAAAAAACAACAGACAGGTTCTAGCACAAATCATGGCCCCTTTCGGAGAGTATGACTTTGCCAAAGATGGTCGAGAAGCCCTCGAAATTTTTCAATTAGCCATAGAAGATAAAACCCCTTATCAGCTTGTTTTATTAGATATTATGATGCCTATCATGAATGGCCAAGAGGCACTGTTTGCCATGCGTGCCTTTGAAAAAGAGAAAGGGTACTCCGGTTCCAAAGAGACGAGCATCTTTATCGTCAGTGCCCTAGATACCGAAAAACAGGTGGTGGAGGCCTTCTTCAAAGGAGGATGCACCGATTATATAACCAAACCGATCATACGCAGCCATTTATTAGCCAAACTGCGGGAATACCACCTGATCCCCGCAGAGACCCCTTAACAGGACAGTTAGAACATGATGCCCTTCCGGGCAAAAGATCAAACGCAAAACCCTGGGGGATGAATCCCCCAGACCCCCTCTTTTTTTTAAGAATTAAAAAAAAAGGGTGGGGGGGATTGGGGGGCGGTTCTCCGCCCCCCCAAGGTACCCCGAAGGAGATCCTGCTCTCAATTATTTTTCAACTGCCCTTTGGGTTAACACCTGAGCGAGTCCGATATATTCTCTAGGGGTCAACGTCAATAATTTTTCTTGAATTTGCCAAAGACTCCTGGGTGACTTCTTTGCCACGGGTTAACTCTTTGAGCCGCTCATAGGGTTTTTCCACTCCATAGCGACGCATCACCATCTGAATGGGTTCGGCCAGCACCTCCCAAGCAGACTCCAAATCGGCCTCCAAACGGAGAGGATTGACCTGCAATTTGTCAATTCCGCGCCCAACCGAAACATAAGCCAACAGAGCATACCCCAAAGCCACCCCCATATTGCGCAACACCGTTGAATCGGATAGGTCACGCTGAAAACGAGAAATAGGGAGCTTTTCCGCCAAATGGATCAACAGGGCGTTGGCCAAGCCCAAATTGCCTTCGGCGTTTTCAAAATCAATGGGATTCACCTTATGGGGCATCGTCGAAGAGCCCACCTCTCCCGCCTTGGTCTTCTGCTTAAAATAGGCCAACGAGATATATCCCCAAATATCCCGACAAAAATCCAACAAAATGGTATTAAAGCGCGCCAAAGCATAAAACAATTCCGCCATGCCGTCATGGGGTTCAATTTGGGTGGTCAACGGTTGAAAGGTCAACCCCAACCCCTCCACAAAGGCTTTGGAAAAGGCCACCCAGTCCACTTCGGGACAGCTCACCTGATGGGCATTATAATTGCCCACCGCACCATTCATTTTACCATAAATAGGGATGTTGGCCACTTGATCCCGCACGCCTCGTAAACGATGGACCACATTGGCCATCTCCTTGCCCACCGTGGTCGGCGAGGCGGTTTGCCCATGGGTGCGGGCCAACATGGGTTGATCTTTGTGTTCTAACGCCAATTGGGAAATAGCCTCTATCAGGCGATCCATGGCGGGCAAAATAACCCCTTGCCGACCGTCCAATAACATTAACCCATGGGCCAAATTATTGATATCTTCGGAAGTACAGGCAAAATGGATAAATTCAGAAGCCGTTTCCCCTAAAACAGAATGGGTTTTTTCTTTGATAAAATATTCGACTGCTTTGACGTCGTGATTGGTGATCTTTTCGATATCTTTGATACGTTGGGCATCGGCATTGGAAAAATTCTCCACCATATTTTCTAAAAAAGCCAATATGTGGGGCGCAAAGGGTTTGAGCTCTGGTACTCCCGATTCCTCAGCCAAGGCCACCAACCAACCCATTTCGATGCATAACCGGCGATGAATCAAACCAAATTCAGAAAAAATCGGGGCCAGTTTTGCCACCTTATCTTGGTAGCGTCCGTCCAAAGGCGAAAGAGCTTGCAATTTGTGCATATCCATTCTTTTTCCAACGTCATCCATTAGAGGTAAACTCCCGTTGATACTCTGGCCACTCTTTTCGAGCCTGCTCCAACCGATCCAACTGACCGATATCCGACCAAAATCCTGTCAACACCGAACCATACAATCGCCCCATCAAGAGACTGGTATCATAAAGCGCATTTAACGAAAATGCCTCTTGGGTATGTGAGGCAAACATGTTAGGCGTCAAAATTTGAATTCCCGAATAGGTCCACCCCACCCCTTCCCCCCTATACCGAGCCAAACGCCCCTCTTGATTTAAGACAAAATCCCCCTTTTTCCAAACCGGATTGGCCACCAGCCCCAACAATCCATCCATGCGTTCCCCATCAAATTGAGCTAAAAAAAGCTTTAAATTCAAATCCCATAACACATCGCCATTGATCACCAAAAAAGGTTCCGACCCCAATAGCCCCAAGGCCTGGCGCACCCCACCTCCGGTTTCCAAAAGCCTCTGCTCCCGCGACCAGACCACCCGAAGCCCCCAAGCCGAACCATCGCCAATATACTCTATCATTTTATCCGCCAAATAGCAGACATTGATCACCACCAAATCCACACCAAGAGTGGTCAAACGACGCAAAGTATGTTCAATGACAGGCAGACCCGCCACCTCAACCAAGGGTTTGGGTAAAAGATCGGTCAACGGGCGCAGACGTTCCCCCCGTCCAGCGGCTAAAATCATCACATTCATGCTTCTACTCTCGCTATATACCGTTGTAACAGATCGTGCAACGGCTCTAACTGCGGATAACGGGGTAAAACCTCCCAGACATACCCCAGAGTGCGGGGAATGTCGGCCAAATAACCATGTTTGCCATCCCGCAACGAGAGACGGCCAAAAATTCCCACCGCTTTAAGATTGCGCTGCAGGGCCATCCAATCAAAATCTTTCTCAAATCGAGACCAATCCTGGCCATAGTGCCAGGGATCCTGGGCATGTTCCAACCAATACCTCTGCACTCTTTTGCGAAAAGGGGCCTCCCAAGCCACATAACAATCCCGCAACAGACTGGCTAAATCATAGGTCACCGGTCCCATCACCGCATCTTGAAAATCCAACACCCCAACCCGCTCTCCCGCACACCACATCAGATTGCGGCTGTGATAATCCCGATGCACCAAGCAGACCGGTTGAGCTAAAATATTCTCCATTAACACGGCAAAAACCATCTCAAACTGCTGCCGATCCGAAGGGGAGATGGGCCGCTTGAGAATCCCTTCCACATACCAATCGGTAAACAATGCCAATTCTCTATGCAATAATTCTCGATCATAGGGACGGGAGTGGGCTAAACAGGTGTGGTCCCATGGAGTCGCCTGCAGGGTGACCAGGGTTTCCACAGCCCGTCGATACAACCCCTCGGCCTCGACTCCCGCAGCCAAGGCTTTTAAAAAGGTCTGATCACCAAAATCTTCCAATAAAAGATGACCAGTTTCCACGTTTTGTGCTAAAATTTTGGGGACACTTACCCCATGCTCAAACAAAAAACGGCCAATATCCACAAAAGGTCGGACATCTTCATGAGTTGGTGGGGCATCCATTAAAATAAAAGAGTTCCCACCATGAATTCTAACCCGATAATAACTCCGAAACGAGGCATCCTCAGAGGCGCGTGCCACGGTTATATCGGTCCCAAGGATCTCCAGCAGAAAACGCCAAGCCTCTGGTTTTAATAAAGAGGGGGGTTGATCCTTCATCTCTATGCCTCCAAATGGCAAAAATCGGCCAAAATCATATTGCTATGCCCGCCAGTTGCCCGAAATTCGATCCAACGTTTGTCAGGCTCCTCATCCCGAAATGTCAAGACCACCCGCAGATGATCTGCAGGAATCCAATCTCCAGCCCGACTTGGCCATTCCACTAAGGCCACCCCATCGGTGCCCAAATACCCCTCTGCCCCGATCTGAATCAACTCTTCGGGGGATTCTAGCCGATAAAAATCGAAGTGGTAGACGGGCATTTTGCCTTCCAAATAGGGATTGAGCAAGGTAAATGTCGGACTGGTGACATAGGGATCCGCCACCCCCATGCCATGCACAAACCCACGGGCAAAGACGGTTTTCCCCGCCCCCAAATCCCCCTCCAACGCCACCACCAACCCCACTCGAGCCACCTGCGCCAACCGAGACGCAATCGACTCGGTTTGCATTTCAGAACCACTCACCCCTTGCCAATTGACATTCATATACATATCCAACGATAAAAGATTTCAAAAAATATTATCTTAAAATTTTTAGTGCTGTGATGACGATACCCGACAAAGCGAGCGTTATACCAAAGGACCAAATCATAAAACGATCAATCCGTTGCGTAAGAAACTCTAAACGTTTATGAACCGTTTATCCATCTCAGATTGTAGCAAAACTAACCGTTTATCCACCTGCTCAAACCGTTTATCCATCTCAGATTGTAGCAAAACTAACCGTTTATCCACCTGCTCAAACCGTTTATCCACCTGCTCAAACCGTTTATCCATCTCAGACTGTAGCAAAGCTAACCGTTTATCCACCTGCTCTAACCGTTTATCCATCTCAGATTGTAGCAAAGCTAACCGTTTATCCACCTGCTCTAACCGTTTATCCACCTGCTCTAACCGTTTATCCTCCAGTTCCAACTGTTTTCCCATCATTGCGAACCCCTGCTGCATCAATTCACGCTGATGTTTTAACGCCTCCTCAACCCGAATAATGCGCTCACGCCATTCAATTTCATAAAGTTCATGGGGTTTTTCCAACACCCGATCTGACATCCAGAGGATAAATTGCGGTTTAATATATTGAACAATTTGGTCAAGATCCCCTTGTTGTAATGTCATTTCATCCTCCTTTCATCATAACAACCCAATCATCCGAACATAATTGTCCATTATACCATCAAGAATAGCCATAAAAAAAAGACCACTCGACTAAAAGGCCTCTCAACCCTTGCCAACTGGCTTCCATCGTGTCAATTTAGACCTGGAATAGTATATTTCATAACCTAGTCCATTTTTGGGGATGTTATCCTTATCGGCTAGAAACAACGATGACTCATGGAAAATCATGCTGTTTAAATTAATCCTCTCTATTTTGGTCATAGCGATCATCTATTTTTTAGGCCGCATTCACGCCAATCGCCCCATGCCACCGCCCCCACCGCCAAGGGCTCCCCGCAGCCGTGGCGATAAAATAGCTCTCACCATAGCCTTTTCCTTCGTACTTCTCACCAGTAGTTGGTTTTTTTACAATAACTGGCAAGAAGAACATCAGCAAGTCAAAATTCGCGTGATCAACGTCCAATCCAATCAGACAACCACCTACCTCGCCCATAAAAACGCCTTACAAAATCGCAGTTTTATCACCTTGGACGGACGATGGGTGACTCTGGCAGATATTGAACGAATGGAAGTGGAAGAGGTAAAATAATAAACCCATGAAGGATCCTATGGCATTCTTGACGCTATTCTAAGGCTTAAAAAATTGGTATTCTCCATTCTGTTTCGTTGCAACCAATTTTTCTAAAAGGGCTGAATTCTGTGAACTATTTCAAAACATCTTCTCCTACGACCCCTCGAGCTAAAATTGCGTTGGCCTTTGGTATATTTATTTTATGGGTGGCTGGCGGTTTTTGGTACTATCAAAGCCTGTTAGACCAAACCACAGCTCGTTATCAGACACTGCTCAAGCAGGCCCAACTCTTAACTGATAAGACCAACGATTGCGCTTGGCAACTCTCTGTTGCGACCGTTTCGAAATGTCCAACCGTGACAGAATGCCCAAAGCCCCCCCCGCAAAGCCCATGCCCAGAGACCAAAACCGCACAACCAAATAACCACTCACTCACCCATCCAGCCCCCCTTCTGGTCACACCAAAAATTGCGTCTCCGGCACCCCACTTGGCTTCCAACCCCAGCATAGATCCCCTTTTAGCCCTCCACGGGCTTCTTTTAAAAATCGCCGCCACTATTGCGATGCCAAGACAAACCCAACCGCAACAAGAATTATTCGACCAAGCCCATCAAGCAACCGATAAACTTTTAAAAATATTAAATAATGACCCAAGCATCCAGGCATTAGACCAAGCTTTGACCCAATTAAAACAGGCCCTCCTTGCCAGCACAAAAATCCAAGCCCACCCCCTACAGCAGCAAGCCCGGACCAACCTGGAAACCCAACTCAACGAGATGGATATCTCCCAGATTCGAACCACCTTTATTCGTATGCGCAAAGCGGAGAAGGATTATCTCCTGCAAAAAGAGGAGGCTTTGGACGAATTCAAACGTCTGCAAGTGCTCTTTATGAAAGAGTTAGCCCAGAGCAAACTGGCTTCAAGCACACAACAAAAGTTATCCAAAACATTTCAAGACTACACAAATACATTTGATATATTTATACAAAACTCCAAAACAGAGGAGACAAACCCAGACGAATTAAACCGTTTGGCTGCAGAGATGGAAACCACGCTCACCGCGCTCTATGTCCCTGATTTATGGAAAGATTATCTAAACGCACGCGTTTTGGAGCAAAATTATATGCTCTTTGACCAACCTAGCGATGCCAAACAATTTACTCCCCAACCAGAAAAAGAGAAGCTCTATAAACTGTTACAAGATTACCAAAACAGTTTTACCCAATGGACAAAAAACATTCCCACCCCCTCTCATAAAAAGATTGAACAGGCCATGGAAGCCCTTTACTTGGCTTTGGAAAAAGCCACACAAGCCGCCCAAAAAATGCCCCAGCAATCCAATTCCAGGCTTCTCCATCCCGACGACATCTCCTCCACATTCTCTTTCTTTCGCTCTTTATTAGATATTCCTGCGGCCTGGGCACAACAACCTACAGATACCCTGCAAGAGCTGCCGCCGTTGCCAAACACAACCTTTGCCGGTTGGTTGGCTCTGCTTATTTTAGCCATTGGAATCATTTTAGCATGGACAACAGGTCAATGGGTAAACAAAGAGATAACAACTCCCCTTTCGACCCCAAATGCCTTTGCCGAAGAAAATGCCGCCATTCGCAACCAAGCCCATACCCAACTCCAAACCCTCTCCCCCTTGACACAAAAATTAAAACTGGCCAGTCACTCGTTGCATGAGATCAGCCAAGCCATGTCTGAGACATGGATCTGCACATCCCAACACCACCAACATAGCCCCCCTTCTCTCCATCAGCACACCGAACGCATGGTTCTTTTATTAAAAAATCTAACCCAAACCATCCAAGCCATCCATATAGATATGCAGGAGATTACCAATTCGGCAGAAATAGCCAGTTCCAACCTCTCTTCGGTTGCCCAAGCCGCTGAGGAGAGCAATAACCGCATGGGACAGGTTCAAAAGGCGGTCCAAAGATCCGATACCCATCTCCACGACGTTGCCACGGCCATCCATACAATGTTTCTCACCCAAACCGATGTCCGCCAGCAAAGCGAAACATCCAGAAATGAGGCCCGCCAAGCCAGTCAGCAGGCCAAAATCAGCATCCAATCCATGGAAAAACTTGCTATCTCGGCCCAAGAGATCGACACCGTCGTTGAACTCATCAACGATATCGCCGAACAAACCAATATGCTGGCCTTAAACGCCTCCATTGAGGCCGCTGGAGCGGGAGAGTCGGGCAAAGGGTTTGCGGTGGTCGCCAACGAAGTCAAAGAGCTGGCCCGGCAAACCAGTCAAGCCACCCAGATGATTACCCTTAAAATTCACGAAATACAAAACAACACCACAGACGCAACCTCCGTCTCCAAGCAAGTGGCTCATCATATTGAAAAAATTGATCTCTCCACAGAGGTCATCCTCAACAGCTTAGATGAACAGAGCCACACCATTCAAAACATTACCGAAACCATGCAGATGGTTTCGCAAGAGACCCGCGAAGTCACGCAACGGATCCATACGGCATCCGAAGAGATGGCCCAGGTCAATCACAGCATCAATGCCATTTCAACAAAGATTACCGAAATCACCCATCAGGTGGTAGCTACCTCAGAGGAGATCCACAAAACCGGTACCCTTTTTCAGCAAACCACGCAGGAAAGCCTATTTTTGCTTCAACAAACGCAGGATACCACCGAGCACCTCTTAAGGACACAGGATCTACTCCAACAATTTGGACAATGGGGCGAAAGTTTGCAACAGGTCACGGGGGAGATTCATCAAACAAGCGAATATCTGGCCAAAACGGTTCTCTCTCCTGAAAAAGGCGATTTTACATGACCCCCCCTTCTTTTATGACGGTTCGAATCGACAAATGGCTTTGGGCCGCACGTTTTTTTAAAACACGGGCATTGGCCGCCCAAGCTGTCACTGGCGGGCGGGTGCATTTAAATGGGGCCCGCGTCAAACCTGGACACACACTAAAAATAGGGGATCAACTAAAGATTGGCAAAGAATCCATAGAATGGATTGTGGATGTCACTGGCGTTTCCGAACAACGTGGACCAGCGCGAGAAGCGATCCTTTTATATCAAGAGACGGCCCAGAGTCAAAAAAAGCGTCAGGAGGAGAGCGAGAAAAAACGCCAAATAGTTGCTATTCTCGGCACAGCTCCCATTCCTGGTGGTCCGCGTCCAACCAAACGGGAGCGCAGACGACTCTGTTTACAAAGTCAAGACCTTGGGGGATTGCATCCCCCAATCCCCCTGCTTTTTGAAGGAAGCAAAACCGAGGTCAAAAGCAAAAGCAAAACCCTGGGGGCAATCCCCCAGACCCCTTTTTTTTTTTAATAAAAAAAAAAAAGGGGGTGTTGGGAGCGGTTCTCCGCCCCCAAGGTCTTAATTTTTTATTTTTATTTATATCTTACACCGTACGCCCCATCGAATTTCGTCCCGAGCCCCCATAACTGCTGGCCAAGGCTTTAAAGCGTCGATTTTCCGCATAAAGACGTTGGGCCACCTCTGACTTGTGCTGACTTAGCAGTGTTTCGATGGCTGGCAATTGATCGATCAATTGTTGCAAACGTATCCTATACTGATCTTTTTGCGCCTCTTGGAGGTGAATCGTCTTGCCAGCCTGGACCACCGACTCGACTCCTTCGGACCATAACTGGGAGAGTACGCCTAACTCCTCAGCACCCAATTTTTCTGGTTCACGAAAACGATCCAATAAATTTTCTAAACGGGTGAGAGCACTATCCATCACTATAAACTACTCACACGTGCAACAGAGGATGAATTGGCGGAGGCGGTTCCCATTGTGCCAGGTAGACCTCCTTCCTTTTTGACCTGGGCTACAGCGACACGCCACCCTTCCAATAAGGTATTCAAATGCCCAATAACTCTGCTGATGTGCTCCATATCCTGGGTCAAATTGGCTTGCGTCAACCGATCCAGCATATATCCATACAGTTCAAACAACTGTATGGCCAAATCCCCCCCTTGCTGAAAATCTAATGTACTTTGCAGTTCGGCAATAATACATAGACCTCTGCGCAAATACATTTTATGTTCGCTTAAGGTCCCACTCTCTTTCTCCTTGATGGACCGTTCAAGAAAACGTATCGCCCCCTCATATAAGAGGATTAAAAGATCTTCCCGAGAGGCGGTATAGGTCTTGGAGGTTTTGTAACTTTTTAAACCATAGGACATTTAAGCAGATTCCGTTAGTGACTCGGTTGCTGAAGGCCTCTCCAGCCATCCAGGAGAACCTCCAGTTGCTCATTAACCCGTTCTACAAAAAGGGTATCGTGAGTCAAAGTGGCCTGTGTCAAGCTGTCGAGCATATATTCATAAAGATCATTTAACTGTGTGGGAACCAAACCACCTTCTGTAAAATCGAGCGTATTTTGAAACTCCTCAATAATACGGCGTCCTCTTTGAATAAAATATTTAAACTGATCAATTTCGGAAGATTCACATGCCTTGATGGCCTTGTTCAGAAAAGCGATGGCCCCCTCATAAAGACGAACCAACAGATCCAATTGGCTCTCTTGGTCTGGGTCATTGGCCGGCGGAATATATTCAAAAGAGCTGGTTGGGTAGTTCTGCGTCTGCATCATGGTCAAATCTCGCTATCCTAATTTGTTATGATTAAAAAACCGACAAAAGTATGACACGTTTCAAAAAAAAGCCGTTTTGAGACGTTACTAAAAATTAAGCAAAATTCATTCCAATTCCAACAGACTCTATCACTTACTATTCAAACTCGACAGCGTAGATTCCAAAGAGCCTGAAGAACCCTTCATTTGCGTAATTAATCGTTCCAGGGTGGCAAATTTAAGGGTCAAACGTTCCTTTTCTGCATCCAAACGAATGGTCTCCTTATCAATACGCTCCTGCTGACTGTCAATACGATTTTGCAAACCATCTTGGCGCGCTGTCACTGAACCATCGGTGCTGTCGGTAATCCCGGATAAAAGATCGGCCATGCGATGGGCAACGCCATCGTTACCAGTGGCATCGGTGGTGGTGAATATAGAGGAGATCGCCTTAAAATTACTACTGATCGCGGCATCTAATTTAGTCGAATCAAAACTAATGGTCCCCAACTTTTGATCCGTTCGCAATCCTATCTCCGCCAAAGTCGAATAAGGAGTTAACGTCCCTCCCGATCCATCCCCCGTGGGGGTGTTGATCACACTCCGCATCTGAGAAACGATAGAACGGGTCAGTGACTCCCCAGAAAAATATTGCTCCTTCTGACCTGAAATAAAATTGATCACATCATTATAAGCGGTGACAAAACTATCCAGAGTCGTCTTCAAGGTGGTGCTGTCATTGCTGATACTGATCATAATATCGGTACCAGTACCACCTAATTGATTGTCAGAACCGGTCGCCGCACCGACACCCGCACCGCCAGGAACCACGCCAGAACTAACCTGACCTAACGACATGGTGACACCTGTCAAAACATTATTCACCGAGTTGCTGCTGCTGTAGATGTTAGATACCCCATCTACCTTCATCTGGGCATCCACGCCAGCTCTGGTTTGGGTTATAGAGGCAAAGGCATCATTAGCCGAAAAACTCACCGCACTAATCCGCGAGGTGGTCGTTGTGCCATCCGCAGCCCGCACCCCAGCTCCCGCATCCTTGGCCGTCAGTGTCAAACGATATTGGCTGCCATCATACATCACCCCGGCTGAAAACCCGGATCCACTCGTGAATGCGGCAGAATTGATCTTGCTCACCAAATCAGACAACGTGTCCGTACTGTTAAAAGCAACTGAAATGGCTTCAGGAGTACCTCCTGATCCGATATAGGAAAAATCAAACGTACCACCCGCCTGTCCCAACGTATCGGTCAAAGCTGCGGTCCCGGTATCGGCAACAAAGGTCGCATTGGTCGCCAACCTCTGGACCTCCACCGAATGATTCCCCTCCACCGCCGTACTATCAGAGGAGATCGAAATACGCGTGGTATCGGAACTACTGGCTGTATGCGGCGAAAAACTGGAAGCCGACTGCAAATCCTCAACGGTGGATTGAAAGCTCTTTAGCTTAGAGACCAAAGTATCATAAGTACTCAGTTGCTTGGTAAAATAATCCCGATCTCTCTCCAACGTTTTCTTGCGCGTTTGCTGAGCAGACATAAGCTGATCGACAAGATCCGTGGGCAAACCACTGGCCAATCCACCAAAAGTTACCGATCCGAGCATCTGTTTTCTCCTAGTCCAATTCTGTCGCTCTTACCCATCAAAATAGATGAAGTGACCTATTGATAAGAATAAAACCACCCTTTTGCAGGCTTTATTAAATTGGTAACACACTCCGAGGAACCCGGTCAACTCAAATATAAAACCAAATTCCTCAGAAGTGTCCACCTGAACCAAACAGGGATCCCAGTTCCAAAGCCTTGCATACCCCACCCCAATTAAAGAAGATTCGCTATTAAAAGATCAACTTTCTGATCTATTTGGCACAAAGCACACTTCTTATAAGTTTTATCGGCAGTTTATCTCTTTTCAATAAGCTTTTTTTTAGCCAAGCAACTGCAAAGCCAACTGTGGCTGCTGATTGGCCTGAGCCAAAACCGCTGTTCCAGCCTGTTGCAAAATGGCATTGCGTGTCAATGTCGCCGTTTCAGCGGCAATATCGGCATCCACAATCCGCGAACGAGCTGCTGAAATATTCTCCACCACGTTCGAAAGATTATTGATCACCGCTTCAAAACGATTCTGCGCCGCACCCAAGGTGGCCCGTATTGTTGTCACACTGTCCAAAGCTTTAGTCAACTGCGTCAAGGCCATCCCCGCATCAGAAGCTGTGATAATAGTCACATTCGCGCTAGTTAATCCAAGCAAAGCCCTCGTATCACAACTGGTGATCGTGATTTCAATCGTCTGATTTTCTTTATCGCCTATCTGAAAATCAACACTGCGAATACTCGTACCCAAAAGCAATTTTTTGTTGTTAAACTCTACGTCTGTGGAAATCCGATCCACTTCAAAAAGAAGTTGATCAACCTCTTTTTGCAGATCGGCACGGTCGGTAGAGTTGTAAGTACCATTCGCAGCCTGAACCGCCAATTCACGAATTCTTTGCAAGGCATTGGTCGTCTCTTCAAGAGCACCGTCCGCAACCTGAATCAGGGAAATACCATCATTGGCGTTTCTAGAAGCCTGACTCAATCCACGAATCTGCGAAGTCATACGAGTACTAATGGCCATCCCAGCGGCGTCGTCTTTGGCCGAATTAATCCGAAGACCAGAGGCCAAACGAGCAAAAGTTTTGCCCAGTTCGCCGGTTGACTTGTTCAAATTGCGCTGCGCATTTAACGAAGCAACATTGGTATTAATAAAAAGCGGCATGGTTCGATCCTCTTATTTAGTGACAAAATCCTTTGAATTTCCTCACACCCTTCTTTCATCTAAGGGCATGTTCCCACTTCATGTTTGACTCTTATGTTTACTTTTGAGCCATTCTACGATTGGGGACCAACAGTTTTTCCCTCCGATAACTCTCCCGCATGTTATCTGGTATCAACGGTTGGCGTGGTGAATAATCCTTCAATAAAATCTGCCGTCCTTTGCGATTCGTGGCATTCACGACCACGGGGCCAGCCAAATTGGTGCGCATCTCTTCCGGTTTGCCCTCCGGGATGATCACTAGGCTGAACAACTCCACATCCTCCTGGTTTTTCAGTTCAATCGCGATCGCGTCATGATCTTCTATGACTATTTCTAAATCGGCGAAAAACTCAAATGGATTGACAACAATAAAAGCAATTTCTGGTTCATCAATAGACTGAAGCCAAAAAAATGAAGACTCTTCTGAATATGGAAAAAGCAAATAACGTTTGCTCAACGGAAACCCCAACAATCCGTCTTCCATCTGAATGATATCCTCTTTTTGGTACGTCAACGTTCCAAACCGCGTCCCATGAATCTCCATGGTTTCATCCTTAAATTTTTTGTTTCCCTCCGCATACATCGCGGATAGGCCCAATCCCAGACCAACTCCAGAAGCTGGGAGCATCAGATCCATCGCACCGTTTCTAATTTCTCGCATTTGATTGCCACCTTTACCTGCCAGCACTTTATTAGTCTGCATGGAATGTGCCACTTTGATTACTCCTCGACTCAATCAATGGCTATCTTGTTAATATACTGAAAAAAGGGTTGAGGAGTCCTCTCACAAACCTTTTTCCGGCTTTTTCTGCACAAAATGCCAACCTATAACCCCTATCACATCTGAACTTTCACAAAACCGATAAAATTTCCAAATCTTTTATCGGCAAATTATGCCACTTTACATGCAATCTCTTCCTACACCAAATTTACCCTCTATTTCAGCAGTTGCAAGGCCAGTTGCGGCTGTTGATTGGCCTGAGCTAAAACCGCCGTAGCCGCCTGCTGAATAATCGACATTTTGGTCAAATTGGCTGTCTCATCGGCAACATCGGCATCCATAATCCGCGAACGTGCCGCCGAAACATTCTCCACCACATTAGAAAGATTGGAAATATTGGACTCAAAACGATTTTGAATCGCACCCAATTCGGCCCGCGTCGAAGAGACCCGATCCAACGCTCTCACCAGCACATCCAACATCCGTCCCGCCGCCGCCTGCCCAGAAAGCGGAGGATTAGAATCATCCGTAGTAGGCGGATCAAACGGTAAGGTCGGATCGGTGGGAATCGTCTTCCCGGTGATGTCAATATAGGGAGTTGGCGGAAAAGTGTTGCTCCCAGAGGTATTGATCAACCAACTCGGCACCGTGACAAAATCCCCAGGAATCGGCTTGGCCGCAACCGTTGACGCATACGTCACGGCAACATCCCGCGCATCCAGAACCGTGGCCATATCCTTAGCCGCTGCCGCCGCCGACGCAGTCGTGGCCGCCGAAGCCACGGCACCAGAAGCCACCTGCCCAGCCGCCGCTATCACTTTGGCCAAAGAGAGTGTTAAATGCCCCCCCTTATCCGCTTTTACCGCCGCCTCAGCAATGCTATCAATATCTCCCCCCATATTGATGACAGACTGAAAAGATTTGATCACATCAATAATATTGCCAACTGGAACATCCTTCACCCCACCCGCAATCACCCCATCCTCGACAACATCCGCAGCAGCCGCAGAGTCGGTAATGGCATTGACCACCTTGCTCTTCGTCGGAACCTCCTTGGCAGCCAAAGAGATCGACCCATTCGCACCTATGCCCGCGTCACCACTCTTGGCCTCAGCCAATCCAGCGGCAGCAATCACCCTGGCATCGTCTATGGTTAAATTATGTCCAGAATCAGCAACCATTGCCGCTGTGGCAATCACATCAACGGAATCCCCTTGCGTCACCCCTGCATATATGGCCTTAATCACATCAAGCCGTTCTTCGGTGCCGACTTTAGTCTTAAACACTGCATTGTACACAACAGGAGTCTTGACGAAGAAAGCAATTAACCGAGCTTCGTCTAAGGTCAGTTCTTCCGAAGTATCTTTAGCCACTGCGGCAGCGGCAATAGTATCAATGTCATCCCCATTCGTCACACCAGCCATAATGGCGGTAGTCACTTCATCTTTCAGGAGATCATTGACACCAGCAGCAGTCACCTTAGCACCCACCCCAGCAACAGAAGTCACCTCAGAGCCTTCAATGGCCGTGATAATTTCATCGTAAGAAGAACTCTGACCCGCCGCAAACGCCCCGGCGGCAATCACTTCCGCTTGATCACTGCGAATGCTAGAGTCGTCGTTGGTAATGGCCGCCCCCGTAGCGGCGTTACGCGCATTGGTCACACTTCCACCAGGGGCACCCGCAGCCAAAGCAGCAGCGGCAATTATTTTGGCATTCTTTTTCGTGATCGTCCCATCTGCCTGAACAATGGCATCCGCGATAATAGAAGCATCATGCCCATTGCTCACCCCAGCATCGGCCGCTGTAACCGCTGCAGCGTTGCCAGCAACGGCAGCTACCGCCACATCCACCACATTGGCGATTGTCCCAGCTCCGTCCACCGCCTTAATAATGGCACTGGCATGATCCCCTGCAGCGGGAGTTCCCCTATTTACAGCTAAAACCGCGTTTTCAACAACCGCCAAAGAGGCCGGATTGCCCTTCACAGCTTCAATACCACTTTTGGCCACATCTGCCGCCTTTGTAGTAGCCGGGGCCGATTCTTTAATTTTGGCATTGGCATAGGCGGCAATAACGGAAGCCACACCGGAGCTAAACAACTTGGAACCAGGCAGAGCCGGATTTGGGGCCTTGATCGTCATCCCCTTAATTTTGGCATTATTGACACTCTCTGGGCTGTTAGGATCGGCCAATACCGTCTGTGTCATCAAAACTTCGGCCCTAGCATCGGCCAGTTGCACCAAAATGGTCTGATCTTCTTTAGCACCCACCTGAAATACCAGCGGCTTGGTCTGACCATTCAACATAGGCCAATTATTAAACTCCGTCTCCTGAGCCACCCGATCAATCTCAGAGAGCAGTTGCGACACCTCCTGTTGCAGACTGGCCCGGTCCTCATCACTATTGGTGGCGTTGGCCGCCTGGACCGAGAGTTCATGAATCCGCTGTATCATATTAGAGGTCTCATCCAGAGCACCTTCAGCCACTTGCGAGACAGAAATACCATCATTGGCATTGCGAATCGCGGTGGTCAAACCACGAATCTGGGCGGTCATCCGGTTACTGATGGCCAATCCAGCCGCATCGTCTCCAGCTGTATTGATACGCAATCCCGAAGATAGCCGCGCGAAGGTCTGACCTAACTTATTCGTTGTTCCCGATAAATGTCTTTGAGCATTCAACGAGGCCAAATTGGTGTTAATGAAAAGTGACATGGTGCGTTCCTCTTCCTATTATTATTGTTTTGGATAGTTAACCAACCGCTGCCATACGGACAGGTTTGTGTCGTCTCACTCGGCTTGATTGAATTCTTGCTTGATTTCTGGCCAAGTTACGTTGCGTTGCACGTCCTTGCTGAGCCTCCTGAAGATAATTTTTACGCATCTCCACTGGAATCAAATGTTGCCTAGGAGAGAACTCTTTCAGCAAAATTTGCCGACCCCGCCGATTGGCAATATTCACCACCACGGGACCTGCCAAATTGGTACGCATCTCTTCTGGCCGACCTTCTGGGATGGTCACCAAACTAAACGCCTCGACATCCTCTCCCTTCTCCAATTTAATGGCGAGGGCATCCTCATCTTCGACCTGAAACTCCAAATTGGAAAAAAAGTCGAATGGATTCACCACGATGAAGGCGATCTCTGGCTCATCTACCGATTGCAGCCAAAAAAACGACGATCCCTCTCCATAAGGGAACAACAGATATCTTTTGCTTAGAGGGAACCCCAGGAGTCCGTCATCCAAAAAAATGATCTCTTCTTCATCAAACTCCAAAGTCCCAAATCGGGTGCCATGAATTTCCATGGTAATTTCTCCATTCCAGGTCATGCTTAATTTAAATAGTTAAGTATCGAATTATTCAAGATTTCCCGTTGTGTCGAGGCCAAGACATCCAAAGATTGGCTGATCTGTTGCATATGACTTAAAACCTCATACAAATCTGCCTCTGAATTAGACGCCATCGACTCCGTCAAATTGGCTTCATCCGTTTCCAATGTGTTCGAGACCGAATCCACCTGAGTATAACGAACACCTGTTACCCCTTGAAGATCCGAAATCTGTTGTGCCCCATTCTGAATTTCGTTAATCCGGGCTTGCACTTCCGTGGTATCCCCCCGCAACATCGCCCCACGCAACCCGGCCAATATCGAAAAAATATTGACACCACGACCATTTTGCGTCCCTTCAATCAACTCCCCCCCGGTCACATTACCGCTCAAGGTGCGTCCGTTCATGACCTTGATGGAACGATCCTGGGTACCCCCTTGATATTTGGGAACCACTTCAAAATAAAAGGCATCGCCATTTTGTGGTCCAATGGTATTGGCTGCTATAAAAACCGCATCCTCCCGAGAAGTGGCATAAGTTACCGTGGCTTTGGCAAGGACATCCGCCTCCTCCCGAGTCAAAGTACCACCGGTGTCGGCAGCCATCATATTCGTTGCCAAGAGATTCAAATCACTTCCAGGAACGGCCTGCGCCAACACGGCTTGTACGGCATCAATATTTGTTTGAGCAGCTGTAGAGGCAAATTTTGACCCATTAACGGCCTCACTTGAGAAAGTAGCAATATCTGTGCCATCAGCAGAAGCTGTAGAATTTTTCATCGCCGTCTGCAAACCGCTCATCGGATATTGAAAGGTAAACCCCTCGCCACTCTTCTCACCAACCTGCAAAAACCAACTTCCAGGATCCGTAGCACTGGCCGAAAAGCTCCCTTTGTCAACCCCATTGACATTCACAGTAAACGTGTTATCCACAGACGCATAGATCATCTTAACACTCAACGGCAGCTCCTTTGGCAGATAGCCAGAGGAAAGAGTGGCTTGAAAACCAGAGCTGACATCTTGAAAATCACCCACATTTTTGCTGCGCCGCTGAATATCCGTCACCGTCAATTTGGTTTCATCAAAAGGGGATATGGTCCGCCCTCCACCAAACAGAGGTATCCCATCCATCTCTTGGTTCACATTTTTCAAAAAATCTTGATAATATGAAAAAACGTTGGTAGAAGCCGCCTTCATAATCTCAGGATCACCGCCTACAAAACTATTGCCATATTGCAAGGCCAATTCCTGAGCCGAAAGCATGGTGTCATACATCGCATCAATATTGCTCTCCGCCGCTTTGATTCTCTCGGTGGCCATTACTGTGGTCTTTTTCAGGCTTTGCACCCCAGAAAGATCCGCAGAAAACATCAGGTGCCGATAGGTCGCCGTAGGATCTTCCGAAGGCCGGTTAACCCGATTTCCTGAGACGCTCTGTTCCTGGACCACCATCATATCTTGGGAACGTTCCTGCATGGCATACACACCAGACCGAAACAACATATTTTGAGTGACGCGCATTTTAAATTTTTCCTTTTAATAATAAAACCTTATGATATAGAAAGGTTCTATAAATATTCTTAAACCATGCCAATAATGGTTTGAAATAAATCATCCGCCGATGAAACCATTTTGCTGGAAGCCTGAAAAGATTGCTGAAACCGAATCAATTCCGTCAACTCTTCTTCCAAGGAAACCCCTGAGATAGAATCCCGCAAATCCGTTAAAAAACTCTGCGCCGATTGTTGAGTGGTCAAAGCCTCACTGTTACGACTCACGGTAGCCCCAAAAAGCCCCACCATCGTGGCATAATAGAATGAAAACGTGCCCTCACTCCCCAACTGCGTCCCTTTGTAACTATCTAACGTAAATTTGCTCTCCCGCTCCCGCACCCGCCCTAAAGCCAAAGCACCGCGATTATCCGCATTGTTAAACGTAACTTTTGTCGGGTTGGTAGGATCATCGACAGTTAATTTAGCCACACCAAACTGATCTGGATCGGCAATTAATGCCTCATTGACCCCCATGTCAGACGAACCAGAACCGGTGAAAATCGCCCCAATTCCCATGGCGGCCATAAACCCACTGCTGTCTGAAACCACCCCATATTGGGTGCCACTATCGGCCGTCAATACCAAACGATTGTTCGCATCCACAGTGGCGTTCAAACCAGAAATGGCATCAATCTCTTCCATATTCTCCTGCAATGTCCGGCTCGGATCGATCTCTACGGATTCCAATTTCAAATGATCGGCATCTTTGCCCACGGCAAAGGTCAGTGTGCCTGCTGTCACGCGCAAAACATCGGCGGGCGCGGTGCCTTTCACCTGCACCGGTGGCGTACCTACCTTCACCAATTCTGGATAGGGAATCAAAGCGTTCATCGCGGTATTTAAATCGTTCCCCAGGTCAAACACCCCGGTTTGACTCTTATACATCGTCTCAGAGACGGTTTGACTGCTTACCACATTGGTCTGAAAACGGATCTCGTCGACCAGAGCATCCAGTTGGGTCAAAACCCCCTCTTTGCCGTAAATCACTTCGTCACGAACTTCCAAAAGCCCTTTCAGTTTTCCCCCTTTTACAAAATCGGTGGTATCAAACTCGGTGCCATTGATTTCAATGCCGGCAAATCCACTCTCCGTGGTCTGACCACTACGCGCCAAGGTGGCGGAAAATTGCGAATCCATTAATAATTTCTGACCATGGGAGGTAAATACCTGAATTCCTCCATTATCCATTTGCAAAACGCTGATATCAATTAAAGAACCCAATTGTGACACCAGATCATGGCGCTGATCTTTAAGATCCAAGGCCGGACCGGTCACCTCTCGTGAGACGATGGTCGCATCCAGACTTTTTAAGTTTGAGAGCAGAGTGTTGATATCATCAATCATCCCACTGATCTCCTGATCCACAGGCAGAGCCGTCTCGCTCAACGTTTGGTGCATTTTTTGTATATGATTGGCCAACGATTCCGCCCCAGCCACGGTATCCGCCCGACTCACGGGATTGGTTGGATTATCCGCCAACCCATCCATGGAGGAGAAAAAGGAGTCCAGACGAGAAGCAAGCCCATCCTTGTCCATTTCGTTAAAAACATTCTCAATGATGGTGAGATAACGATCTCGTGCCTCTAGGCGCCCCTCTTCGGCACTCCCGGCAATGATCCTCTTATCAACCAAAGCATCCACAGAGCGCGCAACATTGGCAATATCGACCCCGTTTCCAATTGAACTATGTTTATTTGCCGAACGAGCCTGAAATTCAACTGTTTGCCGGGAATAACCAGCCGTGTTGACATTGGCTATGTTATGGGAAACGGTCATCAACGCAGACTGGCTGCTTAACAATCCCATTTTGGAAACATTCAATAAATCAGAAATTGACATCGTCGCTCCTCAAATTTTATCAGCAAACAAACTGTAGATGAAACCTATACAAGCACATAATATGCCAAACAAATAAATACCCAAGTAAACGACTTTTAATTTTCGTTCAAATCGATTTAACTATTTGTTTTTAATTTATTAAATTTATATACTTACACATCTAAAACGCTCATTTTTCCCTCTTTGCGCCTTCTCAATATCCTTCCAAAGCCTCTTCTCTTCGAAATCTGATCGGCAAAAGTTTCCCGTCTTCCGCACAGCAAACCGGAATAATACGGCATCCGGTGACTCCCATAGAGAAATCGTGGTATTTTTTACCTATCCCTTCTCCTCTAGAATGAATTGGATAAATTCCATGACCTTTTCTCCCATAGCCAATCTTGCCATTCGTGCCGCACGCCGAGCTGGCACCTTGGCCATCCGTTTTTTCGACCGTCGCCATCAACTAGAAGTAGTACGCAAGGAGGGATCACAGGCAGATTTTGTTTCAAATGCCGACACCGAGGTGGAACGTGAACTCATCTATCACTTAGCCAAGGTCTCCCCTGACTATGGCTTTCTAGCCGAAGAGAGTGGCGAAAAAAAAGGCCGTGAAGGTTGGAATTGGATTTTGGATCCCATTGATGGCACAACCAACTTTTTGCAGGGCGTTCCCCACTTTGCCATCTCCATCGCCTTGGTTCGGGAGACAGAAGTGCAACTGGGCTTGATCTTCGATCCCCTCCACAACGAAATGTTCCTGGCTGAAAAGGGACGCGGGGCCTTTTTGAACGACCACCGAATGCGGGTCAGTAACCGGCAAAATCTCTCTCAAGCCCTCTTAGCAACAGCATTTCCTTTTAAAAACAAAGATAAATTCGATCACTATTTAGAGCCATTCACCACTTTGTTTCATGCCTGTGGAGATATTCGTCGCTCCGGAAGTGCCTCTTTAGACTTGGCCTACACGGCAGCTGGACGTTTTGATGGTTATTGGGAAATGGGACTCTCGGCCTGGGACATCGCCGCTGGCAGCCTCATTCTTCAGGAAGCAGGAGGTTTCATCAGCGATTTTTCCGGAGACCGCCACTATATGGAAAAAGGAGAAGTCTTGGCCGCCAATCCTTTACTACACAGCAGAATGCTCGACAAAATTCGCGCAACCCGTTTAACAAATGCTAAAATCGATAAAAAATAAAGCAATAAATTCAAGACGTTCACAAAAAAACGCCCCTTTACGTGCAAGGGGCGTTTTTTACAACATGATGCATCGGGGGTACCACCACATTTAAGTGTGGACGATTAACGAGTGCCTGAACAAAAAGCAAAGTCAAGACCTTGGGGGATTGCATCCCCCCAATCCCCCTGCTTTTTGAAGGAAGCAAAACCGAGGTCAAAAGAAAAATCAAACGCAAAACCCTGGGGGCAATCCCCCAGCCCCCTTTTTTTTTAAATAATAAAATCAAAAAACAGACACCACGGTTAAGTGTGGTGGTACCGCATCGGGCAACAAATCAAGAATCCCCCCCCTAAAAAAAAGGGGGAGGGCTTGGGAGGCGGTTCTTAGCCCCCCAAGGTCTTGATTTTTGTCATTCTGATACATTCAAGAAAGCAACATTAATGCAATCTGAGGTTGCTGATTGGCCTGCGCCAAAACCGCCACTCCCGCCTGTTGTAAAATGGAATAACGGGTCAAATTAGCCGTTTCTGCGGCAATGTCCGCATCCATAATACGCGATTGGGCCGCAGAGGTATTTTCAGAAACGTCGGTCAAATTGGCAATCGTTGCCTCAAAACGGTTCTGAAAAGCACCCAAAGTCGAACGAATGGCCGAGACCGAATCTAAAGCACTATCCATGGCGGTAATCGCGGCCCCGGCAAGTGAAATCGCCACGCCGGCACTCGCACCACCCGCCCCCATAGAAACCGTCGCCAGCCCCAGAGCCGTCGAGGTGACCGCCCCAATCGATACCCGTATCGTTTGATTGGCATCGGTACCAACCTGAAAAGTTCTGCCCGCCGACATACTTCCTTGTAACATCGCTTGATTGTTAAACTCAGTGGTCGTTGCAATCCGATCCACTTCTGCAATCAACTGATCCACCTCTTTTTGAAGATCTGACCGATCGGTGCTGGTCAATGTCCCGTTCGAAGCCTGCACCGCCAACTCTCGAATGCGTTGCAAGGCATTGGTCGTTTCATTCAAAGCCCCTTCCGCAACCTGTATCATAGAGATGGCATCGTTGGCGTTGCGAACAGCCTGATTCATTCCACGAATCTGTGCGGTCATTCGATTAGAAATAGAAAGGCCCGCCGCATCATCTGCAGCACTATTCACCCGAAGACCTGAAGACAATCTGGTATAGGTCTTTTCCAATATATTCGTAGAGGAACTCATATATCGTTGGGCACTCAATGCCGCAACGTTGTTATTAATTGAAAGAGACATGAGGTATTTCTCCTATCAAAAAATGAGTCTGCAAACAAACAGACAACCTTCCTTGGTATTTATAGGCCATTCATTTTAAATGGTCGACCCAACCCATTCTCCAGCACCACCAATTAACTGAGCAACCGTAACGCAATTTGAGGTTGCTGATTGGCCTGAGCCATAACCGCCACGCCCGCCTGTTGCAGAATGGAATAACGGGTCAAATTGGCCGTTTCTGCGGCAATATCTGCATCCATAATGCGCGATTGGGCCGCAGAGGTGTTTTCTGAAATATTGGTAAGGCTAGAAATCGTTGCCTCAAAACGGTTTTGAAACGCACCCAATGTCGAACGAATGGCCGAGACCGAATCCAAAGCACTATCCATAGCGGTAATAGCGGCCCCGGCAAGTGAAATCGCCACCCCAGCACTGGCACCACCCGCACCCATAGAAACCGTCGCCAGTCCCAAAGCCGTCGATGTGACCGCCCCAATAGAGACCCGAATCGTTTGATTGGCGTCGTTACCAATCTGAAAAGTTCTACCCGCCGACATACTTCCTTGCAACATGGCTTGATTGTTAAACTCAGTGGTCGTTGCAATCCGATCCACTTCTGCAATCAACTGATCCACCTCTTTCTGAAGATCCGACCGATCTGTACTGGTCAACGTCCCGTTCGAGGCCTGGACCGCCAGTTCCCGAATACGTTGCAAGGCATTGGTCGTTTCATCCAAAGCACCTTCCGCCACCTGAACCATTGAGATGGCATCGTTGGCATTGCGAACGGCCTGATTCATACCACGAATTTGCGCCGTCATACGATTGGAGATAGAGAGTCCAGCCGCATCATCCGCCGCGCTATTTACGCGCAACCCAGAAGAGAGACGGGTATAGACTTTTTGCAGCGCATTTGTCGTATTATTCATATGACGTTGCGCACTCAAGGCTGCCACATTGCTATTAATTGTAAGAGACATCTGTTTTTCCTCCTAAAAATCAAAGTTAGTCTGAAAATTTTTTTTCAGACACCCTTCCTTGGCATGATGAACTGTTCATTTTAAAGGGCCAGTCCAACCCGTTTTTTAGCTAAAATAACAAGGACAATAAAACATGCCTTTACCATCTGCACTTACCAATATCATTCACAATTATTTCTCTGAGACTCTTCTTATAGCTCTCCTTGCCTTGATTTAGATAAAATCTACCCTATTCTATTTATCGGCTGTGATGGCTTGGACTTGAATAAATTTAAACAGGCCATTTGACCTTTAGAGAAAATAGGTAAAAATACACTTATTCTTTTTATCGGATTTTCTTTTCTCGACTTGAGAGAAAAAATGGATGCCAGCCCATATTTCCATAAAAAAAAGCCTGCACAAAAGGCAGGCTTTTTGGAGACCAACGTTCATATATTAATAAAAAAAAGGGGTCTGGGGGATTGCCCCCAGGGGTTTGACTTTGCTTTTGACTTTGCTTTTGAATTCGGTTTTGCTTTCTTCAAATAGCAGGGGGGTTGGGGGATGCAATCCCCCAAGGTCTTGTTTTTGATTTTTTTATCTGAACGGTTACAAAATCAAAACCCTGGGGGATGAATCCCCCAGACCCCCTCTTTTTTTTAAGACTTAAAAAAAAGAGGGGGTCTGGGGGGCGGTTCTCCGCCCACCCAGATATTGATTTAAGAGGCGATGTTCGAATCTTTATGCAAATATTTAAACCAAGTTTGAGTCGCCATAGCAATGGAATCGGGATCCCAAAGCGGCGCATCCCGCCAATTTTCAATTTCAGCGACCATTTTTGCCACTCCAGCGGCAAAATCGACCTGCGGTCTCCAACCCAGCTCACGGGTGATCTTACCGATATCGGCCCAGGTACAATCTGGTTCCCCAGGCCGTTTGGGAATAGAGATCCAATCCCCACCCAACAGCTCCACCAAACGCAAAATGGTCTGCGGGGCACCCGCTCCAAGATTATAAATCTTTCCAGAATAGGTACTCTTGGCCGCTGCATAAAAAGCCGCCGCCACATCCGTTACATAAATAAAATCCCGACTCTGGAGACCATCACCAACCACTGTAAAAGGCAATCCAGCCAACTTTTGTTTAAAAAACACCCCAAACACGGCCCCATAAGCACCCGTTGTCCGTACTCGGGTACCATAAGCATTAAAAATACGCAACGAATTCACAGGCAAACGATAGACCTGATGCCAATGAAAAACCGCTTGTTCACCCAAATTTTTACTCAAAGCA
The DNA here is from genome assembly GCA_039908535.1 of Magnetococcus sp. DMHC-6. Taxonomy (GTDB): domain Bacteria; phylum Pseudomonadota; class Magnetococcia; order Magnetococcales; family JADFZT01; genus JAMOAW01. The sequence continues at coordinate 17,163 of JAMOAW010000027.1, read as the reverse complement.
TATGGATATTGCGGCGCAACCGGATGATCCTCACGGGTGGGGGTGGTCGCCAAACCATAACAAGAAGAGGAGGCCGCATAGACAAATTTATCGACACCAGCCCAACGCGCCCCCTCCAAAACCCGTATTGTCCCCTGCACATTGGTAGACATATAATCCAGTGGGGCTTCAATTGAAGGAATAATATCGCCAATCCCAGCGAAATGGATCACCAGTCGCGCCCCTTTAAACACCCCATCCTGCGGAGAAACCGTGCAAATGTCCCGCTCTTCCAAAGTTAAATCGGGATTATTGGCATGATGAGCCAAATTGCCCACATGTCCTCCAGAGAGATTGTCCACAACCCGAACCCGATATCCCTCATCCAGCAATAAATCGTTCATATGACTGCCGATAAATCCAGCTCCACCGGTCACAACGGCAATGGGTTTGGAAATGCGCATGTGATGATCCATTATTTTATCCCTACAGGTTAAAACGGCCCCACAAAAGCCGGATTGGGAACATCCCGATGGCCAGTCAAACGCACCCTTTGCAAAAGTGCCTCCAAGGGCCAGCTTCGATCAGCATCCACCAATTTAAGAATGCCACGCAAAATATCTTCCCCATCGGGATAATAATCATTGGTCAAATATTCAGCGGTGGGTACGGGATGGTCTGGCAAAGTAATACGCAATGGGGGACAACGTAGAGAGGCAAACCCCTGCTCAACAACACGAGCCAATAATTCAGCACTCACCCCACACGAAGCCCAACCCGTATCCAAAACAAGCAACCGTCCCGTCTTTTGAAGAGAGGCCAAAACCGGTTGCATGTCCATAGGTCGGGCCGAACGCATGTCGATAATCGTAACCTCTACCCCAAAATCGGCCAAAACATCTGCCACCGCCAGGGCCTCAATCGTCATATAAGAAAAGGTCGCCACCGTGACAGCACCACCGGTACGCAAAATCTGCGCTTGATCTAAAGAGGTCTCATAATATCCCATAGGCACCCTCCCCTTTAAACCATGCAGCCAGCGATGCTCTAAAAACAACACCGGATTATTGTCACAAATGGCCCGAATCAACATCCCCTTGGCATCCCGAGGCGTTGTTGGCATCACCACCTTTAAACCAGGAATATGCGCAAACAAGGCCTGCAAACTTTGCGCATGCTGGGGGCCTTGCCCCCAACCGCGACCAATCAATAAACGCACCACCAGGGGAACCGTGACCTGACCATTAAACACATAGTGCCATTTAGCGGCATTATTAATCAGTTGATCCATAGAAAGAAGAGCAAAATCGACACGTTGGTGCACCAATACCGGTCGAAATCCCGATAAGGCCAAACCAATACAAACCCCGGTCATGCCATTTTCCGCCAGGGGCATATCCAAAACCCGATCACCACCAAAAAGTGCTCTTAAGCCTTCGGTGGTTTTAAAAATGTTTTTTGGATCAGGAACACCCTCCCCCATCACCATCACCTCTGGATAACGCTCCATGGCTTGTCGCAATCCCTCCTGGATCGCTTGGGCAAAGGTTATCTCTTGTTCCATAGCTGATTCACTCTGCATAGGAAAAATCTCCCCTGGTCTGTGGATTGGGATTTGGACTCTCCCGAACAAAACGCCAAGCCTGCGCCACCTCCTCCTGAATCAAGGCCTCCAGGGCGGCAAATTTTTCTGCCTTCCAGCCAAACTGCCGTTCCAAGGTAGCTCCAGCCCGTTTGAGAGGACAGCGTTGCAACCGATCTGCTTGGCACTCATTGGGACGGTAGCCTAAGTCATCGTCAAAGTCTGGCCCAACATGCCCCAACCAACGATCGGTCATAAACTCTAAAAATTGCGGTCCCTCACCTTGACGCGCCAGAGCAACCGCTGAACCCGCCTGCCTGGCCACCGTTTCAACATCATTGCCATCCCCACACCAAACCCCAAGCCCATGGGCCGCAGCAATGGCATGGATCGGACGGTCGGGTTGACGCTCTTCAATGCGGGTATAAACCGACAAGCGATTATTTTCACAGACAAACAAAACGGGCAGTTTTTTTAAAGCGGCAAAATTCATTGATTCGTGGAGGACCCCCTCTTCAAAGCAACCATCGCCAAAAAAGACAACCGCAACCCGATTTTCCCTTCTCAGTTGCGCCGCCCAAGCCGCCCCAACCGCCAATGGCACTGTTCCACCCACGATGGGGACCGCACCCAAAAAACCCGCTTCTTGGTCTATCAAATGCATAGACCCCCCCCGACCACCGCAACATCCACTGGCTTTGCCATAAATCTCTGCCATCATACGATTTAAACACCCCCCCTTGGCCAAAAAATGGCCATGGGAACGATGGTTGCCAAAAACCACATCCTGTGGTGTCAAGGCGTGACATACCCCGACGGCCACCGCCTCTTCACCAATACACAGATGAACCGGACAACGCATTTCCTGTTCAACGTATCGCTTGGCGATAGCCTCTTCAATACGACGAATACGCAACATGCCATAATACAACGCAGGCAAATCCAACGAATAACCAGATAGTTCCTCCATAGCTTAACTCACACTCCCAACAATAACCCAATTCTTCTGTTTATCGAACATGATGCCCTGCGGGTAAAAAATAAAAAACAAAACCCTGGGGGATGAATCCCCAGACCCCCTCTTTTTTTTAAGATTTAAAAAAAAAGGGTGGGGGGAGTTGGGGGGCGGTTCTCCGCCCCCCAAGGTCTTAATTTTGTCGTAAACATCACGCCTATGGGAAAAATTAAAAACAAGACCTTGGAGGCTCTGCCTCCAAACCCGCCGGGGAGCGTGACGCTTCCCGGACCCCTCCAATAATACCTTATTGAACGCAAATTGGTATAAATTCTCCCCTGCAAACTTGCAAACTGAATTTATAAAACGTAACATATAGCAGAAAATCTATAAGGGTAGCAATCTACACCCACCGCATCCGTTCACACAACCTAACCAGACAAGAAAACAAAATGACCGATTCCCCACAAAATCTCTCTTCCACGCCAAAATGGCAGGTTCCCTATATTGATATGCGCTTGGCCTTTCAACAACATCGACACGCCCTTTTAGCGCGCATGGAAGATGTCTGTGCCGATGCCCGGTTAATTTTGCGAGATGAAGTAGAAGAACTTGAAAAAAAATCGGCCGATTTTCTCGGTGTGGACCATGCCATTGGCGTTGGCAATGGCAGCGATGCCATTTATTTTGCTCTGCAAGCGGCGGGAATTGGTCCCGCAGATGAGGTGATTACCGTTGCCCATACCTTTGTCGCCACCTTAGCCGCCATCCATCGCTGTGGGGCTACCCCCATTTTAGTCGATATCGATCAAAATTTTACCATGGATCCAAACCAGTTAGAAAAAGCCATCACCCCACAAACCCGTGGCATCATCCCGGTTCATCTCAACGGGCGATGCTGTCCCATGACACCTATTTTAAAAATCGCGCAACAACACAACTTGGTGGTGATAGAAGATGCCGCCCAAGCCTTTGGTGCCTGCTATGAAGGTCGACATGCCGGTAGTTTTGGTTTGGCAGGGGCCTTCAGTTTTCATCCAATGAAAGTCTTGGCCTGCTGTGGTGATGGCGGATTGGTCACCACCAACGACCCGCACATAGCCCGCCAAATACGCCTATTGCGCAACCATGGCCTCGAAAACAAAACCCACCTGATTCAATATGGCTACAACAGTCGACTGGATACCCTGCAAGCCGCCATTCTACTGGAACGGTTCGACCATTTACCATTTTTTCTGGAGCGTAGACGACATATTGCCCGCTGCTATTGCGCCGGTTTACAAAACATCACGGCCATCCGCCTCCCCCCTTCCCCAGAGGAGAAAAACACCCCCTATTGGGATATTTTTAACTCTTACGTCATTCGCTACCCAGAACGGGACCGCCTGGCCAACCATCTACGCCGCCAAGGGGTGGAAACCATGGCCCATTGGTGGCCACCTCTCCACCAGCAAGCCGCCCTACCTTTTAAAAATATCCAGCTACCGCAGACCGAACGCATTGCCAAGGAGGTTTTATCATTACCCATTTATCCTGAAATGACCGATTCACAGGTAGATCACGTCATTGCCGCCCTACAAAACTTTCCTTGGTCATAATCATTCGAACATGATGCCCTTCGGGCAAAAAAAAATCAAAGGCCAAACCCTGGGGGATGAATCCCCCAGACCCCCTCTTTTTTTTAAGAATTAAAAAAAAAGGTGGGGGGAATTGGGGGGCGGTTCTGGGCCCCCAAGGTCTTGATTTTCATTTTTCAACAACGACGAATAAAACTCACATACTGCTGACCACGTCCAAAGAGAGGCGCAAATTCAACAAAAGGATCCAACACCCCTTCTTGCAAATATTTTTGCAAAACACGATGATAATCCCGCAAAGCCCGTTCGGTATCCTCAGAAAAAATTGCAGCCAAATCGATCACCTGTTGCAAATCCCCCAACAAAGACCACACCAACTGACGATCCCGTTGTTCTTCAAAGGCTTGAATCTCCTGAAATATTTTAGAACAGAGTTCAAGAAGCGTTTTATTGAGCTGTTCCGAAATAGAGGGTGTCCAAACCCGATGATTGATAAGATTATGCACATTGGCATAATAGCTCTTTTCAGCTACCGCATGAAACCCAAAATCCTCCTCATGAATCGTTCTAAACCAACGACTATCAAGGATAAAACGTGGAGAGGTGCCATGGATATCAAACCGATCTTTCAAGGTGTGAATGGCATCAGGAATCGAAAAAGAGGCACTTTCCCAAGGTCTCAGAAGATTATCCAAGATCCAATCCGAACTTGAGCGCGTCATGCCTTGGATGGTCTTGAGATGGGGATCAAACAGAGGCAACAACCGTTTTAATTTTGCTTCCAAGGACTCCTCAGGATCGACAACCAGAAGAGCCAATAAACGACGAAGCAGTTCGGCAAAGGTCGATACCGGATCCTGACAGGTAATCACCAACACCCCCCCAATAGACACCGATTCCGCCACCTTGGCCAATAATATTTCCGGTTGTGGTTCACGAGGAATGACACTTTCACATATCACCAAATCAAAAAGCTCTGTACTCATAAAATTTTCAATAGAACTTAACCGATATTCCAGCTGAGTTTCTGAAAAAGAGAGAGAGGTGAGCCGCTCTCTGGTTTTTTCCAGGCAATTTTCAATGGCATCGACGAACAGATATCGACTCGGTTTTTGCAACAGTGGAAAAATGGCATTTTCGCCAAACCCAGGACCAAACTCCAAGATCGATTGTTGAAAAATAAATTTAGGAACAATCCCCAAATGCCTATAAAGCGCACTACGACGATTTAAAAAAAGTTTCAGATCAGCGACATCTCTCTGAAAAGGTTGAATTTTAAGGTAATATTCAATTTGATCGCTCATATCTTTTGAACTTTTTATCAGTTAAAGTGAATAAAAATCTGCGCCATTCTTTGGAAAACAAAACCCTGGGGGATGAATCCCCCAGAATCCCTAAAAAATAAAGAGGGGGGATTGGGTAGCGGTTCTCCGCTACCCAAGGTCCTAATTTTTATTGTTCCAATATATGAAGTAAATCTTCACGAATTTTCTCGGCACGATGACGCCATGTATGCCGTTGACGTACTTCCTGGGCAGCATTAGCCGCAATCTGACGCAGATTAACCGGATTTTCCAGAAGTTTGGTCGCCTTTTCGGCAAAATTTTCTGGAGTAAAATGTATGTAATGAACATCAGGTTGAAAGATGCTCTCCAATCTTCCCAGAGAGACATCCTCTGGCGTTTCCATAAAAAAAAGCACCCCCCCCGATGCCATGCAATCCAGGCTACGAAAATGGACACCAGGACCTTCATGCAAATTAATGCGAGAGGTGCGATAAAGCCGACGCAACGCCGTAGGTTCATCCAGATACCCCCGATAATAAGGGGCATACTCTGGCCACTTCCCCCAACCATGTGTCCCATGGATTGTCAGAGTAGGCATGGGATTCATGGCCATCACGCCATTCAGCAGCTTGTGCCGTCGAGCCATCCGCAGATAAAGACGCTGACTCAAATCATACTGAATGGTCAGGTCAGGCTCCACAACTTTTCCAATCCTGGCGGCAATATACGCCAAAGAGTGATCCAAATAAGCGTTCAACCCCCAACCTGTAGTGTCGCGGCCGTGCAAATCCTGCTCAACCCAAGTGGCCACCTCCTCAAACTTGAGCGTCCCCCATTCTGAATCGGAATAGATCACCCGATCCAATTCCCTACGGGTCCAAGGGGGTGACATATGACCCGCAAAAGAGATGTCGGTCAGATACTCCCCATCCTCCTCAAAATAGTGACGTGGATTATATCCAGGCGGCATCCAATCCAATAAAAGTGAGCCTTTTTGATCGTGATCTTGCATAAAAAACCAACAAAAAAAATAAAGTATCTCGCTGCCAGTGAAATGAGAGACTCGATACCCTTTGCTATCCACCAACCAACAGATGTGGGGAATCTCCTTTGGTAATTCTGGCAATTCATCCCGGCAGCGATTCATTTCAAAAAAGGCATCCGGTTGATACGCGTCACACAAACGCCGTAGATCATCACCACGAGGTTGATGCAACATCGTTCGAACCTCCATGCCTAACTCCTCAAACCCCAATGAGATATCGTTAGCCAAAGTATGATTAAAGGAACTATCACTAGGAAGAGAGATTACAATTCGATTCATGGGACGGATACTCTGTAAAAAAAGTGAAGCAACGTAGGTAGTTAGACAACCCATTCGGGCAAAAAATAAATATTCTTTATCCCAACAAAATCATCACCAAATTCTGAAAACGTTAACACCCCATTCAACAGTGGTCAAGTTTTTTCTCCCCATAGATTTAAAACCAAAAAAACTTGTGAATGAAGGGGATAAATAAGTATATCATATTGATTTGTATAAAAACAAATAGACAAAAATTGACTTTACACATTGAGAAAAAAAATATAATATTTACTGCTATTCTTGGCAAGACCATGAACCAGATGGATATCTATACAACATCAAAAAAATATAAAATCATGAATAATATACCCGTTCAAAAAATTCTCGGCACTTCTTTACAAACAAAGCCAGAGATTATCACGATTTTAAACCAAAGCATGGAAAAAATACTCAAAAAAAATATTGATGTATTACAGGAAACTCATCCAGAATTAACAAATAAAATCATGCCTCATATTGGATTTGAAACGTATACTCTCAGACCAATATTTAATAATAATTTTTTGAATAACATTGAAATTACCTATTCAGATGGCCAAATCATACACATAGAAGATATCAAACAGCAAGAAATATTTGAAAAATCCATCGCAAAAATATCCGAGACAAATATCCATATAATCATTGGAATACATTTAGGAATTGATCTTCAATTATTATTCAAGAAGACAAACAAAACATTCTTTCCAATTTATGCCTATCTAAATATGCTCGTTCCTATATACATTATAGATCCCGATATCAGCCGATTTTTACTCCTCTTACGCCTTATGGATCTGACAGAAATATTACGATCAAAAAGGGTCTTTTTTTTTATTGGAAATGATTATTTAAATGATTTTAAATATTTTTTTTCAGAACTAGAGGCACGTCTTCCCAATCGAATTCTCAATTTTAGGACATCCGATATTTCTCATGAAATTGCAAAACTTGTCAATGATATCGAACAAAAAAGACAAACCGATTTAAACTATTATTTACAAGAAAATCAAAAATTTTATCAATTACGTCCCTTGGAAAAATGGAAACTTCTCTTTCAAGGAGAGATCGGGCGACCGTTACGTGTTATGACCATCACTTCTCGTTATACCTCTTTCGCACAACATGTTGCCAGAGATCTTTTGTCTGGATTTAAACAAATCGGTTGTGAAACGTTATACTATATTGAGGAGGACCATACGCGAATCATCACGCCATCTTCTACCGTAAAAAAAATTCATTGGTTCCATCCAGATATCATATTTATTATGAATTTTTTTCGCTGGAATCAAGAAAATACCATACCAGATCAAATTCCTTTTGTATCCTGGTTTATCGATATGTTTCCATGGGTTTTTAAAGAAGATCCAAATTGTAAAATTTCAGATCGTGATTTTATTTTTAGTTTTTCTCCTTTATGGATAGAAGATAGATTCTCTGGGTTATCCATGTTCAAAGAAAAAAATATTCACCTTTTGCCGCTTGGAATTAATTCTGATATTTATTATCCAATTAAAAACATAAAAATGGAAACAGATGTCCTCTACGTTTCCCATTTAAGCGATCCTTACAACACTTTTGCATTTTTATATAATAAAGAAAAGCAATTTAAATTACTTCCAAACGAAAAATTCCTTGTTGAAAAAAATATTTTATCGTTAGATGATCTTATTGAAATATATAGAAAAATGTCAACACGAATGCATCAACTCGAATTTTCAGAAATTTGTATGATGTTGCTCAAAAAACAAGAGCGTCTACAGTTTGGAACACAATTTTTCCAAGAACACGGCATAGCTACCACGCCAGAAATTACCGCCCTTTTTGTCACAACTTTTTCTAGGCTTATTTTAGAACTCATTGACCTCATCAAAGCCACGCCTTTAATCTATTTGGCTCAAAATGGCATCCATTTGCAAATCTACGGATCCAATTGGGAGCGATTTGAATCTTTGCGTCCATTTGCGAAAGGACCAGCTGCCAATGGTAAATTTTTGAATGAGATAACGAATCGTTCCCGTATCTGTATTAATAATAGCGGCGGCACCACCTTGCATATGCGGGCTGTGGAGATTCTTGGTAGTGGTGTCTTCATGCTCACCCGTCGTGTCCCCAAAGAGTTGGATACCAGCCCTATTTTAGACTACTTTCAAGAAGGAGAGGATCTCATTTTATTTGACGACGAAAAAAATCTTTTAGAAAAAATAAGATATTATCTTACCCATGAATCAGAACGCCAAGAGATTGCCAGACGTGGACAAGAAACGGCATTGCGTCATTTTGGATATGATCGTCTTGCCCAGCACATCATCGACACCATCGCCAAAGAGTTATAATTCGAGCTTCATGTATCAAAAAAATAAAACTCAAGACCTTGGAGGGCCCAGAACCGCCCCCCCAATTCCCCCCCTCTTTTTTTTAATTCTTAAAAAAAAGAGGGGGTCTGGGGGATTCATCCCCCAGGGTTTGGCCTTTGATTTTTTGCCCGAAGGGCACTATGTTCTTTTTGCGAGATGCCAGCACTCCCAGAGTGAAAGTTCCCTTGCCAAAAAATATAAAACTTGAATATCAAGTATAATCTTAATTACGAAAACGTCCTTAAATCGGAGAATAAAACATGCGTATTGGCGTGGATTTGGGAGGAACGAAAATTGAGGCAGTCGTTTTGGGAAAAAATGGAGAAATTGTGGTGCGGCGTCGGATCGCCACCCCAAAAGGGTCATATCGGGGAACAGTGACGGCGGTGGCCCAGTTGGTAGAGATGGTCGCTCAAGAGGCTAAGGTTGCCAAAGAGATCCCAGTGGGAATTGGCATTCCAGGAACCCTGTCTGCCGCTTCTGGGCTGGTCAAAAATGCCAATTCGGTCTGTTTGATCGGTCAACCTTTGGATAAAGATTTGGCCCAGGCCTTGAAACGCCCCGTGCGTCTGGCCAACGATGCCAATTGTTTCGCCCTCTCCGAAGCTATAGATGGGGCCGGGGCGGGATATCGGGTGGTCTTTGGAGTAATTTTGGGAACAGGAGTTGGCGCAGGAGTGGTGGTCGAAGGTCAACTGTTATCGGGCCGACAAGGGATCGCTGGCGAGTGGGGGCACAACCCACTGCCCTGGCCACAGAAGGATGAATGGCCTGGAGAACCCTGTTATTGTGGTCAACGAGGATGTATCGAAACTTTTTTATCTGGACCTGCTTTAGCCCGCTCTCTAGGCGAACAGGGGGATCATCTTCAACTGACAAAACAGATCGTTGCCAGGGCTGAACAGGGAGATATACTGGCAAATCAATGTCTCATACGTTATGAAAATCGTTTGGCCAGAGCATTGGCTTCGGTGATCAATATTGTGGATCCCGATGTCATCGTTTTGGGTGGGGGACTCTCTCATATCGATCGTTTATATACCCATATTCCCCCTTTACTTGCTCACTATGTCTTTTCCGATACGGTCACAACGCCTATCTTACCTGCCCAATTCGGTGATTCTTCTGGGGTCCGGGGAGCAGCTTGGCTTTGGCCTTTGCAAGATGAGAACAGGATACCCTTCTGATAAAAAAAACAAAACCCTGGGAGATGAATCCCCCGGTACCACCACATTTAAATGTGAACGATGAACGAGTGCCTGAACAAAAAGCAAAGTCAAGACCTTGGAGATTGCATCCCCCAATCCCCCTGCTTTTTGAAGGAAACAAAACCGAGGTCAAAAGCAAAACCCTGGGGGCAATCCCCCAGACCCCTTTTTTTTTTAAAATAACAAAACCAAAGAACAGACGACCACGGTTAAGTGTGGTGGTACCAATCCCCCAGGCCCCCTCTTTTTTTGAAAAATTTAAAAAAAAAGGGAGGTATTGGGAGGCAATTCTCTGCCCCCCAAAAAGGAAAAAAATTACTCATAATTCAAAGGAATAACCTGAACAGGAAGATTTTCTGCACGTTTAATCTCTTCGGCCATGCGTTCGGCGGCTTGTTTGTTACGAAAATTGAGTCGAGCAGAAAACCACTCTTTTTTGTCGTCGGATTGATAGAGATGAACGTAGGAAAAGAGACCTCGGGCAAGTAGTTTTTTGGCCACCTGTTCGGCGTTGGCGCGATTCAAATAAGAACCAATCTGTACCACATAAAGCAACCCCTTGGAACTAAGGGTCTTCTCCGTGGCAAACAAAGGTTTGAGATCTGCCTCGCTAGAAGTAGATGTCGGGATGACCTCTTTGATCGGGTTGAGCTTTTCCGATTTTTGCAAAGTGACGGGTTGGATAACTGGCTTGCTTGGAGCCGTTTTTATGGGCGTCCGAGGCGAGGCCTCAACGGTAACCACCGGTTTCATGGGTGGAACCTTCACCGGTTTGGGCACAGGCTGCTCTTCGGCTTGGATAACCGACTTTATTTGCGAGGTCTTCACCGGTTTGGGCAAAGGCTGCTCTTCGGCTTGAATAACCTGCTTTATTTGCGGGGCCTTCACCGGTTTGGGCAAAGGCTGCTCTTCGGCTTGAATCATCGGTTTTATTTGGGGAGCATTCACCGGTTTGGGCAAAAACGGCTCTTCGGCTTGAATCATCGGTTTTATTTGGGGAGCATTCACCGGTTTGGGGGGAATGTTCTCGGCTTGGAGCGTCGATTTCATCGGAAGAGCATGTACCGGTTCGGGGGGAGTCATATCCGTTTGACGGTCTGGTTTCATCGGAGCAATTTCAGACGGAATAGGAATGCTTATTTGACCCTGTTGTAAGGCTGTCAAAAGGGACTCTTCATCCTCTTGGTGCATCTGTTGCTCAACGACTGGCTTCGTCTCTAAGGGTCGTTGCTTGGTAGATGGCATATTTAACGGGGCAGAGGGTAGTGGTAAAAACTCCTGCCTTTGTAAAATATTAAGTTTATTAGCTTCGCTCAATACGGACTTATCAGGCAACGCAGAGGGTTTAACCGTATTACTGACCAATGCAACCGAAGAGGGATTAACTGCGGGTTGTGGAGGTGGGGCTGCGTTTGGATTGGATTCCGTTTGCTGGACGTTGCTTGGAAAAGTTTGAAGCATATAATAGTCATCCGGTTTTCCGTCCTGATTTTCCGAGTGATTCGGTGCAGTCGTTGTCGACGAGTCGGTGAGTTTTTCTATCAGGAGACCAGCAATAGGCACGAGGGCAAGAATCAAAACCCAAGGACGAACATATTGCCGCCATTTTTGAAAAAAAATGGGCGATGGTGTCGAAGAAGTAGGAAAAATACGTACTTTTTTTAACTCTCCAAACTCTTCTAACCCTTCCATGACTTTTAATTTTTCCATATCTACAAAGTCATCAAGATCTCTAAATTCGTTATGATTTTTCAATTCGTTCTGATTCTCCAGTTCGTTTTGTTCTTCCAACAATTCGTTCCGATTTTCCAATTCGTTCTGATTCTCCAGTTCGTTTTGTTCTTCCAACAATTCGTTCCGATTTTCCAATTCGTTCTGCTCTTCCAACAGATCGTGAGGGTCATCCGTCCAATGATCTTGATTCTCTTGTTTTTCTAATTTTTGTGGCTCTTCTTGTTTATCTATCTCTGGTACGATTGCAACCGTTTTAACGGATTGCATTAAATCATCATTGTATTTTTCTTCAATAATTTCGATAAGTTCTTTCTGTTTCAATTCGTCTTGATCTATATTTTTTTTTGCCTTACCTGACTCATTTCGTATCTTTTGTTTTTTTATTTTATTTAATATTTCTTTAGGAAGTTCTGGTTGTAAATTAAATAAATCAATTTCCTTATTTATTTTTTCACCATTATTGATTTGTCTTTGAAAATTAAATATTTTTGATATTTGAAAAGATTTAATAGTCTCGGGGAGTTTTAAAGTTTTTAAAGTACCTAGTTTATGAAAGCCAAGCTTGCCAAAACTTAATAAAAAATTTGTTTTTTTGGGTAAAACAGGTTTATCAATTTGCTCTGAACTGGTTGCTGTCTCAGAATTTTTTAAAACTTTTTGAATCGCTCCCAAAGTGAGAAAACGAGGAGTATGATCCTTTAATTCCGGCAAAAGGTGCTGCAGCACGGGATGAATGGCCCCAGGAAACCCAAGGCTATGACGATAGACGGCCTGGGCGGCCCGAGAGGTAACGCTAGGCGGGTTGGGCAACCTTTTGCTGAGATAAAATTGAATATACTGGAGTGTTTCCTCTTGTGTCAAAGGGGTCAGGCTGCAAGAACCAACGACGCTTCCGGTTAAGGGGCGAAAAAAAAGACTGGACATAAAATCAGTCGGTTCAAACCGCCCCGTCAAAAACACTTGAATGGGTCGTTCTCCTCTATAGGTAAATTTAACCACGAGACTGAGGAGTTCCATTTGATTTTGGGTGAGGGATTCCGCTTGATCAACGGCTAAGAGCAGTTTGCGGCCCTGTCTTGCCCGTTGATGTAGGGCATCGAACAGTTCTTCTTCTGAAAATTGATACGCCCCCTCCTCTTGTGGAGGAGTGGAAGAGGGCTGGATGGCTTTAATAAGATGTTCAAGAAATTCATCAGAGGTTGCCTTTGGTTCAGGAATAAGCGACATGTCCCTATTATTTGGGAGGATACTCTGCAGGCGGACCAAAAGAAGGCTTTTCCCAGCTCCCGCTTCCCCACCAAGCACAATAACCCCTCCACCGCGTACAAGAGAGGTACGTAGGATTTGCCACACTGGACCATGACTGGGGGCTGAAAAAAAAAGTCGAGAGTTCGGCTGAAACGTTCGTGCCGATTCTGAGGTGAATAAATTCGACTTTAATGAGGCAGCCAAGGGAGATTTGTGGTGTCTTGCCCTTTCAGCAATAATGTTCTTTGACCTTTTTTCCACCTCACACCATGTTTGGCATTATGGATTACGTTGTAGATCGCATAATGTTACTCTAAGATGTAAGAGGAAACCAGGAATTGGAACAAAAGAACGCCAGTTACGCTTAGAATATTTTTTTTCTAGCCAGAGACCCGGGGTTTTGTACTTTTTTGGGTTGCCAGTATCAAAGCCAACTGCCCTAAAATAGAGGTGAGTGGGGAGTCGAGCTTTTCGAATCGTGGCAGCAAATCCTGAAAAAATTCTTTGGTATACTGGAGCTGTCGTGGCGTAAGAGTCAAAATTTGTCTCTCCCATCGATTAAGCAGGGAAAACCACCCCTCTACCGTGAGGGTACCGGGAGGAGCCCCATTGGCGGTGTACTCTAAAGTAAGGGCTTTGTTTAAAGATTCGATCATGGGCAAGGCACACTCCAACCGTTCCATCTTCGCTTCTTGAATGAGTTGATGTAAGTGTTGCTGTGTCTCTTCTCTGGATGCTATTCTAGGGAGGTTATCCACACCCGCCGAATAGGCGGTGCTATTTGAGAGAGAAGGATCCGATTTTTTATTTCCTTTTGCCATTATAGATGGATACATTGGTTTTCTCACTTATGGATAAAGAGGTCTTTTGGGTTTTTAGTTTACTTTTAGTGTCCTATCTGTATAAATTTATGCATTTTTAGAGCCATAAATAAAAACGAAAAATCTGATTTTAATATATTGTTTTTTTTGATTTTTTTGACAAATTATATTTTTTTGGCGTTGAACGCTCTCTGAAAGAAAAAACAATCCTGGCCGGGGAATATCCAGATTGTGTATATTTTGGTGGTGTTTTGGCTCTGTTAACAATCGATCAATATGGGGAATCGGCAGTGAGTAATAATATGTGGGATAGGGACGGGAAGATTTGGTTGGATGGAAATTTGGTGCCTTGGCGTGAGGCCAAGGTTCATGTTCTCACCCACACCCTTCACTATGGATATGGTGTTTTTGAGGGGATTCGTTGTTATGAAGCCCAACAGGGACCGGCGATTTTTCGGCTTCAAGAGCATATCGACCGGCTGTTTGATTCGGCGCATATTTTAGGAATGAAGATTCCATTTACAGTCCAAGAGATCATGGAGGTCTGTTTGTCCGTGGTGCGAGCCAATGGATTTCGCACCTGCTATATTCGGCCCTTGGTCTTTTTTGGTGCAGAAAGCATGGGGTTAGATCCAACACCGTGTCAGGTTCATGCCACGGTGGCCGCTTGGGAGTGGGGTACCTATTTAGGTGAGGAGGGATTGGCAAATGGGATTCGGATCAAGACTTCTTCTTATACCCGCCATCATCCCAATACCATCATGAGTCGCGCCAAAGCGGTTGGCAACTATCCCAACTCCATTTTGGCCAAAACAGAGGCCAAGGCCAGTGGCTTTGATGAGGCGTTGCTGCTGGATCCCGAAGGATATGTGGCCGAAGGTCCAGGTGAAAATATTTTTATCATAAAAAAAGGATTGTTAAAAACGCCACCTTTGGACTCGGCTTTGAATGGGATTACCCGTGACACTGTCAAGATATTGGCAGCAGAAATGGGGCTTGATGTATTAGAGCAACGTTTCCCACGGGACGAAATTTTAATTGCCGACGAAGCTTTTTTTACAGGCACAGCGGCGGAGGTAACGCCCATTCGTGAGTTGGATGGCCGCTCAATTGGGTGTGGTCGGGCCGGAGAGATCACCAAAGAGATTCAAAAACGTTTTTTTGATGTGGTGCATGGTCGGGATGCGGGCCATCTGAATTGGTTGGCCAAGGTTTATTGAGTTTTGTTTTGCGAGGATTGAGTTAAATGGGTGAGCCGCAATTTGTTTTTACCATGCGGGGGGTTACCAAAGTGGTACCGCCCAAACGGGTAATTTTGGAAAATATTACCCTAGCCTTTTTACCAGGCGCTAAAATTGGGGTGCTGGGATTAAATGGTGCCGGCAAATCCACATTGCTAAAAATCATGGCTGGATTGGACCATGATTTTAATGGCGAGGCCAAACCAGCTCCAGGCCTGCGCGCAGGATTTTTATCCCAAGATCCGCAATTAGATCCCAGCAAAGATGTGCGCGGCAATGTAGAGGAGGGGGTGTCTGGGGTTCGGGAACTATTAAACCGTTTTGAAGCACTCTCCGCCCAATTTAGCGAGCCAATGACCGATCAACAGATGGATGATTTGGTGAACGAGCAGGCCGAACTCCAAGAGGCCATTGATCGCGCCGATGGATGGGAGTTGGATCGACGTTTGGAAGTTGCCGCCGAGGCCTTGCGTTTGCCACCCTGGGAGGCAGATGTCACGCGTCTCTCTGGAGGTGAAAAACGCCGGGTGGCGTTGTGTCGATTGTTGTTATCGGCACCTGATTTATTGCTTTTAGATGAGCCGACCAACCATTTAGATGCCGAGTCGGTGGGGTGGTTGGAACGCTATCTTCAAGATTATCCAGGCACAGTCGTGGCGGTCACCCACGACCGTTATTTTCTGGATAATGTCGCCGGTTGGATTTTAGAGTTGGATCGGGGACAAGGAATCCCCTGGAAAGGCAATTATACCTCTTGGTTAGAACAAAAAGAGAGCCGGTTGGCACAGGAAAAACGAGAAGATGAAGCGTTAGCACGGCGTCTACGATCTGAATTGGATTGGGTGCGCGCCTCGCCACGGGCCAGACAAGCCAAGAGCAAATCGCGTTTAAAGGCTTACGAGGAGTTAGCGGCCCAATCCAGGGAGCAGCGACGCGAGACCAATAGTTTGTATATCCCCTCTGGTCCCCGTTTGGGGGAGGTGGTCATCGAAGCCAAGGGGTTAGGTAAGGGGTATAACGGGCGGGCTTTGATAGACGATCTCTCTTTGATTTTGCCACGTGGGGGCATTATGGGGGTGATCGGTGGCAATGGAGCAGGAAAAACCACCTTTCTACGCATGTTGACCGGAGAGGAAAAACCAGATCGGGGCATCTTACAACTTGGCGAGACGGTACGCTTGGCCTATGTGGATCAAGGGCGTTCGCTTTTAGATCCCGAAAAAAACGTTTGGGAGATTATTTCCGATGGTAATGATCTTCTGGAGTTAGGCGGTCGGGAGATTCCATCACGGGCTTATGTTTCATGGTTTAATTTTAAGGGAGCGGATCAACAAAAGAAAGGTAAATTTCTTTCTGGCGGCGAGCGCAACCGGGTCCATTTGGCCCAAGTGGTTAAATCCGCAGGCAATGTACTCTTATTGGACGAACCGACCAACGACTTGGATGTCGAAACCTTACTGGCCCTTGAAGAGGCTTTGCTCTCTTTTGCTGGAAGTGCGGTCGTAGTTTCCCATGATCGTTGGTTTTTGGATCGGATTGTGACCCATATTCTAGCCTTTGAAGGGGAGTCACGGGTGGTCTTTTTTGAGGGCAATTATCAAGAGTATGAAGCCGATCGGCATCGGCGGTTGGGTGCGCTGGCCGATCGACCACAACGGGTAAAATATCGCAAGTTGGAAATTTAATCGCCTCTTTTTTTAAATTATTAAATAAAAAAAGGGGTCTGGGGGATTGCCCCCAGGGTTTTGCTTTTGCTTTTGCTTTTGCTTTTGCTTTTGCTTTTGCTTTTGCTTTTGCTTTTGCTTTTGCTTTTGCTTTTGCTTTTGCTTT